>JBKEDD010000029.1:0-12578 GCA_047975215.1 Jhaorihella sp.
AGGGCGTGGATTTTTGTGGTCGGGCCGCCACGCGAGCGCCCGATGGCCTGAACTTGCGCCCCCCTTTTCCGCCATGGGCGGAGCGGTGGGCGCGAACGGCGGTGCTGTCGATGCTCAATTCGTCTGGCAATTCCGACTGCGCAGACAGCGCGGCGAAGATGCGTGTCCAGAGACCACGATGGCTCCATCGGTTGAAGCGATTGTAGATCGTCGTGGCCGGGCCATAGCCGGGCGGGCAATCCTGCCAGCGACATCCCACCCGCAGAACATGGATGATGCCGCTGATCACCCGTCTGTCGTTCACCCGCCGCGCGCCCGGCTGGTTCTTCGGCAAGAGAGGCTCGATTGCCGCCCATGCCCTGTCCGAAAGCCAATACTCAACCGCCATGACTCTGCTCCTGTGATGCTTCGCCAATAGAATCAGAGAAATACCGATCCTTCAATGATCTGATTGGGTTCTGAGCCTAGGCATCCAGCGCAGTCTCCAATACCGCCCAGCCCTCCGAATTCCCCGGCAGGCCCAGCCTGAGCCAGGTCTCGGAATAGGGAAAGATGCGCGACCAGACGTGATGCCGGGCCAGATGCTCTTGCGCGGCCTTTGCGTGGGGTGTGACATAGGTTCGGAACAGCGGCGTGCCGCCGACAAGCCCCCACCCGGCCCGGCGCGCCAGAGCGTCAAGCCGCTGCGCGTCCCGCCTCAGCCGCTCACGCGTCTGCATGTGCCAGTCCGCATCTGCAAGGGCGCGCGTGCCGATGGCTATCGCCGGGCCACTCACCGCCCATGGACCCGCCAGGGCGCGCAGCTGACCGGCCAGCGCCGACCCGGTCAACGCAAAGCCTAGCCGGACACCCGCCAGCCCAAAGAACTTGCCGAAGGAACGCAGGACGACCATGCGCGTCTCGGCTTCGTCCACGAAAGGAGCGACGGATAGCCCAGCTTCGGTATCGGCAAAGCTCTCGTCGACGATGAAAAGCCCCACCTGAGCGCGCAGGGCCAGAAGTGCCTCGGGCGACCAGCGGCGCCCATCGGGATTGTTGGGGTTGACCACTGTCAGCAGGTCTGCGCCAGCGGCCTGTTCCGGGTCCGACACCATCGTCACCTGCCAGCCTTGCGCGCGCAGGGCGGCGGCGTGCTCGTTATAGGTCGGCCCGACCACGCAAGCGCGCCCGGACCGACGCAGTCGCGGGACAAGCTGGATGGCCGCCTGCGCACCGCCCAAGGCCACACAATGCCCGCGCGTGGCGTATTGCTGCGTCGCCGCCGCTTCCAGCGTCGCAAGATCGGATCGGGTCGGCAGGGTCGTCCACGCGTGACCGGGCAGGCGTTCCACCGGGTAGGGGCGCGCATTGATGCCGGTGGACAGGTCATGCCAGTTGCCCTCTCCGTAGACCTGTTTTGCCCGGTCCAGATCACCGCCGTGATCGCGCATAACCTACCCCCCTATCAACGCCCAAAGCCCAAGCCCGGCCACCATGGCCCCCATTGCACGACCGTACAGGCGCAACCCCCGCGTCAGGTCAAGCGGGGTCGGGTCCGGCGCTGTCTCATTCAACCACGGCTCATCGGCGATCCGATCGCCATAGACACGCGGCCCGGACAGGCGCACGTTCAGCGCGCCCGCCATCGCGCCTTCGGGCCAGCCCGCATTGGATGAGCGGTGTTGCCCTGCATCGTGAACCATGACACGCACCGCAGCCGGCGCCGCACCCGAGACAAGCGCAAATCCCAGGCCGGTCAGCCGGGCCGGGATCAAATTGACCAGATCATCAAGCCGCGCCGCCACCTTGCCGAACTGCTCATAACGAGGATTCCGGTGCCCGATCATTGAATCCAGCGTATTGACCGCCTTGTAGGCGGCGATACCCGGCAGACCCAGAACCACCCCCCAGAACACCGGCGCAACAATCCCGTCCGAGGTGTTCTCGGCCAGGCTTTCAAGCGCGCCGCGAGCAATCCCCGCCTCATCCAGCACGCTCGGATCCCGGCCGACAATCATTGATACGGCGTGACGGGCCTGCGACAGGTCGCCCGTCGCCAAAGGGCGCGCCACCGCCGCCACATGGGTATACATCGAACGCAACGCCACCAACGGCCAAGCCAGAATACCGCCGATGATTACCACCCAAACACCGGATGGCAGGGCAGCTTGCACCACATGCGCCACCCCGCCTGCAAGCAGGACAGTGAGCAGTGTCGTGACCGCGCCGTTGGCAAGGCGTTTCCTGTCGGACCCGCTGTTCAGGCGCGCTTCAAGCCATACGATCATCGCACCGATCCAGGTCACCGGATGGCCGATCCGTGCATATAGCCGGCCCGGCCAGCCCAAAGCCACATCCAGCAGGCAGGCCACAAACATCATTGCGGCAAAATTCATCGCGGCTTCCCGCCCGTTTCAAAGCGCAGGATCCCTTGATATCCGGCTTTCTCCAGCGCCTGTTCCGCGCCGCCCGGAACCGTGCCGGGTACAAAGATCAGCCCCCGCGCCGATCCGGTATGCGCCCGGACATGGCCAAGTGCACCCAGATCGCGGGCAAGTGCTTTGGTCGGGTCGGCCTTTGGGCCGCGCATATCGGTGCTGCGCTGCGCCGAGAGGGATGCTATCCCGGCCAGTTCCGGCAGGCTCAGCCCCGGTTTCACCCGCCGGGCCAGATCAGAAACATCGGGAAACTCCGTATCTGCCGGATCGGTGGCCGTGGGCGCACCCCAGAATCCGCCAATGATCTCTGCCCGGGGCAAAGCGGGCGTATCCGCAACGCCGCGCCCCTCGCGCGAGGCCCAGAGCACCCGATCCGGCTGCGACAACATCAAGGGGTCGCTGGCCCCTTCGACCGCCAGGCAGGCTTCGATCAGTCGCGCCGGGTCGCCCTGTGCTGCCCGGGCCAGAGCCACGAGCGCGGCAGTCGAAGCCCCTGCCCCGCCACCCGGGGGCATGTTCGTTGTCAGGCGGTAACGGGCGCTTCGCCCACGGGTCCGCCGCAGGAAATCCCGCGCGCGTGCCGGCGATACGAGAACCGGCGACTGGCTCAGGGCGACCGGCCCATCCCCGGTGCGCATCGCCTCGACATACAGCGCGGGGCAGGCCACGGTCAGCAGAACAACCGGCCCGGTTGCGCCCAGCCGCCCTTGCAGCCACTCTCCGAAATGCCCGGCGACACGAACGCTCACGCAGAGGCCAGCGCATTGGTGGCGATTATGGAAAACCCGTCCGCCAGGCACCGAAGCCGCGTCAGCGATAGCGGCGCGATCTCGAATGACAGGCCAAGCCAGGGTGTGCCAAGCGCCAGCCCAAGGGCGGCGCGTGCCGTCCCCGCATGTGCGACGACCACGATAGGACCGTCGCGCCGCACCCGCCCCGACAGCACTCGCAAGGCCGGCTCGACCCGCATCACCATATCGAGAAAGCTCTCCCCGCCCTTTGCCGAGTGACGCGCCAGCGCCTCCGGCGACAACGGCCCCAAATCCGGCAAAGCGGAAAAGGCGCGCCCTTCGTCTGCGCCGAAGTCCTGCTCCCACAACTGGCGGTCCGACGCCATCTTGCGATCCGGAAACAGCGCCTCCGCCGTCTCCACGCAGCGCCGCGCCGGGCTGGTCACAACGCCGCAACTTGCCAATAGTCTGCGCAACGGAGCAAGCTCGCCTTCGTCGGGTAAGCAGGCCGCCACATCCGTGCGCCCGCACAGCCGCCCGCCATGATCGGCGGGGGCATGCCGCAGAATGATCAGTTCGTCGCAGGCGATCGGTGTCAAAGAGACCTTCCCTATCTCGGACGTTTCTGATCTGTCACGGGATCATGGGAAAGTCGATACTCATCACAGGTGGCGCGCGGTCGGGCAAAAGCACACTGGCCGAGCGCCAGACGCTGGCGCTTGGGTTGCCTGCAATCTACATCGCGACCGCCCAAGCCCATGATGCCGAAATGGCCGATCGCATCGCACTGCATCAGGCGCGGCGCGGCGCCGGGTGGCAAACGATTGCCGAGCCTTTGGACCTGTGCGGCGCGCTCCGCAACAGCGACGATCAGGGGCCGCGGCTGGTCGATTGCCTGACCCTTTGGCTGTCGAACCTGATGTTTGCCGCACGCGATCTTCAGGCCGAAGCGGACGGCTTGCTGGCAACCCTCGCGGCGCAAAGCGCGCCGGTTGTCTTCGTCACCAACGAGGTGGGGGCCGGGATCGTTCCGGACAACAAGCTGGCCCGCGACTTCCGCGATGCGGCGGGCTTTCTGAACCAGAAGGTCGCAGCGGCTTGCGATGAACTGTGGCTTTGCGTGGCGGGCCACCCAATCAAAGTGAAATAGACATGAAAACAGCCTTGTCCTTTGACAGTTTCGACCAGATCGCAGCCTTTGCCGAAGCCCTGCCGCAACCGGACAGCGCCGCCGCCGATGCCGCCCGCGCCCTTCAGGCCCAGTTGACAAAGCCCCCCGGCTCCCTGGGGCGGCTCGAAGATCTGGCGATCTTCATGGCAGGCTGGCAGGGTGTCGAAAAACCCCAGATCGCCCGCGCGCAGGCGCTGGTCTTTGCCGGGAACCACGGTGTCTGTGCGCAAGGGATCAACCCGTTCCCGCAGGAAGTCACCGCACAGATGGTCGCCAATTTCCAGCATGGAGGCGCGGCCATCAACCAGTTGTGCCGCGTCTCGGGTGCCGAACTTTCGGTCATCGCGCTTGATCTGGATCGCCCGACCGCCGATTTCACCCAAGGCCCCGCGATGGATGAGGCCGACTGCCTTGACGCGATGCGCAAGGGGGCCGAGGCCGTCGATACCTCTGCCGATGTGCTGATCCTTGGCGAAATGGGGATCGGCAATTCCACCGTCGCCGCCGCCCTTGCTAATGCGGCGTTCAAAGGCGAGGCCGCCGACTGGGTAGGGGCGGGCACCGGTTCGGATGCGGACGGCATCGCGCACAAGGCCCGCGTTGTGGCCCGTGCCGTCACCCGTCATCAGGCCGCTCGGGGGCTGGCACAGCTGGCCGCGCTTGGCGGGCGTGAACAGGCCGCAATCTGCGGCGCCGTTCTGGCGGCGCGCATGGCCCGCCTGCCTGTCTTGCTCGACGGTTTCATCTGCACGGCCGCCACCGCGCCGCTTTATGCCACGGACAAGGGTTTTCTGGATCACTGCCTGATCGGCCATGTCAGCCGCGAACCGGGGCACCGCCGCCTGTGCGACGCTTTCGGCAAAGAGCCGATCCTGTCGTTGGACATGGCGCTGGGCGAAGGATCCGGCGCGGCGCTGGCATTGTCGATCCTGCGCGGCGCGGTCGCCTGTCACAGCGGCATGGCAACCTTTGCAGAAGCGGGCGTGGCGGGCGGCTGAACCCCATGATCCGCCTGCACCAGATCCGGTTTGCCATAATGATGCTCACTCGGCTGCCCATGGGGCGGCTGCCGGATCCGGTACCGACGCTTGCGGCATCGGCCTGGGCATTTCCATTGGTCGGGATCGTGACGGGCGCCACAGGCTGGGCCGTGATGCAGGGCTGTCTTGCCCTTGGGCTGGCAGCGACCCTTGCGGCCTTTCTGGCGCTTGCGGCGATGACATGGGTATCGGGTGCCTTGCATGAAGACGGGTTTGCCGATTTTGCCGACGGGATGGGCGGCGGGCGTGACCGGGACCATTGCCTTGAGATCATGCGCGACAGCCGTATCGGCAGCTACGGTGTTGTCGCGCTGGTCTTGATGATCGGGATGAAGGCCGCCGCCCTGTCCCAGCTTGGCCCGCAGGCGTCGCTCGCCACCTTTGTCTTTGCGGGGCTGGCCAGTCGGCTGCTGATGCTGGCGGCGCTGATCTGGATGCCCCCTGCACGCGCCGATGGGCTGGGCCGCACGGCAACCGGTGTTTCCCCAAAAGCGACCGTTATCGGCGTTCTGGCAACGGCGCTTCTTGCGCTGACGCTGGGTGCATCTTTCTTTCCCGCCCTTTCTGCTATGGCACTCTCTGCGGCTCTGGTTGCGCTGCTGGCCCATAGGCGCATAGGGGGGCAGACCGGCGATGTTCTGGGTGCAGTGCAAAGCGTGTCCGAGACCGTTGGCTGGGTTGCGTTGTCGGCGCTGGTTGTCGTGTGAAGCAGCCCCACGGCGTCGCGTCATACGTTGACACACCGGACAAGCTCCGCGCCCGTGCGACTGGTTGTGCAACGCGATGCAATTCTGCCACCCGTATCGGGGTGATCGGCATCCAATAGCGACCCGCTGACAATACTGTTCAGCAGCTTTCTCACAGGATTGAGGGGGCGAGTTGGGGATGTTGATCGTCGAAAGAACTGCGAAGATCAGGCGGGCATACTTTATCCGCGAGAAGTCGATCATGATTGCGCCGCGTCATGCCGTTGCGGTTAGAGAACCGAAAAAATATCGTCATTCACCTGTATTCAGGTGGTTGATGGCGCCACCGACGTGGTCGGCGAAACGGCTGATAGTGCAGCTTCGCGGGTCGACGGCGATTTGGCAGAACAATCGGCCAGGCGTCGGTCAAGTGGGGGATAAGGTGGGGATAGCGATGCTGCCCCTCATCACTTCAGGAAGTTCAATGTGGTGAGGGGATTATTGGAGCGGGCGGCGGGAATCGAACCCGCGTCATTAGCTTGGAAGGCTAAGGTCTTACCACTACACAACGCCCGCTCAGCCGTATGGGTCGTATTTCATCGGTCGTTGTGGGTCAAGCGACAAGTGGCCGGTTCGTGGCCCTCTCACGCCGCCGCATCAAGGGCCGGCAACAACCCGGGGCATCAGCGCCAGATGAACTTCCAGACGTGAAGCCACACTATCGTTGGTCCTTCCCGAACCCCGGTCGGGGCGCAGATCGCGGCTACCACTCCGCATGCGCCTGCATCGCCACGGGACCGCCAGCGCGGGCGGTCCATAGCTTCATCGCCTCGCCGTCCGATTCGGCATTCACCGTAAAATCGGCATCGTCGAAGATCGGCGACAGGCTGCGGAACCGGAAGGAACTGGGTGCCTTGCCGCGCAGATCGGCCGCCATCTGGCACAGCAGGGTCGCCTGCATCGGGCCATGCACGACAAGGCCCGCGTAGCCTTCGACCCCGGTGGCATAGGGCCTGTCATAATGGATGCGGTGGCCGTTGAACGTCATCGCGGAATAGCGAAACAGCAGCGGCGCGGTCGGTTCGATCCGGCGGCTGTGTCTGCCGACAGGCGCCGGATCGGGCGCCGGATCGGGCGCGCGTGCCGCTTCGGCGGCGCCGGGGGCGCCGGTGTCTCGAAAGACAATGTCCTGACGTTCGCTCAGAACCGCGCGCCCGTCGCTTGTTACCTCATGATCAACGGTAACAAAGCAAAGCGGGCCGGAGCGGCCCCGTTTCATGGCCACATCCCTGATCGTGGAGTGCCTCGTTACCGTCTCGCCGATACCGATATCCGCGTGAAAGCGAAAGGCGCCACCGGCCCACATCCGCCGCGGCAGCGGCACGGGCGGGAGAAAACCGCCGCGGGCGGGGTGGCCATCGGCACCAAGGTCGGCCCCGGGCGCGATTGGCTGTGCAAGGCAGAAATGGATGAGCAGCGGTGCCGCATCCCCCAACGCCGCGCCCGACACGCGATCGAACGTGGCATTGAACTTGCGCACCAGCATCGGCGTCAGCAGTTCGGATTCGCTCTGTTGGCAGCCGATCCACTGGCGAAGGTGGTCGATATCCATCTCCACTGTCAGCCCTCCAGCGGTTTGAGCCCGGGGACCGGCCCGTAGGTGCGGTCCTCGCCGACAATGACCGCGCCGGGCGCCGGCATCGAAACCGGCCCGTTCGGGGTGTCGACCGTGACGCGGCGCAGATGCGCATGGGCCGACAGGCCGGCCATGTC
Organism: Jhaorihella sp.; assembly: GCA_047975215.1. Classification (GTDB taxonomy): domain Bacteria; phylum Pseudomonadota; class Alphaproteobacteria; order Rhodobacterales; family Rhodobacteraceae; genus JAGRMG01. Next base: position 7,819 of record JBKEDD010000029.1, read on the forward strand.
ATTGACCGAGGCCAGTGCGATATCGGCCCTGGAAAGACGTGCAATCGCCTCGTCCGCGTCGTAGCGGCCAAACGCCCTGGCAACGACCGCATCCGTATCCGCACGGTTGCGCACCCGCGCGACATTGGTGGCAAAGCCGGGATCGGTTGCCAGCGCGGCATCCCCGACGAAATCCGTGCACAGCCTGACCCATTCGCGGTCGCTCTGGATCGAGATCAGCACCGGCGCGCCGGATTTCGGCTGAAACACACCGTAGGGCGCGATGGAAGGGTGCGCGAGACCCGCGCGACGAGGGGATTTGCCATCTTCGTGGTTCAGCAGCGGCACGGTCAGCCATTCGGCCATAACGTCGAACATCGAAACGGCGATCTGTGCCCCCTGCCCGGTGATGGCACGCCGGATCAGCGCCTCGAGGATGGCGGAATGGGCCGTCGCGCCGGTGGCGATATCGACAATCGAGATACCGACCCGCGCGGCTTGCGACGGGCTGCCGGTGATCGAACACAGCCCGCTTTCGGCCTGCACCAGCAAGTCATATGCCTTGCGGTTCGCCATCGGGCCGGTTTCGCCATAGCCCGAGATCGAGCAGCAAACGAGGCGTGGAAAATCCCGCGCCAAACGCGCGGGATCAAAGCCCAGCCGCGCCAGCGACCCGGGCTTGAGATTCTGGATCAGCACATCGGCCTTTGCCAGAAGGCCACCCAGCGCCGCCTTGCCACTGTCCGACGACAGATCGAGCGTCACGCTGTCCTTGCCCCGGTTCAGCCAGACGAAATAGCTGGATTGCCCCGCCGCCACGTCGTCATAGCCGCGCGCGAAATCACCTTCGGGCCGCTCTACCTTGACCACATGCGCGCCGGCATCGGCCAGCCGCATCGACGCAAACGGCGCCGCCACCGCCTGTTCGACGGCGACGACCTCCAGACCTTCCAGCGGCAGCATCTAGAACGACCTCGGCATGCCAAGGATATGTTCGGCAACGAAGGACAGGATGAGATTGGTCGAGACCGGCGCCACCTGATAGAGGCGCGTTTCGCGGAACTTGCGTTCGACATCGTACTCATTGGCAAAACCGAAACCGCCATGGAACTGGATGCAGGCGTTCGCCGCCTCCCAACTGGCCTTGGCCGCCAGGTACTTGGCCATGTTCGCTTCGGCGCCGCAGGGCTGGCCCGCATCGTACAGCGCGCAGGCCTTGTAGCGCATCAGATTGGCCGCCTCGACCTCGATATAGGCTTCGGCGATCGGGAACTGCACACCCTGGTTCTGCCCGATGGGGCGGCCGAAGACACGGCGTTCATTGACATAGGCGGTGACCTTGTCGGTGAACCAATAGCCGTCGCCAATGCACTCGGCCGCGATCAGGGCGCGTTCGGCATTCAGCCCGGTGAGGATGTACCTGAACCCCTTGCCTTCTTCGCCGATCAGGTTCTCCACCGGGATTTCAAGGTTGTCGAAGAACAATTCGTTGGTTTCGTGGTTGACCATGTTGCGGATAGGCTTGACCTCCATCCCGCCTTTCATCGCCTCCCCGATATCGACGAGGAAGATCGAGAGACCATCGGATTTCTTCTGCACGTCGGCCAGCGGTGTCGTCCGCGCCAGCAGGATCATCAGGTCGGAATGCTGTACCCGGCTGATCCAGACCTTCTGGCCGTTGATGACGTATTTGTCGCCACGTCTGACCGCAGTGGTCTTGATCCTGGTGGTGTCGGTGCCGGTGGTCGGCTCGGTCACTCCCATCGACTGAAGCCGCAATTCGCCGCTGGCCAGTTTGGGAAGGATGCGCCGGCGCTGTTCTTCCGTACCGTGCCGCACCAGCGTGTTCATGTTATACATCTGGCCATGGCAGGCACCGGAGTTGCCGCCGGCGCGGTTGATTTCCTCCATGATCACGCTGGCTTCGGTCAGGCCGAGGCCCGAGCCGCCGTATTCCGACGGAATCAGCGCCGCCATCCAGCCCTCGCGCGTCAGCGCCTCGACAAAACCCTCGGGATAGGCCCGCGACTCGTCCACCTTGCGGTGATATTCGGCCGGAAACCCGGCACAAAGGGCGCGCACCCCCTCTCGAATGTCCTGATGTTCGTCTGAAAGCACGTTCATGGGCAGGTTCGCACCGGAGGTTGAGGCTGCCTCTGGATTACCCCCGGATGAGGCATTGCACAAATATATGTTTTCGATAGTTTCGATAACGTCACCATATGGAAAGGCCGGGTCCAGACCGTGGATATCAGGCAGTTGCGCTATTTCCTTGCCATCGTGGAACATGGTTCCATCACCCGCGCGTCAAGGGGGCTGAACATCGCGCAACCCGCGCTGTCGCTGCATGTCAGGAACATGGAGGAAGAGCTGGGCACCCGCCTTCTGGACCGCAGCCGGGCAGGCGTCAGCCCGACCGAGGCAGGCGAATTGCTCGCCCGCCGGGCGCGTGCCCTTCTGGACGATCTGGCACGGATGGAGGATGACATCCGAACCCTTGACGCAGACCCGGCCGGCGTCGTTCGCATCGGTCTCCCGGGGACGATCAGCGGCATCGTCGCCTTGCCTCTGATCACGGCGGCGCGCGAGCGGTATCCGCGGATCAGGCTGAACATCGCCGAAGCGATGAGCGGCTTCATCGCGGGCTGGTTGTCCGAGGGGCGGGTGGATATCGCAGTGCTCTACGAGGCCTCGCGCCTGGATGGCATCGCTTCGGAACTGCTGCTGGAGGAAGAACTGGTCGTGCTGTGGCGCGGCGATACCGAGTGCCTTGCGGAAATGAGCCTTGCCGGGTTGCGCGATGTGCCAATGGTCGCGCCAAGCGGCGCACACGGGCTGCGCACTCAGATCGACGCCGCGTTCGATGCCTTGGGGATGGTCCCGAATGTCGCCATCGAAATCGATTCCTACAATAACATCAAGCGCCTGGTGGAGGCGGGGTTTGGCGCGTCCATTCTTCCGTCCCGGGCGGTTCTGGCGGAATCGCAGGCGGGCAGCCTCTCCGTCAGCCGCATTGCCCACCCCGGCCTGTGGCGGGGCGCGCATCTGATCTACCCCTCCGGGCGGCCTGTCACCCGTGCCCAGGAAGCCATTCGCGATCTGCTGCGCGAGGTCGTTCTCGGGCTGCTGGACAGCGGCGACTGGGCCGCCGCACGCGCCCCGCGGCCAGGCTGAAGCGGCAGATGCCGGCGACAGGGCGTGCCATGGTTGCCGACCCGAACGCCCTTCTGATGGATACACCATGCGACGACGCGACGCCGATGATCGCCGCCCGAAGCTGCGCCATCATCCGCGGGATACGCCGCGAGGGACGCACCAACTTAACCGACGCGGCCGAGACCCGCCGCATCACCCGGCAAAGGCGATCCCGTCCATCAGCTTGCGCGCCGTGCGCAGGATGGCCGCGCTTTGCACCACGCCGGTTGCGTCCAGATCCACCACCACCGTCATCGCGCCGGTCGGGTGTTCGATGGCCAGGTTGCGGCGGCGCCCCTCGCCGCGCACCGCCAGCGCATAGGCGGGCGAACCCTCCAGCAGACAGGCCGTGGCGACGCTGACGGCCCCCAGAACCCCGATGCTCTTGTGACAGCGATGCGGAATGAAGGTGCGGGTGGCAATGGCGCCGCCGGCGCGCGCCGCACCGATCATGACCATCTTGGGCACCGACTTCTCTGAGACATCGCCCAGGTTCATCCGCGGCCCCGCCGCCAGGCGGATCGCCTCGAGCCGCGCCCGCAGCCCGTCATCGGCATCCAGCATCTCCGGGCTTTCATCGCCGGCAATTCCCATGTCTTCGCCGCGCAGCACCACGCAAGGCATGCCGTTGTCGATACAGGTCACCTCGACGCCTTCGATAACATCCACAACATTGCCGGTCGGCAGCAACGCACCGCAGCTCGACCCGGCGGTGTCGCGAAACTCGATGCGAACAGGCGCGGCGGTGCCGGGCACCCCGTCGATGGCGGCCGCCCCGCGATAGTCTACACGCGCGCCCGGCGTCTGTACTCGCGCCACGGCAACCTGGCCGGTATTCTCCATGCCAATCGTCACCGGCGTCTCGCCGTCCCGTGCCGCGACAAGGCCGCGCTCGATGGCGAACGGGCCGACCCCGGCCAGGATATTACCGCAGTTCTGCGCGTCGGTCACGATGGGCCGGTCCACGAAAACCTGGAGAAACAGATAGTCGACATCGACGCCCGGACGCTCTGAGGCGCGCACCACCGCCACCTTCGAGGTCAGCGGATCGGCCCCGCCCATGCCGTCGATCTGGCGCGGATCGGGCGACCCCATGATCCGCAGCAACAGCGCATCGCGCGCACCGCTCTCCGCGGGCAGGTCTTCGGCCAGGAAATAGCCGCCCTTCGAGGTCCCGCCCCGCATCCACATCACCCGCACACCCTCGGTCAATGACGACCCCTCCCCTTCTTCTGACCTCAAGTATCCTGGGGGGTCCGGGGGGCAACGCCCCCCGGCTTCCGTTCAGACCGGCTCGCGCAGCACGCGCGGGACTTTGAATTCGACATTCTCCTGTGCCGTCTCGACGATTTCGACGGTCACGTCATAGCGGGCGCGAAAGGCGTCGATCACCTCGTTCACCAGCACCTCGGGGGCGCTGGCGCCGGCGGTCACGCCGACCGCGCGGGCGCCTTCGATCGCACGCCAGTCGATGGCGTCGGCGCGCATGACGAGTTGCGAATAGCCGCAGCCGGCGGCCCGGCCAACCTCAACCAGGCGCTTGGAGTTGCTGGAGTTCTCGGCGCCGATCACCAGCAGCGCGTCGA
>JBKEDD010000030.1:0-16943 GCA_047975215.1 Jhaorihella sp.
CGCAGCGCCGGGCCTGCTCACCACCAAGGGGGTCAATATTGGATGCCGATAGGGGGTCAAACTTCAATGCCGATTGACATCCAGAGCTGGCTCAAGGTGCTGAAGGACGACAAGCGGGCGATCTTCTCGGCAGCCGCCCACGCACAGAAGGCAGCAGACTTCCTGCATGGCTTCCAAGCCCAGACCGAAGCAACAGAAGGAGTCGCCGCGTAAGCGGCGGCTCCGTCAGCGGCAAACTCGCGTCCGCCCTACGGGCGGACGCCTTATTCAAATTTCGCCGAGATATGCTATATTTATCCGATGAAGGATGAGCAGTTACGAGATATGGAAGATTCGGCCAAAGAAGACGTTCCAGTTAAGGCATCGAAGGCCGTGCCAAAATGGAAGAGCCGCGCCCGTAGGATCGTCTGGCCGATCCATGCGCGTTTCCCCAGCATCGTTCCCAACCCCTACGGTGACAACAAAGAGTACCACCGAGAACGTGACATCAAGTCGAATGCAGAAACGGCGTTGGACGAGGATGTAAGCCTCAAACTTAGCTGTATCATGGTCAGCGAGATATTCGGCCCCAACGAAATTGAGACATTGTATGATGGCTTAGAGAAGATCGGATGGGACAGTGAAAGGGTGCCAGTTCGTGAAGGATCGAATGTCGATTGGCTCAAAAAACAGCGTCTCTACGGCACCGAAGGTAGGATGCCGTTGGGCTGGATAAATCGGCCAAGCGAAGTCAAAAAGTATGTCGGTGTTCGATATACCGCAGAATACCCGAAGGAATTTTCAACCCTTCTTGTGAACATATCACAGCTCACACCGTCAACGACTTGTTTGAGCGTGGGGTTTGTTCTCACTGACGAGGCGTCGCACGAATACGCGAGCGCGATCAATCGGCCTGCGAAGACCACCTATGTCCCCAAACGGAGCTCTAATGCATACTCGATCATGGGCGTGGAACACGTGAAGGAAGAGCGCGTCAGGCTTGTTAGGCAGAAATACCGAAATCTGGGTACCGCTTGGCTTTCAAAGAACTTTCCAGGCTTCTTCAGCCAGCATTGTGAGCACAGCCACTTTCCGACAGCCGAGTTCTTGTCGCTGGAGGGGTTTACCCCGTTCGACAGAGACGCTCAAAAGGATCGTGGGTGGCAGCACTGGTCTCGCTTTGTAAACATCGATTATGAGTTCGGTAGCTGGACGTGCACATCGGTGCCTTCCTTGAAATTTTCAATCGATGCGGGACGACGCGATAATAACCCCAACCACATGACCGTGGCCTTGCGTTGGGATACGTTGACCGAGGAGGACACAAAGACCTATGGAGGTGACTCCCTCGGTTCCAGGAGCTATTTTGCGAATGAACGGCTGGAAGGGATAATCGCTAGATACGCGCTCGCAAGTTATCTTCGCGAGCTGATTCGGAGCCTCAAGGAAGCCCGCCAATCGCTATCGGCGCGTTCGAAGACGCGCCGCAGTATCAGCGAAGTCGAAAAAATAAGCGCCTTTTTCCGACGATCTATCGGGGTGCCTTCCATCGCCCGCGAAGTCCTGGCGTTGTCTGAAAACGATGCCTCCTTTAGATGGAACGCCACTGGCTTCACCCAGCAAGTACGTCCTGACAGCGAGGAGACCTTTGAAATCAAGGATGGCTTGAAGTCCTTCCTTGGTCGGCTCTCGCGGCAGCTTCTTGAAGAAGATCAGGATACGCGAGAATTCCTAAATCAGCTATCTTCTGCCATGGGCACAAAGGAAAGCATTTCAGCACAGCGGCGCATGGAAGGGGTTGCTTGGTGGGCACTTATTGTAGCTGCCATTTCCATGTTCGTTGCCATCTATACCGTATTCACAGATTAGTGGATTGAGTGATTTCATCTTGGAACAACGTGCGGCTGGCCTCACGGTCAGCCGCTTCGGGTTAGAGACCTGGCGCACGGGTCGCCAGCTCATCTTCTACGTTTCGCATCGTCACAAGCGCTTCGCGCTGTTCCTGCGAGCCGCGCGGGGCGGCGTTGAAGGCGATGAACGCTTCTTTGCGCAGACCGTACAATTCAGGTGTGCTTAGCGTTGCCGCTTCAAATCGAGAGACAAGTTTCATGTCATCCTCCTTTGGCTTCAAGGAGGCCCCGAACCGCTCAGGGCCTTTCGGCCCCGCACCCATCATCATTGGCCATTGAAGGCTCTGATGGTTCGGAGGTGACGCTAGAACGTCACAGGCGGATGCGCAGGGAGCGCAGACTCGGTTTGCGGCGGGCATCGCGCAAAGCACAGCAGCATTGATCGCGGGTTGATCGGGAAGACGCGGGCGTCAGATTCAACCCGTCCTAAGCACGCCAATGGCAGCGCGCCCGCTGGTCAGATGCAGATTATCACCTCGAAGATGCGCGAGGCACGCAGCAGTTCATGTCGGATGCGGCTGGCTGTAGGGCAGTCGCCGTTTTTCTGCCCCCGCGCCAATCATCCCCTTGATTGAGGTGGGCTTGCTTGGAAGACACCCATAATCGCTTTGCGATTTTCTTGACCGAACGCGGCTTCGGTCTTCAATGGTCTGCCCGCACCACTCCCCCTTCGCTGCGCTTCGGCGTGACCGTGTTGACCATGAATCCCGCACCAATGCCTTCGGCCTGACGGGAGGGCGTTAGCAAGCCACCCCAAACAATGGAGATGAGATCATGGCAAGCGAAAAAACAACGAACACCCAAGCCCACAACGCACCCGACTTTCTGGCCTGGCACGTCACGCAGAAGGGCGAAAAATCCTTCTGGAACAAAGTCGGCGCAGCCTGGGCGCACAAGGACGGACAGGGCTACACGCTCCAGCTTGAGACGTGTCCGATCAACGGGAGGATCGTCCTGCGGGCTCCGCTCGAAGATACCCCACCGCAAAACGAAGAAGGGCGCTCCTAGAGCGCCCTTCCATTATTCTCACGGATTTGCCCGATCATTTGGGCAGCTTGGCCTGCTGCTTGCCTTCCATCGCCGCTTGCACAAGTTCGCCGAGAATATCGGCGAATGGCGCAATGTCGTGCCGAACGCTCGCCTCTTCGAGCGCAGCCATGTAGGCAGCTCGCTGTTCGACGGGAACGACCGTCCAGGGATAGCCGCCCGCGCCGAGCATTACGTTCATAAGGAAACGTCCCATCCGCCCGTTCCCGTCGGTGTAGGGGTGGATATAGACAAAGATGAAATGCCCTAGCACCACGCGAACGGCGGGATCGGTTTCTTCGGTCAGGAGCTCGAAGAACAGAGGCATGGCGTCTCGCACAGAGTCCGATGAAGGCGGAACGTGCATCGAGCGCCGAATGAACACTGACCCGCCCCTGTAACCTGCCAAATCGGCAGGGCGCAGAAGGCCTGCCGTCACGCTTGGGGCGAAGAGAGCGCGATACCATGCACCGTGATCGTCATCCGCCACGGCACCAGGGCTCTCACCTTTGAGAACTGCGCCGAGGCTTTTCAGGACTTCCTGATAGGCAAGCCAATACCCCCGCGCCGCCAACGCATCGCGATGCTCGCGATCCTGCTCATCGGTTTCGGGATTCCAATCACCGCTTCTGACTCTATCGATCAGCGCAGGCGACACGCGGTAGCCTTCGATGGAAAGGGAGTGATAGGCATCCGTTACATAGGCATCGCTGACCCGTTTCAGATAGGCGTCGATGTCGTTCGGCTTGCCTGGGGCTGCGGGAAACCGCTCGATGATCCGTTCCCGCATGTCGCTCCACATAAGGCGAATGCGCCCCGCATAAGGCGAAACTTCGCGGCGCGGCAAACGAAGCGGCGACCTTTTGTCAAAAGGGTCTTGTTCCCGCACATCATATCCAGCGGCGCGCATCGCGCTGAGGATGTCATCAGCAACGCGATCTCTTCCGATGTTGCGGAAAGCACCCGCAAGCCGCCCTGCAATAGTAGTGTGCCCCCCTTCCAGAAGTAGACCCAGAACCTCCGAGGCATCCTGAATACTGGCCAGCGCGGCGCGGGCATCCACTGCATGGTGCTGGAAGAATGCAGGCGATGCCTCGATTAGCGCAGCAGGCAGCGCGTAGAGCCGCAGGGCGTCCTTCTCGACTATATCCCGTTTGGCGGGAAGGCTGGCACGGATGTCGAAGAGCGACGTGCCGAACGGCAACGCCGTCGGTTTGTTGCCCCCCTTTGGAGCACGGACACCAAGCTGGCGCGGCACTGTCTGATTGCCTGCATGCAATGCAAGGGACTGCTCAGGCGACAGGCACCATTCATCATCGAAGCGCGTCTGAAGGTAGGCTGCGCAGAACGGCCAGAACGCAGCATACCACGCCGTGCTTTCCCCCGCCGTCTCGTCAGGACGCGCAGGTATGTACCAGCCCTTCATGACTTCTTGCAGGAAGCCGTTCTTCAGAAGCCGCTCACGATGCAGGCGCGATAGATCAGTGGAGCGTATCGCAACAGTACCGCCGTCCTGTAGTGCCTTGAGCGCTTCCAGGGCTTCGGCCAGTTTTTCCTGTGGTGTCACCATCTGCTCGATCTTTCGTTAGGGTTTTGCGCTGTGCAATTATTAGGTTATTGTGTTGTATCACAGTTAGGTTTTTGCGTCTACTCTTGACTAGGTTTTTGTGTCGAGCTCTCATTAGGTTGATGTGTTGGCTCACATTTGGCGACTTCGGACTAAGGCTCGAACCCGCGCCTGCGGTGCGGGCGCGGGGCGCGTTCGCGCTTGCGGTCATCATATTCGCGTTTTTTCTCTCGCTTGCGCATCGGCGTGTGATCGGGGTCATGCCGATCATTGCGCATGTAGTGCGCCACATCCTCGCGCAGCCGCAGCAGCTCTTCTTGCGCCGCTTCTCTCTGCACTCGGATATCGCGCTGGATAGCCTGCCGCTCTTCAATCTGCCGCGAGATTAGCGCGTCTTTCTCGGCGCGGTCACGGTGCAGGGCTTCTAGCGCTTCGCGCTCGTTCTGTTCCTTCACCTTGGCATATTTGCCTGTCAGGCGATGCCAGATGCCCGAGAACCCTTTCGGCAGCCGTTCTGCCCGCTTGCGTTTTTCGGCCTGCCAGCGCTTCTCGTGGGTTTCTGTCAGAGCGCGACGCTCTTCCTGATACCGCCCGACAATCTCCGCCTTGCGGAAGTCGATCTGCAAAGACCGGCGCGCCGCGTCCCGCTCGGCCTGCTTGATGAATTCTTGCAGCTTGGCCGTCATACCGCCCGCGATATCGGCCTTCACTTGGTCGACCGAGCGGAGGGTCTGCGGATCGCCGAGCTTCGCGGCCACGTCTTTTGCCTTCACGCCGCTGTAGCGGGCAACGGCATAGACCTCGCCACGATAATCGACCGCGACAAAGCCGCGCCGATCACCCTTGGCCAGCCAGAACCCGCGCTCTTTGAGCGCCTGTTCGAACGCCGCGCGGTTGTCTGATGTTTCCCAGACAGTCTTGAAGAGCGCCTTCAGCTCCCTTGCATCGAGGCCAGCCCGCTGCGCTTGCTGCCATTCTTCTCGCGAGAAGGTTAGGGGATCACGCAGGCGGCGATCTTCCAGGCCGCGCGGCATCGCCCAGCCATGCTCGATATAAAGCTGGTGCGACACATCGCGCAGCTTGATCTTGTAGTGATTTAGGTTGATTGCCCGCATTCGTTCGCTGTCGATCCGCGACCAGACGGCGTGAGCGTGTCGCCGTCCGTCTTTCTCGTGGAAGACGATGGCGCGGGGCTGACCTTCCAGCCCGAGCTTTGCTTCAACTTTCTCGATGGCCTTTTCAAAGCCCTCGATGGACGCATTCGCGCCTTCGGGCGGATTGAAGCTCATCGAGAACAGATGCTTTTCGCAGCGCGTTCCCCGTGCGATGGCGTCGGCTTCGCCGAACGCCTCGACCAGATCATCACTGATAAAGCCGCGCACGTCATGCAGTTCGACATGATCGTTGTCCCGCATCGCCAGCAGGTAGCGGGCGAGCTGCGGGGCATTGCCGCGCTCTTTGGCTTTCAAGATCATGGCTCGCCCCCTGGCACTTTGCCGAGAGCAGCCAAGAGTTCCGCGCGCATTTCCGAGATTTCGCGGCAGGCTTCCTTGATCTCCGCTTCGGTTTCGGGCGTGACGGGCAGGGAGCCCGTGTTCACCGCTTTGGCGAGTTGGTTCATGTTTTGGGACAGGCGCGACTGACCCAAAGCACCCGCTACACGACCAAGTGCTTCCTTGTCTTGAACAGGGCTATTGCCGCACTTTTTGCGCGGCGCAGCATCATCGCCAAGGAGACGCTCTCGGATGTATGCCGCTAGGGACTTGTCGCCCCTTTCAGCATCCAACCGCGCCCGCTCTTCATAGGTCAGCCGTAGCGAAAAAGGCGGCGGATAATCCGCCTTTTTCGCCTCAGGCCTGGCTATCTCACTGAATTTATAGCGCGAATTCGTCATTTTCGCACCTCAGACTCTTAGCGTCTATCGATGCGAGATGGTGCTGCCATTCTTCAAGAGCCTGGAAAAGCTGGTTCGAGCTTTCTCCCGTTAGGCCCACCATAATCCGTATGAAAAGCACCGGATAGTTCTGCCTTTCGCGTCGGATGACTTGCCTTTGCTGCGCAAACGGGTGCTGTTCTCCCTACGAAAGTCTATGCTGCTTTGATCCATGCACATGGCGTGCCGTTCGCTGCGCAGCCCCTCTCCTGTCAAACCCGAGGATGGCCCATGAGCGACCATTTCTTCGTCGTGACGGGCGGTCCCGGTGCGGGCAAGACCAGCCTGCTCACCGAACTCGCCCGCCGCGGCTTCCACACGATCCCCGAATCCGGTCGCGCAGTCATCCGCGAAGAGATGGCAGGCGGCGGGGACGCCCTGCCCTGGGCGGATCGTATGGCCTACGCCGAACGGATGCTGGAGCGCGACCTGCGCGCCTACAGCGCCGCACAGGCACTCTCAGGCCCCGTGATCTTCGACCGAGGCATTCCCGACATCACGGGCTACCTGACACTCTGCGGCCTTCCCGTGCCGCCCCACATCGCCGCGGCGGCCAAGGCAGCGAGCTACAACGCCTGTGTCTTTCTCGCGCCGTATTGGGATGAGATCTTCACACAGGACACCGAACGCAAGCAGAGCCGCGCCGAGGCCAAGGCAACCTATGCAGTCATGCGGGAGACCTACATTGCACTAGGATACGAGATCACGGAGCTGCAGCGCGCCGACATTGCAACACGCGCCGACTTTGTCTGTGCGCAATTCGGGTCGTGGCTGTGACGCTGACTGGTTCAGAGAAGCATTTCAGGACAAGGGAATACGCGCCTGCATCCCAGGCCGAAATAAGCGCAAGACGGCTGTCAAATACGACAAGCGCCGATACAAGCGGCGCAATCGCATCGAAATCATGTTCGGCAGGCTCAAGGACTGGAGGCGTGTGGCAACCCGCTACGACCGGTGCCCAAAAGTCCTCCTTTCGGCCATCGCCCTCGCGGCTCTCGTCATCTGCCGGTTTTGTACCCTGACCCTAGGGTGCACTGCTGAGATGCTCCCAGAGGATCATCGTGCCGATTGCGAACAGGCCAAACCCTCCGAGGGTCTCCGCAATCCGACCGAAACGGCCGCCGACATAGCGGCCAACGATTAGGCCTGCCGAACTCATCAGCATGGTTGTTGCGCCGATCAAAATGGCGATGATCAGAATATTCACCTGCAGGAAGGCCAGCGAGACCCCGACGGCCATGGCGTCGATCGATGTGCCGATTGCGGTTACGACCGTAGCCCATGTTGAGGTGGCGCGAGGTTCATCCTCGGCGCGTGTACAGGCCTGTAGCGCCATATGAGTGCCGACCCCCGCGAGCAGGAAAAAAGCGATCCAATGATCGACCTCAGCGACATATGGTGAAGCCATGGTGCCCGCGAGCCAGCCAAGCAGAGGGGTGATGCCCTCTATCACGCCAAAGATTGCTCCGGTGCGCAAGGTCATCGCGAGATTGGGACGATCCTCCGTGGTGCCCTTGCCGATGGAGGCAACAAAGGCATCAATCGACATGGAGACGGCGAGGATGCCAATGGAAATTGGAGTCATGGGTGATTCCCCGAGGGCTGTGCCGGGCGATACGTGGACTCCGCCCGCAGAGCCACTTCGCCACGGTCTTGCAAAACCCGTTGGGCCAGACACGCCACGCGGATTCTCCGCGAGTATGTTGACGTGCCCCCGCTGCGAAAGCGGTCGCTACTCCCCGATGGCACTCACATGGGGTTACTGCTCAGGAAAGTAAAGCATAGTCAAAGTCATTTTATCTAAGTCATTCGCAGATACGCGTCAGGAACCAAGCCCGAATTCCGCACCGATGTCGCGACCGGGATGCGCCGGCTTCGTTCGCACAGCCCCCGCTCGGTGGGCCAGCCGAGAAGGGTGGGTATTGTTGATTTCGGCTTGGCCGAGTCAATATTACCTGTCAACAAAGGTCGCCCGGGCGAAAGACTCGCGGAGGATCGCCACCCGCTGCTAGTCGCCCGAACCCAAGGTTCGCACCATGCGCCAACTGCTCCCGGATCGCTCGCGATCCGGTTCGTGCCCGGCCCCGCCCCGTGAGGCGCGGGCACGAACCTGTGTTGTGCCCGGATTTCGATGTGTCGAACTACGATTCCACGTCACTAGGCACATGAACGATTTCGATGCTATGACGAGATCCGGAGGGGCAGGGTGCCGCAAGGACACGCCCCGGCGCGGGCCTGGGGTTTGGCGCGGCCGGCCGGTCCGACCCGCTGGCAGAGATCATCGCGGCGGCGGCGCTTGCACAAGGAGAAACGGCATGAGTACCCGGAAATGCATACTGATCGGCGCCGGCATGGATTGCGGCAAGCGGCGGCGCGGCTGCATCATGGGGCCGGATGCCTACCGGACCGCCGGGCTGGCCGAAATGCTTGGCGAACTGGGCTGGCAGTCGGAAGATCGCGGTAATCTGCCCGGCCCCGCATGGGTCGCCGACGCGCCGCCGGGCGAGGTGCACGCGCTTGGCGAGTGCGCCGCCTGGACCGGGCTTCTGGCCGAGGCGGCCGAGGCGGCGATGAACGAGGGGTTTCCGATCTTCATGGGTGGCGATCATGCGGTGTCGCTGGGCACCGTCGCGGGGGCCGCCGCCCACGCCGCAAAGGCCGGGCGCCCGCTGTTCGTGCTCTGGCTCGACGCGCACCCCGACATCAACACGCCGCAAACCACCGTCTCCGGCAATCTGCACGGCACCCCCATCGCCTATGTGACGGGGCAGGCCGGCTTTGACGGGTTTCCCGCGCTCAAGGCGCCTGTACCGGCCGAAAACGTGGGTTTCATCGGGCTGCGCTCGGTCGATATGGCGGAGCGCGAGTTCATCACGCGTTCCGGCATGACAGCCATAGACATGCGCCAGATCGACGAACGCGGCATCGCCGCACCGCTGGCGGAGTTTCTGGAAAGGGTCCGGGCGGCGGACGGCATCCTGCATGTCTCGCTCGATGTCGATTTCCTCGACCCTGCCATCGCGCCGGCCGTGGGTACCACCGTGCCGGGCGGCGCCACCTTCCGCGAGGCGCATCTGGTCATGGAGATGCTGCACGACAGCGCGCTGGTGACTTCGCTCGACCTCGTGGAACTCAACCCCTTTCTCGATGACCGGGGCCGCACCGCCAGCCTCATGGTCGACCTCGCCGCGTCGCTGTTCGGGCGCCGGGTATTCGACCGCCCGACCCGAAGCCATACATGAGACCCGCCATGCCCGCACATTCCCTTACCCCTGCGCCCGCGCCGTCCGAACTTGCCTATATCCGTTTCGTCAGCGTCGAGAACATGATGAAGCTCGTTCACGGCATCGGCATCGAAGCCATGCTGAACGACCTTGCGCGCTATATCGAGGACGATTTCCGCCGCTGGGAGAAGTTCGACAAGACGCCTCGCATCGCCAGCCATTCCGCCGAGGGCGTGATCGAACTGATGCCGACCTCCGACGGCGAGGATTACGGCTTCAAGTACGTCAACGGCCACCCCAAGAACACCAGGGAAGGCCTGCAGACCGTGACCGCCTTTGGCCTTCTGGCGCGGGTCGATACGGGCTATCCCGAACTGTTGACCGAAATGACCCTGCTGACCGCGCTGCGCACGGCGGCGACCAGCGCGATGGTCGCCAGCCACCTCGCGCCCAGGGACGCCGGGGTCATGGCGATGATCGGCAACGGCGCGCAATCGGAATTCCAGGCATTGGCGATGCGCGCGATCTGCGGCATCGACAGGCTTCGGCTTTATGACATCGACCGCGCGGCGACCGACAAGGTGGTCCGCAACCTGAGCCGCCTGGGGTTCGATCTGGTGCCCTGCGCCACGCCGCAAGAGGCGATCGAGGGCGCGCAGATCATCACCACCTGCACCGCCGACAAGCAATATGCCACCATCCTGACCGACAACATGGTCGGCAGCGGCAAACACATCAACGCCATCGGCGGCGATTGCCCCGGCAAGACCGAATTGCACAAGGGCATTCTGGCCCGCGCCGACGTGTTCGTTGAATACGCCCCCCAAACCCGTATCGAAGGCGAGATCCAGCAGATGCCGCCGGATTTTCCGGTGACCGAGATGTGGCAGGTCGTCACCGGGGCGGTTCCGGGACGCACCAGCGACCGCCAGATCACACTGTTTGACGGCGTGGGCTTTGCCATCGAGGATTTCAGCGCGCTCCGCTACCTGCGCGACAGGCTGGAAGATCATCCCTTCTACCAGGAGCTTGACATCATCGCCGACCCCGACGACCCGCGCGACCTGTTCGGGATGCTGCAACGCGCCGCGTCCGGCACGTAGCCGGCATGCGTTGATCGCAACGCCCGGCGACGGGCCGCTGCCGGTGTCGTTGCCGGTGTCACTGCGAGGGCGCGGCATGAGCAGGTTCGCCCGGATCGGCCTTGAATACCGGGCGTGAGGAGCCGTTCAGGGCGGCGTGGCGGTGGCATGAACGCAATAGTCGCTGTTCGCAGATTTCATTGCGGAAGCTGATTTCTCGCATGTCAAGCTACGAACCGACCCTTGGTCTTGAGTATTTTTGACCAGAAAGAAGCCAGAGCGGAAATCAGGATTTCGGGGTGGGGGCGGACTCATCCACAACTTATTGTCGTTTTCCCCAAGATTAGGGGTTGCCAGAAGACCGGACAGGCCGCACCATATCTGGTATGGGCACGGGGGTTCATCCCGGTTCCTAGAGCAGGCACCTAGCGCTTGGGCGCCAACCCACCCTTGCCGCTAGAGCAAAAACAGAGGTGGCATCATGGCCCTTTCCGAGCAGATTCTGGAAGACGACATTCACCCGATCGATATCGTCGAGCATCTGGCCGAGCATCACGACTGGGATTTCGACCGCATCGGCGACGACCAGATCGCGATGGCGGTCGAAGGTCAGTGGCGTACCTATTCCATCACGTTGGCCTGGTCGGGCCATGACGAAACCCTGCGCCTGATCTGTACCTTCGAGATGGAGCCGCCGGAGGAACGGCTGGGCGGTCTGTACGAGCTGATCAATGAAATGAACGACCAGTGCTGGGCCGGCACCTTCACCTATTGGGGCCGCCAGAAGCTGATGGTCTACCGCTACGGGCTGGTGCTGTCGGGCGGGCAGGTGGCCAGCCCCGAACAGATCGATACCATGATCGCGGCCGCGGTGCTGGGTTCGGAACGCTATTATCCGGCGATTCAGCTGATGGTCTGGGGCGGGCGCAGTCCGAAGGATGCGATGCAGGTCGCCATTGCGGAGGCCTACGGGCGGGCGTAAGACTCTGCCCCGGACCTGACGAACCGGGGAGTGGTATTCATGGACATGTCGGATGTGGCCGACCAGGGGCTGTTGCTGCTGGGTTGCGGCAAGATGGGTTCGGCCATGCTGGGCGGCTGGCTGGCCGGTGGTCTGCCGCCCGGTTCGGTCTGGGTGATCGATCCGGATCCTTCGGATTGGGTGAAGGCCCAGGGCGTGCATGTCAACGCCCCGCTGCCTGAAAGCCCGGCGATCGTGCTGGTCGCGGTCAAGCCGCAGATGATGGGCGCCGCGCTGCCGGTGCTGAAAAAGCTCGGCGGCGGTGGCACGCTGTTCGTGTCGGTGGCGGCCGGTACGCCGATTTCGGCCTTCGAGGCGGTGCTGGGCGCGGCAACGCCGGTCGTGCGGGCGATGCCGAACACACCGGCCGCCATCGGGCGGGGCATCACCGCGCTGATCGGCAACGGCGCGGCGGGCGGCGCCGAACTGGCGCTGGCCGAGACGCTGCTGGCGGTGGTCGGGCAGACCGTGCGGCTGGAATCGGAAGCGCAGATGGATGCCGTGACCGGCGTAAGCGGATCCGGTCCGGCCTATGTGTTCCACCTGATCGAGACGCTGGCCTCCGCCGGGGAGGCGCAGGGGCTGGCGCCGGATCTGGCGATGCGGCTGGCCAGGGCGACGGTGGCCGGGGCCGGGGCGCTGGCCGAGGCGTCGGAGGAGGATCCGGGCCAGCTGCGGCGCAACGTGACCAGCCCGAACGGTACCACGCAGGCCGCGCTGGAAGTGCTGATGGACGAAAATTCCGGATTTCCCGCCCTGCTGAAGCGTGCCGTCGCAGCGGCGACCGCGCGGGCCGGGGAGCTGGCGCGTGGCTGATCTGACGTTCGAGGATTTTCTGAAGGTCGATATTCGTGTCGGAACGGTGGTGCGGGCCGAACCCTTTCCCGAGGCGCGCAAGCCCGCGATCAAGCTGTGGCTCGATTTCGGACCCGATATCGGCGAGAAGAAAAGCTCGGCCCAGATCGTTGCGCGTTATTCGCCCGAGGCGTTGATCGGCAGGCAGGTCCTGGCGGTGGTGAATTTTCCGCCGCGCCAGATCGGCCGGTTCATGTCCGAGGTTCTGGTGCTGGGCCTGCCCGACGCGCAGGGCGACATCGTGCTGATCGGGCCTGACGGCAAGGTGCCCGACGGAGGGCGTATGCACTGACAGCGCCGCGGATCGCGATCCGGTTGTGGCCGTCAATCGCGATTGCGGCGACAAGGGCCGCCCCGCAAATGCGTAGCCGGTGTATGTCGCACCTACCTTGCGTGGGCGTTCCGGCCGCGGTGCGAAAACGCGCGAACCCCGGCCCGGGTACTTTCAGAGGCTGGGGGAGGGGCGTTCGCCGACCGCTTCGCGCCAGTGCCGCCGGCAAAGAGAGACATAGGTTTCGTTGCCGCCGATCTGGACTTGCTGGCCGGTCGTCAGTGCCCGCCCAGTGCCATCACGCCGTATCACCATCGTTGCCTTGCGGCCGCAGTGGCAGATAGTGCGCACTTCGCGCATCTCGTCGGCCAAGGCCAAGAGCGTCGCCGAGCCGGGAAACAGCTCGCCCCGAAAATCCACGCGCAGACCATAACACATCACCGGAACGTCCAGATCATCGACCACACGCGCCAGTTGCCAGACCTGCGCCGGCTCCAGAAACTGCGCCTCGTCCACGAAGACGCAGCCCAGCGGCCCCCGGGCAAGGCGGCGTTCCGTCATGGCGAACAGATCGTCGCCGGGCGCGAAGGTATCCGCCTGCGCCGTGATGCCGATGCGCGAGGCGATGCGCCCCGACCCGGCGCGCCCGTCGATCCTTGCGGTCAGCAGACAGGTATCCATGCCGTGTTCGCGGTAATTGTGCGACGCCTGCAAGAGCACGGTCGACTTGCCGGCATTCATGGTCGAATAGTGAAAGTGGAGCTTGGCCATGCCGTCCCTCTACAGCGCCGTAGCGACGGTGAAAACCGGGTATCGGACATGTCCGCCCCAATTCACGCGCCCTTGCGGCACGGCCGGCGTGTGCGGCAAGCGGTTTTGGCGGCGGACTCGTGGCCCGACTCCATGGGAACGCGGCGGGAGCCGGGCCGGAATCGAACGGAGCCGCCATTGCGGTGCATCAATCCGGGACATGAATGACCCTGGGGATGGACATGATGCGGCCCGCAACAACGACCCCTGATGGTCAAAAAGCCACCATTGCCGCAAAAACCTCTCGGGCAAATACACCCTGCGGCAAACTCTTCAATCGACGGTAAATTCCGCCCACCACTCACGAAATCCCTCTGATACCCAAGGGATAGCCAAATCATCGCATATGGATTAGAAACCCTTAATGGGAAAATGGCCGCGCCTTTCCCCGTCGGACGGGTGCGGTGCGAAACAAGGCCGGGACAGTGAACATGGCGGATGTCGGCGCCTATCTGAAAAAGCACACCGAAGCCCTGGTCAAGGATGTCGGGATCGAGGCCGCCTGCACGCTTTCGGGCAAGTCCAAGGCGACGCTGGGGCGCTATTATTCGGATCATCCCGAACATGGCGATCGCTTCATGCCGGTCGATACCGTCGCCCTGCTGGAAGCGGCAGCGTCGTTTCCCCATGTCACCAGCGCACTGGCCGATCTGCGCAAGATCACCCTATCTTATGACGAGCGCAAGCCAAACGCCCCGAAACCGGGTGGCGTCAATGCCGACGTGATCGAACTGAGCCAGCGGTTCGCGATGCTGATGGCCGAATACAGCCAGGCGATCGAGGACGGGGTAATCACTGTGAACGAGGCCAAGCGGTTGCTGCGCGAAACGCTGGCGCTGCAACAGGTGCTGATCGACATGAAGCTGCACCTGGAAGAGGAAAAGGTCGAACTCGGCGACTGAATTGGATTGGGCGCGTCGCTTCGGTGCGCCGGTGTCGTTCGCATCACAGGTGGCGGCGCACCAGTACCGACCCCACCGAATAGCCCGCGCCGAATGAACAGATCAGCCCGAAATCGCCTTCGGCCATGTCGTCGGAATATTTCGAGAAAGCGATGATCGAACCGGCCGAGGAAGTGTTGGCGTAGTCCTGAAGGATGTTGGGCTGTTCGTCGGCTTCCGGCACCCGGCCCAGCACCTTGCGGCCGATGAAATCGTTCATCGCCTTGTTTGCCTGGTGCAGCCACAGCCGCTTGAGGTCGCCGCTTTCAACGCCTTCATCGGCCATGTGGAGGGAAATGTGCTGGCTGACCAGCGGCAGCACTTCCTTGAACACCTTGCGTCCGTTCTGCGTGAACTGCATGTCGCGGCGGTCGGCCAGACCATCGGGGCGGGTGCGCCGAAGAAACCCGTTGTTGTTGCGGATGTTGTTGGAGAACTCGGTGGCGCAGCGGGTCGAGATTATTTCGAAATGCGGGCCTTTCGCGTTCTCGGCCCGCTCGATCAGAATGGCGGTGCACACATCGCCGAAGATGAAGTGGCAGTCGCGGTCGCGCCATTCCAGATGGCCCGAACAGATTTCGGGATTGACCACGAGAGCGGCCCTGATCGAACCAGCGCGGATCATGTCGGCGGCGGCCTGGATGCCGAACGTGGCCGAGGAACAGGCGACGTTCATGTCAAAGGCGAATCCCTGCACCCCGAGCAGTTCCTGAACCTCGATCGCCATGGCCGGATAGGCGCGCTCCATGTTCGAGGCGGCGCAGATCACCGCATCGACATCCTCCGCACCGCGCCCGGCTGCCGCCAGCGCCTTGCGGGCGGCGTCGAGCGCCATTTCCGCCATCAGCGAAGGTTCGCCATCGTCGCGCTGGCGAAGAAGGGGGTGCATCACATCCGGGTCGAGAACGCCTGACTTGTCGATGACGTGGCGTTGTTCGATGCCCGATGCCTTGACGATGAACTCTTCGGAGGAATGTTCCATCGGCGCCATGTCGCCCGCGGCGATGGCGGCGGCATTGGCGGCATTCTGGCGGTCGGCATAGGCATTGAAGGCGTCGACCAGTTCGGCATTGGTGATGATCTGATCGGGGGTGAAGACCCCGGTGCCGGTGATGGCGGCTTTGTGGCTCACGTTTCGCAATTCCCGTTTGGATCCGGGCGAATCTACAGTCGGGGCGGCGCCGGGGCAAGGGCCGGTCCCGCGTTGGCGCAGGCGGGCGCGGGTTCCGGAAAACGCCGTCTGCCCGACCTCTGGCCCGGGCGCCCTGGCGCCGTGAACTACCCCTGCAGCGCCTTTACCCCGACATCGCCTTCGGCCTGGGCCCTGATCGCCAGCGCGGCGGCGTGGCTGCCGGCGGCGGTGGTGAAATAGGGGATGCGGTCGAAAAGCGCGACCGAGCGGATTTCCTTGCTGTCCTCTACCGCCTGGGCGCCTTCGGTGGTGTTCATCACCAGTTGCACGCCCCCGTCCTTCAGCATGTCGACGATGTTTGGCCGGCCCTCATAGACCTTGTTCACCGTTTCGCAGGCCACGCCGTTCGCCGCCAGCCAGCTTTGGGTGCCGCTGGTTGCCACCAGCGAAAAGCCAAGCTCCGTCAGCACCTGTGCGGCCTGAAGCATCAGCGCGCCCTTGTCTGTGTCCTTGATCGAGACAAAGGCGCAGCCCGTGCGCGGCAGGCTCATCCCGGCGCCCATCTGGGCCTTGAGGAAAGCGCGCGGAAAGTTGCGGTCCCAGCCCATGACTTCGCCGGTCGAACGCATTTCCGGCCCCAGCAGCGTATCGACGCCGGGAAAACGCGCGAACGGCAGCACCGCTTCCTTAACCGAGAACCACGGCATGTCGGGGTCGGCCAATGTCATCGGATCGGCCAGCGGCAGCACGGTGTCGTAGTCGGCATCCGCGTCATAGGGCGGGCGCAGCGGGAAATCGGCCAGCTTCTCGCCCGCCATGACGCGGGCGGCGATCGAGGCGATGGCGCTGTCGGTTGCCTTGGCGACGAAGGGCACGGTGCGCGATGCGCGCGGGTTGACCTCGATAAGGTAGATCTCGCCGTCCTTGATGGCGAATTGCACGTTCATCAGCCCGACCACGTTCAGCGCCAGCGCGCGGGTCTGTTCCTTGACGGTTTCGATCAGGTCGGCGGGCAGGGAGTAGGGCGGGAGCGAACAGGCGCTGTCGCCCGAGTGAACGCCCGCCTCCTCGATATGCTGCATGATGCCGGCGACGTGCACGTCCTTGCCGTCGCAGATGGCATCAACGTCCAGTTCCACCGCCCCGGCAAGGTAGCTGTCAAGCAGCACCGGGCTTGTTCCCGACACCACCA
>JBKEDD010000031.1:0-2296 GCA_047975215.1 Jhaorihella sp.
AGATGGAAGCGGTGTGCGCCCGGCTGGCATGCGAGCGCATGACAGATGAAGAGTTGGAGGAATTGAAGCGCGTACACGAGGCATCCAGATCCAATATCGGGAATGGTGAAAAGCCTGGTTGGGCTGAGTCTAATCGTGCATTCCACATGATACTGTATGACGGTTGCCGCAATTCTTTTCTGAAATCCCAACTCGTGTCGCTTCGCCCGCGGACAGCAGGCTATCTGACCCAGGCATATCGTTCGATCGGGCGGGCTCAAGAGTCCTTCAAGCAGCATGAGGAGTTGTTGCAGGCGCTGATCGCCCGGGATGCGGATGCCGCGGTGCGTATGATGTCACAGCATATCAGCCTTGCTGCCGGAGCGAAGGGACTTTCGGAATTGTTGATAAGAATGCCGGAATCAATGCTCGCCTAGTATTACAGTTGCGCTTTTGGTCGATCCCTGATTCATCTCCTCCCGAGTGAATGCGAGGGGTTTATCGCAGCCCTTGGCTTCGCCACGAAACCGCTACACGGTTGCTGCTCTAATGCGAAGCGGATTCGGTCAGCAGACGGACGAAGGGCGCCGCCTCTGCGACTTTGCCGGCGGCGCTGACAAAACGGCGATCCGCGGGGATAACCGGCGCCTCACGTGCCATCGCGAGCGCGAGATAGGTACAATCGTAGACCGGATGATCGAGCAGCAGCGACAGTCTCAGGGCTTTCGGGGCCAATGCCGCATCGTATTCGACCTGCCGCAGTGGCGCGCGTGTTATCAGTGTCCGTCGTCAGAACATTTGGCGCAACTCGGGGCGTGGATTAGCGGAGAGCGGGCCTCGTCTTTGGGATGATGTTATGCGGCGAGCTTGCGGTGCTGCAAGCGCCGATATTCGAGGGTCTGTCGTTTGATCCTTTCACGTTGTTTGAGGATGGCCGGCGCCCTGCCGAAGTAGGCGTCGGCGGGCGTCACGTTGTTCAGGCTCTCGTGGTAGCGCTGGGGGTTGTAGTGCTCGACGAAGGCCTCGATCTGGGCCTCGAGGTCGCCGGGCAGGAAGTAGTTTTCGAGCAAGATGCGGTTCTTCAGGGTCTGGTGCCAGCGCTCGACCTTGCCCTGGGTCTGGGGATGACACGGGGCGCCGCGGACATGGCTCATCTTCCGAGCCTCGATGTATTCCGCCAGTTCGCCAGCGATGTAGCTGGGGCCGTTGTCGCTGAGCAGCCGGGGCTTGTGCAGCACGGTGGCGCTGTCGCAGCCCGAAGCCGCCAAGGCGCGGTCCAGCGTGTCAGTCACGTCCTCGGCCCGCATGTTGGTGCACAGCTTCCAGGCGATGATGTAGCGCGAGAAGTCGTCGAGCACGGTCGACAGGTACATCCAGCCCCACCCGATGATCTTGAAGTAGGTGAAGTCGGTCTGCCACATCTCGTTCGGCCGCGTGGTTTTGGTGTGGAACTGATCGGCAGCCTTGATCACGACGAAGGCCGGGCTGGTGATTAGGTCGTGGGCCTTGAGCAGCCGGTAGACCGTCGATTCCGATACGAAGTAGCGCTTCTCGCCGGTGAAGCGCACCGCCAGTTCGCGCGGACTGAGATTGGTCGCGTCGGCCTCCCGCGCCATTTCGATGATCTGGTCCTGGATGTCGTCGCCAATGCGGTTCCACACGCGGCTCGGCGCCGATGGCCGGTCTTCCAGCGCTTCCGGCCCGCCCTCGAGGTAGCGGTCGTACCACCGATAGAAGGTTCGGCGGGGGATGCCGAGCTGGTCCAGGGTGCGCTTGGCCGGCAGGTGCGACTGCTCGACGATCCTGATGATCTCGAGCTTCTCGGATGCAGGATACCTCATTCGTCGTCGCCCCCATCCGCGATCATGCTTTTTTTCAGCAAACGGTTTTCGAGCGTCAGGTCGGCCACGCATTCCTTCAGGGCACGGGCCTCGCGGCGCAAATCCTGAACCTCCCCGGTGGTCGCGGCACGGGCGGTGTCGCCGGCCAGGCGCCGCTTGCCCGCTTCCATGAACTCCTTCGACCAGGTGTAGTACAGGCTCTGGGCGATGCCCTCCTTGCGGCACAGTTCGGCAATGCTGTCATCGCCGCGAAGGCCTTCGAGCACGATGCGGATCTTGTCCTCGGCCGAGAAGTGGCGCCGCGTCTGCCGCCTGATGTCCTTCACCACCTGCTCCGCAGGGGCCTTCGACGGCGATTTTGAAAAGGAGGATTTGGGCTTCATCTTCGTTCCTTCGTAACTGCGACGAACCCCAAATCCTCCTTAAATCACAACCTCAAATCTGGACGCCTCGAAAAACTCATGGTGTTTGATGCA
>JBKEDD010000032.1:0-31527 GCA_047975215.1 Jhaorihella sp.
ATCCACCCAGGCTATGGCTTCCTGTCCGAGAACGCGCAATTCGGACCGATCGTCGAAGATCACGGGCTGACCTGCATCGGCCCGTCGGCCGACCACATCCGCATCATGGGCGACACGATCCCCGCCAAGGACACCGCCAAGGCGCTGGGCATCCCGGTGGTGCCGGGTTCGGCTGGCGGTGTGCCGGATCTCGACGCGGCCCGGCGCATCGGGGCCGAAATCGGCTATCCGGTCATCATCAAGGCCACCGCCGGCGGCGGTGGGCGCGGCATGAAGGTGGCGCGCGATGCCGACGAGATGGAGCATGCCTTCCGCACCGCCCGCGCCGAGGCCAAGGCGGCGTTCGGCAATGACGAGGTCTATATCGAGAAATACCTGACCACGCCGCGCCACATCGAATTGCAGGTGTTCGGCGACGGCAAGGGCGGCGCCGTGCATCTGGGCGAACGCGACTGTTCGCTGCAACGCCGCCACCAGAAGGTGTTCGAGGAAGCGCCCGGCCCCTGCATCTCGGCGCAGGAACGCGCCCGGATCGGGCGGATCTGCGCCGATGCCGTGGCCAAGATCAACTATGTCGGCGCCGGAACGGTGGAATTCCTGTACGAGAACGGAGAGTTCTATTTCATCGAAATGAACACCCGCCTTCAGGTCGAACACCCCGTTACCGAAGCCATCTTCGGTGTCGATCTGGTGCGCGAGCAGATCCGCGTTGCCGAGGGCTTGCCCATGTCCTTCACGCAGGACGACCTGACGATCAACGGCCATGCGATCGAGGTACGCATCAACGCCGAACGCCTGCCCGACTTTGCCCCCTGCCCCGGCCGGATCACGCATTTTCATGCCCCGGGCGGCCTTGGTGTGCGCATGGATTCGGCGCTTTACGACGGCTATGTAATTCCACCTTACTACGATTCGCTGATCGGCAAGCTGATCGTGCATGGCCGCGACCGGCCCGAGGCGCTGGCGCGGCTCAACCGGGCGCTTGGCGAACTGATCGTTGACGGCATCGACACCACGATTCCGCTGTTCCGCACGTTGCTTGCCGAACCCGATATCCAGAGCGGCGACTACGACATCCACTGGCTCGAACGCTGGCTGGCGAAGAACCTGGCGAAATAGCCGCGCAGCCGCCCCCGGTGGCACGCGTCCGCTCAAGCGCGCGCCGTCCGGGCGCGCCAGGTCAGGCGATGGCTGGTCAAACCCGCGACCGCGCGATTAACTGCGGCCATGAGGGACGAACCCGACCTGACCGCCGATCTGCTGCTGCGCGCCTATGCCATGGGTGTGTTTCCAATGGCCGAACGCCGCGACGATACGCAGGTGTTCTGGGTCGATCCGCGCCGCCGCGGCATAATCCCGCTTAACGGGTTCCGGATCTCGCGTTCGCTGGCAAGGCGCATGCGGCGCGGCGGCCACGAGATCACCATCAACCGGGATTTCGCCGGCGTGCTCGACGGATGCGCAGGACGCACGGAAACCTGGATCAGCGAACGCCTGCGCGCCGTCTATCTCGATCTGCACGCGATGGGCCATGCGCATTCGCTTGAGGTCTGGCAGGACGGCACGCTGACGGGCGGTGTCTTTGGCGTCACGCTCGGGGCGGCGTTTTTCGGCGAAAGCATGTTCTCGCGGCGCACCGACGCCTCAAAGGTCGCATTGGCGTACCTGGTCGACCGGCTGCGAAAGGGCGGATTCGTCCTGTTCGACACCCAGTTCCTGACGGATCACCTGGCCTCGCTTGGCGGTATCGAGATCGGGCGCGCGGAGTATCGTCTGCAACTCGCGCGGGCGCTTGAGCTAGGGGCGGATTTCACCGCGCCGCCCATTCCCGCCGCTCAGGACGTGATACAACGCAATACCCAGACGTCGTAACGCCTATGATCCAACGCGCTGAGGGCGGGCGATGAGGCTATCATCCAACCGTCGAACACCCAATCGGTAGCGCCGTGCCCCCAGATGGTGAGATAGGCGAACGCGTCGCCGGTTGGGTTGTCGGCCGGATAGCGGCAATCGCCCAGCGCCACGTCCAGTCCGAATATCTCGGCCGTCTGGCCGGTCATGATCTCGACATCCGCCGTATGGCCGTTGACCTTGTCCAGGCCCCGCAGCACCGCACCCCGGCCCGAAGCACCCTCTTGCCCGGGTGCGGGCGCGAACGTGTCGTTGCCGGTTTGCGCGGCGGCGGAACCGCCAAGGCACAGCAGAGCAACGGCCAGCGCGCGAATCACTCTGCCGCCCCGCTGTCGTCGGCGGTGACGAACTTCAGCAGCAGGGAAATCAGGCTTACTGCGCCCTGGGTATCGTGTATCTCGTCGCCCGGCGAGAAGAAGAAGGGCGATCCGCCCGGCACGATCTCGACGAAATTGCCGCCAAGCAATCCCTCGGACGACACCACGATGGCGCTGTCATCGGGGATTTCTATTCCGCTCGATACCGAAACCCTGGTATCGGCCCGATAGGTCTGGGGGTTCAGTTCAACGCTGGTGACGGTCCCGATCTTGACCCCGGCGAGGCGGACATCGGTGCCGATGCCCACCCCCTCGAGCGACCTGAACGAAGCCGACAACTGATAGCTGCCACCGCCACCGCCCGACAGACCGGTGGCCTGGCCGGCATAGACGGCGAATGCGACGGCTGCGGCCAGAACGGCACCGCCAACCATGACTTCGGTAGGGTTGTAGGACACCTGCGCGACCCGCCTATTCCGGGCTCCAGGCATCGTAGTCGCGCCGCTCGACCGGCTGGCGCCCGAGGCGGATCGACCCCGCCGGCGCATAGGCCAGTGCCGTGCCCGTCAGATTTTCCTGATGCGGGATTTCCCAGGGCTTGTGCTGCAGCGGCGTTTCGCTCGGGGGTTCGTCCCATGTATGGTGCAGCCAGCCGTGCCATTCCGGGCTGATGCGCGACGCCTCGGCCTCGCCGTTGAAGATCACCCAGCGCCGGCTGTCGTCGGCGTTGCGGTAAAAGATGTTGCCCTGATCGTCCTCGCCCACCTTGTTGCCCTTGCGCCATGTAAACAACTGGGTGTTGAGCGTCGACCCGTTCCACCAGGTCACGGCGCGCAATAGAGTGTTCAGGATTCCCATCGGTGCCTCCGGCCTTTCGTTGCGCGCAGATATGGACCATGCGGGCGCCAAGGTCCAGACGGAACCGCCGAACTGCGACAGCGCCGCCGCCCGCGTCGCGGCATCGGGCCGATCCGCCTCACCAGCGCGGATAACGGCAATTCGCGACAGAAAATACGCGACATGCGGGCGGAATTGCCCTAGCCTGCCGAAAAAAGAGGCAACGAGCGAGAACGCCATGAAACCGAAAACGGTCGGGCGTGCAGGCCGGCGCGACGCGCCGCCCGGCCCCCAGCCATTGTGCTGGCCCGACAGCGGGCTGGCCGAGGGTATGTCTGTACTGACCGCCGACGGAGAGATCCCGGTGGAATTTCTCGGCCCCGGCGACCGGATCATCACCCGTGATGCCGGGATGGTCAGGCTTGCCCGGATAGCACGGCGCCGCCAGGCGGTGCGCAGCATCCTGTTTTCCGCCGGGTCGCTGGGTCACACCGGAACGCAGGGCGATACGCTGCTGCCGGCCGGCCAGCGGCTGCTGATCCGGGATTGGCGGGCGCAGGCGTTTGGCGGCGCCTCCCAGGCCCTGATGCGCGCCGATGCGCTGGTCGATGGCCGGTTCGTGCGCGATCTGGGCATGCGCCGGCTGCGCCTGTTCAAACTCGAATTCGACGCCGCGCATGTGATCTATGCAGGCGGGCTCGAACTTGCCGCCGACATGGCGGGCCGGACGGGCATGGCGCGGGCGGCCTGAAGGCGGCGTGCCCTACAAATCCAGCGCCCGGAATACCGCCGGCAACTGTTCGGGCAGATCCTCGGCGATCAGGCCGGGACCGAAGCTGCGGGCGCATTCAACATGCAGCCAGGCCGCGGATTCCGCCGCCTGCATCGGCGTCAGCCCGCGCGCCAGAAGCCCGGTGACGAAACCCGCCAGCACATCGCCCGACCCCGCCGTCGCCAGCCAGGGCGCGGCACGTTCGCCATGCGCCGGATTCACCACGCACCGCCCCCCCGGTTCGGCGATCACCGTATCGGGCCCCTTGAACAGCACGGTGCATCCGGCCCGCCCGGCCGCCGCGCGGGTAGCGTCGACCTTGGAATAGGCGGGGCCGCGCGTCGGGCTTGCCTCCAGCCTGTCCGCCAGATCGGGGAACAGGCGGGCAAATTCACCGCCATGCGGTGTCAGCACGCAGTTTTCGTGCAGCGCCGAGAACAGTGCCGTATCACCGCCCGCAAGTGTCAGCGCATCCGCGTCCAGAACGATGGCACGCCGGCAGTCCAGCGCCGCCGCGACCAGATCCCGGGCTCTGTCGCCCAGGCCCAGCCCCGGCCCCAGGCACAGCGCGTTCAGCCGCGTATCGCCCAGCAGCGCCGCCAGCCCGTCGCCATCCGCAACACGCCGCAACATGATCGCGGTGACTTGCCCGGCCACCTCGCTTTGCGCGGCTGGCGGCACCGCCAGTGTCACCAGCCCCGCGCCGATCCGCAGCGCCCCGCGCGCCGCCAGACGCGCCGCCCCCGTGCGCCCCGTCCCCCCCGACAGAATCAGCGCGTGGCCGTGGGAATACTTGTGCGCACCGGTTCGTTTCCCCAGCCAGCGGGCGTCGATACGGCATTCGGTGGCAATCGGGGTCGCGCTGTTGCAAAGCGGTCCATCGCTTTCGTGCCGGATACCAAGCGGTTTGACGGCAACCTTGCCCGAGGCCAGCGCCGCGCGATCCAGCCTGTGCCCCAATCGCAGACGCTCGAAGGTCACGGTGAGATCGGCGCCCGGCCGCCGCTGACGATAACGGGCGACGACTTCTGAGGTTTCGAACAGGCGCCGGCCGCTGTCGGCGCAGTATCCCGACGGCATGTCCACCGCCACGACCCTGGCCGGCCGATCCCAGGACCGCATGATTTCCATGACTCCCAGCGCGTGCGACGCGATTTCGTCCAGCCCGCGCGACAGCCCGGTGCCGAACAGCGCATCGACCACCAGATCTGGGCGGTCGCGTGGCACATCGTCGAACGCCCGGATCGGCGATATGCGCCCTCCCATCCCGCACCATCGGTCATGGTTCGCCCGTGCATCGGGCGGCAGCTTGTCCGGATCCCCATAGAGGTACGCGACCGCCTCCCAGCCCCATTCCCTCAACAGCCGCGCCACGACGAAGCCGTCGCCGCCGTTATTGCCCGGCCCGCACAGCACCGCCGCCCGGAACGGCGCGGCCGCCAGGTCGGGCCAATGCTCGAACACCGCCTCCACCACGCCGCGCCCGGCACGTTCCATCAGGTCGCGCCCCGTCGCCGTACCCGATGCGATGGCCGCCTGTTCGATTGCCCGCATCTGTGCCGCGGTCAGAAGTTCGGTCATTGCTTTCCTCCGTACCTCCCCGGTCGCGATTCAGTTTCGCCCGCTTTTCATGCAGGTTGCCCAAAAAACGGGCAAATGCCTTGTTTCGGATCGCCGCCCGCGCGGGCAGCGGCGCTATCGGATTGTGACCCACATCTAGAAGTGATCTGACCCGCCGGGACAAGCCAACGAGGAGCCCTGCGATGAAAAAGATCGAAGCGATCATCAAGCCGTTCAAGCTCGACGAGGTGAAGGAGGCGCTGCAGGATGTCGGCGTCCAGGGCCTGAGCGTTATCGAGGTCAAGGGGTTCGGGCGCCAGAAAGGCCATACCGAACTGTATCGCGGCGCTGAATACGTCGTCGATTTCCTGCCCAAGGTGAAGATCGAGGTGGTGCTGGATGACGATCAGGTCGATGCCGCAATCGACGCCATCGTCGGAGCCGCCAAGACCGACAAGATCGGCGACGGCAAGATCTTCGTCAGCCCGGTCGAACAGGCGATCCGCATCCGCACCGGCGAATCCGGTTCCGACGCGCTGTGACGCCGGGACCACGAACAACACCAAACAGAGGACCGAACTAAATGAGCAAGGAAGCCGTTCTCAAGCTGATAAAGGACGAGGATATCGAATATGTGGATATCCGCTTTACCGACCCGCGGGGCAAGTTGCAGCATGTGACTGTCGTGGCCGATCTGGTCGATGAGGACTTTCTGGAAGAAGGTTTCATGTTCGACGGCTCGTCGATCGCCGGCTGGAAGTCGATCGAAGCTTCGGACATGAAACTGATGCCCGACACCGAAAGCGTCTATATCGACCCGTTCTATGCCGAAAAGACGCTGTGCGTGCATTGCACGGTGGTCGAACCCGACACCGGCGAACCCTACGAACGCGACCCGCGCGGCACCGCCCAGAAGGCCGAGGCCTATCTGCGCTCGAGCGGGATCGGCGATGTCGCCTATTTCGGCCCCGAGGCCGAGTTCTTCCTGTTCGACGATGTGCGGTTTGCCAACACCATCAACAAGGTCTCGTTCGAAGTGGACGCCACCGATGCCTCGTGGAATACGGACACCGAATACGAGACCGGCAACATGGGCCACCGCCCGGGGCTGAAGGGCGGCTATTTCCCGGTCAACCCGACAGACGAAGCCCAGGATCTTCGCTCCGAGATGCTGTCGACCATGAAGCAACTGGGCATGAAGGTGGACAAGCACCACCACGAGGTCGCCTCGTGCCAGCACGAACTGGGCCTGATCTTCGGCACACTGACCACCCAGGCCGACGAGATGCAGAAATACAAGTACGTCATCCACAATGTCGCACATGCCTATGGAAAATCCGCAACCTTCATGCCCAAGCCGATCTATGGCGACAACGGCAGCGGAATGCATGTGAACATGTCGATCTGGAAGGATGGCAAGCCGCTTTTCGCGGGCGACAAGTATGCCGATCTGTCCGATCATGCGCTGTGGTTCATCGGCGGTATCCTGAAACACGCCAAGGCGCTGAATGCCTTCACCAATCCGGGCACCAACAGCTACAAGCGGCTGATCCCGGGGTTCGAAGCACCGGTACTGCGGGCCTATTCGGCGCGCAACCGGTCGGGCTGCATCCGCATTCCCTGGACCGAGAGCCCCAAGGCCAAGCGTGTCGAGGCCCGGTTCCCGGACCCCTCGGCCAACCCTTACCTGTGCTTTGCCGCACTGCTGATGGCCGGGCTTGACGGCATCCGCAACCGCATCGACCCGGGCGAGGCCATGGACAAGAACCTCTACGATCTGCCCGCCGAGGAACTGGCCGGCATCCCCACCGTCGCGGGATCGCTGCGCGAGGCGCTCGACGAGTTGCAGAACGACATGGATTTCCTGCTGGCCGGGGACGTGTTCACCAAGGATCAGATCACCGGTTACATCAACCTGAAGATGGGCGAGGTACACACCTATGAACACACGCCTCATCCGGTCGAATACGGCATGTATTACAGCTGCTG
Source organism: Jhaorihella sp. (assembly GCA_047975215.1). Lineage (GTDB taxonomy): Bacteria > Pseudomonadota > Alphaproteobacteria > Rhodobacterales > Rhodobacteraceae > JAGRMG01. The sequence goes on from JBKEDD010000032.1 coordinate 7,387, forward strand.
ATAAATGCGGCGCCGGCCGGTGGCCGGACAGTGATCAACAGCAGGGGCGGCCCGTCGGGCCGCCCCGCTTGCCATTGGCGCGTGCGCGTCCACCGGCGGCCGGCGTTGGGCCTGCCGGGTCGTTCCAACCGACTGCCGGTTGTGTTTTCCGGCGGTCAGGCTAGCTTGGGGGCATTTCCAACGGATTATTCGAGGACATCCATGCGCCGTTTCCTTCCCGCCCTGGTCATCGCCACTGCAGGTCTGGGCGCCTGCGCAGCATCGGCCGCGCCCTGCGGCAATACCGGTGCGGGGTTTTCGGCATGGAAGGCCGATTTCGCAACGACCGCCCGACAGGCCGGGGTCGGTCAGCGCGGGCTTCAGGCGCTGGCCCAGACGCAATACGCCACCCGCACCATCGCCGCCGACCGCGGCCAGAAATCGTTCAAGTACAGCCTTGAGAAATTCATGCGGGTGCGCGGCGCCGATACCATCGTGGCACAGGGGCGCAAGCGCAAGGCGCGCAATCCCGAGTTCTATGCCGCGCTCGAGCGGCAATACGGCGTGCCGGCGGGAATCCTGATTGCCATTCATGGCATGGAAACCGGGTTTGGCGGCTTCATGGGCGACAGCCAGGTGGTTTCGGCGATCACGACACTGGCCTACGACTGCCGGCGGTCGGATTTCTTCATTCCCCACGCCATCGGGGCGCTGAAACTGGTCGATCAGGGCTCGATCACCACGGCAACCCTTGGGGCCAGGCACGGCGAACTGGGCCACACCCAGTTCCTGCCCGGCAACGCCCTCGTCTACGGGGTGGATGGCAATGGCGATGGCGTCGTCGATTTCTACAACCTGACAGACGCAATGGCCTCGACCGCGAACTACCTGCGCCAGAGGGGCTGGGCACCGGGCCGCGGCTATCAGCCGGGGCAGCCCAACTTCGCCGTCATCCAGGAGTGGAACGCCGCCACCGTCTATCAGAAGGCCATCGCGATAATGGCGTCACGTATCGACTCCTGATCGCCCCGGCACCGCCGCATTGCCGCCGCATTTGCACACGCAGCCGCGGAATTAGGCGCCGCCCCGCCCATTTCGACCGCCGCGCCCGGCGGATTGCTGCCGGCACCGCCGGGTACGCCACCGTCTTTCTCTGATTTCGCCGCATTTTCACCCGTTTCCGCGCCTAGCGTCTGGCCAACGAAACACCGAATGGAGGAACCGACAGTGGCACAGACAGGCATGTATCACGGGGGACTTGTATTCCAGGACGACGCCGAGAACCCGCTGGACGGATTCTGCCGCATCGTCACCGCCACGCTTGAGGATTTCGGCCATCAGGTCGAACGGCAATCCGTCATCGACCCCGGCCAAGCCAGGGTCGTGACCAGCCAGTACATGGTCAAGCTTTCGCTCGACCAGCGCCGCTACCGCGACCGTGCCGGCACGGACGCCCGGCCCGCCGGCAGGCGCCCCGCCAAACCGCACCATCGGCTCGAGATCGAAATGACACCCGCCGCGGGAGCCTATGAGGACCGCGACATATCCGAATTGATGCTGGTGGTGATGCTGTATCGCATGGTGGACACGTGCAATGCCGAACTGATCGAATGGATGGATCCGGGCACGGTGCTGACGGTCGATCAGTTTCTCAGCGCCTTCAGCAATGTCTCGCCGCAGCGTGTGAATGGCGGGGGCAGCACCCGCGGCCAGGGGCCCGCACCGCGCGCCGGCACCGCGCCCGATCAGGACGAGCGCCACGACATGCAGTCCGATGACGCGCACCGGCTGATCGAACTGAGCGAGGACGAAGCACTGGCGCTGGCATACCGCGCCGCGGATCAATCCGATGCCAACGAAACGTCCAGCGCCGAGCTCCAGGCCCAGAGCGACATCCGCAGGCTGGCGATCTGGGGCATGACCGGAGTGATTGCAACCCTTTCGACCCCGGTCGCCGCTTCGATGGCCGCGGTCAACCTCATCCGGGGCGAGGATTTCCGGCTCAATACCCAGGTGCTCTCGCTCACCGGACTACTGGTGGTTCTGAACAGTTCCGGCGCTTTGGCGAACGCGGTCAGCTACCTGCCGATCTGACCCGTCCGTACCGCCAGGAAGATGTCGCGTTCAATCGAATGCACGCGCGCCACCGAACGCGTTGTGCGGCGAAAACGCTGCGTCGTCCCGGGCGCAAAAACACCGGAATCCGGCCAAATGCGGCATACGGTAGAACCGTAGTGCCGCGGCCGGATTCGCGCAGGGATCGTCGCCCCGGTTCCACCCGGTTCCCTCCGGATCCCGCATTTCGATCACCGGCCGGAAGGCCCGGCGGGCCGCCGCTATCGGTCGAGCCAGGCGGGAATATGCCCGATATCGGGCAGCACTGCGTCCGACAGCGGCGCCAGAGCCGTCGCCGGCGCCATGCCGGTCAGCACGGCGAGCGTGACCATACCGGCGGCCCGGCCGGCGGTCAGGTCATGGCGGCTGTCACCGACCATCGCCACCCGTTCGGGCGCGACGCCGACCCGGCCGGCGAAGGCCAGCAATTGCCCCGGGCCCGGCTTGGCGCCATGGCCGCTGTCGAATCCGGCGACGAAATCGAACCGGTCAAGCACGCCGGCTGCGGCCAGATGGGCCCGCGCCGGACCTTCGGAATCGTTGGTCGCCACCCCCAGCCGCAGGCCACTGCTGCGCAGATCGTCAAGCAGCGGCCGCAGCGGCACCGCCTCCACCTGGGGCGCGGCGGCGGCTTCCTCGTTAATCAGGTCAAGCAGCGTGGCGGTGGTGTATTCCGGCAGATGCGGGGCCAGCGCCGCCGCCACCTCGGCCACGGTCGAAGCGATGGCGACGCTGTCGGGGTCAAAACGCGACGATGCAAGATCGAACCCGATATGCCGCCCCAGAGTCTGCGCCCGGCCTGCATCCTGCCCGGTGGCACGCAGCAGGAAGTTGCGCGCCCAGGCCTCCCAGGTGGCGGCGAAATCGAATAGCGTGCCGTCCTTGTCAAAGACGATGGCATCGACCGGCAATGTCCGCCCGGGCACGGCCCGCTGCCCCGCCCTCACGTCCATTCCACACGCGCCCCGCCAGGCAACGCCATACGCGCCTGCATCGGCGCATCGTAGGCGGCGCCGCATTCGTCGCAGAACCGCATGATCCAGGCGTCGTCCATCAGCAGAAAATCCAGTACCGAACCAAGAAATTCCGGCTTGTCGGCCAGGTCGCGCAAATCCGTCGCCGACGCGCCGGTGGTGCCCAGGAACACCGCCCGCAGATCGGAATCGCCGATCAGCCAACCAAGCGCCCGCAAGGCAAGCGTTTCGGCGGCTTCTGGGGAAAACGACATGGCAAGCCTGAATCCGCGGGACGGGAAAGGGTTTGTTAACCACTCTCATAAAGACTTCGACGAACAGCGAATGCAAGTGGCAAAGGGCCGGGGCCGTGCTGGGCACCATTCTCATCATCGACGCGGTATCGACCAACCGGATCATGCTCAAGGTCCAGCTTTCCGCCGCCTGGTACCACGTGGTCCAGGCCGATCGGCTGCAGGGGCTGCTGCCGCTGGTCCGGCGCACGCGCCCGGATCTTGTCGTGACCGCGATGGCGCTGCCCGACGGGTCGGCCACGACGCTGCATGCCGCGTTGCAGGGCGACCCGGCAACCGCCGCAATCCCCGTCATCGCGATTTCCGCCCAGAACGACCGTTCGGCGCGGCTGGCGGCACTGGCCGCAGGGATCGACGATGTGCTTGGCCACCCGGTCGACGACACGCTGCTTCAGGCGCGAATCCGCAGCCTTCTGCGCAGCCGGTCCTCGGCCGAGGATCTGGGCCAGGACGACGACACGCACGATACGTTCCACCTGGCCGAGGCGGCGCGCGGCTTTGAACCTCCGCTGGCGGCGGCCCGGGTCGCGCTGGTCAGCGCCGACGCGGCGACCGCAACCCTGTGGCGGGCGCGACTGACGCCCCATGTGCCCCATCACCTGGCGCCGCACCGGCTGGGCGGGGTCCGGTCCTTGCTTGCCGAACCTGTACCGGATGCCATCGTCGTCGAACTGTCCGGCGCGCCCGGCACACCGCCCGGCCTGCGGCTGCTTGCCGACCTGCGCGCCCGCAACGGCTCGCGCCAGGCGGCGGTCATCGCGGTGGCCGATCCGGCCAATAGGCGGCTCGCCGCCGAGGCGCTGGATCGGGGCGCCCATGATGTGATGCCCGGCGGTTTCTGCGCACAGGAACTGGCGTTGCGGCTTGATACGCAGCTGCGGCGCAAGGCGCGGGCCGATGGCCTGCGCCTGAGCGTGCGCAACGGGCTGCGCGCAGCGGTTCGCGACCCGCTGACCGGGCTGTATAACCGCCGCCACGCGTTACCCCACCTGGCACGGGTCGCGCGGGAGGCCGCGGCGACCGGCAGCGGATTCGCCGTAATGCTGGCCGACCTGGACCATTTCAAGGGAATCAACGACCGCTTCGGCCATCCGGCCGGCGACGCGGTTTTGGCCGAAACCGCACGCCGGTTGCAGGGCGCGTTGCGCCCCGACGACATGATCGCCCGCATCGGTGGCGAGGAATTCATGATCGTCATGCCCGCAACCGGCCCCAAAGCCGCGGCCCGGACCGCCGAGCGCCTCCGCGCCTGCATCGAGGACAACGCTTTTCCCGTTCCCGGCATTGCCGAGCCGGTGACCGTTACAATCAGCATCGGCGTCGTGGCAGGCCCGCCCGCCGGTCGCGCCAGCGACACATGCGATGCCTTCGCCAACGGTCTGATCCGCCAGGCCGACCGCGCGCTCTACCAGGCCAAGGGGGCGGGCCGAAACCAGATAAGCCTGACGCGCCCGGCCGCCTGAGGCAGAAAATCCGCGCCCGCCTGTCTTGCGCGACAGGATGCGGGAACGCGAAAGACGGCCCCCCCGCCCGGGCCGGTCACGGTGCGATTGCTACCCCTTTTCAGGAAACGGCGATGCCATGCCGCCCGGCCAGATCGACAAAGAACTGCCAGGCTACCCGGCCCGAGCGGGCGCCGCGGGTGGCCTGCCACTCGATCGCCTGCGCGCGCAGGCTTTCGCCCCGCAAGGACAGCCCGTAGGCGGCGCAATAGCCGTCGATCATCGTCAGGTATTCGTCCTGGCTGCACGGGTGGAACCCCAGCCACAGCCCGAACCGGTCCGAAAGCGAAACCTTTTCCTCGACCGCCTCGGAAGGGCTTATGGCGCTCGACCTCTCGTTCTCGATCATGTCGCGCGGCATCAGGTGGCGGCGGTTGGACGTGGCATAGAACACGACATTCTCGGGCCGCCCCTCGATACCGCCATCCAGCACCGCCTTGAGCGACTTGTAGTGCTGGTCGTCATGGGAAAACGACAGGTCGTCGCAAAACAGCACAAACCGGTTGTCGGCGCCGCGCAGATGGTTCAGCAACCGCCCGACCGAGGGCAGATCCTCGCGCTGCAACTCGATCAGCTTGAGACCGGGCACGTCAACGGCCACCGCGCCATGCACCGCCTTCACGAGGCTCGACTTGCCCATTCCCCGCGCCCCCCAGAGCAGCGCGTTGTTGGCGGCGTTCCCGGCGGCGAAACGGCGGGTGTTGTCCAGCAGCGTATCGCGGGCGCGGTCGATGCCCACCAGCAGGTCGATGGCGACCCGGTTGATGCGCTGCACCGGTTCCAGCCGGTCGGGCTCGACATGCCAGACAAAGCCCGGAGCGAGCGCGAAATCCGGCGCCGGCATCGGCGCCGGTGCGATCCGTTCCAGCGCCCTTGCGATGCGCGTCAATGCGTCCCCGTCCATTGTCAGCCTCCTGTTCCCGCGAGGTTCAAACCATGTTGCGGCAACACCGACAAGGCCCGCATCGCCCCGTGCGTCGACACCCGGGCCGCGCAGGGGCGAACTATCGGGTGTCGTCCCGGCCCGGGTCGGCACCGATTTCGGCGGCCAGCCCGGCGTCGGCCTCCTCCTCGTCATCCTCGAACCAGAGACCCTCGGCGCGCAGCTTTGCCTCGCGTCGGGCCTCGACCCGGCGCACCAGGAAGATCGACACCTCGTATAGGCCATAGACCACGACGAACAGGATCACCTGGGTAATGACGTCCGGCGGCGTCACCAATGCCGCCAGCACCAGAATCGCCACCACCGCGTATTTGCGCACGCCGCCCAGACCCGCGGCGCTGACCAGACCGGCCTTGCCCATCAGCGTCAGCAGCACCGGCAACTGGAAACACAGCCCGAACGCCACGATGAACTTGATCGTCAGATTAAGGTATTCCTGGGCCGAACCCTGGAAAACCACGCTCAGCGGCGCCGCCCCCTCGCTGACCGCCTCGCCCTGCGTGCCAAACTGCTGAAAGCCAAGGAAGAAGTCATACGCCAGCGGCGTCACCACATAGAAAGCGAAACCCGCGCCCAGCACGAACATGAACGGCGAGGCGACTATGAACGGCAGAAAGGCGCCCTTCTCGCTCTTGTAAAGCCCGGGCGCCACGAACCGCCACATCTGCAGGGCGATATAGGGAAAGGACAGGATCAGCCCGCCCAGCAGGGAAACCTTGATGGCAACGAAGAACCCCTCCTGCGGGCTGATGAAGATCAGGTCGCAATCCTGGCCGCGTTCGGCCAGCACCTGACACAGCGGCGCGGTCAGGAAATTGAAGATCGGCGTGGCCACGGTGAAACAGATCACCATGCCGACGATGAAGGCCACGACCGAATGAATCAGCCGGTTGCGCAGCTCGGCAAGATGCTCGATCAGCGGCGCGGCACTGTCGTCGATATCGTCGATTCCGCTCATGATCCGGTTCCGGTTTCGGGCTGTTCGCCATGGCGCCCCGCCGGCGCTGGGCGATCCTCAAGCGCCGCCTCGGCCGCCTCGGCCTGTGCCATTGCGGCCCTGGCCTCGCGCATCTTGCGTTCGGCGGCGGCGCGTGCGGTCGAAGCCTGGATCTTGCGGGCCGCATCGGCGCGTTCGGCGGCGAGCTTGCCGGTCTCGCTGTCAGGGTCGAAGCTGGCCGGATCCAGCCCCTTGGTCAGGTCGCGGGCCGCATCCTTGACCCCGTCCATGGCAGCACCCACCGGGTTCGCGGCGGTCTTCAACCCCTTGGCGACCTCGTTGATCCCGGATTGATCGGCGGCCTCGTTCATGGCGCGGCTGAACTCGCGCGCCATCCCGCGCGCCTTGCCGACCCAGCGCCCGATATTGCGAAACAGGACCGGCAGGTCTTTCGGCCCGACCACGATCAGCGCAACGATGCCGATCAGCAGCAGTTCGCTCCAGCCCATATCGAACATGGCCGGTTCAGACCTTGTCCTTCTCGACCTTCAGGTCGGTCTTGGCGCCGGTTCCGCGATCGGTCTGCTGCGGCGTGATGTCCCTGGCGGACTCGCCCGCGAAATCGTCTTCCAGCTCTTTCGTGCCCTCGTTGATACCCTTCTTGAACGACGTGATACCCTTGCCGACCTCGCCCATGAGCGAACTGATCTTGCCCCGTCCGAACAGCACCAGCACCACCACCGCGATCAGCAAAAGGCCCGGAAGGCCGATATTGTTCAACATGTCCGTCTCCTCAGAACTCGCGCGGCCCGCGGCCGCTCCGGAATTTCGCGCTCCGGTTCTGGCGCATCCATGCCCGGCGGAAAAGCGGCAATCGCGGCAGGGCGCGCAAATCGCGGCCCGAATTCCGGTCACTTCCATGCTTGCGCGCAACAACTGACAGGATTTTGGCAGGAGCACTGGACAAATCCCCTTTCAAGGACGATTGAGGCGCCATGCGCCGCGCCGACCGCCTGTTCGCCATCATCACCATCCTTCGCGACGGCCGCCCGCACCGCGCGCAGGACATCGCCGCCCGGCTGAACGTCTCTGTGCGCAGCATCTATCGCGACATGGAGCGGCTTGCCGCGGCGGGCGTTCCGGTCGACGGCACGCGCGGCACGGGATACCGGGTGCGCGACACCGTCGCCCTGCCGCCGCTAAGCCTGACCGAGGCCGAGTTGCAGGCGCTGAACCTGGGTATCGCCATCGTTGCCGAAGCCGCCGATCCCGAACTGAACGCCGCCGCGCGCTCGCTGGCGGGCAAGATCGACGCGGTACTGCCGGCCGAAACCATCGCCGAGGCGGACGCCTGGAAGTTCGCCCTGCACCCGTTCGCCGACGCCGCGCGCGGCCTGTCGCACATGGCCACCCTGCGCAGCGCCATCGAAGGACGGCAAAAGCTGGACCTCGGCTACCGCCAGACCGATGGGGCATTGGTGCATTCCACCGTCCGCCCGCTGATGCTCGACTATTTCGGCCGTGTCTGGACACTGATCGCCTGGTGCGAGTCGATCCGGGATTTCCGCGAGTTCCGGCTCGATCTGATGGAAACGGCGCGCCCCTTGCCCGAACTCTTCGTTGACGAACCGGGAAAGCGGCTGCCGGATTTTCGCCGCGCCGTGCCGTAGGCGCGAGGTCTCGCTCAGGCGGGGAAGACGAAACAGCGGTCGCGCCGCACCGTCAGCCACATCGGCCGCCCGGCTTCGGGCAGGAACACATTGGGAACCGTCACCTTCAGTTCCGATCCGTCGTGATCCATGCGGAACTCCACCAGGCTCTCGTGCCCGAGAAACCGCGCGCGCGTCACCACGCCGCGCGCCGCCACGCCCTCGGCGGCCGTGGGCAACGGGCCGCTGCCCTGGCGGTCGAAATCGAGCCGCACATGCTGGGGCCGGAACACGATCTCCACACGCGTCCCGTCCGCCACGCCGGGCGACAGGAAGCGGCCGAACGGCGTTTGCGCCAGAGCGCCGTTGACTTCGGCTCGCAACACGTTGACATCGCTGAAAAATGCTACCGCTGCCTTATCCACGGGGCGGGTATAGACGTTGTAGGGCGCGCCGCGCTGCACGATCCTGCCGTTCCGCATCAGCGCGATCTCGTCGGCCATGCGCATCGCCTCTTCCGGCTCGTGCGTGACCAGCAGAACGGCGGCATCCTCTTCCTTCAGCAGGCTCAGCGTCTGGTCGCGGATGCCGTCGCGCAACCGGTTGTCGAGCCCGGAAAACGGCTCGTCCATCAGCATGATGCGCGGCCGCGGCGCCAGGGCGCGCGCCAGGGCCACGCGCTGCTGTTCGCCCCCCGACAACTGGTGCGGATAGCCGTCGATGAAACGCAGAAGATCGACCCGCTCCAGCAGTTCGCGAACCCGTGCCCGCTTGTCCTCGCGCGACCCGCGGCGCAGCCCGAAGGCGACGTTCTCGGCCACGCTCAGATGCGGAAACAACGCGAAATCCTGAAACATCAGCCCGATTTCGCGGCGCTCGGGCGGCACCCGGTAGTCGGTGTCGCACACCAGCCGCCCATCAACCCAGATCTCGCCCGAATCCTGCATCTCGACCCCGGCGATCATCCGCAGCGTGGTGGATTTGCCGCAGCCCGACGGTCCCAGAAGGCATGTCACCTGCCCGGCCCGGACCGATAGCGACACGTCGTCCACGACCCGCCGCCCGTCGAAATGGCGCACGAGCCTGCGTATCTCGAGACGGGGCTCCTGCGTCTGTGCCGTCACCTTCGGGCCTCGCTGCCATCTGCCCGATCCGAGCACCGGGTTCAGGCGCAGATAGCAACCCCGCCCCGCGGGCGCAAGCCATGGCTCCTCCGGGGCGCCGCCGCCTCGCATCTTGCCGGCGCCGCATCGGGCGCTATAACGGCGCCATGCTCAAGACCCGCATCATTCCCTGCCTGGATGTCGCCGACGGCCGTGTCGTCAAGGGGGTCAATTTCGTCGATCTCGTCGATGCCGGCGACCCGGTCGATGCCGCGCGCGCCTATGACGCCGCCGGGGCCGACGAACTTTGCTTTCTCGACATTCACGCCACCCACGAAAACCGCTCCACCATGTTCGACCTGCTCACGCGCACCGCCGAACAGTGCTACATCCCGCTGACCGTCGGCGGCGGCGTGCGCACACCCGAGGACGTGCGCGACCTGCTGCTGGCCGGGGCCGACAAGGTCAGCTTCAACTCCGCCGCCGTCGCCGACCCCGATGTGGTGGTACGCGCCGCCGACCGCTTCGGAAGCCAGTGCATCGTCGTTGCCATCGACGCCAAGACCGTCAGCCCCGGCAAATGGGAGCTCTTCACCCATGGCGGCCGCCGCTCCACCGGCATCGACGCGGTCGGTTTCGCCCGCAGGGTCGCCGCCAATGGCGCCGGCGAAATCCTGCTGACTTCGATGGACCGCGACGGCACCCGCGCCGGCTTCAACATCCCGCTGACCCGCGCCATCGCCGACGCGGTCGATGTGCCTGTGATCGCATCGGGCGGGGTCGGCACGCTCGATCACCTGGTCGAAGGCGTGACTCTGGGCCATGCAAGCGCCGTGCTGGCCGCCTCGATCTTCCATTTCGGCATCTACTCCATCCGCCAGGCCAAGGAACACATGGCCGCCGCCGGCATCCCCATGAGGCTGACATGAGCACGCTCGAAACCCTTGCCGCCACCATCGCCGCCCGCCGCGGCGCCGATCCCGACAGTTCCTGGACCGCCAGGCTGCTGGCCGGCGGCCCCGAGAAATGCGCCGGGAAATTCGGCGAGGAAGCGGTGGAGGCGATCGTCGAGGCGGTGAAAGGCGACCGTGCCCGGCTGACCGCCGAGGCGGCCGATGTCCTCTATCATCTGCTGGTGATGCTGGCGGCCCGCGATGTCGCCCTCGCCGACGTGCTGGCCGAACTCGACCGGCGGCAGGGCACCGGCGGGCTCGAGGAAAAGGCGCGCCGGCCAAAAGGCTGAGCCGGCCCCGCACCCGGCCTCTTTCTGGTCGCAAATACTCGCGGGGGTGAATTGGCCGCAGGCCAAGAGGGGGCGGCAGCCCCCTTCAACCTCTTCCGCGGGCGCCCCCCGCTCGCCGGTCCGTTCACCGCCTCACAGCCTCACAGCCTCACAGCCTTGACGAGGTCACCCCGGTATTGAACCCGCCCATCCGCAACTCCCCGAACAGGCGCTGATACTCGATCTTGGGGCACCTGTCCTGGATCACCGTGACGCCCCGCGTCTCGGCCGTGGCCGCGGCATGCGGGTGCTTCACCCCGATCTGCATCCAGATCGTCTGCAAATCGGGGAACGCCGCCAGCGCCTCGTCCACGATCGCAGGCACCGCCTCGGAACGGCGGAATATGTCCACCATGTCGACGGCCTCGCCGATTGCGGCAAGCGAGGCCCGCACGGTCTGGCCCAGCAGCCGCTCGCCCGCATGGCCGGGATTGACCGGAATGACGGTATACCCCTTCAATCCGAGATAGCGCGCCACGTAATAGCTGGGCCGAACCGGGTTCATCGAGACGCCGACCATGGCGATCACCCGCGTGCGCGTCAGGACGGATTTCAGCAGTTCATCGGAATACTCGGGCATGTCCGCGATCCTACCCCGAGAAGAGGCACGCGAATAGCCGCAAACGAAAAAGCGCCCGAGGCGGCAATGCCCCGGGCGCGAGGTGTGGAACGAGGGACAGTGAAATGACCCGCGGGAGTTCCAACCCGCGGTCACTGTGTCAATTAGGCAAGCTCGCGGCAAAAAAAAGGCGCGCTCGCTTTTTTGTGATGGAGCGGCACGTTGCGCGGCGCGGCCGGATCACTTGAACAGCACGCCGGGCCAGTTGGCATCGCTCAGCGCCAGGTTGCCGGCGATGTCCCGCAACCAGGCGCGAAACACGGAAGGGCTGTGGGTCAGATAAAGCTTGCCATCGACGATCTTCCACGCCCGCGGGTCGGTGCTGGCGACATGGCCGCGCGACACCGCATAGGCGCAATAGCCGCCGTACTGCGGCGCGAAGGCGCGGGGATTGGCCTCGAACCTCTCGCGATTGCGGCGCGAGGCGAATCGCCACAATGCACCCTTCCACTCCACCTCGATGCCCGTCCGTCCCGGCACCGGCTTGCCCGCCGTGAAATAGGCGACGGTATCATAGCCGTTGATCGCCACGCCATCGCCGCTGTACCAGACCGGGCTGTCGGCGCGCACGGGCGCGGCCAGCGCAGACAGGACGAATACGAAGGCGGCAAGCGGACGGAGAAACATCGAAGGCTTTCGGATCGTGCGTGATCTGCCGACAATGCCGCGTCGGGGCAGGTCTGCAAAGACCGCCTGACGCGGATGTGAACGGCGGGTGCGCCACCGTGACCGCCGCAGCCATTGCCGCTGCCGCCGGGTCCGGCTCAGCGCCGTGCGGCATATAGCGCGACGGCCGCGGCGTTCGATACGTTCAGGGAGCCGAATTCGCCCGCGAAGTCGATGCGCACCAGTTCATCCACGCTGGCGCGCGTCTTTTCGCGCAACCCCGGCCCCTCGGCGCCGAGAACCAGTGCCACGGCACCATCGCGCCGCCCGTCGAGCGCCTGTTCGATGCTTCGCCCGGCGCCGCCATCCAGGCCCAGCACCAGAAAGCCCATGGCCTGCAACTCCCCGATCGCCTCGGCAAGGTTGCGCACCCGCAGATAGGGCTGACGCTCAAGCGCGCCGCTGGCGGTCTTGGCCAGCGCCCCCGTCTCGGGCGCCGAATGGTGGCGTGTGCCGATCACCGCGCTGGCCCCGAAAACCTCGGCCGAACGCAGGATGGCGCCCACGTTGTGCGGGTCGCTGACCCGGTCCAGCAGCACTACGCGCGGCGCCTCGCGCCCGATGCAGTTTTCCGCCAGCCCGCCCCAGTCCAGCGGCCGGACCTCCAGCGCCGCGCCCTGATGCACCGAACCCGGATCGAGCGGCGCGGCGAAGCTGCGCGCATCCGCCACTTCGGGCAGGATACCGGCCGCGTCAATCGCCCCGGCCAGCCGGTCCCTCGCGTTGGCGGTCACGATCAGGCGCAGTTTCTCGCGCCGCGGATTGACCAGCGCATCGCGTACCGCGTGCAGCCCGAACAGCCACAGCGTTTCCGCCGCGGCGGCCTTGCGCGCCCGTTCCTTCTCGATGGCCCATTTCGGTTTCTTCATCGCCCGCCCCCCTGGCGGATCCGCTCTTGCACCCGATCCCGGAGCGCGCGCATTGCCGCGCCGACAGCCGGGGCCGGTGCCCGGGTTTTTCCTGTTGACGCTCCCCTGGCGCGCTAGTAATCACGCCTTCGCACCGGGCGCAACCGCGCCCGGTCGTGGGCGACAGGCCGCAAGGTGTGGCAGGGGACTGTAACTCCCTCGCGGAGACGCACGCCTGGTTCGATTCCAGGGTCGCCCACCATCCCGCATCTCAAGATTGAACCTTTACTCAACCCCTTGAAGGGAAAGGGGTTTTGGCGGATCGACAGCTTTGTCCTGTCTAAGGCCAAGAGGTTCTGCGAATGCCGGTCGCGGCGCTGCTTGCCGCATGACAAGGCCAGGCTCTTGTCGATATCCCAGTGACTTGCCGAAAACCGGAGAGCCGTTCGGCAATTCCGAAAAGTGTCCCTTTACTCTCCTCTTTCCCAGAGTGCACCGGATACCAACAGACCCCGCCAGCGGCAGAGGTTCGCGCCCGGCATCGGGGTCGGGCGCAAGCCGGATCGCAAGCGATCCGGGGGCGATGGATGGATGTTGCTGGACTTGGATTCGGATCACTGGACTTGGCGCCGAACCGCTGTATTCTGACCGTCCATAGATTGTGGTAGTTGGATTGGAAAGATGGAGCAAATTCTTAGCCAACTGGTAGGCGGTGCAATCGGGGGAACTGCCGGCGGCAAGATCCTCGACAAGACCAACATGGGCGGTATCGGAAACCTCATTGCCGGGGCAGTCGGGGGCGTGGCAGGCGGTCAGGCTCTGGGCGGACTTCTCGGCATGGCTGGCGGCGATGCCGGTGCCGGCATGGATATCGGGGCCCTCGCCTCGAACCTTGTCGGCGGCGGCGTCATGGGAATGATCGTTCAGATGGTTGTGGGCGTGGTCGTCAAGAAGATGCGCGGCTGACGGCCTTAAGACACCTGCGCTGACAATATCGGGAACGGGAGAAACACCCCGCGCCTGTTGCCCACCGGATGCTGCCATAGGTTTGGCAGCATTCGCGCCCTTTCGACACAGGGACTCACGGCCATAGCGATGGAAAATCCGCCCAGCCCCGTCGGTTCATCCGGTTGGCGGCGCGGGCGCCGGTGGCAATCTCGCCCGCCCTTGCGCGCGGACACCCATCGTCCGCCGCCTCATCGGTCGGCAGCGGTCGTGCCTGCATCGGGGCTTGCATCAGGGGGGGGGAAACAGTGGCGCGGTTGACGGGGCTCGAACCCGCGACCCCCGGCGTGACAGGCCGGTACTCTAACCAGCTGAGCTACAACCGCGCGCTGTGTCGTGGCGGACTGGCCCGCCATTGCCCTGCCCGGGCCGGGGTTCTGACAGCGGTGGCGCGGTTGACGGGGCTCGAACCCGCGACCCCCGGCGTGACAGGCCGGTACTCTAACCAACTGAGCTACAACCGCCCACTGCCCGCGCGGGGCTGAAACCCCGGCGCGTTGGGGTGTATTATGGCTCCACCCCGCCCCCGTCAAGCGGGGTTTTTCGTGAATTCGCCGGCACGGGGGCGATTTCCGCGGTGGCCCGGCGTCCCAGGCTATCCGCCCTGCGACCGGAACAGCCTGGTAGAGGAGAACATCGCCTCCAGTTCCTCGATCCGCTCGCGGCTGGCGTCCCAGCGGGCATTCTGAACCTCGGCAATCAGCGCCTCGGTAATCAGCATGAGCGCGATAGTCGAATCCCAGCTCGACGGCGCCTCGACCAGCCCGTTGAAGGTAAAATCGGCAACCCGTCCGATGGGCGAACCCCATTGATCGGTGAACAGAACGACCCGCGCGCCCCGTTCGCCGGCCAGTTGCGCCAGCTTTTCCAGATATGCCTCGTAGCGACGGATATCGTAGACAACCAGCACCGCCCGCGTATCCATGTCCAGCAGATATTGCGGCCAGACATTTGTGGAATTGCCAAGTTGCGTCACCCTGGGCCGGATGATCTGCAAGTGATTGAACAGATAATCCGCGTTCGAACGGGTGATGCGCCCGCCGACCACATAGACCGGGCGGTCGGGGTCGGCCAGAAGGCGGGCGACCGCGTCGAACATGGCGGTGTCGATCCGATCCAGCGTATGACGCATGTTTTCCGTCACCGCCTCGGCAAAGCGGTGCAGCAGGTGGCTGCCGGGCGCCTGCGCCGGCCAGGCGTCGTTCTTCAGGATCGGCTTCTTGATCCGGGCGGCAAGTTCCTCGCGCAGCGCATCCTGAAGCGCGGAAAACCCGTCAAACCCCAGCTTGCGCGCCATGCGGATCACCGTCGGCGTCGAAACCCCCGCCGCCGCCGCCAGCCGGGTGATGGATTGCAGCCCGCCCACCGGGTAATCCTGCATCAGGACCGATGCCAATTGCCGCTCGGACCGGGTCAGCCGGTCCATGCTGTCCTGGATCATCTGCTTGACGAGTCTTGTCGTCGGGGCCACGGCCACCTCGCGATCTAGCGTTT
This sequence comes from Jhaorihella sp., assembly GCA_047975215.1. Lineage (GTDB taxonomy): Bacteria > Pseudomonadota > Alphaproteobacteria > Rhodobacterales > Rhodobacteraceae > JAGRMG01. Next base: position 22,796 of record JBKEDD010000032.1, read on the forward strand.
GCTACAGGATATTCCGGCCTGTAGCCATGTCTACAGAAATGATGTTGACAGGGGCCGGAATGGCATCACCAATATCCTGCATGGACAACGGACCCGATTCACCCCTTCTTTCGGCGAGCGAGCGGCCCGCGGCGCATGTGCTGAATGGCACCGGCCGGGGCCGGGCCGTGCTGGTGTGCGAACATGCCAGCCGGAACATTCCGGCGGCGTTGAACGGTTTGGGCCTGTCGAACGAGGCGCGCGAGTCGCATGCCGCCTGGGACATCGGCGCACAGGACGTGGCACAGCGGCTGAGCCGGGCACTGGATGCGCCGCTGGTGGAGTCCTGCGTCAGCCGCCTGGTCTATGACTGCAACCGCCCGCCCGAGGCGCCCGACGCGATGCCCGCGCGCAGCGAGCGTTTCGACATCCCCGGCAATGTAGGGCTGAGCGCCACACAGCGGGCCGCCCGCATCAGAGAGGTGTTCGACCCGTTCAGCGCGCTGCTGGAGCAGGTGATCGAGGGCCGTTCGGTTCCGCCTGTGCTGATCACCATGCATTCATTCACGCCGGTCTATCTTGGGCGCCGCCGCGAGGTGCAGATCGGCATCCTGCACGACACCGATGCGCGGCTCGCCGACGCGATGCTGCAAGGCGCCGCGTGTCACACCGCCCTGACCGTTCGCCGCAACGACCCCTACGGGCCCGATGACGGCGTGACCTATACGCTGCGCCGCCATGGCATCGCCCGCGGGCTGATCAACGTCATGATCGAGATCCGCAACGATCTGCTGTCATCCGAAGGCGAACGTGCCGAAATGGCCGCGATGCTGTCGGGCTGGCTGACGCAGGCGATGGACGGTATCGACACGCCGGGAAAGCGGACCAGATGAGAGAGCCAGCGCAATGCCCGGACTGATCGTGGGATATGTCCGCGTCGTGGACGCGCTGAATTACCGGATCGGCCGCATCGTCATGTACGGCATCTTCGTCATGGTCGGCGTGCTGCTGTGGTCGTCGGTCAGCAAGACCTTTTTCCTGCCCTCGCTCTGGACACTGGAAATCGCGCAATTCGCGCTGGTGGCCTATTATCTGATGGGCGGACCCTATTCCATCCAGTTGGCCGCGAATGTGCGCATGGACCTGTTCTATGGCAACTGGTCGGTGCGCAAGAAGGCCTGGATGGACGCGTTCACCATCTGGTTCCTGATCTTCTATCTGGGCGTGATGATTCACGGCGCCATCGGGTCCACCGCCTATTCGCTGGGTCATTTCAGCGACGACCCTTATGCCTTCTTCCGCGGCCTGGCCGGCGCATTCGTGACCGGCGGCCCCGAGGCGGCGGCGGGCGAACTGGGCTATATCGAACGCTCGCCGACCGCCTGGCGGCCCTATCTGTGGCCGGTCAAGGTGATCGCCTGCGTCGGCATCTTCCTGATGCTGTTGCAGGCGGTATCGGAATTCATCAAGGATCTGGCCACGCTGCGCGGCGTCGATCTGCGCAGCGGCGAACCTGCGCATCGCCACCACGAAGAGGCACTTTACGAGGACGCCGGCTGATGTCGCACGAGATGATCGCGATCTTCATGTTCTCGGCGATGATGCTGATGCTGCTGACCGGGCAGCGCGTGTTCGGCGCCATCGGCGCGGTGGCGGCAATCTCGGCGCTGGCGCTGTGGGGGACGGGCGGGTCGGACATACCGTTCTCGGCGGTGATGAAGCTGATGAAATGGTATCCGCTGCTGACCCTGCCGATGTTCATCTTCATGGGATACGTGCTGTCGGAATCCAAGATCGCCGATGACCTGTACCGGATGTTCCATGTCTGGATGGGCCCGGTTTCCGGCGGGCTGGCGATCGGCACCATCGGGCTGATGGTGCTGATCTCGGCGATGAACGGGCTTTCGGTGGCGGGCATGGCCATCGGCGCCACCATCGCCCTGCCCGAGCTCTTGCGGCGGGGCTATGACAAGAAGATGATCACCGGCGTCATTCAGGCCGGTTCCTCGCTTGGTATCCTGGTACCGCCCTCGGTGGTTCTGGTTCTGTACGCCATGATCGCGCGCCAGCCGGTCGGGCAGTTGTGGCTGGCCGGGGTCGTTCCCGGGCTGATGATGGCGGGGATGTTCATCCTTTACATCTATGTCCGCTGCCGCATCACGCCGGAACTCGGCCCGGCGCTGGACGCCGGAGAGCGCGCCCAGGTCACGACACGCGAAAAGCTGCGGCTGCTGACCTCCGGGGTGCTGCCGCTGATCATCTTCCTTGCCATGATGTTTCCGTTCGTGAAGGGCTGGACCTCGCTTACCGAAAGTTCGGCCATCGGCGCAATGACGGCGTTCATGGCAGCCGTCGTGAAACGGCGCATGACATGGCACGTGTTCGAGAAATCGGTGCGCTCGACGCTGGCGATTTCGTGCATGTTCATGTTCATCATCGTCGCCGCGATGGGCTTTGGCGCGGTGTTCGACGGGCTGGGCGCGGTAAACGCCATCGAGAACCTGTTCACCGAACGGCTCAACCTCAGCCCCTGGGCCATCCTCGTCCTGATGCAGCTTAGCTTCCTGCTGATGGGAACGTTCCTGGACGACACGGCGATGCTGGTGATCGTGGCGCCGCTATACATCCCGCTGGTGGATACGCTTGGCTTCGATCTGGTGTGGTATGGTGTGCTTTACACGATCACCACGCAGATCGCCTACATGACGCCACCCTTCGGCTACAACCTGTTCCTGATGCGCGCCATGGCGCCAAAAGAGATCACGATGCGCGACATCTACGGCTCCATCGTGCCGTTCGTGGCGGTGATGGTGCTGGCGCTGGCGCTGAACATGGCGTTTCCCCAGATCGCCCTGTGGCTGCCGCAGACGGTCTATGAGGGATGGTAGAAAACAAGAAAACAGACCTCCGCCAAACGGAGCGAGCCTCGGGCAGGACAATACCGGAACCCGATCAACAAGGAGAGACTGACATGACCACCAGACGCAAGTTTCTGAAGACCGCCGGCATCGGCGCCGCCGCTACGCTCGCCGCTCCGGCGGTGCGCGCCCAGGGCGCCAAGATTACCTGGCGGCTGCAAACCTATGCCGGCCCGGCGCTGGCCGAACAGGTCGTCAAGCCGATGGTCGAGAAGTTCAACGCGATCGCCGGCGACCAGATGCAGATCGAGCTTTATACCTCGGACCAGTTGGTGCCGACCGGAGAGCTGTTCCGCGCCATGCAGAAGGGCACCATCGACGCGGTGCAGTCGGACGACGATTCCATGGCCTCGCCCACCAACGTCACGGTGTTCGGCGGCTATTTCCCGTTCGCCCTGCGTTATTCGCTGGATGTGCCGGTGCTGTTCAACCAGTACGGGCTGGACGACATCTGGAAGGAAGAATATGCCAAGGTCGGCGTTCAGCATATTTCGGCCGGATCGTGGGACCCTTGCCATTTCGCCACCAAGCAGCCGATCAACAGCCTGGCCGACCTGAACGGCAAGCGGGTGTTCACCTTCCCCACCGCGGGCCGTTTCCTTTCGCAATTCGGTGTCGTGCCCGTCACCCTTCCCTGGGAGGATATCGAGGTCGCGGTGCAGACCGGCGAACTGGACGGCGTCGCCTGGTCGGGCATCACCGAGGATTACACGGTGGGCTGGGCCGACGTGACCGACTATTTCCTGACCAACAACATCTCGGGCGCCTGGATCGGGCATTTCTTTGCCAATCAGGACCGCTGGAACGAACTGCCCGACAATCTCAAGGAACTGTTGAAGGTATGCACCGATTCGAGCCATTACCACCGTCAGTGGTGGTACTGGGGCGGTGAGTCGGCGCTGCGGGTGAACGGCACCAAGATGAAGCTGACCTCGATTCCCGACGCCGAATGGGAACAGGTGGAAGAAGCCGCCAAGACGTTCTGGGACGAGATCGCCCAGCAAAGCGATACCGCCGCCCGTGTGGTCGAGAAGATCAAGGAATACAACGTGGTCATGAGCAAGGCCGGACGGCCCTATAGGTACGGCGGCGCCTGAACCATCCCGGCCCGGGCCCACGCGGCCCGGGACATGAGAGAAACCGAATGGCCCCGGGTCGCAATCCGGGGCCGAAATACGCCCGAACCGATGCGTGACGGAAGCAACGCGAACACAGGAAGAATGCCATGCCCGCGCCCTGGAGCCTTGAATATCTGAAGACCCGCGTCGAGGACGCAACCATCGACACCGTGCTGGTCTGCATGGTGGACATGCAGGGGCGGCTTATGGGCAAGCGGTATCACGCGCAGAACTTTCTCGACAGCGGCTGGAAGGAAACCCACTGCTGCAACTATCTGCTGGCAACCGATCTGGCGATGTCCACGCCCGATGGCTATGCCGCGACCGGCTGGCAGGCGGGATATGGCGATTACACGCTGCGCCCCGACCTGACGACCATCCGGCCCGTACCCTGGCTTGAGGGCACCGCGATGGTGCTTTGCGATGTGCTGGATCATCACACGCACGCCCCGGTACCGCACAGCCCACGCCAGATACTCAAGGCGCAGATCGAACGGCTTGCCGAAATGGGGCTGAGCGCGATGATGGCGACCGAACTGGAGTTCTTCCTGTTCGAGAAAAGCCTTGACGAAATCCGCCGGGGCGGCTTTCGCGATCTGACGCCGCTGGCCGGGCACAACCAGGATTACTGCATCTTCCAGACCACCAAGGAAGAACATGTGATGCGCCCGGTGCGCAATCACCTGTTCGCCGCCGGCATCCCGGTCGAGAATACCAAGGGCGAGGCCGAAACCGGCCAGGAAGAACTGAACATCCGCTATGGCGAGGCGCTGGCATGCGCCGATCACCACACAATCGCCAAGCACGCGATCAAGGAAATCTCGTGGCAGAACGGCCATTCCGCCAGCTTCCTGCCGAAATGGCACGCCGACAAGGTCGGCAGTTCCAGCCATGTCCACATGTCGCTGTGGCGCGGCGACGAACCGGCCTTTTACGACGAGAGCGGCGAATACGGCATGTCCGGGCTCATGCGGCATTTCTGCGCCGGCCTCATCCGATACGCACCCGACTACACGTTCTTCCTCGCGCCATACGTCAACAGCTACAAACGCTTCATGCGCGGCACCTTCGCGCCGACCAAGACCGTCTGGTCGGTGGACAACCGCACCGCCGGGTTCCGGCTGTGTGGCGAGGGCACGAAATCGGTGCGTATGGAATGCCGGATCGGCGGCTCGGATCTGAACCCCTATCTGGCGCAGGCCGCGCTTCTGGCCGCCGGCATCAAGGGCATCGAGGACAAACTGGAACTCGCGCCGCCGACCGGGGGCGACATTTACGAGGCCGAACGCGCCGGCGAGATACCGCGCACACTGTGGGCGGCTGTGGAAACGCTGAAGGGCTCCGCGATGCTGCGCGAGGCGATGGGCGACGGGGTCGTCGATCACTATGTCCGCAACGGCGAGGTCGAACTGGAAGAGTTCGAGCGCGTCGTGACCGACTGGGAAATCGCGCGGGGGTTCGAAAGGGCGTGACATGGACCACTTTGCCGCGATCCGCAAACTGATGAACGCGGTGCGGCGCCAACCCGACGGCACATGGCTGACCAGCCACACCATTCTTGACGAAACTGAAAACCGGCTAGCGGAAAACCGACCATGACCAAGACCATCCAATGCATTTCGCCGATCGACGGATCGGTCTACCTGGAACGCCAGGCGCTGAGCCGGGAGGCCGCGGCACGGGCAGCCGCGAAGATGCGCGCCGCGCAACCGGCCTGGGCCGCGCGCCCGATGGCCGAGCGCATCGCGCTGGTGCAGGCGGCGGTGGCCGAGGTCGGCCGCACAACCGACCGCATGGCCATCGAACTGGCGCATCAGATGGGCCGCCCGGTGCGCTATGGCGGCGAATTCGGCGGCTTCGCGGAACGCGCCGGCTATATGGCCGACATCGCGGCCGAGGCGCTGGCGCCCATTGTCCTTGAGGACAGCGGCGCCTTCCGCCGCAAGATCGTTCGCGAACCGCTGGGCGTGGTGCTGGTGGTCGCCCCCTGGAACTATCCCTACATGACCGCGATCAACACCGTGGCCCCCGCCCTGATCGCGGGCAACACGGTGATGCTGAAACATGCCACCCAGACCTTGCAGGTGGGCGAACGGCTGGGCGAGGCATTCCGTGCCGCGGGCATTCCCGAAGACGTGTTCGCCAACCTCGTGCTGGATCACGACACCACCAGCGCGCTGATTTCCGGCCGACATGTGGATTTTGTCAATTTCACCGGCTCGGTCGCCGGCGGGCAGGCCATGGAACGCGCCGCAGCCGGCACCTTCATCCCCGTCAGCACCGAACTTGGCGGCAAGGATCCGGGCTATGTGCGCGCCGATGCCGATCTGGACGCCGCAGTCGCCGGGCTGATCGACGGGGCGATGTTCAATTCCGGCCAGTGCTGTTGCGGGATTGAACGTATCTATGTCGCCGCACCGCTGTTCGATGCCTTCGTGGAAAAGGCGGTGGACCTGGTCCGGGGCTATCGGCTGGGCAACCCGCTGGACCCCGAAACCACCATCGGCCCCATGGCCAGCCCGCGCTTTGCCGCCCTGGCGCGCGCCCATATCGAGGACGCGCTTGCGCGCGGCGCCACCGTCCGGATCGAGCGTTTCGCCGAGGATGACGGCGGCGCCTATCTGACGCCCCAGATCCTGACCGGCGTAAACCATGACATGGACGTCATGCGCGAGGACACCTTCGGCCCCGTCGTCGGGATCATGCCCGTAACCGGCGACGATGAGGCGATCGCGCTGATGAACGACAGCCGTTTCGGCCTCACCGCCTCGATCTGGACCGGCGACGCGGCCGCCGCCGAGGCCATCGGGGCGCGCTTGCAGACCGGCACGGTGTTCATGAACCGCTGCGATTACCTCGATCCGGGGCTTTGCTGGACCGGCTGCAAGGACACCGGCCGCGGCGCCGGCCTCTCGGTTCTGGGCTATCACGCCCTGACCCGCCCCAAATCCTATCATCTCAAGAAGGTTTGAACCGATGAACCTCACTGCAAACTGGTCCTACCCCACCGCGATCAGCTTTGGCGCCGGGCGCATCGCCGAAATAGCCGAGGCCTGCAAGGCCGCCGGAATCGCCCGCCCGCTGCTGGTCACGGATCGCGGGCTGGCGGGCATGGAGATCGTCGCGCGCACGCTCGATCTGCTCGACGCCGCCGGTCTGGGCCGCGCCGTCTTTGCCGATGTCGACCCCAACCCGAACGAAGCCAACGTTGCCGAAGGGCTGCGCGTCTGGCAAAGCGGGGGCTTTGACGGGGTCATCGCATTCGGTGGCGGATCGGGGCTGGATCTGGGCAAGACGCTGGCCTTCATGTCGGGCCAGACCCGGCCCTTGTGGGATTTCGAGGATATCGGCGACTGGTGGACCCGCGCCGACCCCGCCGGCATCGCCCCCATCGTGGCGGTACCCACCACCGCCGGCACCGGTTCGGAGGTGGGCCGCGCCGGGGTCATCACCAATTCGCAAACCCATGAGAAGAAGATCATTTTCCACCCACGGATGCTGCCTTCGGTGGTGATCTGCGACCCGGAACTGACTGTCGGCATGCCCCGCCACATCACCGCCGGCACGGGTCTGGATGCCTTCGCCCATTGCGTCGAGGCCTATTGTTCGCCCCACTACCACCCGATGAGCCAGGGCATCGCGCTCGAAGGCATGCGGCTGGTCAAGGACTATCTGCCGCGCGCCTATGCCGACGGCACCGACATCGAGGCCCGCGCCCACATGATGAGCGCCGCCGCCATGGGCGCCACCGCCTTCCAGAAGGGGCTGGGCGCGATCCACGCGCTGTCCCACCCGATCGGCGCGCATCACCACACCCATCACGGCACCACCAACGCGGTCTGCATGCCCGCCGTGCTGCGCTTCAACCGCCCCGCCATCGAGGAGGTGCTGGGCCGGGCCGCCGCCTATCTGGGCATCGAGGGCGGATACGAAGGATTTTGCGCCTATGTGGACCGGCTCAATGCCTCCATGGGCATTCCGCGCAGCCTGAGCGAACTGGGCGTGAAGGATCCCGATATCGAGGTGCTGACACGCTCGGCACTCAGCGACCCCAGCACTGGCGGCAACCCGGTCGAAATGACCTACGAGAACACCAGGGCGCTGCTCGAGTCCTGCCTCTGAAACGTTCGGGGCGCGCGCCCCGGCTTGCGCCGGGGCAGTTCCGATGCTTCGCCCTTGGCCGCGGGGTCAGTGACGTCGAATCGTAGCTCGATACATCGAAATTCGGGCGCGAACCGGATCGCAGACGATCCGGGGGCAGTTGACGGATGTTGCGCGTTTTGGATTCGGGTGACTCGACGCTGTCGCGCCCGATCGAATTCACCGGCCGCGCCGAACGGGTCGATTCTTCCGGAAATGCTGTCTTGACCTGGCCGGTGAATGCCCGAATCCGGATTTGCGCGACACGCCCTACCCGTCCATCTTCAGAGCCGAGATGAACGCCTCCTGCGGGATGTCGACCTTGCCGAACTGGCGCATCTTTTTCTTGCCCGCCTTCTGCTTGTCCAGCAGCTTGCGCTTGCGCGTCGCATCGCCGCCGTAGCATTTGGCGGTGACGTCCTTGCGCAGCGCCGACAGGGTTTCGCGCGCGATCACCTTGCCGCCGATCGCCGCCTGAATCGGGATCTTGAACATGTGGCGCGGGATCAGGTCCTTGAGCTTTTCCACCATCGCCCGGCCCCGTGTCTCGGCACGGTCGCGGTGCACCATCACCGAC
>JBKEDD010000033.1:0-19544 GCA_047975215.1 Jhaorihella sp.
GAAGGCGCATGGCGATACCTGTTGTGGCGGGGCGGAGCCTGCGGCCCCGTGGCGATACTCGCCTGCATTCCTAAGCAATGGGGGCAGGTGGGGCAATCGTCTTTTGCCCCGGCATGCCGGTCGCGGGGGCCGCGGCCGGTTCATGATATCCACGATAGCCGGTACTCCGGCGCATGGCGCCCGTTGCCGCGCCCGGCGGCGCGGTTATCGGGGTTTCATGCGGTCTGCGATCTGCTAAAGCTGCGCCGGACGAGCAGGGCCCGAACCGGGGGGACGAGGCATGGCAGAGCGTTTTCGCATCACGTTGGGGCAGATGAACCCCACCGTCGGCGATCTGGCCGGCAATGCCGCCATGGCCCGCGACGCCTGGGCGCGGGGGCGCGATGCGGGCGCAGACCTGGTGGCGCTGCCGGAAATGTTCATCACCGGCTACAACACGCAGGATCTGGTGGTGAAACCGGCCTTCCACATGGCTGCGATGGACGCGCTGCGCCAACTGGCCGCCGATTGCGCCGATGGCCCGGCGCTGGCGATCGGCGGACCATGGGTCGAGGGCGTGTCGCTCTATAACGCCTACCTGGTCATGCAGGGCGGCCAGATCGCCGCCCGCATCCTCAAGCATCACCTGCCCAACGAAACCGTCTTCGACGAGGAACGGCTGTTCGCCTCGGGCCGCGTCGCCGGACCCTACGCGGTCGGTGGCCTGCGCATCGGCAGCCCGATCTGCGAGGATGCCTGGTTCGAGGACGTAGCCGAGACCCTGGCCGAAACCGGCGCCGAGTTGCTGCTTGTACCCAACGGATCGCCCTACTACCGCGGCAAGCATGAAACACGGCTCAACCACATGGTCGGGCGGGTGGTCGAGACAGGGCTGCCGCTGATCTATCTCAACATGACCGGCGGGCAGGACGATCAGGTATTCGACGGCGCCAGCTTTGGCTTGAACCCGGGCGGCGAACTGGCCTTCCAGATGCCGCAGTTCGACGAGGCGCTGGCCCATGTCGATCTGGAACGCGGGCCGCAGGGCTGGCGGATTTTGCCGGGCGCGGCGCATACCCAGGCCAGCGAATGGGAACAGGACTACCGCGTCATGGTCACGGGTCTGCGCGACTACATGGCCAAGTCCGGCTTCGCGCGGGTTCTGCTGGGGCTGTCGGGGGGCATCGATTCGGCGCTGGTCGCGGCCATCGCCGTCGATGCGCTGGGTGGCGAGAACGTGCGCTGCGTGATGCTGCCTTCGGAATATACCAGCGCGCAATCCCTGGCCGATGCCCGCGCCATCGCGCAGGCGCTGGGCGTGCGCTATGACCATGTTCCGATCGGCCCCGCGCGCGCCGCGGTCACGGAAACGCTTGCGCCGCTGTTTCAGGGGCACGCCCCCGGCCTGACCGAGGAAAACATCCAGTCGCGCCTGCGCGGGCTGCTGCTGATGGCGATGTCCAACAAGTTCGGCGAGATGCTGCTGACCACGGGCAACAAGTCCGAGGTGGCGGTGGGCTATGCCACGATCTACGGCGATATGGCCGGCGGCTATAACCCGATCAAGGATCTGTACAAGACCCGCGTGTTCGAAACCTGCCGCTGGCGGAACGCCCAGCACCGGGCATGGATGATGGGCCCGGCCGGCGAAGTGATCCCGCCGCAGGTGATCGCCAGGCCGCCCAGTGCCGAGTTGCGGCCCGATCAGAAGGACAGCGACAGCCTGCCCGACTATCCTGAACTGGATGCAATCCTGAACATCCTCATCGACCGGGACGGCTCCATTTCCGACTGCGTTGCCGCCGGGTTCGGCCGCGAGACCGCGAAGCGCGTCGAACAGCTGATCTATGCAAGCGAATACAAGCGTTTCCAGTCCGCGCCGGGGCCGCGGCTCACCATGCGCTCGTTCTGGCTGGACCGGCGCTATCCCATCGTCAACCGGTGGCGCGATCCTTCCTGACCGCGCGTGCGCCGCCGCAAGGCGCCTGTGCGGCGCTCACTCCCACCAGCGGTCGACGGCGGCGATATCGTCGTCGGACCAGCCAAAATGATGCGCGAACTCGTGGATCACCACATGCGCGATCAGATCGTCCAGCGCGACATCGCCGCGTGCGCGCCACTCGGCCAGGACGGGGCGGCGGAACACCCACACGGTGTCGGGCTGCTGGGGCACGTCCCAGACCGATTTCTCGGTCATCGGGATCCCGTCGTAAAGCCCGGTCAGACCGAGCGGGTCGTCCATGCCGAGATCGCCAAGCATGTCGCGCGTCGGCCAGTCCGCCACCCGCAGCGCCACTTCGCCCGCCAGTGCGGCGAAGGGCGCGGGCAGCGAGGCTACGGTGCGGTGTGCGACAGTCTCGAAATGGTAAAGCGAGGTATCCTGCATGGCACCGGATATGGCCCGCGCCGCGCGTCTCGGAAAGGCCCCGCCGCCCGAAATCGTGGACGAGTTCCGGCGAATCACGATGAAACCGCTCGCTTCGCGGGGCTTTGTGCGTCGTTGGCAACAATCGTCGAGGTAATCCCGCATTGATGAACGGCTCGCGGCGAAATTGCGGCCGGATGCCATGATTTCGCCGCATTGCCACGATTTCGACGCAATCTTGCCCGGATTTTGCCTAATATGGTTGAAATATGACCATTCAGAGGCGGCGAGGCCATGAAAATGGCGGCTTTGCCAGGAGCAGTCGGACCGGAACCAACAGCGGCATCAGACCGCGGGCCGGAAAACGCGAAACGAGACCGACTTCCAGGAGTTGCGCCATGACCGATTGGGCCACCCGCACCAGTACATACGATAACCCGATCAGGGAAATGCAGTCACCGGCCCCGGCCGTCGACGACGATGCCACCATCGCCGCGATCCGGCGCATCCTGTGCGAGCAGGAGCATCTCCTGCCCGCCGACGTTACGGCTTCGCTCGCCCGCCGCAACGCCGCCGCCGATCCCGCGGCGCCGCCGCGCAGGTCCGGCATCGTTTCCGTGTTGCGCGGTCTGCGGCGCTGATCCGCACCGCCCCGGCCGTCGCCGTTGCGCAGGGCAGTTGATCCCGCCCGCGCATCCGGCCCGCCCTTGCGGCTTCTTTCTGGTAACAAGTACTCGCGCCGCAGGCACGCGCCGGCAGGCGCGTTTTCCGTTGTGCGCCCGCGGCCCGGCACCCCGGCTGGACAAACCGCCCCCCCTGTGACAAAGCGCGCTGGTCACAGGAGACGCCGATGACCACCACCCGTTTCGCCCCCTCGCCCACCGGCTATATCCATGTCGGCAATCTGCGAACGGCGCTGATGAACTGGCTGATCGCCCGCAAGGCCGGCGGCACCTTCATCCTGCGCATCGACGATACCGACCCCGAACGCTCGCAGGAAAGATATGTCGATGCGATCAAGCAGGATCTGGAATGGCTGGGCCTGACCTGGGACCGGGTCGAGCGCCAGTCGCTGCGGCTCGACCGCTACCGCGAGGCCGCCGGGCGCCTGCGCGACATGGGCCGGTTCTACGAGGCGTTCGAGACCCCCGCCGAACTGGATCTCAAGCGCAAGAAGCAGTTGAACATGGGCCGCCCGCCGGTCTATGACCGCGCGGCGCTCGATCTCGGCGATGCCGAGCGTGACAGGCTGCGCGCCGAACGCGGGCCGGGTGTGTGGCGCTTCAGGCTGGATCACGAGCGGATCGAATGGAACGACGGCATCCTCGGCGACATTTCCATCGACGCCGCCAGCGTCAGCGATCCGGTGCTTATCCGGGCCGACGGGCAGGTACTCTATACCCTGGCCTCGGTGGTGGACGATACCGAGATGGGCGTGACCCATGTGGTGCGCGGCTCCGACCATGTCACCAACACCGCCACCCAGATCCAGATCATCCGTGCCCTGGGCGGCACGCCGCCGCAGTTCGCGCATCATTCGCTGCTGACCGGCCCGCAGGGCGAGGCGCTCTCCAAACGTCTCGGCGTGCTGTCGCTGCGCGATCTGCGGGCCCGTGGCGTGCAGCCGTTTGCCCTGCTCAGCCTGATGGCGCGGCTGGGCTCGTCCGATGCGGTCGAGCTGCGCAGCGACATGGCCGAACTGATCGAGGGGTTCGATATCGGCCGCTTCGGAGCGGCGCCGACCAGGTTCGACGCCGACGACCTGTTGCCGCTGACCGCGCGCCATCTGCAATCGCTGCCGCTGGCAACGGTGCGCGGCGAGGTCGCGGCGCTGGGCGTGCCCGACGATCTGGCCGAACCGTTTTGGCTGATGGCGCGCGACAACATAACGACGCTCGCCGATCTTGAGGGCTGGTGGCATCTGTGCCGCGACGGGGCCGAACCGCTGGTGGATGATGCGGATCGCGACTTCGTCGCGCAGGCGCTGGCGCTGCTGCCCGAGCCGCCATATTCGCCCGAAACCTGGGGCCGGTGGACGGCACAGGTAAAAGAGGCCACGGGGCGCAAGGGCAAATCCCTGTTCATGCCGCTCAGAAAGGCGCTGACCGGGCAGGCGCACGGGCCCGAGATGGCGGCGCTGATGCCGCTGATGCAGGTTGTCCGGGCGCGCGGATAACCGCCGCCGGCGCCTTCCCGCCGTTCTCGATATGGACGCGCCTCAACCCCGCCCTGCCGCGCTGGTGACGATCCCGACACCAAGCGCCGACAGCCGGTCGTCGACAAAGGCGGTCTCCTCACGGGTCAGTTGCTGGTGGCGCGCATAGCGCGGCTCGGCGCGGTCGTTCAGGACCGGCGCGCTCCAGCCGTCGGTGGTGGCAAAGAAACGCTCTGCGCCATCCTCTCCGAATTCGCGCAGATAGCCCTGTACCACCACATCGACATAGCTCAGCAGAACCGGACAACGGCCGTTCGGATGCCGGTGGCGGCTTGCAGGCACGGCATAGACGGCAATTTCGGCCGGATACGTCAACGGATGGGATACGGCCTGTGTGACCGGCACCCGGTCATAGGCCCATTCGCGGGCGTCCAGCGCCGTCCAGTCGTTGCCCGGAACATGGGCGATCAGCCCGTCGATGACGCAGCCGGGGTCCGGGATCGCGGTCAGGAACGGCACGGGGCGCAGGTCGGTATGACGCCAGGCACGGCGCCATCCGCGCAGCGTCGCCCGGCAGGGGCCGGGAAAATCGTGGGTGGCGCGGTTTACGAGGCTGCCATAGCCAAAGAAGCAGGGTCCGGTCATTCGGGGCGGGCTCCGGTCGTGAAAACTCCATAATTGATGTATGTCAAACGAGCTTTATTTCCGATGTGCGATAACAGCCGGATCATCGCCACACGCGGGAGGAAAGCTGTGCGCATTACCAAGAGGACCAATATCGCCATCCGGCTATTGATGTATTGTGCCGCGAACCAGGATCGTCTTGTCACCAAGGCCGAGATAGCGGACTGCTGCAATATCTCCGAGAATCATCTGGCACAGGTGATCAACCAGTTGGGCCAGCTCGATTATCTGCGCACGCAGCGCGGTCGCAACGGTGGCATGAGTCTGGCGCGTAGCGCCGACCGGATCCGCGTTGGCCATGTGTTCCGTCATGTCGAGGGATCGCTGCCGGTCAACGAGTGTTTCGCCGATACCGACAACACCTGCACGCTATCGGCGTCCTGCCGGCTGAAACTGGCGCTGGCCGATGCCGCGCAGGCCTTCTATGCCGCGCTGGACGATATCACGCTGGATTCGCTGGTGTGCGGCAATACCGATCTGATGAATATCCTCCAGCCGGTTGCCTGTTCTCGCGCTCCGGTCGCGAACGGTGGGACATTGCAGGGCCGGCCGGCGGAATAGCCCGCCCGAAACCCCGGCGGTTTATCCATGAACGGGGCATCGGCGGCGGTGCCGCGCAGTTCATTCGCGCGCCCTGAGTACCCGCGCCGGACGCGTCGCCAGCGGTGCCCAGGCAAAGGCCAGCCCGGCCAGCAGCGTAGCAAGAATTCCCCCCGCCACGATGATCAGCGCCGAGGGCCAGATCACGGTAAATCCGGTGTCCAGCACAAAGCGGCTGACCGCCCAGCCGCCAAGGATGCCGGCACCCAGCGCCACCAGCCCCGCCGCGGTGCCCAGCAGCGCCGAGCGCAGGGCAAAGCTGGCCAGGATGGCGGCGCGCCCGGCGCCCAGCGTTTTCAGTAGCGCCGCCTCGTAGGTGCGCGCGCCGACTCCCGCGGCGGCGGCGCCGATCAGCACCAGGAACCCGGTCAGCAGCGATGCCGAGGCGCCGTAGGATGTCGCCGCGGCCAGCCCGGCCAGCAGGCCGGACACCCGCGCGATCGCGTCGCGGACGCGGATCGCGGTGATGTTGGGAAACCGGTTGGCGAGATCGCGCAGGATCGCGGCCTCGGCGCTTTCCTCGGCGTAGACGGTGGCGATGAAGCTGTGCGGCGCACCGGCGACGGCGGCGGGATTCATGGTCAGGACGAATCCGATGCCGGCGGTCGAGAAATCGACCTCGCGGAAACTGGCGATGGTGGCCTCGATGTCGCGGCCCAGGATGTTGACGGTCAGCCGGTCGCCAAGCTTGAGCCCCATCTCGGCGGCTTCCTCGGTGGCAAAGCTGATCAGCGGCGGGCCGGAATAGTCCGGCGGCCACCATTCTCCGGCGGTCAGGCGGGTGCCCTCGGGCGGGGCGGCGGCATAGGTCACGCCGCGATCGCCGGTCACGACCCAGTGGTTGCCCGCGACCTCGCGTGCCGGTCGCCCGTTGATGCGGCTGATGACGCCGCGCAGCATCGGCGCGCTGTCCACCCGTGAAACCGCCGGGTCGCGTTCCAGCCTGTCGGTGAAACCCGCCATCTGGTCCTTCTGGATATCGACGAAGAAGTAGGAGGGCGCGATTTCGGGCAGGTCGCCCGTAATCGCCTTGCGCAGGTTGCCGTCGATCTGGCCCACCGCCGCCAGCACCGACAGGCCAAGCCCCAGCGACAACACCACCGGCGCGGCGCCCTCGCGCGGGCTGGCGATGGCTGCCAGCGCCCATCGCAGCGCCGGTCTGCCGCGGGCTGCGGCGGTTCCGGCCCGGGCGAGAGCGCGGATCAGCCCGGCTGCCAGGCTCAGCAGTGCCAGCGCCCCGGCGATGCCCCCGGCCGTCCAGAGCGTCAGTTCCGCCGCGCCGCTGAACCACGCCGCCAGCCCGATCAGCAGCGCCAGCCCGGTACCGATGGCGGCCAGATAACGTGCCGGGGGCACCAGTCGGGCGCCCGCCAGCGCATCGCGGAACAGGGCCGCGGCGCGCACCTCCTCTGTGCGCGCCAGCGGCCAGAGCGTGAACACGAAGGCGGTCAGCAGGCCATAGACTGCCGCTTCGGCCAGGGGTTCGGGATAGACCGAGAACACCGCCGGAATCGGCAGACGGGCCGAGATCAGCGGGCCAAGCAGCAGCGGCACCAGTGCGCCCAGCGCCAGCCCGATGGCTATGCCGAGGACCGAAAGCGCCCCGATCTGCAAGAAATAGGTCTGAAACACCGTCGCCCGGTCGGCGCCCAATGTGCGCAGCGTGGCGATCACGGATGTCTTTTCGGCCAGATAGGCCCGCACGGCGGCGGCCACGCCGACACCGCCCACCGCCAGCCCTGACAATCCGACGAGGATCAGGAAGGCGCCAAGCCTTTCGACGAACTGCGCCACGCCGGGCGCGCCGTTACGGGCATCGGTCCAGCGCAGGCCGGCGCTTTCGAAGCGGGCCCTGGCGGCGCTCGACAGCGCGGCCAGATCGGCGCCCTCGGGCAGGTCGAGCCGATATTTCGTCGAAAACAGCGTGCCGGGTTGCAGCAGGCCCGATTGTCCCAGATCCGCGGTCGCAACCAGCGTGCGCGGACCCAGCCCGAACCCGTCGGCGGCGCCGTCGGGTTCGTGTTTCAGCGCCGCCATCAGCACGAATTCCTGCGTGCCCAGCCGGAAGCTGTCGCCCGCCGACAGGCCCAGGCGGTCGATCAGCACCCGTTCCATCACCGCGCCGGGCAGCCCGCCTTGCCCCGCCAGCGCGGTTGCCAGCGGCATCGGCGGGTCGAGAACCGGCGTTCCGACCAGCGGATAGGCCGTGTCCACCGCCTTGACCTGGGTCAGCCCGCGTTCGGCGACGCCGTCGTGATCGACCACCGCCATCGAACGGAAATCGACCACCTCTGACACCCGGTCGGCGCGGGCGCGCATCCAGGCGCGCTCCTCCTTCGTGGCGTGGCGATAGGTAAAGCGCATCTCGGCATCCCCGCCCAGCAGCGCCGCGCCCTCGCGTGCCAGCCCCGCGCCGATGCCCGAGCGCACCGACCCGACGGCGGCGATGGCCGCCACCCCCAGCGCCAGGCAGGCCAGGAAGATGCGAAACCCCCGCAGCCCGCCGCGTAATTCGCGCCGCGCCAGCCTGGCCGCCGTGGGCAGGCTCATTCAGCCGCCTCGCGGGCATCCTCGGGCGCAACGGCGCCGTCATGCAGGCGCACCACGCGGTCGCAGCGGGCGGCCAGGTCGTCGGCATGGGTGACAAGAACCAGCGTGGCGCCGTGCCGGTCGCGCAGCCCGAACAGCATCTCGATGATGGCCGCGCCGTTGGCCGCGTCGAGATTGCCGGTGGGTTCGTCGGCCAGCAGGATATCGGGGCGCGGCGCCGAGGCGCGGGCCAGCGCCACGCGCTGCTGTTCGCCTCCCGAAAGCTGCGCCGGGTAATGGCCGGCGCGATGCGCCAGCCCGACGGCCTCGAGTTCGGCCTGCGCGCGCGCAAAGGCATCGCGCGCGCCCGCCAGTTCCAGCGGCGTGGCGACGTTTTCCAGCGCGGTCATGGTCGGGATCAGGTGGAAGGACTGGAACACGATGCCCATGTGATCGCGGCGAAAGCGGGCCAGCGCGTCCTCGTCCAGCGCCGTCAGGTCATGGCCCAGCACGGCGATCGTCCCGCCGGTGGCCCGTTCCAGCCCGCCCATCAGCATCAGCAGCGACGACTTGCCCGACCCGGACGGCCCGACCAGCCCCAGGCTTTCGCCACGTTTTACATCAAGCGTGACGGAATGCAGGATATCGACGCGCCCGGCATTGCCATCCAGCGACAATGAGGCATTCTTGAGCGAAATCGCGGGGTCGGTCATGGAGCCTCGTTGCCGGATTGTCCTGGGGTTGGATATGGAGCCTGACGCGAAATGCGCAAGATCCTGAGCTTTCTTGTTTTCTTGCTGGCGGGAATGGCGGGCGGGTTTGCCGCGGCCGCGGGGCCGGTGACGATCGCCGCGCTGGGCGACAGTCTGACACAGGGCTACGGATTGCCGCAGGGCGATGGTTTCGTGCCGCAGATGCAGGCATGGCTGGACGAACGCGGCGCCGATGTGACACTGATCAACGCCGGCGTGTCGGGCGACACCACGGCGGGCGGGGCAGCCCGGGTGGGCTGGACGCTGACGCCCGAACTGGGCGGAATGATCGTCGCACTGGGCGGCAACGACCTGTTGCGCGGCATCGACCCGGCCGAGACGCGTGCCAACCTCGAAACGATCCTGAAGGCGGCACAGGGGGCGGGGGTCGCCGTGCTGCTTGTGGGGATGGTGGCACCGGGCAATTTCGGGCCCGACTACAAGGCGGCATTCGATGCGATCTATCCCGATCTGGCGGCGCAATATGGCGCCCTTTACGCAGAGAGCTTTCTGGGTGGCATCGCCGGGCCACAGGCCGATCCGGCCGACCTGCTGCCCTATCTGCAGGGCGACGGTATCCACCCCAATGCGGGCGGTGTCGCCCGTATCGTTGCCGCGCTGGGGCCGAAGGTTCTTGAACTGGCGGATCGCGCCGCGCCGTGAAGCCCGCCGCCGCGTCCCGTCCACGGACGCATCCCCAACGCGCATTTCGTTCACCCGTGGGCCGAGCGCCAGACCCGACTGATCGCGACATGCTGTGGATAGGCGGACCCGGGAACTCGATAGATCGAAATCCGGGCCCGAGCCGGATCGCAAGCGATCCCGGCGCAATGGATGGACGCTGCGAACCCTGGATTCGTGTGACTATCGCCCCGCCGATTCCAGGCGCAGCAGTTCCCCATAGCTGTAGCGTTCGGCAATCGCGCCGTCATCGCCGGCATGGAAATGCGCGTCCTGGGGTAGGCAACCCGGCCCGCAAAGCTGGACCGCGACGCGTGCGCGGCTGTCGATGTACCAAAGCCGCCCGCCCGGGGTCGAGATATAGCCGTTCACGCCCTCCTTGCGGTCGCTGTCCATATCCAGCACGGTGGGAAATTCCGCCGGCGCGCGTGCCGAATAGGATCCGTGCGTATGCAGCGATGCAACGAGGCGCAGTTGCGGCGGCACACGGACCGGGGTGCAGCCATGATGGCTGCCACGCTGGATTTCGCTAAAGCCGAGGGTGCCGTCGGGCAGCTGCCCGAGATAGCCGCAATATTCCAGTTGCGTGGCGAAAGACAGCAGTTGCAGCGGCGCGATGCGCTCCTTGATGGCCGCCACCTCGGCCGGATCGGGCGGGGAGTACGGGGCCGGTACGGCGGCGAACACGGCCAGACCGATCAGGGTGAATGCGACGATCACGGCGCGCTCCGGACGCTGGCACCATGTCCGGCCCGGCGCGGGCCGTTCGTCACAGTACCGTCACGACGGTTCCGATCGGCACCCTTTCATACAGGTCGACCACATGTTCGTTCAGCATGCGGATGCAACCGTTGGAAACCGACTGCCCGGTGCTTTCGGGCTGAGTGGTGCCGTGGATGCGGAAATAGGTGTCGACCCCGTTCTGGAACAGATAAAGCGCCCTCGCGCCCAGCGGGTTGGACGGCCCGCCCGGCTGCACATAGTCGTTGTCCTTGAACCGCCCATAGGTACGCGGGTCGCGCTCGATCATCTCGTCTGTAGGGCGCCAGGTGGGCCATTCCTTCTTGACGTCGATCGTGGCCGTTCCGGTGAATTCCAGCCCGGCCTTGCCGACACCGACGCCATAGCGGACCGCCTTGCGCGGCTCGGTGACGAAATAGAGGTAGTATGATCGCGGCAGGATCAGCATCTGGCCCGGAAGAAACTGCTTCTTGATCCTGACGAATTGTGGCGTGGGGTCGAAATCGGTGGCGGCTTCGGCTGCCGCAGGCAGGGCGGCGGCCGTGGCGGCGGCACTGGCGAGGAAAGAACGGCGTGTGAACATAAATGAACCCGGGATCGGCTGACAACTGCCCCCATATTTGGGCTGTATCGTGCCCGGGTCAATGGGTTTGCCTGCTCCGCTCCCGCCGGGGGTGGGCATAACGGGCATCCAGACCGGCGCCCGGGGTTGATGGAACGGTCGCGGGAGTGGCCCGGAACGGATCGCGCCGCGCCCTGGTCGGGCGCGGCGCGACATGTGCCGGGGCCGGACCCCGGCCTGACCGAGGGATCAGGCCAGGGCCAGGTTCGTTGCGCTTTCGCGCCCGTCACGACCGGATTCGATGTCGAACGTGACTTTCTGATTGTCCTTCAGGCCGGTCAGGCCGGAACGCTCGACAGCCGAAATATGAACGAAGATATCCTTGCTGCCCCCATCGGGTGCGATGAAGCCGTAGCCTTTGGTAGTGTTGAACCATTTCACGGTGCCAGTGGCCATTCCGTGGTCTCCTCTCTGGTTTGCTGCCCGCGGAGTTGCGGCAGCCCGGCGCGTTTGGTCTGGATCGATAGACTGAACGCCGCTTTGACGGGAGACAGTTGGTCGACGAGAAAAACGGTAGCAGCCGAGATATGATGCGAAGCGCGCGTGATTGCAAGAGAAATCGCCGCGCCGCGGGCCGGTTGGCAAAGCCTTGCCGCCCCCCGGCGGCGTTCCTATATGGAAAGTCGAATATGAGGGTGCTTCCGGCGCCTGTCACGGCAACAAAAGGGGTGCGGCATGAGCGGCAAGAAACTGACCTGCCTTGAATGCGGTCAACTGAACCGTGTGCCCGGCGACAGGCTGGGGCCGGCGGCCAAATGCGGCACATGCGGCGCCCGGCTGATGCCCGGCAAGGCGGTCGAGGTGAACCCCGCGACCCTTGCTAAGGCCGCGCGCAGCGACGACCTGCCGCTTGTGGCCGATTTCTGGGCGCCCTGGTGCGGCCCCTGCCGGATGATGGCGCCCGAGTTCTCCAAGGCCGCCGCAACGCTTTCGGGTCAGGCGCGGCTGGTCAAGCTGAACACCGAGGATCATCAGGAGGCGGGCGCCAAATACGGCATTCGAGGTATTCCGACCATGGTGGCATTCAGCGGCGGCCGAGAGGTCAGGCGCCAGTCCGGCGCCATGAGCGAGGCGCAGATCGTCGCCTGGGTGCGGGGCTGAGGGCACCGATTCGCGCCTGACCCGCCGGGCTCAGCCGGGTTTCCTCCACAGATCCGGCCCGGTGCCGACCGGCACCAGTTCGGGCTACAGACCCAGATCCAGCGAGTAAGGCGCCACCAGATAGGCATCCTTGCGCATGGTTGCGGCCATGTGCGCCTCCAGCCGGCGTTGCAGGTCGAAATCGCGAAACGGCCGGAATGAACAGATCACGTCGAAGCCGCCGTAGTCGTATTCAAGCGCATCCGCGACTTCCAGATCTTCGCCCGGCCCAAAGGTTTCGCGGCCGATCTCGATCGCGACCGGATTGATGTCAAAGCCCGCCGTCCGCTCCGGCCGGCACAGTTGCGAAGCCCGAGCCAACAGCAGGTTGCGCCCCGAACCGCAGCCCACCTCCAGGAACGACACCGCGCGATAGCGCGGGGCGGGGCGGAACAACGTGTCGCTGCGTCACTTTTTCGCAGGGCGCAGAAATGTCGTGCAATCCGCACAAAAGATTCAGATTGTTGAATAAGTCCCGCGGGGATCGCATGCAGGGGAGGAATGGCATGGCACATATCGTTATCATGGGGGCAGGGCTCGGGGGGTCGATCATGGCCTACGAGATGCGCGATCAGATCCGCCCCGAAGACCGCGTCACCGTCATCACCAAGGATCCGAAGTACCATTTCGTACCCTCCAACCCCTGGATCGCGGTAGGGTGGCGCAAGCGCGATCATATCTCGGTGGATCTTTCCGCGATCATGGCCAAGAAACAGATCGACTTCATTCCGGTCGCCGCCAAGAAGGTCCATGCCGAGGAAAACCGGGTCGAGCTGGAGGACGGCCAGTCGGTCGACTACGATTTCCTGGTGATAGCGACCGGGCCGGAACTGGCCTTCGACGAGATCGAGGGGCTTGGCCCGAACGGCGGGTACACCCAGTCGATCTGTCACGTCGATCACGCCGAAAAGGCCAATATCGCGTTCGAGGAATTCTGCCGCAACCCCGGCCCGATCGTGATCGGCGCGGTGCAGGGCGCGTCCTGTTTCGGGCCGGCCTATGAATTCACCTTCATCCTGGATACCGAACTGCGCCGCCGCAAGATCCGCGACAAGGTGGCGATCACCTATGTAACCGCCGAACCCTATGTCGGGCATCTGGGGCTCGACGGCGTCGGCGACACCAAGGGGTTGCTGGAATCCGAGATGCGCGAGCATCACATCAAGTGGATCACCTCGGCCAAGGTCAAGAAGGTCGAACCCGGCAAGATGACCATCGAGGAAATCGCCGATGACGGTTCGGTCAAGGCCGAAAAAGAGCTCGAGTTCGGCTTCTCGATGATGCTGCCGGGCTTTCGCGGCATCGACGCGGTGCAGGGCATCGAGGGGCTGGTGAATCCGCGCGGCTTTATCATCGTGGACAAGAACCAGCGCAATCCGAAGTTTCCCAACATCTTCGGTATCGGCGTCTGCGTCGCCATCCCGCCCACAGGGCCGACCCCGGTCCCCTGCGGTGTGCCCAAGACCGGCTTCATGATCGAATCCATGGTCACCGCAACCGCGATGAACATCGGCCAGATCCTGCGTGGCCAGAAACCCGACCATGTCGGAAGCTGGAACGCGGTCTGCCTGGCCGATTTCGGTGACAGCGGCGTCGCATTCGTGGCGCAGCCGCAGATCCCGCCGCGCAATGTCAACTGGGCGTCATCGGGCAAATGGGTGCATGTGGCCAAGGTCGGGTTCGAGAAGTACTTCCTGTCCAAGCTTCGCAAGGGCACGAGCGAGCCGTTTTATGAAAAGGCGCTGCTGAAGGTTCTGGGCATCGCCAAGCTGACGGATGTCAAGCGCATGTGACGCGGGCGCATTCGCGACGATCCGGCGACGGCCGGGGCCGAACCCGCGGCCCCGGCCGGTTTCGTTCCGGCCGCCCGAACAAACCGCTTGCCCAGCCCGGAAAATCCATATAACTAGATTTGTAGTTATATGAAGGTCGAGCCGATGTGGGAAGAAGAGGCGCAGGGATTTGCGGCGATGGGTTCGCCGGCCCGGCTGAATGTGCTCAAGGCGCTGGTCCGGGCCGGGGAGCCGGGTTTGACGGTGGGCGAGATACAGGACCGCACGGGTATCGCGCCCTCGACCCTGGCGCATCACCTTAGGTTTCTTGCCGCCGGCGGGCTGGTGGAACAGGAACGCGTCGGGCGGTCCACGATCAACCGCGCATGTTTCGCGGCGCTGCGCGATCTGGCGCAGTTCATCCTGGGCGAATGTTGCGCCGACCAGGCGCGGCGGGCGGCAAACGATGGCTGATGCTTCGAGAACTGCGCCCGGCGGCCGGCGCGTCGGAATGGCGGCACTGAAAACCCCATGGGTCGCCAGTCTCGCGATCCTGCTGGCGGTGGGGCTGCTCGATCCGGGCAGTTTTCCGGCAACGGTGGCGTTTGCCGCACGCGCGCTGGCGGCAACCGCGCCCTACATCCTGTTCGCGGTCCTGCTGCTTGCCTGGCTCAAGGCCGCGGGGGCCGATTCCATGGTCGCCCGCGCTTTCGAGGGGCGTGAAACCCGGATGATCGTCATGGCCGCGCTGATCGGCGGGCTGGCGCCGTTCTGTTCGTGCCAGGTGATTCCGTTCATCGCCGGTCTGTTGGCACTGGGCGCACCCTTGTCGGCGGTAATGGCGTTCTGGCTGTCTTCGCCGCTGATCGACCCGCCCACATTGCTGATTGCCGCCGGGGCGCTGGGCTGGCCTTTCGCCATCGCCAAGGCGCTGGCGGCGGTGGGTCTGGGCCTGTTCGGCGGCTTCGCGGTGCGCGGTCTCGTGCGCGGGGGCGCGTTTGCCGAACCCCTGCGGCAGTATCGTGCGGCGGGATGCGGCTGCGGGCCGAAACCGGACGGCAAGCCGCATTGGCGTTTCTGGACCGAGGCGCCGCGCCGTTCCACGTTCCGCGCCGAGCTTGTCGACAACGGCTTGTTCCTGCTGAAATGGCTGGCGCTGGCCTATGTGCTCGAGGCGTTGCTGGTGCGCTATGTGCCCGCCGGCCTGATTGCCTCGGTCGTGGGCGGAACGGGATTCGGGGCGATCGTCACGGCGGCGGTCGTGGGGATGCCGGCCTATCTGAACGGCTACGTCGCACCGCCGCTGCTGGCCGGACTGGTCGGGCAGGGGATGAGCCCGGGCGCGGCCATGGCCTTCATCGTCGCCGGGTCGGTCAGTTCCATTCCGGCGATGGCGGCGGTGTGGTCGCTGGTGAAACCGCGCGTTTTCGCCGTCTATCTCGGCCTGGGGCTGAGCGGCGCGGTAGTCGCGGGGCTGCTGTTCCAGGCCGTGTCCTGATAGGTCAAAGCCGCTTGTGCGCGAGCACCCGGCCGCCGCCCTGCGCCGCGATACGCGCCTTCGCCTGCACGATCGGTTCGCGGCTGACCGCCATGTGAAAGGCGTTGGCATGGATCAGTTCGCCGGGGCCCGCCACCAGCGCCACATGACCCGCCCAGAACAGAAGATCGCCGCGCCGCGCAGCACTCGCGCCGGGCAGTGCGCGGCCCAGCGCCGCCTGCTGCTGGTCGCTGTCGCCGGGGCAGGGCAGGCCGCAGGCCAGCAGCGCCGCCTGCACGAGCCCGGAACAGTCGATGCCGAACCGGCTGTTGCCGCCCCAGAGATAAGGCGTGCCAAGAAACAGTTCGGCCACCGCCACGGGGTCTGCGGCGAGCTCTGCCACCGGCGCGACATGTACCAGCGGCACGAACCCCGCGCCGGTTTCCAGAAACCCGCCGGTTTCCGCCCGGCCCGCCAGAAGCGAACCCAGGCTCAGCGTCATGCGGTCGGCCGACTTGATGTCGGCACGGGCATAGACATGCGTCGCGGGCGCCGTCACCCGGTGTGTCGCCGCCTGCTCCGGCCCGAGGGATTCGGTGAGGACATAGCCGACATACCCGTCCTTTCCGGCCTGCACAAAGCTCCAGCCATCGCGGTCCTCATAGACCGTCACCGCCTCGCCCAGCAGCAATTGCCGGTCGCGTGGGCCGTCGGGTTCGCGCAGCAGATCCGCGACCGGGCGCCCGATCCGGCGCGCGGTTCCGGCCACGCGCACCGCGCTGTCGGAACAATGCGCCAGATGCGCCGCTGCCACGCGCGCATTGGCCGGGGTCGTGCGCGGATCGCTCACCGGCCCGCCAGTTCGGGAAGGGCGCTCAGAATCGCGCGTGCGCCCTGACCCGTGCCGCCCTTGGGGCGCGCGGCCGTGGCCTCGGGGTTCCAGCCGTAGATGTCGAAATGGACAAAGCGGGACGCGCCGGCAAAGCGGCGCAGAAACAGCGCGGCGGTTATCGAACCGGCAAAGCCGCCGCCGGGCGCGTTGTCCAGATCGGCGTTGTCGGGTTCTATCATCGCCTCGTAGGGGGCATGGAAGGGCATCCGCCAGACCGGGTCGGCCACTTGCCGCGCCGCGCCTTCCAGCGCCGCCGCGGCATCGTCGTCGTCGGTGTAGAACGGCGCCAGGTCGGGGCCGACAGCGACCCGCGCCGCCCCGGTCAGCGTCGCCATGGATACGATCAGCTCGGGCGCTTCCTCGTCGGCCAGCGCCAGTGCGTCGGCCAGCACCAGGCGGCCTTCGGCATCGGTGTTGTTGACCTCGACGCTCAACCCCTTGCGCGAGGTCAGGATGTCGCCGGGGCGCATGGCGTTACCCGCAACCGCGTTCTCGACCGCCGGGATCAGAACCCGCAGTTGCAGCTTCATCCCCAGCGCCATGATCATCTGCGCAAGGCCCAGAACGGTGGCTGCGCCGCCCATGTCCTTTTTCATCAGCGCCATGCTCGATGCCGGTTTCAGGTCAAGCCCGCCGGTATCGAAACACACGCCCTTGCCGACCAGCGTCAGCCGTGGCCCGGCGTCGCCCCAGCGCAGGTCGATCAGGCGCGGGGCACGCGGCGAGGCGCGCCCGACCGCGTGTATCATCGGAAAGTTCCGCTCAAGCAGCGCGTCGCCCGTCACCGTGGCTATGCTGGCGCCGAACCTGTCGGCCAGGCTACGGGCGGCGGCCTCCAGTTCGTTAGGGCCCATATCGGCGGCCGGTGTGTCGATCAGATCGCGGATCAGCGCCTCGCCCGCCGCCAGCGCTTCGATCCGATGGGCATCGGCACCGGCGGGGGCGACCAGCCGCGCCGTGCCGGCCTCGCGCGTCTTGTAGCGGCCGAACCGGTGGCCCGCCATCAGCCATCCGAAACATTCGTTCTCCAAAGCCTGCCCATCCAGACCCGTGCGGATGTCATAGCGGCCTTCGGGCAGTCGGGCCGCCGCTTCGGCCAGCACGAAGCGGCGGCGGGCCCGGTCTGCTTCGCCGCCCATGCCTGCCAGCGCCATCGCCGGGCGCCCGTCGTCGCCGGGGCAAAGCAGCGCCTGGCCGCGCGCGCCGTCAAAGCCGTTGGCCGCGACCCAGGCGCGCAGCGCCGGTTCCTGCGCCCCGAGCCACCCGGCCAGCGCCTGCTTGCCGATAGCGTGGAGCGGCAATGTGTCATCGGTGCGGTCGGCGAAACGCGGGGGCATGGGGGCAACCTTCTGTCATGGTCCGTAGTGGCGCACACTAGCCCGCCCACCGCCGCCCGCAAGCCCGGTCACACCGAAAGGCCCTGCGCGTCCCAGACCGCCGATACCGATCTTTCCCCGATGCGGATCAGCCGGAACAGCGTGGCGCCCGCGGCTGCCTCGTCGCCCGCGTCCACGGTATCGGTCACGTCGCCGGCGACCCGCGCCAATGTCGTCATGCCGATCTGATCGGCGATGGCGATCAGCGAACGTGCGCTCTTGCGCAGCTCGGGCCCGTTGCCGTCCCGCCACATCCGTTCGCAGCGCGAAAGTCGCGCGGCCAGTTCCTCGATCGCGCGGCAGACCACGTCGGCGGCACCGTCCTCGCCCAGCCGGCGATAGAGCGTGCCAAGCCGGTCCAGATCGATTCGAACGGTTTCGGTTTGTTCAAGCGTCAGTATCAAGGCCCCGACTCCCCCCGATATCCCGGCCCCCACGTCCCGGCGATCCTGCGGTGCAACGGGTTTGCAAATGGTTGCGCCCGGGGTGTCGGAATCTCTCGAATTTTGTCGCAATACCGATTATCGGGTGGCACAGACACACAGAAGCAGCGGATCGAGACAATGAAACTTGCCAAACCCCTGCCCGGATACCTCGTGCAGCGTTATCACGGCTGGAAGGCCACCGCCTATGCCGAGAATCGCGGCTGGTACCGCCGCCTCGCCGAAGAGGGGCAGCGGCCCCGGGCGATGGTCATATCGTGCTGCGACAGCCGGGTGCATGTCACGTCCATCTTCGGCGCCGATCAGGGTGAATTCTTCATTCACCGCAACATCGCCAACCTGGTGCCGCCCTACGAGCCCGACGGCGACCATCACGGCACCAGTGCCACGGTGGAATACGCGGTATCGATTCTGAAGGTGGTGCATCTGATCGTGCTGGGCCATTCCAAATGCGGTGGCGTGCAGGGCTGCATCGACATGTGCAAGGGGCGGGCGCCCGAACTCGAGGCCAAGGATAGCTTCGTAGGGCGCTGGATGGATATCCTGCGGCCGAAATACGATCTGGTGGCCGAAATCGAGGATCCGGTCCGCCAGACGCGCGAACTGGAACAGCATTCGGTGGTGACGTCGCTGGAAAACCTGATGACCTTCCCGTTCGTCGAAACGGCCGTGCGCGAGGGTACGCTTGGCCTGCACGGATTGTGGACCGATATCGGCGAAGGCGGGCTTGAGAATTACGACGCGGCCGAGGGCCGGTTCGTGCCGGTCTGAACCGCGCCCGCCCGGTCGCGGCCGCGTTTCCCGTCAAGACCGTGCCGACCCGGCAAACGGCTTCGGCCAGGGCGCGACATGCGCCCGGCCGGTTGCTCAGGCCAGTAGGTCGAACGTGTCGGCCCCGATCTGAAGGTTGATCGACGCCTCGCCGCCGCCATCCACCAGCGCCCAGAGGATCTGGCCGGTGGGCTTGTAGATCACGAAGGCTTCCTGCACGTCGTCATCGCCCGAACGCTCGCCGGTGGTCTTGTTGGCGGTGTGGGTGAAATTGACCTGGAACTGCGTGGAAGTCGCTGACCCGCCAAATACCAGAACGTCGCCCTCGGCGGCGCTGTAGTCCGGCACCCAGACGCCGCCGTGCCCTTCCATCGGCACACGACTGCCGCCGACCTGCAAGAACTGGTCCGCCCCGCAGCCGCCGTTGATCAGGTCATGCCCGAAGCCGCCGTTCACGAAAACATCGCCCGCCTTGCCGAACACGATGTCACCAAAGGCGGAACCCGTGATCACGTCGTTCCCGTCCTGGCCCTGCACGGTGTCGGCTCCGAAGCCGCCCGCCAGC
>JBKEDD010000034.1:0-2843 GCA_047975215.1 Jhaorihella sp.
GATCCCCGCCTCGCGCAGCCGCCGGAAGCCGCCGCCGTTCACGCAGGGGTCGGGATCGGGCATGGCGGCCACCACGCGGGACAGCCCTCAGCGATGATCGCATCGGCGCAGGGCGGGGTCTTGCCCCAATGGCAGCAGGGTTCCAGCGTGACATAAAGCGTTGCGCCCACCGCCGCCGCGCCGGCACGATCCAGCGCGATGCGTTCGGCATGCGGGCGCCCGCCGGGCTGGGTTTCCCCGTCGGCAATCATCACGCCATTCCTGACGATGACGCATCCCATCGGCGGGTTGGGTCAGACATGGCCGCGCATCCGGCGAGCAAGCGCCAGCGCGTAACCCATCCACAGGGCATCAGAGTTGGGTCGGGTTCGGAGCATCGCCATAGACCTGAACGGGATCGAAGGCCTTCTCGGCCTCGGTAAATGTCAGCTCCGGCGCCCCGGTCCCGCCCACCGGCACTGCGCGATAGAAGCAGGAGCGATAGCCGACATGGCAGCTTGCGCCGCCCGCCACATCGACGCGCAGCCAGACGGCGTCCTGATCGTCGTCTATCCGCATCTCGACGATCTTTTGCACAAGCCCGCTGGTCGCGCCCTTGTGCCACAGGCATTGGCGCGACCGGCTCCAGTAATGGGCCTCGCCGGTCTTGATGCTGCGGGTCAGGGCTTCGGCATTCATCACGCTCATCATCAGCACCTCGCCGCTGAGCGCATCGGTGGTGACGACCGGGATCAGCCCGTCGGGGCCGAATCTGGGGGCGAGGTCGCGACCCTCCTCGACCTGCTCGACGGTAAGGCGGGGGGGGAAGAACGACATGGTTCTTACCGCCCGCGATCGACGCGGAAAGCGGGGTGGTTCGGTTGCCGGGCAAGAGGATGGGAAAACGACATTGCGGGCCTCGGTGATTCTGTCTATTAGAGTTATGTGATAACATCACATTCATGAGGACGCCATGCCGACCAGCCAGCAAGGCCGCGACCAGCGCCTGCCCGTCACCGTTCTTTCCGGGTTTCTCGGGGCCGGAAAGACCACGCTGCTCAATCACATCCTGAACAGAGGTGGTTCGGGGAAACTGAACAGGTCGGATAAGTGGATTTTCTGCTCACCACGGCATGATGCCGCAAGCGAGGAGAAGATCATGGCAAGACGACCGCGCCGGAACCACAGCCCGGCATTCAAGGCGAAAGTGGCGGTGGCTGCGATCAAGGGCGAGAAGACCTTGATCGAGCTGTCGCAGGATTTCGACGTGCATCCGAACCAGATCAAGCAATGGCGCGATCAGCTTCTGGAAGGCGCGACCGGGGTCTTCGGCGACGCCCCGAAGGCCGATCCAGAGCCCGTCATCGACGTTAAGACGCTGCATGCGAAGATCGGGGAGCTGACGCTGGAGAACGATTTTTTGTCGGGCGCGCTCGGGAAGGCCGGTCTGTTGCCGAGCGCAAAAAGATGATCGACCATAAGGCAAAGCTCAGCGTCAGCCGGCAAGCCAATGTGCTGGGGATCAGCCGGGGCGCAGTCTATTACAGGTCGCGACCGGTGCCGGACAGCGACCTGAAGCTGATGAACCGGATCGACCGGCTGCACATGGAGTTCCCCTTCGCCGGCAGCCGCATGCTGCGCGGCCTGCTGGTTCAGGAAGGCTTCACGGTCGGGCGGCTGCACGTCGCCACGCTGATGAAGCGGATGGGCATCGAGGCGCTCTATCGTAAGCCCAATACCTCAAAGCCAGCGCCGGGGCACAAGATCTACCCCTATTTGCTGCGCAATCTGCCCATCACCCGACCCAATCAGGTCTGGGCGATGGACATCACTTACGTCCCTATGGCGCGCGGCTTCATCTACCTCGCGGCCGTGGTCGACTGGTTCAGCAGGCGCGTCCTGGCCTGGCGGGTGTCGATCACACTGGAAGCAGAGTTCTGCATCGAGGCTGTCGAGGAAGCCCTGGCCCGCTATGGCGCGCCCGAGATCTTCAATACGGATCAGGGCAGCCAGTTCACATCGACCGAGTTCATCAAGGTGCTCGCCACCAGCGGCATCAGGATCAGCATGGACGGCAAGGGCGCCTGGCGCGACAATGTCTTCGTCGAACGCCTCTGGCGGACCGTCAAATACGAAGAGGTATATCTGCACGGCTATGCCAGCGTGCCCGACGCCCGCGCCGGGATTGGCCGGTATCTCACCTTTTACAACACTCGGCGCCCACATTCGTCGCTTGACGGGAGAACCCCAGATCAGGCCTACTTCAACCAGCCAACGCCGAAAACGGCAGCGGCATAACCGAGGCGGAAAAACACTTAAGAAACGCCCGATACTTGTTCAGATTCCCCGAACCACCTCTCCGCATAGCTGCCCGATACCGGAGACAAGAGGGTTCATACAACAAGCTCGTTCAGCACGCGGAACCGACGGCAGTCAGCCAACTGGTCACTGACAAAGTCTGACCTGAGACCCGACTTCCCCTTCATGGGTCTTCCTCCTTCCTCCATTCAAAGGTGGAAAATTCCAGTTCGCAATGGCCCGGATATCGGGGAGAAGGTCACAACAACCGGGCCGAGGCGAGGACGCGCTGGCTTTGGCTGACCCATAAAAGACATTCGGGCGCTTGAGCAAAAGTGTGTGGAAGTCGCATGGCTCCTGTTTTTGCCACCTTACACGCCCGACCTGAACCCGATAGGGATGCCCTTTTCAAAGCTCAAGGCATTGATCCGAAAGGCTACTATAAACCCTACGATGCGTTACGGAAGGCAGTCGGCCATGTCTTCACTGAAGAAGAATGTTCCAACTTCTTCAAGGCCGCAGAATATGGAGCCGATTAAACGCAAGATGTTCTAATCAATCACTCA
>JBKEDD010000035.1:0-3267 GCA_047975215.1 Jhaorihella sp.
AGAGGAAGCCACGGCGAGTCTCGCAAGTGTACCGCTACCCCTTGGCGTCAAGAACCGCGCGACCGCTGGCCCGTTGGGCACGGCGCGAACGGTTCCCGCGTGGCTTTGACTGCCCGAGGGGAGGGCGCGGTGTCATTTGCTTGTCTCAGCCGTCAGGCCGAGGCAGTTTATTTTCTCATCTTTTCGATTATGAGTGGTTCTATCTTACTGAAAAACGGCGAAAACACAAAGTTTTCTGCCCGCGATTTCCGCTTTCCGAAGCGTGCTGCCTATGAGTTTTACCCAACCCCGCCTGAGGCGACACGGGCGCTTTTGTCCGTCGAGAGCTTCGATGGGGCCATCTGGGAGCCTGCTTGCGGCGATGGGGCCATCTCCGAAGTGCTCAAGGCCGCCTGATACCAAGTGGTATCCACAGACCTGATCGACCGGGGCTATGGGGTAGGCGGGCAGGATTTCCTGAAATCCGACGAGCCCCTTGCCAAGAACATCATCACGAATCCGCCTTACGGCACCCATGGGCTCTGAGACGCTTTCGTGCGCCGGGCGCTGATCCATACCCGCAAGACCGGGGGGAGCGTGGCGATGCTTCTCAATCTGCGTTCGCTTTGCAATCCCGACCGGACACCGAGGTTTCAGCGCTGCCCGCCGACCGCGATCTATGCGCTTGACGACCTGATCTGCTGGCCGGAAGGAAAGCCTGTTTCGCGATATGCGCGCATCGCGCGCCAGCAGTATTACTGGGCTGTGTGGCATCCGGGGAAGGTGGATCGGCCCACCTTCTGGTGGCTGGCAACCAAGCCCTTCAAAGACCCGCTATAGCGGGGTTTCTTTGTGCTTCCTGCAAGGAAAGTGAACAGAAATTTGCTTTTCTGACGTAGCGTGATACAATGTAGTCAAACGTATTTTCTTACTTGGACTCATGGACATGCCCAATACCGCCGTGCCGACCAGTGTTCGCCTGACGGAAGATAACGCGAAGAACGTTGATATGCTTTCAAAGCTTACCCGCCGTTCACGCTCTTTCGTCATCAACGAAGCACTTGAAGCCTATATCAAGAACCGCCTTGCCTACGCGCAGGAACTGCAAGAGGCGATTGCTTCCATCGAAACCGAGCCGACCTATGCTGCCGAAGATGTGTTCAAGTGGATGCACTCCTGGGGAGCTGAGGATGAGCTGCCATCGCCGCGCGCAAATTCAAAAAAATAACCTATATGAGGATAGAATTTTCAACACGGGCACTGATCGACCTCGAAGAGCTGCATGACTACCTGAAAGGTAAGTCGCCTCGTGGCTACCAGAATGTTGTGAGTGCGATTGAGGTGCTTATCCGGGATATCCCCGACAATCTTTTCCGAGGGCGTGAAACGCCGATAGATGAAGTCTGGGAACGCCTTGAGCGTAAGTATGGCTATGTGATTCCATACACCGTACGGGGGGATGTCTGCTATATTTTGCGGGTCTATCATGCCAAGCGGTCGGGTCTCGACTATACCAAACCCTTTGATATCAAAACGGGACTCGCAGAGAAGAACTGATAGCAGGCATGATGCGCATGAAGCCGCCCCATTGGCGTTGCGGGGCTCATGTGGGACATCTCATGAGAAGAATTTGACACATAATCAAAAACGCTTACAATGTCTTACATTGTATAACATAACGCCCGGACCATGAGCACAATGGCAACCGTATCCTTCACGCACCGTATCGACGCGCAGCTCAAGGCCGACCTTGAAGAGATCGCGGGATACGAAAACCGCAGTGCATCCTTTATCGCCAATCAGGCGATCCAGAATTTCGTTGAAGAGCGCAAGGCGACCCGTGAGCTGATCGAGACAGGTCTCGAACTCATCGAGCGCGGCGCGCCTGCGATTGCGGCGGAAAATATCCATGCCTGGCTGCTAAGCGATGATGATAACGCGCCGTTCCCAGAGCCGCGCAGCGCTTCATAACCGGCCGAC
This sequence comes from Jhaorihella sp., assembly GCA_047975215.1. Taxonomy (GTDB): domain Bacteria; phylum Pseudomonadota; class Alphaproteobacteria; order Rhodobacterales; family Rhodobacteraceae; genus JAGRMG01. Next base: position 1,960 of record JBKEDD010000035.1, read on the forward strand.
AGTATGAAACTGAGTTACCTTCAGACGGCGCAGCCGGGCGTTCGCTGGTACCGCAGCTACTACCGGCAGAATCCGCAGCTTGATTGGGCGAAAGCCGTTGCCGCCCTGAGGACGGCAGAGACGATTTTGCGCGATCAGCCGTTGACCGGGAAGCGCATGGAAGGTCGCAGCGCCGTTCGGGAATACCAGCTCATCGGCACAGCGTTCTCGTTGCTCTACACCGTGGACAAGGACGCAATCTGGATTATTGATATCCGGGATCAGCGAGGTTTCCGCAGTGCAGAGGCGCTGCGCCACTTCAATCATGAGCTGCGGCAGCGCTTCGGTCTGGATAAAGACCGCTGATAATTTTGACAAACCATCATTTTCCGCCAGAATCTTCCCCGACCGCCTGAGGGCGATCATCCACCAACCACCAGTCTCTCGCAGACTGGTGGAAGCCAGCGCCGAGAGACCCCAACAAGGGGGAACGAGGCATGGCACGACCAGGCCGCGATGCCGCTGTGGCGGCATTCAAGAAGATTTTTCACGATATTGCGCCCTACCGGCACCGCTATGAGGTGTTTCGGGACTTTGTGACCATGGTAGCGTGCAGCCTGCACAATGCTGTCCATCGGGACGAGACCCGCGAGGCCGAATACCTTCGGATCATCGCGATCTACAAGAAGCCCGATCAGGAAGCCTTTCCGCAACTGCTGGCGCAGCTTGTGGCGGCTCTGGATGATGAGCCGCGCGATATCCTTGGCCCGCTCTATATGGACCTGGACATCGCCAACCGCGATGCCGGGCAGTTCTTCACCCCGCCCGAGCTTTCCGAGCTCATGGCATGGATGACCTTCGGCCCGGAACTGGACAAGCTCGATAGCCAGCCCTTCATCACCGCCGGGGAACCGGCAGCCGGGGCAGGGGGCATGATCCTTGCACTTGTGCAGGTGAGGATTCAGGCGGGCTACGATCCGGCTGAAAAGCTCTGGGTGCAGGCCATTGACGTGGACCGCATGGCCGCGCTGATGTGCTATATCCAGCTCAGCCTCTGGAACGTGCCCGCCGAGGTCATCGTCGGGAACACGTTGAGCCTGGATATCCGCGAGGTCTGGTATACCCCGGCCCATTATCTGGGCCTGTGGAAATACCGCCTGCGCCGGAATCCCGATACCCTTGGGGCAGAGGCGGCACCGCAGCCGGAAGCTTTCGCGACCGCAGCAACGGAAAAGCCAGACGTGCCGGCATCGCGCCCGGTACAGCTTGGCTTCGAGTTCTGAGGCCCGTCATGGCTGAAGCATATGAGCTGCATCATATCGAGTTGAA
>JBKEDD010000005.1:0-272877 GCA_047975215.1 Jhaorihella sp.
CATCGTCACCACCACCACGGGATCGGATTCGTCGGCCAGCACCTTGCCCAGCAGGTACGAACCGCCGAACACTACCGCCGCCAGCAGCATCGCCACATGCCCGGGGCTGATTTCACGAAACCCCGGGCGCAGGATGATCGCCGCCCCGACAAGCGCCATCCCCACTGCCGCAAACCGCCGCACCGCCACCTTTTCGCCCAGAAACAGCATCGCCCCGATGGTGACATAGACCGGCGAGAGATAGTTCATCGCCGTCACCTCGGCGATGGGAATGCGGGTCATGGCGAAGAACCAAAGCATCACGCCGCCGCCATGCAAGACCCCGCGCAGGCCGAAAAGGCGCCATTGCCGGCGGCTCAGCCGGGCGTTCAGAATTGCCCGCGCCATCGGCAGCAGGAACACCAGACCCATCAGATAGCGCAGAAACGCCTGTTCCGGGGCCGGAATGCGCGGCCCGAGATACTTGACCAGCGCGGTGACCGCGACAAAACAGACTCCGGTTATCAGCATCCAGAAGATGCCGGCAACGGGGCGCGATGTGGGGCTCTCGATCATGCGTTGGTTGAACACGCAAACGCGCGGGGCCGCAAGCCGTCAGAGGGCGATCAGTTTCACGGCGATGGCCCACATGGTCAGCCCGATCGCAATGTCAAGAAACTGCCAGGCGCGCGGCCGCGCGAACAGCGGCGCCAACAGTCGCGCGCCATAGCCCAGCGAAAAGAAGAACACGAACGACGCCAGCACCGCGCCAAGGCCAAATCCGGCCCGGTCCTCATATTGCGCCGAGACCGTCCCGATCAGAACAACCGTATCGAGATAGACATGCGGGTTCAGCCAGGTAAGGGCCAGCACCGTCGCCAGCGTTGCGGTCAGCCCGGTGCCCGCGCCGCTAGCGGCGCGCAACGCCGCGCCGCCCCGCCAGGCCGAAAGCAGGCTGGCGGCCCCGTACCACGCCAGAAACGCCGCCCCGCCCCAACGCATCAGCGGCGCGAACCATGGCGCGAATGCAGCCAGCGTACCAAAGCCCGCCACCCCGGCAGCGATCAGCAGCGCATCCGACAGCGCGCAGGTCAGGCAGACCCAGAACACATGCTCTCCCCGCAACCCCTGGCGCAGGACGAACGCATTCTGCGCCCCGATTGCGAGGATCAGGCTGAAGCCCAGGGCGAAACCTGACAGGATTGCGGGTGTCATCGAACCTCTCCACGGCGGGTCGCGGTTTGACTAGACTGGCTGGGCGGTGTAATCCAGTTAATTATGATAAGCTGGATTAAGCAAATCTGATGCAGTTCGACCGTCATCACCTGAGCGCGCTGGCGGCGGTGCTGCGGCTGGGCAGCTTCGAGGCCGCGGCGGCCGATCTGAAGGTCACGCCTTCGGCGATCTCGCAGCGCATCAAGGCACTGGAAGATCGCGTAGGCGCCTGCCTGATCAATCGCGGCTCGCCCTGCACCGGCACCCCGCCGGGGTTGCGCCTGGCCAAGCATGCCGAGGATGTCGGTCTGCTTGAGGCGCAACTGGGCCGTGAACTGGCGCTGGACGGCCAACCCGGCCCCGCCCGCCTGCGCATCGCAGTCAACGCCGACAGCCTGGCGACGTGGTTCGTTTCTGCGCTGGCGGCGGTACCGGACGTTCTGTTCGACCTGGTCATCGACGATCAGGACCACAGCGCCGACTGGCTGAGGCGGGGCGAGGTCAGCGCCGCGGTCTGCGCCGGCGGCAGGCCCGTGCCCGGCTGCGATGCGGCCGACCTGGGCAGTCTGCGCTATGTCGCCACCGCCAGCCCCGGCTTTGTGGCGCGCTGGTTTCCCCAGGGCGCGACGCCCGAGGCGCTGGCGCGCGCACCCTGTCTTAGCTTCAACGCCAGGGACGGGCTGCAACGTGCCTGGATCGCCCAGCAGTTCGGCCCGCGGATCGCGCCACCGGCGCATTACCTGCCCTCCACGCAAGCGTTCGTCGAGGCCGCGCGGCGGGGCATGGGCTGGGGCATGAACCCGCTATCCCTGGTGCGCGGGCATATCCGCAACGGGCGGCTGGTGGCGCTGGTCCAGCATGCGCCGCTGGATGTCGCGCTGAACTGGCAGGTCAGCCGGATCATGGCCCCGGCGCTGGAGCCGGTGACGCGAGCGGTGCGGGCGGCGGCGCGCAAGCATCTTGCCAGAGAGTGATCGCTGCGCCAGAACTGCGACGCACCCGAAGGAGGAAACGCCATGTTCGCCCGCGAAAAGCTCGACTATTCCGCGATCCCCCTGCCCGACCGGGCCGAGATGGACGACACGGCGATGCAGATCGGGGCGCAGGCGTTTCTGGGCCGGATGCGCACCCGCCATTCGGTGCGCGACTATACCGACCGTCCCGTGGCCCGCGAGGTGATCGAAACCTGCATCCGGGCCGCCGGTACCGCGCCATCCGGCGCCAACCACCAGCCCTGGCACTTCGCGGCGATCGCCGAGCCCGCGCTCAAGGCCCGGATCCGCGCCGAGGCCGAAGAGGAAGAGCGCCGCTTCTACGCCGGGGGCGCGGGCGACGAATGGATCAGGGCGCTGGAACCGATCGGCACCAATGCCGAGAAACCGCACCTGACCGTCGCGCCCTGGCTGATCGTGGTCTTCGCCCAGCGTTGGGGCGAATTCGACGACGGCACCCGCTACAAGAACTACTATGTGCCCGAAAGCGTCGGCATCGCCACCGGGTTCCTGCTGGCGGCGCTGCACCATGCGGGGCTTTGCACCCTGACTCACACGCCCAACCCGATGAAGTTCCTGAACGGCGCGCTTGGCCGCCCGGCCTCGGAAAAGCCCACCATGATCATCGCCGCCGGACACCCGGCAGCGGATGCGACGGTGCCGGCGGCGGCCAAGATCAAGAAGCCGCTTGAGGAGATTTCGAGCTTTTTCGAGTGAACGGAAACCGTCGGTATGGAGGTCGTTCCGCATCAGTACCGGGGAAGGATCGGCAGCGGGCTGAAGCTGCTGCGCGAAGCGCAGCGAGAGATGTTTCCCGTCACCATCCGAGACGTCATCGAAGCGGTGGCCCAAGCCGTAGCCCAGGCCGCCATTCTGCTGGACTGCCCGGATCACCCGCTGGCCGACAGTCTGGCCGCGATAACGGTCCATGACGCCCGGACGCTCTATGTCTTTCACGAACACCTGGCGGGCTACTACAACTACCGGATACTTGAAGGCCATTGCCGCCAGCGCGATGGCTGGATCGCCGGCTACGTTTCATCCTGGCAGCTTTGGGTATACAACCAGTCGCGCGCCTGGCCACAGCAGAGAGCGGACCTGACGCGGGCAATTGCCATGATTCTGGTTCAGCAGAACACCAAGCAGGGCGTGATGGCCGAGATCGAACTTCTGGCCCTGGCCCGGGCTCACTATCCGGTCTTTCCGGGCGGCTTCGACTGAGGTGAAGCGCCTCAGGCGTCGAGTTGCGCCATCACCTCGTCGGAGGCATCGAAATTGGCGGTGACGCGCTGCACGTCGTCGTCATCCTCCAGCGCGTCGATCAGCTTCATCAGTTTCTGCATCCCTTCGAGATCCAGCTCGGTCGTTGTGGTCGGTTTCCACACCAGCTTGGTCGACTCGGATTCGCCCAGCTTGGCCTCGAGCGCCGTGGCGACATCGTTCAGATCGGTGTCGGCACACCAGATCACATGGCCGTCCTCGCCGCTTTCCACATCCTCGGCACCGGCCTCGATGGCGGCCTCGAACACCGTGTCCGCATCGGCCACGTCCGCGGGATAGGTCACTTCGCCCTTGCGCTCGAACATGAAACCGACGCTGCCGGTCTCGCCCAGGTTGCCGCCGCTCTTGGTAAAGGTCGAACGCACGTTGCTCGCGGTACGGTTGCGGTTGTCGGTCATCGCCTCGACGATCACCGCGACCCCGCCGGGGCCGTAGCCCTCATAGCGGATTTCCTCGTAATCGTCGCCCTCGCCCTGGATCGATTTCTTGATCGCCCGGTCGATCACGTCCTTGGGGCAGGATGCCGACTTGGCCTCCTTCACCGCCAGCCGCAGGCGCGGATTCTTGTCGGGGTCGGGATCGCCCATCTTGGCGGCGACCGTGATTTCCTTGGACAGTTTCGAAAACAGCTTGGCGCGCACGGCGTCCTGGCGCCCCTTGCGGTGCTGGATGTTTGCCCATTTGGAATGGCCGGCCATTGTGCTTTCCCGTAAATGCTGCGTGTTCGGCGCCCGTATATACCGCCCACCCCGGCCTGTTCAAGGCGCGGCTTGCCGGGACCGCGCGCTCGGCTATGCTGGCGGTCATGAGCGCCGACCAGATCATCCTATTCGCCCTCTTTTCCGCCGTCTTCGGCCTGCTGATCTGGGGGCGCTTCCGCTACGACCTGGTGGCGTTCGCCGCGCTGCTGGCCGGCGTCGTGCTGGGCGTGGTGCCGCTGGAGGATGCGTTTTCCGGTTTCGGCCACCCGGCGACCCTGGTGGTGGCGCTGGTGCTGATCGTGTCGGCCGGGCTGGTGCGCTCGGGCGCGGTGTACCTGATCACCCGAACCATAGTGGACAGCACCCGCGGGCTGGGCGGTCACATCGCGCTGATGGGCGGCATCGGCGCGCTGCTGTCGGCCTTCATGAACAACGTCGCGGCGCTGGCGCTGCTGATGCCGGTGGACATGCAGACCGCGCGCAAGGCCGGCCGCGCCCCGGGGCTGTCGCTGATGCCGCTGAGTTTCGCAACCATCCTCGGCGGAATGGCCACGCTGATCGGCACGCCACCCAACATCATCATCGCCCAGATCCGGACCGATGCCCTGGGTGCGCCGTTCTCGATGTTCGACTTCGCCCCCGTCGGCGGGCTGACTGCCATCGCCGGGCTGGCATTCGTGGCGCTGATCGGCTGGCGGCTGATCCCGGTGCGCGGCGATACCGGCGATTCCACATCGGAACTAGCGCAGTACATCGCCGAACTGACGATCCCCGAGGAGTCCGACCTGATCGGCCGGCGGCTGGCGGAACTGGACGAGACCGCGGAAAAGGCCGATGTCGCCATCCTGGGCCTGATCCGCGACGGCAAGCGCCGCTACGGTCGCGCCGCGCACTCGATTCTGCGGGCCGAGGATGCGGTGGTGATCGAAGCCACCCCCGAGGCGCTGGACGAATTCCGCAGCGCGCTGTCGCTGGGGTTTTCCGACAGCCAGCGGCAGGACAAGCTGACCGCCGCCGGCGAGGGGCTGGACGTGTTCGAGGTCGTTGTGCCCGAAGGCGCGCGCATCGCGGGCAAAACCGCGCAGGCGCTGGGGCTGTCCTGGCGCCAGAACACCATCCTGCTGGGCATCTCGCGCCAGGGCCGGCGCATCAACGAACAGGTGCGCAAGACCCAGGTGCTTCCCGGCGACATTCTGCTGCTGCTCTGCCCCCAGGGCAAGGGCACGGTTGTCACCGAATGGCTGGGCTGCCTGCCGCTGGCCCAGCGCGGGCTGAGCGTCACCGCCAACGAAAAGGTCTGGCTGGCCATGGGCATCTTCGGCGCGGCGGTGGCGGCGGCCAGTTTCGGGCTGATCTACCTGCCCGTCGCACTGGGTCTGGTGGTCGTGGGATATGTGCTTGCCCGCATCCTTCCGGCATCCGAGATCTATAACCATGTCGAATGGCCTGTGGTTGTGCTGCTGGGCTCGATGATCCCGCTGGGCGCCGCACTGGATAGCTCGGGCGGCACGGCGCTGATCGCCGGCGCGCTGGTGGGGCTGACCCAGGGGTTTCCGGCCTGGGCGGTCCTGACGGTGCTGATGGCGGTGACGATGACGCTGTCGGACGTGCTGAACAACACCGCCACGACCATCGTTGCCGCGCCCGTCGGCATCCAGATGGCACAGACGCTGGGGGTCAGTCCCGACCCGTTCCTGATGGCGGTGGCGGTGGCGGCGTCCTCGGCCTTCCTCACCCCCATCGGGCACAAGAACAACACGCTGATCCTCGGCCCCGGCGGCTATCGCTTCGCCGACTACTGGCGCATGGGCCTGCCGCTGGAAGTTCTGGTGATCGCGGTCAGCGTCCCGGCTATCCTGGTGTTCTGGCCACTCTGAAACGCGCCGCAACCATTCCGGTTGGGTTGTTCACCCCTCGCGATGAGTCGGTGTTTCCGACAAACGACGGGTTCGCCCCGCCAGGTGGAACCGATTGAACGCGACATGCTTCCGGCGGCGTTGTCGGGAAACGCATCCGGAACGTCGGGCATCGCGGCTTCAAGGCGGTCGGGAACGGCCGCCACTTCGTGGTGTTCCGCAATCCCCTGCCGATCGGCATGTTGCGCTGACAAGAGCCTTCGAAGGCTCTTGTCTCAAGCCGCGGACAGTCAGCCCAGATGCGCGATGGCGGCGCCGCGGAACCCGCCCACGGCGGCGGCGAAGGCATCGCGGCTCATCAGGCAACCGGCGGTGGACAGCGCGTCGGCGATCGCCGCACTGGGAGCGGTGACGCTGACCAGTGTCCAGCGCGCCGGCGCCGTCCGGCCCGTCGACGGGTCGATGACATGCCCGACCTTGCCCTGCGCATCCAGCACCGTACCAAGCGGCGCCGAACTGGCCAGCGCCATGTCACGCAGCCGCACGGCATCGGCGATCCGTTCCGAACCTGCCTGAAGCGACACCGGCCAGCCGCCGCCGCCCGGCCGGCCGCCCAGCGCGTACAGCTCGCCGGTGTCGACCAGCACATCGTTCAACCCTTCGCGGCGCAGCATCGCGGCGACGCGGTCGGCGATATAGCCCTGCGCGATGCCGTTCAGCGTCAGCGCCATGCCCGGCCGGGTCAGGCGCACGGCGCCTGCGTCGCTGGCCACATATTGCCAGCCGACGCGGCCGAGCGTGTCGGCCACCTCCCCGGGTGCCGGGGCCTCGCCCGCCTGAAGACGCGCTGCATAAAGCTGCCAGAGCGGCTGCACCGTCGGATCGAACGCGCCCGCCGTCGCATCGTGGACGGCGCCGCACAGGCCGAGACATTCCAGCAACTCGAAGGGCGGCCCGGCCAGTTGACCGTCGCGGTTGAGCCGCGCCAGCGCACTGTCGGGACGATAGAGGCTGAACACCTCTTCCAGGCGCGCGATCTCGGCCCGGGCACTATCCGCGATGCGCGCGGCATCGGGATGCTCAAGCGTGATCGAGGCGCGCGCACCAAGTGCCACGCCCTGCCAGTGGTACAGGTCGGCCGCCCGCCCCGGCCCGGCAAGGGCTGTTGCGGCGGCGCTGATCGCCAGAAAGCGGCGGCGGGAAAGTCGTGTCATGTCAACCGTTTCCTTCTGAACTCAATGCCCTGAGCCGGCTCAGGTAGTCGTCTTCGTCGGGGGTCTGCGTTGGGCCGTTGGCCGGAGCCAGGACCTCGGTATCGGCGATCTCGTCCAGGCTGGCGATACGCCCGCCGTGCCGGCGCGCGAAACTGTCGGCGGCCTGGCGTCGGGCGAATGGCACCAGTTCGCTCGCGCCCATGCCGCCCACGGCGTCAGAACCGACGACATAGAAGGCGTCCGTCGCCGCGATCCAGTTGTCGACGCCGGGGTTTTCCCAGCTATGGGCCCGGCCCATATCGCTGACATAGATCGCCGCTATGGTTGCGTCCTGTTCGGGCATCCGCTGATAGGCGATGGCGTCGCGCACCTGCGAAAAGAACAGCGGCACCGGGGTCCCCGCCAGATGTACCTGCGCCTTGGGTCCGTCATGTTCGGCAAGGTTCATCTGGCAATAATAGCCCAGCGCATCGCCCGACATGGCGACCGGCTGGGGCAATGCGGCCTCGTCCTCCTTGCAGGCGGCAAGCGCCAGCAGACAGGCCGCGATCAGGGCGACAGGTTTCATGGCACGATCCTCCGGAACCGCCATGCGGCCAGGGCAAAGGCCGCCAACGGCCAGATGGCGATACTGACCAGCGCCTGCAAGGGCATGATCGAATTGGCCGCACCATCGACCCCGGCGGCGGCGGCCGTGGCGTCCGAGGCGGCAAGGTTGAACAGGCGGAAGGCGTCGGCAGGGTTGCCGATCAGCATCCACGGAAACACCCGCGTCGTGAAGGTGCCGCCATCGTCGGCCACCACCCCGGCCAGCAGGCCGAGGTCATAAAGCACGATGAGGATCAGCCAGACACCGATCACCAGCCCCGCCGCCGTCGCCGGGCGGCGCGCGATCGTCGAGGCCAGATAACCGATGCCGATAAAGGATGCCCCCAGCAGCAGCGAAGACCAGTAGAGGCGAACCAGCGCCTCCAGCCCGCGCACAGCGTCTGTATCCAGCCGCAATGCGGTGGCGGCGGCAACGCCGTAACCCACCAGCAGCGCCACCGCCAGAATGGCGATATGGGCCAGGAACTTGCCCAACAGCACGCCCCAGCGCGTCACCGGATAGGCCAGCGTCAGCGCCAGCGTGCCGCGCTCGACCTCGCCTGCGACCGCGTCGAAGCTGATCAGCAGCGCGATCAACGGCACAAGATAGACGGCCAGCCCGGTCAGGCTGGCCACCGTCACCGAAAGCTGGTCGGCCCCCAGGGTGCCGGTCGGGCCGCTGCCCGCGAGCGTCAGAACCAGCGCGAACAGCGCCATCGTGACGGTCAGGATCGCCACCCAGCGGTTGCGCAGCGCGATGCGGAATTCGGCATCGGCAAAGCCCAGGATACCGCTCATTTCTCCGCCCTCCGGCTGAAATGCTCATAGATGTCGTCAAGGCTGGGCGGCACCACGTCGAGGTCGCGCACCAGCGGCCCGAGCGCGGTGATTTCGCCAAGCCGCGTCAGCTTGTCCTCGGGCGAGCACGTCAATTCGACCATCACGCCGTTGCGACGCCCGGCGCGCAGCCGTTCGGCCACCTCGTCGGCCGCCCCGGAACGCGCGGCGATCTGGATATGCGTGGGCAGCCCGGCCTGCGCCCGCAGCCCGATCAGCGTGTCATCGGCCACCACAGCACCCCTGGAGAGGATCACGATACGGTCGGTGCGCGCCTCGACCTCGGTCAGCGCGTGGCTTGACAGCAGGATCGACGCGCCCCCCCGGGCCAGATCGTCGAGAATGGCATAGAAATCGCGCCGCGCCACCGGATCGAGCCCGCTGGTCGGTTCGTCGAGGATCAAAAGCCTGGGCTGCCCGATCAGCGCCTGCGCCAGCCCGACCTTCTGGCGCATACCCTTGGAATAGGTGCCGATGCGGCGCCGCGCCGCCGCGCCCAGGCCGACCCTCTCAAGCAGATCGTCGGCCAGCCGCGCCGGCTGGCGGCGCAGCCGCAGGTAGAGACGCATCTGTTCGCGCCCCGTGAGCGCGGAATGAAACGCGACGTTCTCGGGAAGATAGGCTACCTGTGCACGCGCCCTTGCGCTTCCCGGCGCCGACCCGAGAACCTCGATATGGCCGCTGTCGGCGGCCTGAAGGCCAAGGATCGCCTTCATCAGCGTGGTCTTGCCGGCGCCGTTATGGCCCAGCAGAGCCACCTTCTGCCCGCCGCCGACGGTGAACGACACATCGCGCAGCGCCGGAACGCCGTCAAAGCTCTTGCTTACGCCCTCGATCGTCAGGTTCTGCATCTCACGACCCTTCCTTGCGGCCTTCGCCGCGGGTTTGTTGCTCAAGCGCCTCGATCCCGGGCGCCACGGGGATCGCAACCGGCTCCATCAGCGGGTGGCTGTCGATCACGCCGCCGGGCAGGGTGGCGGGAAAGCTCGACTGGCTCCAGCGCACCAGTTGCACCGCCGGCGATCCCAGCAGCAGCCGCGCGGCAGGCTGCGACCACAGGATATGGTCCATCAGGTCGTTGGGCCGGTAGACGCCGTCGGCCATTCCGTCGCCGTCCAGATCGAAACCCGGGTTGTCGGACCAGTAGTTGCCGCGCCCGTCGAGGCTCCATTCCACGATACGAGAGCCGACATACTTGACCTGTGTGCGGTTGCCGACGAACGCGTTGCCGCTTACCGCGTTGGCCTCGGACCCGGCGGTAAAGTGGATGCCGATGTCGCAGCCCTCGAACCGGTTGCCAAAAATCAGGTTCTTGTGGGCGTTGTAGATGAAGGTGCATTTCTCTTGTCCGCCACGCACCAGATTGCCGGTGATGTCGGACTTGTTGGCATAGTTCAGCATCACGCCGTGATCGCGGTCGTTCAGCGAGAGGTTGTCGCGCGCGGTGATGCGGTCGGAAAACATCAGCGCATAGCCCAGGTGGTTGCCGATTGAGGCGTTGCCGGTCACTTCGCTGTCGTTGGTGTACATGTAGTGCACGGCAAAACGCAGGTCGCGAAACAGGTTTCGCGCGAACACGTTGTCCCGCGAGGTATTGGTGAAAATGCCGTCGCGGCCATACCTTATGTCGTTTTCTTCAACCCTCGCTCCGGGCGCGTTCCAGACATAGACGCCGTTGCCGCGTGCGTTCATGCGGTGGTCCTGGCGCCCGATAATGGTGTTGCGTGCCACCAGGCTGTCGCGGGCGCCATGGATGTCCACGCCATAAAGATTGCCCTCGATCCGGTTGTCCAGCACCTGCCCACGGGTGGCATCGGCGGTCAGCTGCACACCGCTGTCGATGGTTTCGTGCGACGACCCCGACCCGCGCAGCGCGCAACCCCGGACGGTAACGTCCGCCGCCGTCACCCGTACCACGCTGCCGGTTCCCCCGGCGTCGATCACCGCCCCGGGGGCGCAGGTCAGTGTCATGGCGCGGTCAATCGTGACCGGGCCGGAATGGGTGCCCGGCGCGAGGCGCAATTCCGCCCCCGCACCGGCCGTTTTCATGGCCCGTGCCAGCGCCCCCTGCCCGGCCGGCACGTCGATGACCTCCGCCGCGGCGATGCCGGGCAGGGCCATGAGGGCCGACAGGATCAGGGGACGCAGCATCGGATCGGACTCCTTACGCCGGTTCGACCAGCATGCGACCGCGCATTTCCATGTGCAGCGCGTGGCAGAACCACTGGCAGTAGAACCAGTGCACGCCCGGGCGGTCGGCGGTGAAGGTGACCGAGGCGGTTGCCTGCGGCGCGATTTCCATGGCGATGCCGTAGTTGTTGAGGCAGAAGCCGTGGGTCACGTCGTCGACATCGTCGAGGTTGGTGACATAGACCGTAACCTCGTCGCCCTGCTTGACGGTGAACTTCTCGAGGCTGAAGGTCGGCGCCTGCGACCACATGTAGACGCGCACCTTGTTGCCGTCGCGGATGATCTCGTCAGCGCCGTCTTCCAGCACGACGCCATCGGCCTCGGCCTGCTTGCGCGCATCTTCCCACATCGGGTCGTCACGCGACCAGACGTTCACCGGGTTGACGATGTCGGACCGCACAAGGATCACGTCATGGGGTTCGGCAAAGGTCGGGCCGTCGTGAACCACCTTCATCTCGTCGGTGGAGATGTCGATCACCTGCTCGTTCTCGGGCTTGAGCGGGCCGACGTTGATGAACCGGTCCTTCGAGAACTTGTTGAGCGAGATCAGCCACTTGCCATCGGCATCCTTGGTTTCGCCCATAGTGGTGTGGTTGTGGCCGGGCTGATAGTGCACGTCGACCTTCGAAACGATCGGGTCCACGTCCTCGCCGGCATAGGCCTTGATCGCCTTTTCGATATCCCACTTCACCATCTGGCTGTCGAGGAACAGCGTCGTATAGGCAAACCCCTTGCCGTCGAACGCGGTATGAAGCGGGCCGAGGCCCAGTTCCGGCTCGGCGACGATGCAGGAACGCGGATCGGCATCGGAATCAAACAGCGCATCGACCTTGGTCACGTCGATAACCGAACAGGTCGGCGACAGTTTGCCGTTGATGACGACGTGCTTCATGTCGGGCGCGGTGTTGCAGCCGTGCGGGCTGTTGGGGATCGGAACGTAGCGGGTGTATTTCTTGTTCTGCCCCTTGCGCCCGTCGATCACCTTGACGCCGTTCAACTCCTGGAAGTCGCCCGCGGCGATGCCGGCTTCGATTTCCTTGATGTTGAAGACCACCACATGATCCATCTCGTTGGCGGTCATCTCGGCCAGGTTGGTACCCATTTCCGAGTTGTAGGAGGTCGAGAAGGCGTATTTTCCCTGGTAGTCGCAGTCGGTGTTGTCGAGGTTGCCCGACACCATCACCTGCCAGGCGATTTCCATCGTGTCGCCGTCGATGGCGGTGAAGAAGTTCACATATTGCGACGGATCGTCGAGGATCGTGCCGTCGTTGACGATCGGCGTCTCGTCCTCGCCATTGGCGAACACATAGCCGGTGCGCGGGAATTTCTGCGGCCGCAGCCCGTGGATCGCGTGGGCGTTGGGAATTTCCACGATCTTGTCGCACTTCATCACGTCGCAGCGCACACGGGCGACGCGGGTGTTGGCCTTGTCGTTCATGAACAGGAAACGGCCGTCATAGGTACCGTCGGTGAACGACATGTGCGGGTGGTGCAAATCGCCGTTGTCGTAGGTCTTCATGCCCTTCTTGGCGAGGAATTCCTTGGTCTCCTCGGTCAGGCCCTCGGTCAGCACCTTGAGCGATTCGTTGGTCTGGCCCCAGCCGGTGGCCGAGCAGCGGTTGAACACCGGCACCCGCATCAGTTCGCGCATCGACGGAAAGCCGAGAATGCGCATCTCGCCGGTCTGGCCCGAGGACCAGAAGCCGTAATATTCGTCAAGCTCGCCGGGCGCCTTTTCCCACGAGCCGGCGGCGGCCCGGGCTTCCTTGACACTGGCCAGCCAGGAGCCGGCAGTGGCGGTCGCCAGGGCGCCGGCGGCAGTCGCGCCGAACAGCCCGCGACGGGTCAAGCCGGTTTTTTGATCGGTTTCGGACATATTGATCTCCTTTTTCCCTACTTGTTTCCGGCAAGGACGTGATCAAGCGCGCCCTTTCCGGCCTCCATGGCGGCCCGGTCCCTTTCGCGCCGCTTGAGCTTCTTGATGACAACCGGACATTTCGTCTTGCTCTGGTAGAGCACCTGACAGTGCAGGCAGTTGACACATTCGTTTGGATTGATCTCGCCGGTCGGGTGGATCGCCTGAACCGGGCATTCGATCGCGCATGTCTGGCACGGGCTGCCGCATTCCTTGTACCGCTTCAGCCAGTCGAACATGCGAATCCGCGCCGGAATGGCCAGTGCCGCACCCAGCGGACAGAGGTAGCGGCAGTAGAACCGTTCCACGAACAGCCCGACCAGAAGCAGCACGACGACGAACAGCACGAACGGCCAGGCGCGGGCGAACTTCAGGATGATCGCGGTCTTGAACGGCTCGACCTCGGCATAGTGTTCGGCCAGCGGCAGAGACACCAACGACAGGCCGAACAGCGCCAGAAAGATGATGTACTTGATCGGCCACAGCCGTTCATGCAGGCTCCAGGGCACCGTCCATTGCGGCACCTTGAAGAAGCGCGCAACGCGGTTGGTCAACTCCTGCATCGCGCCGAAGGGGCACAGCCAGCCGCAATAGGCGCCCCGCCCCCAGAACACCAGCGCGGCCGCCACCGAACACCACAGGATGAACACCAGCGGGTCCATCAGGAACGCATCCCAGGTAAAGCCCTCGCGCAGCGACGCCGCCAGCGCCATCAGGTTGACCACCGAAAGTTGCGCGTTCTGCATCCAGCCGATGAAGACCAGGGTCATGGTCAGAAAGCTCATGCGGAACCAGAAGTAGAGCCGCGCGTTCACCGTCGCCCACATCTGGAAGAAGAAGGCACCCGTCAGGACACCGAGCATCCCCAGCAACACCGCGATTTCGACACGCTTGGAATCCCATATGCGTTTCCAAAGCCCGGTGCGTGCGGCCTGTTCCTCGGCTTCGCCCTCGGCCGTAACCGGCTGTGCCGCCGGTGCCGCGACAACCTTGCTCAGGAACCGGTCGGGCAGCCGGTAGCCGACATCGAACGTGGTGAACGCCTTGTCCACCGCGCCGACCGGGCGCTGCACCAGCAGTTCGATGCTGAACGGCTCGGTCGGATCGAATCCGCTGTCGGCCGGAATGCGGAACACGTCCAGTTCGGGAAATTCCGGCGCGCCGGGCACTGCCAGCGTGCCGATGCGCCGGTTGTCGCGGTCATGAAACCGCACCGTCAAATCATCCTGAACCAGCGCGATGCGGTCGAAGATGCCGCCCCGGACATAGCCCGACCCCTTGAAGGAATAGCGCCCACGCCCCGCCACCACGATGGCGTGATCCCCGGGTTTCAGGAAATTGTCCTGATTGGCGTATTCGGCCGGCCCCAAGAGCGCCTGGCCGATCGCCGGCACCGAAACCAGGCTGACATACATGTCGATGAAACGGGCGTCGGGCGCTCCCTTCTCGGGCCGCGCGATGGCGCGCTCGTCACCGCTGGCCTCGAACGCCGCGTTGACCTGCCCGACATCGAGAGACAGCCGCCGCACCGTGCCGTCGCCCAGCAGGTCCATCCAGTTGCCGTCGGCGGTCGCATTCGGGTTTATCTCGAACATCGGGCCGGTATCGGCTTCGGGTTCCAGCCCGCCCAGGCCCAGTTCGCGCGCCACCTTGACCGACGCGCGCAGGATCGAATCGTCCATGATCATGACGGTGACTGTGGCGCCCGAGATGATTTCCAGGTCATGCGCCGTACCCCGCGCCGCCGCCTCGGCGGCTATGTCGGTGCCGACATAGCTTTCCGTCAGGTCTTCCATCTTGCTGTTGGGAATACCGATCAGCACGATCGGTTCGGAATGCTCGACCAGCTTGGCGCCGACGATGCGGGCATCCTTGTCGATTGCGACCAGGACGTGAATCGGCTTGCCGGAGTAGCCGATGGTCGAGACGAAATCGGTGGTCACATAGGCCCAGGCGATGGTTTCCCCGCCCTTCAGTACCGGCACGATCGGGCCATCTTCCAGCGCCGCGCCGTACTTGTCGGCCCCCGGCACCAGATCGCCGGCGGCGACCTCGGTTGTGTACTTGCCGAGATACACCTTGTCCGGCGCCGCGTTCGCGGCCAGCGGCAAGACGATGGCCAGCAGCGCCAACAGCATCAGCGCCAGGGCAGTCGCCAGTTTTTCGGGGAGGGTTCGGGCCGATGATGTCAGACGCATGGGATGCCCCCCTGGTCTGAAAGATCACCGCGATATCGACTGGAAAGTGAGAAGCATGGGGAGGTCATGAACTCGGACTTCTTGGTTGCAGGTGGACCGCGTTTTTCTGGCCAGAGGTCTCGCTCCGCGGCCGGAGCGTGAATCGCCGTGGGCGCCTCGGAGGCGGCGACGAGGTGCAGGCTGAACGCGGCCAGGGCCGACCCCGCGGACGGCAGGGCCTCGCTGTCGCTTCGGCTCAGGAGGCAGCTGCAGTGGTCGCAGTGGTCGCATTCGTCATTCGCCGGATCGTACCCGCCGGGAACCGGAACGTACCGGGCGCCGCCGTCGCCGCAGATCTCGATCCACGAAACTGCGCCGCCGCCATGTCCCGCAGCGGCCGGAAGTGCCTGGAGAGCGATCAGGACCAGCGCCAGCACAACGCCAAGAACGCGCCGCGCCGTCATGGCTGCGCCCTCCCCGGCCCCGGCATTGCTGGTTCTCTCAAGCATGGTCAATCGTTCCGCAATTCATATTCGCCGGTCAGATATCTCTGTTCCCGAACGTGTCTCTTTGACCTTTGTCAATTCCCTGACGGCGACCCCGCCGGCCGCGACTACCCGACCGACGGGTGGGAGAGAAGGGGGTGTTCGCGGATCGCCATGTGTCTTTCTTTCGTCTTGCCGGTCCCACATATGCCGATTGATCTGTAGCAGCATTGTTCCAGATCAAGGGTTCACGATTTCGTCGCCCCCCGGCACTGTGCCGGGCAACTGGCCCGAATCCGGCCCGGCGTCAAGCCGGGCATGCCCGGCCTGCCCGTCTTTCGCACCGCCCGCGCAAGAGAGCGCGCCGGAGCGACAGAAACACACTGTAACATATTGATATTAGCAAATATTTCAGTGGCACCTTGCAGCCGAATAGGCCGCCCGCAAGTTCGGATCACGCGGGCTTGCGCACATGTTGCGTCCCATTGCCACGCCCCTTCGTGTTCGGCGCGGTTTCGCACGCGCGCCGTCACTGCCGCGACATTTCGGCGCCCATCTCGGCGCCCATGAGCAAGGCGGCCGTATCCGCGCCACCCGTCCGCGCCACGGCAGCCCCTGCCGGAACCCGTGCGGCGCCCCCGCAGGTCGGGGCGCCGGAACGGGTTTTTGCTTGACTCCACATGCGGGGAACCGTAGCTCGAACCCCGTCGATATTGGATGCAATGGGTAACGTTGCCGCAAGGGAACAAACCCCGCGACCAATCAGAATGACGACATAACCAATTGCAAATGGGGAGAAAATCCAAAATGTCGCTAAAATCGTCCCTCCTGGCCGGGGCCGCGGCCCTGATGCTGGGCAGCACCGCTGCAATGGCCGGCGGTAATCTGATCTACTGCTCCGAAGGTTCGCCCGAAGGCTTCGATCCGGCGCTGTTCACCTCGGGTACGACCTTCGATGCCTCGTCGCATCCGATCTACAGCCGGCTGCTGGAATTCGAGACCGGAACCACCAACGTCATTCCGGGCCTGGCGGAAGCAGTCGAAGTATCCGACGATGGCACCGAGTACACGTTCAAGCTGCGCAAGGGCGTCAAGTTCCATTCCAGCGACAGCTTCACGCCGACGCGCGATTTCAACGCCGACGACGTGATCTTTTCCTTCGACCGGCAGAACAACGCGGAAAACCCCTACAACAAGGTGTCGGGCGGCACCTGGGAATATTTCGCGGGCATGAGCATGCCGGACCTGATCAAGGAGATCGTCAAGGTCGACGATTACACCGTCAAGTTCGTGCTGACCCGTCCCGAAGCGCCGTTCGTCGCCAACATGGCGATGGATTTCGCCTCGATCATGTCGAAGGAATATGCCGACGCGATGCTTGAGGCCGGCACGCCCGAGATGCTGAACCAGAAACCCATCGGCACCGGCCCGTTCATCTTCCAAGCCTATCAGAAGGACGCGGTGATCCGCTATGCGGCCAACCCCGACTACTGGCGCGGCAAGGCCGATATCGACAACCTGATCTTCGCCATCACGCCCGATGCCAGCGTCCGCTACCAGAAGCTGAAGGCCGGCGAATGCCACGTCATGCCCTACCCGAACCCGGCCGACATCCAGGCGATGAAGGACGACGAGGGCATCGTTGTGATGGAACAGGAAGGCCTGAACGTCGGTTATCTGGCCTACAACACCAAGATGGCGCCATTCGACAACGCCAAGGTGCGCAAGGCGCTGAACATGGCGATCGACAAGCAGGCGATCATCGACGTGGTGTTCCAGGGTTCCGGCCAGGCGGCCAAGAACCCGATCCCGCCGACCATGTGGTCCTACAACAACGCGATCCAGGACGATCCGTACGATCCCGAAGCCGCCAAGAAGATGCTGGAGGAAGAAGGTGCCGGCGATCTCTCGATGAAGATCTGGGCGATGCCGGTGCAGCGGCCCTACAACCCCAATGCACGGCGCATGGCCGAACTGATCCAGGAGGATTTCTCCAAGATCGGCGTCAATGTTGAAATCGTGTCCTACGAATGGGGTGAATACCTGTCGCGATCCAAGGAACTCGACCGCGACGGCGCCGTACTGCTGGGCTGGACCGGCGACAACGGCGACCCCGACAACTTCCTCGCCGTGCTGCTGGGCTGTGACGGCGTCGGTGCATCGAACCGTGCGCAGTGGTGCTATCAGCCGTTCGAGGACGTGATCCAGAAGGCCAAGGTTGTCAGCGACAAGGCCGAGCGCACCAAGCTTTACGAAGAAGCGCAGGTGATCTTCAAGGAACAGGCGCCCTGGGCCACCATCGCGCATTCGGTCGTGTTCATGCCGATGCGCCCCGAGGTGAAGGGCTACAAGGTTCACCCGCTGGGCGGGCACATCTTCTATGGCGTGAGCCTGGACAACTGACACCGCAAGACCTGGCGGGGCCGCATCAGCGGCCCCGTTTCGTTCCGGAGCCGCCCATGCCTCCCATTCTTGACGAATATGCCCGGATCGCCCGGGAACTCGATGTCGATGCGGTGGCGCTCGTGCCCGGCCCCAATTTCACCCGCGCCCTTGGCCACGCGTTCATGAGTCACGAACGCCCGTTTCTTGCGGTGATTCCGGCAGAGGGGCGGCCCGCGGCCATCGTGCCCAATCTGGAAATGCGCAGCTGGGATCTGGTCGGCTTTGACGGCGACGTGCATGACTGGCGCGACCAGAACGGGTACATGGATGCCTTTCACGCGCTGGCCCGCAGCCATCCGATGCGCCGGCTTGGCGTAGAAGGCCAGGTGATGCGCGTCTTCGTGCATCACGCGCTGAAAGCGGCGATACCCGAACTCGAAATCATCGACGCCGAGAGTGAAATCTCTGGCCTGCGCATGATCAAGACGGCAGACGATATCGCGGCGCTCGAGGCCGCCATCGCCATTTCAGAACGTGCGCTGGGGCGGGTGCTTGCGGGCGTGCGCCCGGGCCAGAGCGAGGCCGCGATCGAACAGGCGCTGATCCAGGCGATGTTCGCCGAGGGTGCCGACGGGCTGGCCTTTGGCCCCATCGTCGCCGCCGCCGACAACTCTGCCCGCCCGCACGCCCACGCACGCGCCGACTATGCCGTGCGGCCCGGCGATGCGCTGCTGCTGGATTTCGGCGCGACCAAGCACGGCTTTTGCGCCGACATCACGCGTACCGTCTTTGTCGGTCATGCCAACGACGAACAGCAAGAGGTCTACGACACGGTGTTGCACGCCAACCTCAAGGCGTTCGAGATCACGCGCCCGGGCGTGACCGCGCACGAGATCGACGATGCCGTGACCGGGGTTCTCGAAGCCTCGCCCTATGGCGACCGCATCCGTACCAAGACCGGGCACGGCCTGGGCCGCGACGTTCACGAGGCGCCCTATATCATGCGCGGCAATCACATGCCCCTGCCCGCCGGAACGGTTTACACCAACGAACCGGGCCTGTATGCGCCGGGCGCCTTCGGAGTACGGATTGAGGACGACGTGCTGATCACTCCCGATGGCTGCCGGTCGCTCACGACCTTTCCCAAAGACCTTACGATCGTGGGGAACTGATGCTCAGATACATCCTGTCCCGGCTGATGACGTTTCTGCCGACCTTCTTCGGGGTCACGCTGATTTCATTCGCCTTCATCCGCGTACTGCCGGGCGACCCGATCATCGTGATGGCCGGCGAACGCGGCCTGTCGCAGGAACGCTATGACGAACTGGTCAAACAATACGGCTTCGACCAGCCCGTGCTGCAACAGTATATCGACTATCTGGCCGGTGTGCTGCATGGCGATCTTGGTGCATCCTTCGTCACCAAGAAACCGGTCTGGGACGAGTTCTTCGCGCTGTTCCCGGCAACGCTGGAACTGTCGATCTGCGCCATGATCTTTGCGGTTGTGCTGGGCCTGCCCGCGGGCGTGATCGCCGCCGTCAACCGGGGCAAGCTGCCCGACCGCCTGTTCATGTCCTCGGCGCTGGTCGGCTATTCGATGCCGATCTTCTGGTGGGCGCTGCTGATGATCATCTTCTTTTCCGGAAAACTGGGCTGGACCCCGGTCTCGGGGCGTATCAGCCTGCAGTATTTCTTCGACACGCCGACCGGATTCATGCTGATCGACAGCGCCATGTCGGGTCAGAAGGGCGCCTTCGGCTCGGCGGTGCGCCACCTGATCCTGCCGGCGATCGTGCTGGGCACCATCCCGCTGGCGGTGATCGCGCGCCAGACCCGTTCGGCGATGCTCGAGGTGCTGGGCGAGGACTATATCCGCACCGCCCGCGCCAAGGGCCTGACACCGGCGCGCATCAACGGGCTGCATGCACTCAGGAATGCGCTCATTCCCGTCATCACGGTGATCGGCCTGTC
Organism: Jhaorihella sp.; assembly: GCA_047975215.1. GTDB lineage: Bacteria > Pseudomonadota > Alphaproteobacteria > Rhodobacterales > Rhodobacteraceae > JAGRMG01. The sequence goes on from JBKEDD010000005.1 coordinate 19,787, forward strand.
CGTCGGCACCCTCTTGGCCGGCGCGATCCTGACCGAAACCATCTTCTCGTGGCCCGGCATCGGCAAATGGATGGTCGATTCGATCTATCGGCGCGACTACCCGGTGGTGCAGGGCGGGCTTTTGCTGATCGCGACGATGGTGATGGTCGTCAACCTGTCCGTCGATGTGCTCTACGGCCTGATCAACCCGAAAATCCGGAGGCGCTGATGACCGCGACCGCCCCTGCCGCAGCCACCCCTGCCGATGTCCAGCGCCCCGGCCGGTTCCGCGAATTCTACCACTACTTCCGCGAGAACCGCGGCGCCGTGTTCGGCATGTGGATCTTCGCGGGTTTCGTCTTTGTCGCCGCCTTCGCGCCCTGGCTGGCCCCGCACGACCCGACCGAACAGTTCCGCGACTTCACGCTGATCCCGCCTGTCTGGGAGGAGGGCGGCAACTGGACCTTCCCGCTGGGCACCGACCCGCTGGGCCGCGACATGCTCAGCCGGCTGCTGCACGGCGCGCGCTATTCCTTCTTCGTCGGCGTGGTGGTGGTCACGGTCTCGGCCTCGGGGGGGATCCTCGTCGGGCTGGTGTCGGCCTTCGCGCCGAAATGGCTCGACAGCATCATCATGCGGATCATGGACATCATCCTGGCGTTTCCGTCGCTCCTGCTGGCGCTGGTGCTGGTGGCGATCCTCGGGCCGTCGCTGACCAACGCCATGATCGCCATCGCCATCGTCGCCCAGCCCCACTACGTCCGCCTCACCCGAGCCTCGGCAATGGGCGAGTTGCAGAAGGACTACGTCACTTCGGCCCGCGTCGTCGGTGCCGGACGGGCGCGGCTGATGTTCGTCACTGTGCTGCCCAACTGCCTGGCGCCGATCATCGTGCAGGCGGCACTGTCGTTTTCCACCGCGATTCTCGATGCCGCTGCGCTGGGCTTTCTGGGCATGGGTGCACAGCCGCCCACGCCGGAATGGGGCACCATGCTGGCCGAGGCGCGCGAATTCATCCTGCGCGCCTGGTGGGTCGTGACCTTCCCCGGCCTTGCGATCCTTGTCACCGTGCTGTCGATCAACCTGATGGGCGACGGCCTGCGCGACGCGCTTGAGCCGAAGCTGAAGCGGAGCTGAACCGATGAGCCTTCTGGATAGCCGCAACCTGACGGTCGAGTTCAGCACCTCTTCGGGCCCCTTCCGCGCCGTCGAGTCGGTCGATCTGTCGCTCGACAAGGGCGACGTTCTGGCCATCGTGGGCGAAAGCGGCTCGGGCAAGTCGGTCTCGATGCTGGCGATCATGGGGCTTCTGCCCTGGACTGCGACAATCACCGCCGACCGGATGGAGTTCGAGGGCCGCGATCTGCGCAGCATCGGCGCCGCCGCCCGCCGCAAGATCATCGGCAAGGATATCGCCATGATCTTTCAGGAACCGATGTCGTCGCTGAACCCCTGCTTCACGGTGGGTTTCCAGATCAAGGAGGCGCTGCGACAGCATATGGGCCTCGACCGCAAGGCGCGCCATGCCCGCGCCGTCGAGCTGTTCCAGCAGGTCGGCATCCCGGCGGCCGAGAAACGGCTGGGCATCTTCCCGCACCAGATGTCGGGCGGCATGAACCAGCGGGTGATGATCGCCATGGCGATTGCCTGCAATCCCAAGGTGCTGATCGCGGACGAGCCGACCACGGCACTGGATGTGACCATCCAGGCGCAGATCCTCGACCTTCTGGTCGAATTGCGCCGCCGTCACGGCATGGCGCTGGCCCTCATCACGCACGACATGGGCGTGGTGGCCGAAACCGCCGAACGGGTAACGGTGATGTATTCCGGCCAGAAGGTCGAGGAACAGCCGGTCGCCGACCTGTTTTCCAATCCGCACCATCCCTATACCGCGGCGCTTCTTGCCGCGCTGCCGGAACGGGCGACGCAAAAGCTTTTGCCGACCATCCCGGGCGTGGTGCCCGGCCAGTTTGACCGCCCCGCCGGATGCCTGTTCGCACCGCGCTGCAAGTTCGCCGACGACAAATGCCGCACCACGCCGCCGGTGCCGCGCGGGCCGGGACAGGGCTTTGCACGCTGCCATTATCCGCTGGGCATCGAACAGGAGGCGGCACTGTCATGACCGACCACATTGTCACCGCACGCGACCTGACGCGCCATTACGACGTGCGCCAGGGGTTGCTGTCGAAATCCGCGAAGGTGCGCGCCCTGTCCGGCGTCAGCTTCGATCTGCGCCCCGGCCAGACGCTGGCCGTGGTCGGAGAATCGGGGTGCGGCAAGTCCACCCTTGCCCGTCTCGTGACCTTGATCGAGGAACCGACCGCGGGCGATCTGCGCATTCGCGACACCGAGGTCACGCCCGACCAATGGGCCGGTTTGCGCAGTTCCGTGCAGATCGTCTTCCAGGATCCCTACGGATCGCTCAACCCGCGCCAGCGGATCGGCACCATCCTTCAGGAACCGCTGAAGATCAACCGCCCCGACCTGAGCGCGCAGGACCGCGAGAAGCTGGCGCGCGAGAAACTCGCGCTCGTGGGGTTGCGCCCGGAGCACTACGACCGTTTCCCGCACATGTTCTCGGGCGGCCAACGGCAGCGCATCTCCATCGCCCGGGCGCTGATGCTGGATCCGGCGATCCTGGTGCTCGACGAACCTATTTCGGCGCTCGACGTGTCGATCCAGAGCCAGATCCTGAACCTGCTGGTTGAATTGCAGGAACGTTTGGGCCTGGCCTATCTGTTCATCTCGCACGACCTGTCGGTTGTGCGCCACTTCGCCGACGATGTGCTGGTGATGTATCTCGGCCGGGTGGTCGAACAAGCGCCGGCGGCAGAACTGTTCGCCCATCCGCGCCATCCCTATTCCGTCGCGCTGATCTCGGCCACGCCCCGCGCCGAGCCTGCCAGCGGCCGCCAACGGATCAAGCTGGAAGGCGAACTGCCCTCGCCGATGGATGTCATTCCCGGCTGCCCCTTCGCGCCGCGCTGCTGGCGGGTGCAGGATATCTGCCGCGTCGAGCGGCCCGAACTGACCGGCGCGGAACACGCTTTCGCCTGCCACAATCCCGAACCCTGAGCAGGCCGTTTCGCCAGAGGGCGAAGCGGGGAAATGACGCGCGATGAAACGCTTTCTGATCCTGCAACTGCGCCCCGAGCGCGACGCGGCAGATGCCGAATACGCCTCGATTCTGAAACGCGCTCGCCTCGCGGCCGGGCGCACCCACCGCATCCGCCTTGATCGCGAACCGCTGCCCGAGGGGCTTTGCGTCACCGATTACGCCGGCGTCATCGTCGGCGGCGGGCCGGGATGCGTCAGCGACCCGCCCGAGGCGAAAACCCCGCAGGACGCGCGGATGGAGGCGGCCATCATGTCGCTGATGCCCCGGATCATCGCAGCGGATCACCCCTATCTCGGCTGCTGCTATGGCCTGGGCATCCTCGCGGCCCATCTGGGCGGAAAGGTCTCCAAGGCGCGGTACGGCGAACCTGTGGGGCCGGTGGCCTGCGATCTGACCCCCGATGCCGCCGACGATCCGCTGACCTCAGGGCTGCCGGCGCGCTGGGAGGCCTTCGTCGGCCACAAGGAGGCGGTGCAGGCGCTGCCGCCCGGTTGCGTGCATCTGGTGGCATCCGCCCCCTGCCCGTTCCAGATGATCCGCTGGGGCCGGAACGTCTATGCCACCCAGTTCCACCCCGAGGCGGATGCGCAGGATTTCGAACAACGCATCCGCATCTACCGCGGCCACGGATACTTCCCGCCCGAGACAGCCGACGATCTGATCGCCACCTGCCATGCCGCGTCCGTCACGGTCCCCGGCGAGATCATGCGGCGGTTCGTCGAACGCTACGGCTGAGTTTGCGGGCGGGGCGTCACTGCTCCGCTTTCAGGCGCAGCAGCGGGTTCCCGGCCTGATCGAGCAGGGCCAGGTTGTCGCCATCGCGAAGGTAGGCGGCGACCTCGTGCAGCGCCGCGATAAAATCGCGTTCCAGTAACCCGTAGGGTTCGGGGCAGGCCATCTGCGTTCCGGCCATGGCCTGCGGAAAGCGGATCGCGCCGCCCTCGATCACGGCCGTGCCGACATATTGATTGCAGCCGCTGTGGGCGCCGAACTCTCCACCTTCGAGAAACCGGATCGAGGGGCGCTTGTCGGTGATCAGCGCCCGGCCGCGAATGTCGAAAACCTGCCAGCGCGTACCCGCAAGGCTGGCCGGCGACGCCTGCGCCCCGGCTGTCGCCCGTTCCACCACGATATCGACGCTGTCGCCGGCGCCGCGGGTCAGCACCGGATACGACCGGGTCGAGCGGTAGAGCACATCGCCGCCATGAAGGATCTCGGCCTGCACGGCATAGCTCAGCGCGGGCTCGATCAGCGCATCGTCATAGCCAAGCGCGAACGCGAACGGCACATGGTCCAGCGCAAAGCGTTGCAGCGACAGGATATTCGCGGCAACGTCCATGCGCGAGACATCGGCCAGGCGCACCTCGAGCACCGCGCCCGGCGGCACGGCGATGCGCTCGCGATAGGTGACGCTGCCCGTAACGGTTCCGGCCCGGGCCATCGCGGCCCCGGCCAGCATCGAAACGACGATCAGCGCCCGGATCAACAGCCCGCGCGCGGGCAGGAAGGGTTCTTTCATTGCATCTTTCCGCCATGGTTCGACCCGATTGAGGATAGCAGCTCCAAGGCCCGGATCAAGCGGGACGCCCCAGCGCACCGGGCTTGGGGCCTCACAGCGGCCAGATCAGCGGGATCAGCGCCGAGGCAAGCAAGCCGACGCTCAGGTTCAGCGGAATGCCGACGCGCATGAAATCGGTGAACCTGTAGCCGCCGGGGCCATAGACCAGCATGTTGGTCTGATATCCTATCGGAGTGGCGAACGACGCCGAGGCCGCCACCATCACCGCCACGACCAGCGGCCGCGGATCGACCCCGATGGCGTGGGCCAGCCCGATGGCGACGGGCGTGACCACAACCGCAACGGCGTTGTTTGAAACCAGTTCCGTCAGCACCGAGGTCAGCAGATAGACCGCCCAGACAACCATGAACGGCGGCAGCGCCCCCAGCCCCGGCGCGATCGCATCGACGATCAGGCGCACGGCTCCCGACGCCTCCAGCGCGGCACCTATGGCCAGCATCGAGAAGATCAGCGCCAGAAGCCGCCCGTCGATGAAGGAAAACGCCTCGTCCGCGTCGATGCAGCCCGTCACCAGAACCACTGCCACCGCCAGTACCGACAGCATCAGGATCGGCGCGACCCCAAGCGCCGCCAGCACGACGATGCCCAGTAGGGCGGCAACGGCGATAGGGGCGTGACCGCGCCGGAAGGCACGCGCCGACGGATGGCTGACATCGACCATATCCATGTCGGTGGCCAGCCGGTTGATATCTTCGGGCGCGCCTTCCAGCAGCAGCGTGTCACCGACCCGGACCACCAGGTCATCCAGCTGCCGTCCGATATTTTGGTTGCGCCGGTGCACCGCCAGCACATAGACGCCGTACCGCCGCCGCAGCCGCAGCGACCCCAGCGAGCGCCCGACCATCTTGCAACCCGGCGTGATCAGCACCTCGACCGTCGAGGTCTCGACCGCCGACACCTGATCGACGCGCTTGAGTTCCTTGTTGCTTTGCAGGCTGAGAAGCTCGGTCATCCGCGTGCGCAGCACCACCCGGTCGCCGACCCTGAGCGTTACGCCCTCCAGGTTGCGCCTGAGCGAAGCATCGCCGCGCACCACGTCGATCAGCCGCACGCCGGGACGCTTGAACAACTGCACCCCCAGCACCTCGCGGCCGATCAGGTTGGATTCCGGCGGGATCACCGCTTCGGTGAAGAACTTCATCTTCGACCGGTCGCTGAGCAGCATGGCCATGCTGTCGCGGTCGGGCAGCAGGCGGGGCCCGAAAAAGCGCAGATAGATCATGCCCCAGACGACCACCGCCAGGCCCAGCGGCGTGACTTCGAAGATGCTGAAGGGCGCCAGCCCCCCGGCCCGCGCGACACCATCCACCAGCAGGTTGGTCGAGGTTCCGATCAACGTCAGCGTGCCGCCCATGATCGCGGCATAGGATAGTGGAATCAACAGCTTGGAGGCCGAAACGTTGAGCGTCCGGGCCAACTGCGTGAAGACCGGGATCATGACCACCACGACCGGCGTGTTCGATACCACCGCCGAGGCGGCGATGACGAACAGCATCATCAGCACCATGGATGCGCGCGGCCTGGTCCGGGCCTGCCTTTGGGCCACGCTGGTAAAGGCATCCAGCGCCCCGGTCCGCACCAGCGCGCCCATGATGATGAACATCGCCGCGATGGTCCAGGGTGCCGGGTTGGACAGGACCGGCAAGGCCGCCTCGTAAGGCAGGATGCCCGCCACCAGCATCAGCGACACGCCGGCGATGGCAACGACCTCGGCGGGCAGGGTTTCGCGCAGGAAAGCCGCGAACATCGCGCCTACGACAATCAGCGACAGGATCGCCGAGCCGGTCTGGGATAGCTGGAAAAGCTGCATGTTACTGACCTTGCGGGCGCATTGTCCTGGCGGGCGGTGCCCCTGGTCCTCCCTGCCCCCCGGATAACGCGTTTGCCGCGTCCGGGGCAAGGTTGTCCCGACCTGCCTGCCGCCTGGGCTGCACCAGAAACACCCCCAGCAGCACCAGGCCCAGCGCCGTCCATATCCAGGACGAATAGGTTTCGCCCAGCACCAGAAGCGAGGACAGCACCCCAAAACCCGTGACCAGATAGCTGACCTGCACGGCAAACACCGCCCCGGCCCTTGTCACCAGCCAGACATAGCCCGAATAGGTCAGCACATGGATGATGGCGGCGGCGATCAGCGCCCATTCGGCCGGCCCGTAGCTGCGCAGAGGCGTGATGAACTGCCCGGTGAACAGCGCCAGCGGCAGCGCCATGGCACCTGCCATCAGAGACGCCCCCAGAAGCACCTGCATCGGGCCAAGCCCCGCGGTGCCCCAGCGCGAAACGACATTGCCTTCAAGCGCATAGCAGACCGAGGCCACCATCGCCAGGGGCACCCAGACCAACATCGCAGGATCGGGCAGGCTGGCGCCGGGCACAACCAGCAACAAAACGCCCGCGAGCCCGGCGAACAGACCGGCGAACCGGCGCAGGCTGAACCGTTCCAGCCCCAGCCCCAGCGCGATGGGAAAGGCCAGCATCGGCACCAGCGACAACAGGATCGCCATGACCCCGGCGGGCAGATGCCGGATCGCCATGTAGGATGTCGAATTGGGAACCAGCGTGCCCAGCAGCGCAATCACCGCAAAGACCCGCAGCGCCGGCAGGCCCAGCGGCAGGGGCCGTTTGCGGACCAGCAGGACCACGGCCAGAAACGCCGCCCCGATCGTCACATCCCAGAAGATCAGCCCGAAATGGCGGTGCCCGGTGCTGACCGCGATCTTGGAGAGCGGCACGGTCATGCCCCAACCGGCCCCCAGCACGATCAGCATCAAGGTATAGAAGGCCGCCATCCGCGGCGTCACGGCGTGGCCTGTTCCAGCCGCCCGCCCAGCCGCACCATGCGCGCCAACGTCGCCGCGCCGCTGCGGTCGTCGGTTTCGACATATAGGCCCGAAACCGTCGCCTCGCCCAGCGCCGGGGTAAAGCGTGCCTTGGCCATGCCGGTGATGAAGCGGCGCATCGGCTCGGCCTTGTCCATGCCGATGATGCTGTCGTAGTCGCCGCACATGCCGGCATCGCTGAGATATGCGGTGCCGCCCGCCAGCACCTGCGCATCCGCCGTCGGCACATGCGTATGCGTGCCCACCACCATGCTGGCGCGGCCGTCGCAATACTGCCCGATGGCCATCTTTTCCGATGTCGCCTCGCAGTGAACATCCACGATCAAAGCCTGTGCCAGCCCGCCGCGCGGATGCGCCTTCAGGACCGGTTCGAGCGCCGAGAACGGATCGTCGAAGGGGCGTTTCATGAACACCTGCCCCAGCACCTGCACCACCAGCACCTTGCGTCCGCCAGGGCCGTCGAACAGGCGATGCCCGCGCCCCGGCGCCCCCTTGGCGAAGTTCAGCGGCCGCAGGATGCGCGGTTCGTTCTCGATGAACTGCATCATGTCCTTCTGGTCGAAGGCATGATCGCCCAGCGTGACGCAATCGGCCCCGGCATCCAGCAGTGCGCGCGCATGTTCGCCGCTCAGCCCCATGCCGCCGGTGGCGTTCTCGCCGTTGACCACGACGAAATCCAGCCGCCATTCGTCACGCAGACGTGGCAGGGTTGCAGCCACCGCGCGACGCCCCGCGCGGCCCATCACATCGCCAAGAAACAGCAGTCTCATGGCTTTCTCCTAGACCATTTCGCCAAGCAGAAGAAAGCCGATATTTCAGAACTGTGTCGAAGCGCGCACCCGCCCTATTGTTGACTATGGGCAGACAATCGCGCGTCATTCAGCCTGATTGTACCCCCTTGACCGCACAGCCGCCGGAATCCCCGGCGGCGGGCGACGAAACCGTTGATACGGCGTGCCCCGTCAGGGATGATCAGTGTGCGCCGCAACCGGGTACCCGGCCGCGCGCAACAGGAGAGCCCCTCATGTCCCAGCCCGTCCTCGCCCTAGACCCGGATCGCCTGCTGATATCATCAAGCGATGCGCGCACGGCGGCCGAACCGCTGGCGGCCGGATACCGTTCGCGCGAACCGTTCAACTACGGCGGCTATGACAATTTCCTGCCGGTCGAGATCCTCAACCGTGTCAAGGCCGAACTGTCGCAACTGCCCGAGGCCGAAACCAGCTTTGACCGGCCGCAGGAGCGGCTCAAGACCTCCTACATCCCCGAACGCCTGCCCGACTACACGCGGCGGCTGTTCTATGCGCTGAACTCGCGCCCCGTCCTGGCGTTCGTCGAGGAACTGACCGGCATCAAGGGGCTGATTCCCGACCCCTACTTCGCCGGCGGCGGCGTACATGTGGTGGCCAATGGCGGGCACCTGGACATCCACGCCGATTTCAACCACCACGCGAAGATGAACCTGGAACGCCGGGTCAACCTGCTGATCTATCTCAACCATGACTGGAAGGAGGAATATGGCGGCTCGTTCGAGGTCTGGAACGAGGACATGACAAGGAAGATCGAGAGTTTCGTGCCGCTGTTCAACCGCATGTGCATGTTTTCGACCAGTTCGCAAAGCTGGCACGGCAATCCCGAGCCGGTGAACCACCCCGAGGGCGAGCCGCGCATGTCGCTGGCGCTGTATTACTACACGGCGACCTGGGACAGCACCCGCAAATCGCACACCACGCTGTTCAAGCCCCGTCCGGGCAGCGCCGACCGGCCCGACCGCAAGATCGCCCGCCACGAAGTGCTGAAGGAACTGCTGCCACCGGTCATCCACCGCCGCGTCGCCTGGCGGCTGGAAAAGCTGGGGTTCTGAGCGCCAAGCGGGGCACGACGGACGATCAGCGAAAGTCGATCACCCGGGCCTCTGTCACCACCATGTCGAGGCGCTGATCGGTGGCTTCCAGCGGCAGGTCGTCGGCCTGTTGCGCATCCCAGGCGAAACCGATGGCCAGCACCGGATGCGATGCCCGCAGCGCCTCGAGCGTTCGGTCGTAATACCCGCCGCCATAGCCCAGACGGTTGCCGGCCGGATCGAAGGCGACCAGAGGCACGATCACGATTTCGGGGTCGATGAAATCCTCGTGCTCGGGGATAGGCGCGCCGAACATGCCCTGCACCATCGCCGCCCCCGGCTCCCACCGGGCGAAGGCCAGCGGCTGACCGGCCCCGAGGATCACCGGCACGCCGACCGGCCCGTGCGCCGCGGCCTCCGCCATCGCCGGAAGCGGGTCGATCTCGGTACGGATCGGCATGTAGCCGGCCAGCGGCACGCCGCGATGCCCGGCCAGCACGGACGACAGATGCGCCGCGGGTGCCGGCACACTATCGCCACGAGCAGCGGCATGGGCGGCCTTGCGGCGGGCGAACGCGGCCTTGCGCGCTGCCGCCTTGAGCGCGGCAAGCTCGCTCACAGCAGAATCACCGAGGCAAGCCCGAGGAAGATGAAAAAGCCCATGACATCGGTGGTGGTGGTCACGAACGTCCCCGAGGCCAGTGCCGGATCGACGCCGACCTTGTCCAGCAGCACCGGCACCACTGTTCCGGCAAATCCGGCGATGATCATGTTGCACACCAGCGCCAGGCCAATCACCGCACCCAGCATCGGCGAATGGAACCACAACATGCCGATTACGCCCAGCACCGTGGCAAAGACCAGCCCGTTGAGCAGCCCCACCGTCAGTTCGCGCCGGATCACGCGCCAGACGTTGGCATCGGTCAGATCGCGGGTGGCAAGCGCGCGCACCGTCACCGTCAGCGACTGGGTGCCGGCATTGCCGCCCATCGAGGCGACGATGGGCATCAGGATGGCCAGCGATACAAGCTGCGCGATCGAGGCGGCGAACTGCGAAATCACCAGCGACGCGAAGATCGCCGTTCCCATGTTGACCACCAGCCAGGGCAGACGGCGGCGCGAGGTTTCGGCCACCGTATCGGACAGCGCGCTTTCCTCGCCCACCCCGGCCAGAAGCAGAATATCCTCCTCGTGTTCTTCGTCCAGCACCGCCATGGCATCGTCGATGGTGATGGCGCCGACCAGGCGGCCGTCGCCATCCACCACGGGCGCCGAAATCAGGTGATACTGGTTGAACGCATAGGCAACGTCTTCTTCGTCCTGATCCACCGGAATGGTGCGGAACATGTCCTCGACGATATCGGCCAGTGCCACCTCGCGACGCGAGGCCATCAGCCGGCCCAGGGTGACGTTGCCCACCGGGTGCATTCGCGGATCGACAAGGATAACGTGATAGAACTGCTCGGGAAGTTCCTCGGCGCCGCGCAGATAGTCGATCGCCTCGCCCACCGTCCAGTGCTGCGGCGCCATCACCGTTTCGCGCTGCATCAGGCGGCCTGCCGAACCTTCGGGATAGGCCAGCGCCCGCGTGACGGCATCGCGGTCGGCATCCTCCAGCGCGCCGAGAATCGCCGCCTTCTGCGGTTCCTCCAGGTCCTCGACCAGGTCCACGACATCGTCGCTTTCCAGTTCGCGCACCGCTTCGGCCAGAACCTGCGGATGCAGGATGCCGATGACTTCCTCGCGCACGCCCTCTTCCAGTTCCGAGAGGATCTCGCCGTCGAACTCCTGGCCGTATAGCCGGATCAGCCGGGCGCGGTCATGGCTGTCGATCTGTTCGAGAAGGTCCGCGATGTCGGCCGCGTGCAACGGCTCCATCAACTCGGTGAGGGTATGCTGATCCTGCGATTCGACGGCATCCAGGATCGCCGCCACGGCGCGCCGATCCAGATCGTAGCCTGTCTCCTCGCGGGGCTTGTCCGTGTCGGTCCGGTCAGAATCCGTCATGTTTCCCGCCCCCTTCGCATTGACCGCATATACAAGAAGCTGCTGGCGGAAAACAATGAAAATGGCGCGATTTACGCCAATCGTGCCCGCGGGTAATCTGACGGCCGGTGCGATTGCGCCAGGAGGCACAGGCACATGCGGGACAACATCATCGTGAAGGGGCGGGTGCTGTCCTTCCGGGCCAATCCGTTCGACGGCGACCCGGCGGAAGCGGCGCGGCTGGACGAGGCGCTTGTGCTCGGGGGCGGGCGCATCGGCGGGCGGGGAAGCGTCGATTCCCTGCGGGCGCGCCATCCTCAAGCGCCCATCGTGGACCACGGCGAGCGCGTCGTCATGGCGGGTTTCGTGGATGCGCACGCGCATTACCCGCAGACCGCGATGATCGCCAGCTGGGGCAAACGCCTGATCGACTGGCTGAACAGCTATACCTTCCCCGAAGAGATGCGGTTTTCAGACCCGGCCTATGCCGGGGAAATCGCGGCGCGATATCTCGATCTGACGGCCGCCCATGGCACCACCACGGTTTGCAGCTACTGCACCATCCATCCCGAAAGCGTAACCGCGTTCTTCGCGCAGGCACAGGCGCGCGGCCAGCGCGTCGTGGCCGGCAAGACCTGCATGGACCGCAACGCCCCCGAGGGGCTGCGAGACACCGCGCAATCGGCCTATGACGAAAGCCGCGCGCTGCTGGCGCGCTGGCACGGCGTCGACCGGCTTTCCTATGCCATCACGCCACGGTTTTCCCCGACCTCGACCCCCGAACAGCTTGCGGCGATGGGCGCGCTCTGGGCGGAATATCCCGACTGCCTGATGCAGACCCACTTGAGCGAGCAGACCGACGAGATCGCCTGGGTGAAAGAGCTGTTCCCGGAGGCGCGCGACTACCTCGACACCTACGAGGCGCACGGATTGCTGGGGGCGAACGGGGTTTATGGCCATTCGATCCATCTGGAGGCGCGCGAACGCGACCGGCTGGCCGAGGTGGGGGCCGCCCTGGTGCATTGCCCGACCTCGAACACCTTCATCGGCTCGGGCCTGTTCGACATGGCCGGGCTGATGGCCGAAGGTCAGCGGGTGGGGCTGGCCACCGACACAGGCGGCGGCTCATCCTTCTCGATGCTGCGCACCATGGCGGCGGCCTACGAGATCGGGCAACTGCGCGGCACCGCGCTGCACCCGGCGCAACTGCTGTGGCTGGCCACGGTCGGTTCGGCGCGCGCCCTGCGCATGGATGACCGCATCGGCAATGCCGCGCCGGGGATGGAGGCCGATCTGGTGGTGCTCGACCTCGCTTCGACCCCCGCCATCGCCCAGCGCGCCGCCCGCGCCGAGGACATCTGGGAGGCGCTGTTTCCCACCATCATGATGGGCGACGATCGCGCCGTTGCCGAGGTCCGCATTACCGGACGGGCGGTCGCCTGAGCACGCTGTCGCGGCCGCTCCCCGGGTCAGGCGCTCAGATCGCGCGCAAGCGCGCGCTGGCGTTCCAGGACTCGCGGCAGATCAAGGGTGGTGATCCGGCCGTCATCGACGATCTGGCGGCCTTCGACAAACAGGTGTTTCACCCGGGCCGGACCGGCAAGCAGCAAGGCGGCCGCGTCCCAGCTTCCGGCGGACTCCACGCCGGTCACGTCCCAAACCGCGATGTCGGCGCGCTGGCCCGGCTCGATCCGGCCGCAATCGGGGCGGCCCAGCACCTGCGCGCCGCCGCGCGTGGCGATCCATCACGCCTCGCGCGCACTCATCGCGTCGGCACCGTTCGCCACCCGTTGCAGCAACATCGCCTGACGCGCCTCGCCGACCAGGTTGCCGGCATCGTTGCTGGCCGAACCGTCGACCCCCAGACCGACCGGCACACCCGCATCGCGCATTGCCCGAACCGGCGCGATGCCGCTGCCCAGCCGGCAGTTGGAACAGGGGCAATGCGCCACGCCGGTTTGCGTGCGCGCGAACAGCCCGATTTCGGAGGCATCGAGTTTCACGCAATGGGCATGCCAGACATCCGGGCCGGTCCAGCCGAGATCCTGCGCGTATTGCCCGGGCCGGCAGCCGAACGTCCCGAGCGAATAGGCGATATCCTCGTCATTCTCTGCCAGATGCGTGTGCAGCATCACGCCCTTGTCGCGGGCCAGCAGGGCCGCGTCGCGCATCAGTTCGCGACTGACCGAAAAGGGTGAACAGGGGGCGATGCCGACCCGGCACATGGCCCCCTCCGAAGCATCGTGAAAGGCGTCGATGACCCGGATCGCATCGTTCAGGATGGCGTCTTCTGATTCCACCAGCGCATCGGGCGGGAGCCCGCCACCGGACTCCCCGATGCTCATCGCGCCGCGCGTGGGATGAAAGCGCATGCCGATCTCGGCCGCGGCGGCGATGGTATCGTCAAGCCGCGCGCCGTTCGGATAGAGATAAAGGTGATCCGATGTCAGGGTGCAGCCCGAAAGCGCCAGTTCCGCGAGCCCGGTCAGGGCCGAGACATGGATTTCCTCGGCCCCGAACCTCGCCCAGATCGGGTAAAGCGCCTGCAACCAACCAAACAGCAGCGCATCCTGCGCGCCCGGCACGGCGCGCGTCAGCGACTGATAGAGATGATGATGCGTGTTCACGAGCCCCGGCGTGACGACGCAACCGGCGGCATTGACCGTGGCGCCGGTGGTCGCCAGCCCGGTGCCGATACCGGCGATGACGCCATCGCGGATCAGGATGTCGGCGCCCGATGGCTCGCGCCCGGCGTCGTCCATCGTCAGGACGATATCGGCGTTTCTGATCAGGGTTTCGGGCATCGTGCCCCCTTCTCGTACCGGCCCGGTCGGGCCGGATTGCGGCCGGGCTGCGGCCGGGCCTAGGGTAGGGCCACGCGCGACAGGATGGCAAGCGCCGCGGCGTGAAGATCGCGGTTTGCCGCCGCCAGCACCCGGCCGCCGCCCGCCGCCGGGCCGCCGCGCCAATCGGTTACGATACCGCCGGCGGCAGCGATCACCGCCATCGGCGCCTGGATGTCGTAGGCGTTCAGCCCGGCCTCTATCACCAGGTCGATCTGGCCCGCCGCCAACAGGCCGTAGGCATAGCAGTCAAGACCATAGCGGGTCAGCCGGACCCGATCCGCCACCGCACGGAATCCGACCAGTTCGTCGGCGCTGCCGACTTCGGGGAAGGTGGAAAACAGGATCGCATCGGCCAGCCGCGCCGTCGCCCGCGTGGCCAGCGCAGAGGTGCCGAACGGGCCGCTGAGCGCCGCCACCCCCCGTGCGCCGACAAAGCGTTCGCCGGTATAGGGCTGGTCGATCACGCCCAGCAACGGGCCGTTTTCCCCGACCGTCCCATCCGAAAGCGCGATCAGCACACCCCAGGTGGGCGCGCCGGACAGGAACGCGCGGGTCCCGTCTATCGGATCCAGCACCCAGGTACGGCCGCTGGTTCCCGGCCGGGGTCCGAATTCCTCGCCCAGGATGGCATCGTCCGGGCGGTGTTCGGCCAACAGCGCCCGCATGGCCTGTTCGGCCGCGCGGTCGGCGACCGTGACCGGATCGAAGCTGGCCGCCGCGCCCATGCCCGCCTTGTTTTCCGCGCCCAGACCGGGATGGCGAAACCAGGGCAGGATCGCCGCGCGGGCGGCATCGGCCAGAAGATGCGCGATATCGAGATCGCCAAGGGGATCGGGTGTCATGGCACAGGCATAGCCACCCCTTCCCCGTCAATGCAAGCGCGGCGTGAGGCCGGTTCGCGGCCCCGCTTCAGGCAACGTCGCTGAGTACCCGGGCCAGTTCGAACAGCCGCCGGCGCTGGTTTTCGGGGATGGCGTAGTAGGAGCGCACCAGGTCAAGCGCCTCCTTGTCGCCCAACAGATCGGCCGGCACGCTCGGTTTCGCGGAATCATCGGCCGGGGTCTCTTCAAGGCCCTCGAAAAAGAAACTTACCGGAACACCCAGCGTGTCCGCGATATCCCAAAGCCGCGAGGCGCTGACCCGGTTGGCACCGGTCTCGTATTTCTGGATCTGCTGAAATTTGATTCCGACCTTCTCGGCCAGTTGCTGCTGTGTCATTCCGATCAGCCACCGGCGGTGACGCACGCGTTTTCCGACATGCACATCTACAGGATGGGTCATAAAAATCTCCTCTGTTGTACTGGTAAATGCGCGGATGCCCGCGGGCCCCGCCGTGGCGCACGATATTCGTGACGACACCTTTCCAACCGCAATTCCGACCACGCCGTCCGACCCCCCCGGTCGTGCAGGCACTCTGCCCGACGGCACCACCGACGGGAGTTTACGACCTTTTCAGTTGAATTCAAGCTGGTTGTTTCCCCCATGCTTTACAATATGTTACGGTTGTGCCTCCGCGCCCGGATATCGAGTCGCGCCGAATCATGCCGAAGAAATGTCTGTTATTCGTATCCAATTGATACCATTGCCGAACTTGCGCCGCGGGCAGCACCGCCCGATCGGCTTTCGGGTACTGTCGCACCGTCCCCGGACGATCCGTGTTTCGACAGGGAGGCGAAACGCGGTATAGCGCGCGGGAATCAAGGGAAGGGCAAGATGCGAGCGATACGGATAGCGGCCAGCGGGGCCGGGGCAGTGCTGGCCGATATCCCGGCACCCGAACCCGGCCCCGGACAAATACGCGTGACGGTTCGCGCCTGCGGGCTGAACTTTGCCGACCTGCTCATGCAGAAGGGCAGCTATCAGGATACGCCGCCCGCCCCCTTCACGCCGGGGATGGAGGTCGCCGGAATCGTCGACGCATTGGGCCCGGATGTCGCGGGCCCGCCGGTGGGAACGCGCGTGGCGGTTCATGCGGGCCATGGCGGGCTGGCCGAGCGGGCGGTGTTCGACGCCGCGCGCGCCGTCGCGATTCCCGGCACGATGCCGTTCGAACACGCCGCCGCCTTTCCCATCGCCTATGGCACCAGCCATGTCGCGCTGCATCACCGCGCCCGCCTGCAACCGGGTGAGACCCTGCTGGTGACGGGTGCGGCGGGCGGAGTCGGGCTGACGGCGGTCGAGATCGGCAAGCTGATGGGCGCCAGGGTGATCGCGCAGGCGCGCGGGCCGGACAAGCTGCGCATCGCACGCGCCGCCGGGGCCGACCACCTGGTCGACGCCGGCGAGGATCTGCGCGCCCGGGTGCTGGAACTGGGCGGCGCCGATATCGTCTATGACGCCGTTGGCGGCGACACGTTCAAGGCCGCGATGCGCGCCTGCAACCCCGAGGCGCGGCTGCTGCCCATCGGCTTTGCCAGCGGCGATGTGCCCCAAATTCCCGCCAATCACCTTCTGGTCAAGAATCTGGATGTCATCGGCTTTTATATCGGCGGGTATCTGCGGTTCCGTCCCGAAGTGGTGGCGGACAGCCTGCGCACGCTGTTCGGCTGGTACGGCGAAGGCCGCCTGAACCCGCATATCAGCCATGTCCTGCCGCTGGAGCGCGCAGCCGAGGGGATGGAACTGCTGCGGACCCGCAAGTCCACCGGCAAGGTCGTGATCGTGCCCTGATCCGGGCGGCACGGCCGGGGCTTCAGCCAACCGCGCGGATCGGCGCCACCAGCGGGCCGCAAAAGTTCTTGCGCAGCAGATCCGCAAGTTCTTCGGCGATGGGATCGCCGCTGCCCGCCCCATAGAGGTTGATCTTCTGGGCCGGCAGATCGGGCAGCGCGCCGCCATGCTCGATGCGCGTGAGGTGCGACGGCTCGGTTCCTTCCAGCACCGCGCTGACCGCCAGATCGGCACTCACCGTCGCCTCGATGGTGCGGTCGCTGTCGGAGTCCACCGCCATTTCCCAGTCGATGCCGGCGGCGTCCAGTGCCGCGATGGCCTTGGGCCGGAACAGGCAGCGCCGCCCGAAGGCCAGCCGCAGCGGCCGCTGCCGCCAGACCGAGCCTCCCGGCGCCCCGATCCAGCGCAACGGCAGTTCGGCCAGGGTCTCGCACTCGCTGCCGCCGGTCGATTCGGTGGTCAGCATCAGATCGCATTCGCCGCGGCCGAACATCTCTTTCAGGCGCGTCGTGTAGGATGTGACCAGTTGCACCCTGACCCGCGGGAAGGCGGCGTTGCAGCGTTGCAGGACGCGCGGAATCACCGGATAGACGATGTCGCGCGGCACGCCCAGCGTGATCTCGCCCTCGAACGCCTGATCGGTCAGCCGCCCTATCGCCTCGTCGTTCAGCGCCACCATGCGCCGGGCATAGCCCATGAGCTGTTCGCCCGAAGCCGTCAGCGCGATGCCCCGGCCGGCCCGGTCCAGCAGGTTCAGCCCAAGGGTTTCTTCCAGCCGCTTGATCTGCATCGACACCGCCGATTGCGTCAGGTGCAGGAACCCGGCGGCGCGGGTGACGCCGCCACTGTCGGCCACGGCGACGAAGGACCTGAGCGTCGTGATGTCGAGATTTCGCATTGATAACGATCCCTGATGAATCAAATCAAAAACATTCGTTTTTCAAATGAACCATACTCCTCCATATAGATCAAGAAAGTTGATACACCGCCCCGAAAAATCACGGATTCGGAAAGGACAATGCCATGACCCCGATCACCGCCCGCCGCTCGCCCCGCCCCGCACTGTTTCCGCTGTGGTCCGGCCTGAAGACCCTGCATGCCGTCTGGCGCCAGCGCCAGAGCCTGCGCAACCTGGACGACCGCGCACTTGCCGATATCGGCGTGACACGCGCCGAGGCCATGGCCGAAGCCACCCGGCCACTCTGGGACGCGCCGCAAACCTGGTGCAGCTGAGCGCAACCAGCCCGGTTTCCTACGCTCGTTGGCAGGCCGCCCCGCAGGCGGCCGCCTTTTTTTGTTCCGTGCACGGTTTGTTTTTGTTCCGCGCACGATTTGCCGCGTGAACAACTTGAAAAACCGGGCATAGTCTCCGATATTTCAGACATGAAGCCGCCGGTCAGTTCTGGCGGCCTGAAAGGTTTGAATGGAGACCATGAATGGCTGAATTCGACACGAGCCGGATGACGAGCCGCACGGCCGCCGGCACAAGGACCGCACAGATCGACGAAGGTCTGCGCGCCCATATGAACAAGGTTTACGGCACCATGTCGGTAGGCATGCTGCTGACGTTCCTCGTGGCCTGGGCGGTGGGGTCAAGCCCGGCGCTGCTGGCCGTATTTCGCGACCCGGCGACGTTGCAGCCCAATATCCTGGGCTGGATCGTCATGTTCGCCCCGCTGATCATGGTGTTCGCGTTTTCCGCCGCGATCAACAAGCTGTCTGCGGCCGGCGCACAACTGTTCTTCTATGCCTTCGCCGCGGTGATGGGGCTTTCGCTCAGCTGGATTTTCGTGGCCTTCACCGGGTTTTCCATCGCACAGGTGTTCCTGGTGACCTCGATTTCCTTCGCCGGCCTGTCGCTGTGGGGCTATACCACCAAGAAGGACATCTCGGGCTGGGGGTCGTTCCTGATCATGGGCGTGATCGGGCTTATCGTTGCCTCGATCGTCAACATCTTCCTCGGCTCGCCCGCGATCATGTTCGCGATATCGGTCCTCGGGGTGCTGATCTTTGCCGGGCTGACCGCCTACGACACGCAGAGCATCAAGAACGAATATCTCCAGCACGCCCATCACGGCGACAGCGAATGGCTGGGCAAGTCCGCGATCATGGGCGCGCTGCGTCTCTATCTGGACTTCATCAACATGTTCATGTTCCTGCTGCAACTTTTCGGCAGCCGCGAATAGCCCCGCCATCGGCGCGATCTTCAAAGGGCCGGTCCATGCGACCGGCCCTTTTTTCGTCTCTGGCCATCGCGCACCTGGCGACGTTGCGGCATCCCCGTCCGCGGGCCGGGCCAAGGTACTGGACTTTGCCCCGCATTCCCCGGTTAACCTTGCCCGATACGCCATGCGCAGAACGGCACGGGAAGGACGGCCCGATGCAATCGGGCCGTGGCATCGCCGGTGGCGGCTCCGGTCCGCCCGAACGCGCCCGGACCGGCAGGCACCCGAACGAAGAACCGCAACACACAAGGAGTCCCAGAGATGCTCGGCTCAATGATGACGAAACCGCTGCTGATCAGCGACCTGATCCGCCACGCCGCCAAGTACCACGCCGACACCGAAATCGTGTCACGCGAAACCGATGGCACAATGCACACGACCACCTGGTCGGACGTCGAGACCCAGGCGCGCCGCCTGGCGGCGGCGCTGGGCAAGATGGGGCTCAAGACCGGTGACCGGGTCGCCACCATCGCCTGGAACAACCACCGCCACCTCAAGATCTGGTTCGCGGTATCGGGCGGCGGCATGGTCTGTCACACGCTGAACCCGCGGCTGTTTCCCGAACAGCTTGTCTTCATCGTCAACGATGCCGAGGATCGGGTGATCCTGTTCGACAAGACTTTCCTTCCGCTGATCGCCGGCACCCGCGAACATCTGAAAACGGTCGAGCATTTCATCTGCATGGGGGCGCACGATTCCGAAGTGGCGGCGGCGCTGCCCGGCGTGATCTTCTTTGACGATCTGGTCGGCGGCCAGACCGATTACCAATGGCCCGAACTGGACGAGAACACCCCCTGTTCGCTGTGCTATACCTCGGGCACGACCGGCAACCCCAAGGGCGTGCTCTACTCCAACCGTTCGACCATGCTGCATACGCTGGCGATCTCGCTGCCCGACGCGCTGAATCTGTCGGCGCGCGAGGTGGTGCTTCCGGTGGTGCCGATGTTTCACGCAAACGCCTGGGGCATCCCATATGCCGCGGCGATGACCGGCTCCAAGCTGGTGATGCCGGGGCCGGGGCTGGACGGCGACAGCCTGGTCGGGCTGATCGACGACCACCAGGTTTCGCTGGCGCTGGGCGTGCCGACGATCTGGCAGATGCTGCTGACCTCGGCGGCCAGGTCCGGTTCGAGGCTGGAAAGCCTGAAACGCAACGTGATCGGCGGCTCGGCGGCCGCGCCCTCGATGATCGCCACGTTCCGCGACAAGTACGATTGCGAAACCATCCATGCCTGGGGCATGACCGAAACCAGCCCGCTGGGCAGCGCCAACCAGATCAAGGCCAAGCATAAGGGTCTCGACGCTGACGCCATGGCGGCGCTGCGGCTGGGCCAGGGCCGGCCGCCATTCGGAATCGAACTGCGCATCGTCGACGAAAACGGCGCGCCGCTGCCCGAGGACGGCCAGACCCAGGGCGCGTTGCAGGCGCGCGGCCACTGGGTCGTCAACACCTATTTCGGCAAGCACGAAAGCACCCTGACCGATGACGGCTGGTTCGATACCGGCGACGTGTCCACCATCGACGCCGACGGCTACATGGTGATCCGCGACCGCACCAAGGATATCATAAAGTCCGGGGGCGAGTGGATTTCCTCGGTCGATCTGGAGAATATCGCGGTGGCCCATCCCGGCATCGCCATGGCCGCGGCCATTGGCGCGCGCCATCCGAAATGGGACGAACGCCCGATCATCGTCGCGGTCAAGGCCGACGGCGCGGACCCGACCGAAGCCGAGGTGCTGGCGATGTTCGCCGACAAGGTAGCGAAGTGGCAGATCCCCGATGCAGTGGTCTTTGCCGACGCCATCCCGCTGAACGGCACCGGCAAGATGCTCAAGAACAGGTTGCGCGAGAAATACGGCGAGATCCTGATCGAGCGCGGGGCGTGAGGCGCGCGGGCCGGGGGCGAAGGTTTCGCCCTCGGCCCCGTGAGGGCCGGAGGGCCCTAATTACTTGATCTTGCCTTCCTTGTATTCGACATGCTTGCGCACGACGGGGTCGTATTTGCGCACCGTCATCTTTTCGGTCATGGTCCGGGCGTTTTTCTTGGTCACATAGAAATGTCCCGTGCCCGCGGTCGAATTCAGGCGGATCTTGATGGTGGTCGGCTTCGCCATGATGGGTCTCCTGCACCGGGCGCAGCGCGGCCCGTCGATATCTCGTGAAGCCCGCCTTTTACGCGCTTGACGGCCCGAGTCAACCGGCATTCGCCGCAGCCCTGCGCCGTGATTGCCGACCCCGCATCGTGCTTGCACCGGGATGCGGCATTGCTAACCTGTGCCCGCCCACCCAACCGCACGCAGGAGGTTCCCGGCATGACGAAATTCGACGCCCCCCAGCCCGATTTCAACGAAATTCTGACACTTCACGGCAAATGGCTGGCCGCGAAACCGGCGGTGGTGCAGAACACGACCACCGTGACCTGGGCCGAGCTCGACACCCGCCTGAACCGCGTCGCCAACGGGCTCATCGCGCTCGGACTGCGCCGGGGCGACAGGGTGGCGGTGGTCATGGACAATTCCATCGCGATGATCGAGGCAATGTTCGGCATCCTGCGTGCCGGCGGCGTCATCGTGCCGCTGAACCTGTCGGTACCGCCCGAGGGCATGGCTGCCATGCTGCGCGACAGCGCGGTATCGGCGATCTTTGCCGATGCCGGCCTGACCGGGCGTGTCGATACCGTCAGCCGCGATCTGGAATCGCTGCTGGCCGGGGCGCGCATCGCCCATGGCGAGTCCCCCGATGGCTGGACCGGCTTCGCGGGATGGCGCGACGCCCAACGCCCCGGCAACCCCGGCATCAGGGTGGCGCCCGACGATCTGTTCAACATCATCTACTCATCGGGCACCACCGGCATGCCCAAGGGCATCGCCCATGCCCATGCGCGGCGCACCGCCTTCGCCCGCGACATGGCCATATCGCTGCGGCTTGACACCCAGGCGCGCACCCTGGTGACGATCGGGCTTTATTCCAACATCTCCATGTCCTCGGCGATCTTCACCTTCCTGACGGGCGGCACCGTCTGCATCCTCGACCGGTTCGATCCGGCCGCCGTGGTGCAGGCGATCGAAGACCATCGCATTACCCATATCCTGATGGTTCCGATCCAGTTCCAGATGATCTGGGACCAGCCCGGCTTTGGCGGCCGCGACCTGTCCTCGCTGCGATGTATCCTGTCGGTCGGATCGCCTCTGTACAGCGATCTGAAACGCCGCATCATCGACCGCGTCGGGCCGATTCTGATCGAGGCCTACGGGCTGACCGAGGGGCCGCTGACCATCATCGACGGCGAGGATTGCGCGCGGCTGCCGGGATCGGTCGGCAAGCCGATCCTGGGTACCGACATCAGGATAATCGACGACAAGGGCCGCGAAGTGCCCCCCGGCCAGGACGGCGAGATCGTCGGGCGCGGCCCCCACACCATGCCATTCTACTACAACAACCAGGCCGCCACGGCCGAAACCGTCTGGACCTGCCCGGAAGGGCGCATTTGGCTGCGCACCGGCGATCTGGGGCGGTTCGACGAGGACGGGTTCCTCTTCATCGTCGGGCGGCTCAAGGACATGATCCTGTCGGGGGGGCAGAACATCTATCCCTCCGATATCGAAACGGTGCTGATCACGCATCCCGATGTGAACGACTGCGCGGTGATCGGCATTCCACACGAGAAATGGGGCGAGACGCCCTTTGCCGTGGTGGTGCCCGAACCGGGCGCTGCGCCCGATCCCGACAGCCTGCGCACGTGGGTCAACGACCGGGTGGGCAAGCGCCAGCGCATCGCCGGGGTGGCGCTGCAGGAGATGCTGCCGCGCAATGCCAATGGCAAGGTTCTCAAGCGCGACCTGCGCGAGATCTACGGGAAGGACAAGGCGGTCTGATGCGCGCGGAGGGCCTGTAAGCCGGATTCTGTTCCCGACGGGTTGCCCCGCCGTTCGATGACCATTCATCTGGGACGCGCGTCGCCGCGCGCCTCTTGCTGCCAACCCGACCCCTCTTGGCTGAAGCGGGCCTAGCGGCGGTATCCGGTTGCCCGGACCGGCCCGCGCGGGGGTCCTATTCGGCATTGCTCCCGGTGGGGCTTGCCGTGCCGGGGCCGTTGCCGTCCCCGCGGTGGGCTCTTGCCCCACCGTTTCACCCTTACCGGCCCGGGGGCCGGCGGTCTGTTCTCTGTGGCGCTTTCCGTCGGGTCCGCGGCGGATTGCCCCGCCGTTCCCGCCCGGGCGGTCCCCGGCACCGTTGCTTCAGGGAGTCCGGACTTTCCTCTGCGCCGGGATCACCCCGCCACAGCGGCCATCCGGCCCTCCGCGCCCGCCCGACATATGCGCAAGCGCGCCGTCGCGCAATGCCGCGCCGAGGGTCCACGCGCCAATGGCGGGCGTCAGCCGCCTTCGCCATCCGCGCCGGGCGCATCGGGCAACGCATCCATATCCGCACGACAAAGCCGCCCCCGGCCCCAGGGGCGGAACCGCAGCCGCACGGTTTCAAGCAGCAGCGCGTCATCCATCGCGGCGGTAAAGCCCGCGGCACGGGCACGGGCGCGAAACCGCGAGGCGTCCACCGGCCCGCCGCCGCCGCGCCCGGCCGGGCGCGCCAGCCCGCTTTGCGCCAGACGCCCCCAGTCGAATCGCGGTCCCGGGTCGCGCTTGCGCCCCGGCGCCATGTCGGAATGGCCGATCACGCCCGCGCGCCCGATCGACCAGCGGTCCATTATGGCGGGCATCAGGCGTTCGAGCGCAGCCATCTGTGCCTCCGCGAAGGGATGATCGCCGCGATTGTCCAGTTCGATGCCGATAGAGCGTGAGTTGATGTCGCAATGTCCCGCCCACTCGCCCGCCCCGGCGTGCCACGCCCGCGCGGCCTCCTCGACCATCTGCCAGATGGTACCGTCACTGCCGATCAGGTAATGCGCCGAAACCTCGGCCCGAGGGTCGCACAGCCGGTCGAGCGCGGCGTTCGCATCCGCCATCGCCGTGTGGTGCAACACGATCAGCGTCGGTTTCAGCCCGTCGCGCCGTTCTCCGAACGAGGGCGAAGGGCGCCATCGCACCGGCGGCGGCGCGTTCAGTTCTGCACCGCTTTGCGAAACGGCGCCGGATCCCAGGCGCAGGCATAGCCGTCGCCATCGGGATCCAGCCCCAGCCTGTCACGCTCGGGGCCGCCACGATCCAGGAATGCGATCTGCGCCTGATCGTCAGAAGGATACTTGCCGCAATTACGGGCCGCCTTGGCTGCAAGGTTGAAGCCGGTGCGCGAATAGATGCGCGTGCCCACGGGATTGGATGCGGCAAGCGCATAGCGCACGATATTGGGCGAATCGCCGCCCGATCGCGGCGGCAGAGCCGTCGGCGCAATCTGCTGATATTGCTCACTATTTTTTGCGATTCTCTGGGCGTCGCTCTGGATGGTCTCGCGGCTGGACACGGCGGCAAAGTCGTTTTCATCCGAGATCGCGGCATTGCCGTAGTTTCCCGGCGGCGGGTTTGACGGGCTTGCCTGCACCGGCGGCACGCCGGAATTGGCCGAAGCCGCGGCAAGCGCGGCGGCGGTTTCCCTGGCGATATCGTCGGAATCGCCACTGCCGGAAGGGGCCGGTACCTGTGCCGCCGGGACTGCCGGAGCCTGCGCCGTGGCCGCAAGCGGCATCGGCTGGCCGGGCGCAGCCGCGATGTCCTGCGGTTGCGCGGCCCAGCCCCCCGGTGCCGGTTCCAGCGTTTCCGAGGACACCGCCGAAGGCGGGATCAGCGGATCGCCCGTGATAGTGCCGCCACCCGCCAGCGCGGCCTCTCGGGCGCGTTGGGACTGAGGCGAATTGTCAAACCCGATACCGGCGCCGCTGTCGGGGACCGCCGGGGAACACGCCCCCAGAACGCCCAGGACCAGGGCGGTTGGAATGATGCGCATGACTGCCGTCCTGCCGTTCCTGCTCTTGTCGGGCGGCGTCTTACCACCATTTGCCCGGTTTGGCCACAAACCCGGCCGCCGTTTCCAGCGCGTAGGCGGTGTTCAGCAGTTCGCCTTCCTCCCAGGGGCGGCCGATCAGTTGCAACCCAAGCGGCAGCCCATGTTTGTCGAGCCCGGCGGGCACCGATAGTCCCGGCAGACCGGCCAGGTTCACCGTCACGGTGAACACGTCGTTGAGATACATCCGCACCGGGTCGGCATCGGCAATATCACCCAACCCGAACGCGGCCGAGGGTGTGGCCGGTGTAAGGATCGCGTCGGTGCCTTCCGCGAACACGGTCTCGAAATCGCGCTTGATCAAGGTGCGCACCTTGCGGGCACGGTTGTAATAGGCGTCATAGAACCCCGCCGAAAGAACGTAGGTGCCGATCATCACGCGACGCTGCACCTCGGGCCCGAAGCCCTCGGCGCGGGTCTTTTCGTACATCTCGGTGATGCCGTCGCCCCGGGCAAGCGCGGCACGGTGGCCATAGCGCACGCCGTCATAGCGCGCCAGGTTCGAGGACGCCTCGGCCGGCGCGATGACGTAATAGGCCGGCAGCGCGTATTTCGTGTGCGGCAGCGAGATATCGACGATCTCGGCACCGGCGTCGCGCAGCATGTCGGCGCCTTGCGCCCACAGCGCCCCGATCTCTTCGGGCATGCCATCCATGCGGTATTCGCGCGGGATGCCAATACGCTGGCCGCGAATATCGCCGCTCAGCATCGCCTCGAAATCGGGCACCGGAAGGTCGGCGCTGGTCGAATCCATTGGATCGTGGCCGCACATCGCCCCGAGCATGATGGCGGCGTCGCGCACCGACTTTGTCATCGGCCCGGCCTGGTCGAGCGATGAGGCGAACGCGATGATGCCCCAGCGCGAACAGCGCCCGTAGGTCGGCTTTATGCCGGTAATGCCGGTAAAGGCCGCCGGCTGCCGGATCGAACCGCCGGTATCGGTGCCGGTGGCCGCCAGGCACAGATCGGCGGCAACGGCCGCGGCCGACCCGCCCGACGAGCCGCCCGGTGTCAGCGCAGCTTCGTCGTTGCCGCGCCGCCAGGGGCTGATGGCGTTGCCATAGGTGGAAGTTTCGTTGCTGCTGCCCATGGCGAATTCGTCCATGTTCAGCTTGCCCAGCATCACCGCGCCAGCGTCGGCCAGTTTCTGGCTGACGGTGGATTCGTATTCCGGCACGAACCCCTGGAGGATGCGCGACCCGGCCTGGCTGGGGACGCCCCTGGTACAGAACAGGTCCTTGATGCCGATAGGCAGCCCGCACATTGCCGGCGCATCCCCGGCCGCGATCCGCGCATCCGCGGCACGGGCGCGTTCGAGCGCGATGTCGGGCGTCTCGTGCACGAAGGCGTTGAGCGCCTTTGCATCTTCGATCGCGGCAAGGCAGGCCTCGGTCAGTTCCAGCGATGTCGTCTCGCCCCGGCGCAGCGCGTCGCGGGCCCCGGCCAGCCCAAGCTCGTTCAGTTCGCTCATGTCACTCCACCACCTTGGGAACCGCGAAGAACCCCTCGCGGGTATCGGGCGCATTGGCAAGGATCCGGCCCGGCTGGTTGCCGTCGGTCACGACATCGTCACGCCGTTTCAGCCGCATCGGCGTGACCGAAGTCATCGGTTCGACCCCGACAACATCGACCTCGTTGAGCTGTTCGATAAAGCCCAGGATGGTGTTGAATTCCGACGCCAGCGCCGGCAGCGCATCACCCTCCACCCTGATCCGGGCCAGTTTCGCCACCTTGGCGGCGGTATCTTGGTCGATCGACATGGGCGGTCCCCCTTTCGTGCCGGATTGCGCGTTACCGGGCGTTTACCGCCGGCCGGGCACGGTCGCAAGCGGTTCGCGACGCCCCGGCGGCGCGCCTTGAGTATTTTTGACCAGAAAGAAGGCCAGGGCGGACAGCGCCGGGCCGGGGGCGACGAGATCAGGCCGCGCAGGGCACCGCCCGGCCGGTCCGGGGCAGCGACAGCACCAGCGCCAGAGCCAGGGCCGCCAGCACCAGCAGGCCGCAAAAGGCCATGAAGTAGCTGCCTGTCAGATCGAACATCAGACCGGCAAGAACCGGGCCGATGCCGCCTCCGATCGTGCCGAAGAACAGCACCGTGCCAAAGATCGCGCCATGCGCGCGCATGCCGAAATATTCCGCCACCATGGGCGAGACCACCACGAACAGACCGCCGTGGCCGAACCCGTAGAGCGCGACCACGCCGTGAAGGGCGCCATGGGCCGTAACGGCGATGAACCCCGCCAGACTGGCCATCAGGGCGCCGAGACACAGCGCCAGCGAGGCGCGGCCCCCGATCAGGTCGGCCAGTTTGCCCATGCCCAGCCGGCCCGCAATGCTGGAGGCGCCGACCACCGAGAGCAGCCCCGCGGCGCTGGCGGCATTCATGCCCAGATCCATCCCGTGCACCGCCAGATGGGTCGGCACGGTCATGAGCGAGGTGAAGAACAGGAACTGGATGGCACAGAGCGTCCAGAACACGCGCCCGCGGCGCGCCTCGCCATAGCTTTGCCCCTCGGGCGTGATCGCCGGGCGGGCACCGCTGCGAATGACGGGGCCCGGCGGGCGCATCATCAGCGCCGCGACCAGCAACAGCGCCGTGGCCGCCAGCCCCATCGCCATCAGCGTCGATTGCCAGCCCATGCGCAGGATCAGCGCGGCGACCAGTGGCGGCACCGCGACCTGGCCCAGCGCCGTTCCGACCTTGACCACCGCCGACATCATGCCGCGTCGCGCGGCAAAACTGCGCGCCACGGTGGAGAGCGTGACAACATCGTGGGTGCTGAGCCCGGCCCCCATGAACGTGGCGCAGATGACAAGCAGTTGCCAGGGCTGGCCGACCTGCGACATCAGTACGAAACCCAGCCCGTAGACGACACCGGACGCGGCAAGCACGCGCGGCGCGCCGTAGCGGTCGCTCAGCCGGCCGCCGACCATCGCCAACGTGCCCATCATGAGGAAAGCCAGCGCCGAGCAGGCCGACAGCAGCGTGCGCGACCAGCCGAACTCGGTCTCGAACACCTTGAAGAACATCCCGAAGGCGAACAGAAGCCCGATCACCGTGAACTGGGTCAGGCATGCTCCGGCGACGACGATATAGCGTGAGCGCATCACCCCCTCCGCCGGTCCCCTTGCCGGCCCGCCAAAGGCTTAGGTGTTTGATCCCACGGTTTGATGGTGTGATCCTTTCGTTGGAATGGAAGGAAACACTATGGGACAAGTTCGTCACGGGAGCGCCACGACCACGCACGCCGTCCGAGCAGCGATACAGCGATCGCAAGCTACGCTCGCGGAGCTGAGCCGAGAGTTGGGGATCAACCCCAAGACCGTTGCGAAGTGGCGCAAGCGGCAGACCGTCGAGGATCGGAAGACCGGCCCCAAAGAGCCACGTTCAACCGTTCTCAGCGAAGATGAGGAAGCGATGGTTGTCGCGTTCCGGCGGCACACCCTGTTGCCGTTGGACGATTGTCTTTATGCCTTGCAGCCGTCGATCCCGCACCTGACCCGTTCTTCTCTGCATCGTTGTCTTCAGCGGCATGGCATTTCGCGTCTTCCAGATGTCGAGGGCGACAAGCCCAAGCGGCAGAAATTCAAGAGATACCCGATTGGCTATTTCCATATCGATATCGCCGAGGTCAGAACAGAAGAGGGCAAACTCCATCTCCTTGTCGCCATTGACCGAACCAGCAAGTTTGCCGTGGCGAAGCTGGTGGAGAAGGCGAACCGCAAGACAGCCTGGGAGTTCCTGGAGCACCTGCTGGAGGCTGTGCCTTACAATATCCACACGATCTTGACCGACAACGGCATCCAGTTCGCCGAGCAGCCTCGGAACCGAAACAGCGTCACCTTCCGCAAAATGCGCTTCGACATGATCTGTGAAGCCAATGGGATCGAGCATCGCCTGACGAAGCCGAACCATCCCTGGACCAATGGCCAAGTCGAGAGGATGAACCGCACCATCAAAGAGGCCACGGTTAAACGGTATCACTATGACGGCCACGATCAGCTTCGCAGCCATCTTGCCGACTTCCTGGATGCTTACAACTTCGCACGACGCTTGAAGACGCTCAGCGGTCTCACGCCCTACGAATACATTTGCAAAATCTGGACATCAGAGCCTGATCGATTCATCCTAAATCCGATCCACCAGATGCCGGGACTGAACACCTAGATGTTTTCCTGTGCCCAGCAGGGCAGCGTATCACCGGGTTCGGGGGTGGCGTGATAGATCGCCCGGGCGATGGCCCGGCTGAGGCAAAGCGCCGCGGCGTGGCCTATCTCGCCGGGGCTGCTGTTGGGGTCGGACAGCGGACGCGCGCCGGTGGACAGGGCAAAGACCAGGTCGCCGTCGAACGGCGAATGACAGGGAAGGATGGCGCGTGCGATGCCATCATGGGCGGCCACCGCAAGACGCTGGCACTGCGCCTTGGTCAGGTCTGCGTCGGTGGCGACGATGGCGATGGTGGTGTTGGCGTGCTGCTGCGTCTGCCCCATCATGGATTGCAACCGGCGGCTTTGCAGGGTCCGGCCCAGCCCGGCGGCCGGATCGGGACCGAGACCGCCGAATTCGCCGCCGATCTCGAACGGGGCGGCCCAGAAATGCCGCTCGCCGGGGGTGGTGACGCTGCCCATGGGGTTGGCCGCCACCAGCGCGCCGACACATGTGCCGTCTTCCAGCACCAGCGACGCCGAACCCAGCCCGCCCTTGTGCATTGCGCTGAGTGCGCCGGCGCCGGCGCCTGCGGTGCCGATATCGAACTGATCGGAGGCGGATTCGAGCGCGGCGCGGCCCAGCGCGCGATAGGGGTTTTCGCGCCAGTCCTTGTTGCCCCCGTTCAGCAGGTCGAACAGGATCGCGCCCGGCACGATGGGAATCACCGCCGCGCCGAGCCGGAAGCCCCGGCCGCTTTCGCGCAGCCCGTCCATGACGCCCGAACAGGCATCCAGCCCGTAGGCCGAACCGCCCGACAGCACCAGCGCGTCGATGGCAGCAACGGATTTGTCGGGTGCGAGCAGGTCGGTTTCGCGCGTGCCCGGCGCGCCGCCCATGACATGCACCGATGCGACAAAGGGCGAGGCGGCGCTCAGCACGGTGGCGCCCGATTTCAGCCCCGCGTCATGCGCGTTGCCGACGACGAGGCCGGGGACATCGGTGATCAGGTTCCTGGCGCCGGGTTTCATGCAATTTTTCCTGTCAGGCGGTGCGTGCTGCGCACGCAGGCTGTTTGTTCGCGCCCGTTCCGGGCGCGGATCGAGTATTTGAGACCAGAAAGAAGCCGATACGCCGTCAGATGCATCGCCCGCCGTCGACCTCCATGGCGATCCCGGTGATCATGGATGCCTCTTGCGAGCAGAGGAAGGCGGCGGCGTTGCCCATGTCCTCGGGCGTCGAGAACCGGCCGAGCGGGATGGTGGAAAGGAACCTGGCCCGCATTTCGGGCGTATCCTCGCCCATGAAGGATTTCAGCAGCGGGGTTTCGCCGGCCACCGGAGCCAGCGCGTTGACGCGGATGCCGTGCGGCGCCAGTTCGACCGCCATTGCCTTGGTGGCGGTGATGACCCAGCCCTTGGATGCGTTGTACCAGTTGAGATTCGGCCGGGGCGACAGGCCGGCGGTGGAGGCGATGTTGAGGATGGTGCCGGCGCGGCGCGATTTCATGTGCGCCACAAGGGCGCGCGCGGTCAGGTAGACGGATTTCATGTTGACCCGGCAGACGCGGTCGAAGTCGTCTTCGCCGACCTCTTCCATCGGTGCGGGCAGATGCGTGATGCCGGCATTGTTGACGAGGATATCGACCTGCCCGAAGCTGTCGAGCGCGGCCCTGGTCATTTCCCGGACCGACGCGGCGTCGCCCACGTCGACCGTTTGGGCGATGGCGGAGCCGTGACTGGCGGCGAGTTCCGCCGCGGCCTGCCCGTTGATGTCGGCGATCATCACGCGGGCGCCTTCGGCCATGAACTTCGCGGCGATCCCGGCGCCGAAGCCCGAGGCGCCGCCGGTGACGATGGCGGTCTTTCCGTTCAGCCGCATTTAGGTCTCCGTTCTTGGGTGCGGGTGTCTTCGCGGGCGAGACTAGATCGCAATACGGGCGGGGGAAACCCGTCGCGGCCGCAAAGGACAGGTTTTCATCACCCCGATTGCGCGCTAGAGCATGTTGCGCCCGGGCGAATTCACCCGCCGGCGCGCTATCCCATGCCTGTGAGGCCCGAGATGCAAGATGACCGTCTGATCGTTGCCCTGGATGTACCCGATGCCGTGGCGGGGCTGGCGCTGGCCGACCGGCTGGGCGACACGGTCGGGTTTTACAAGATCGGCCTGGGCATGCTGACGGGGGGTGGCCTGGCGCTGGCCGGCGAGCTGAAGCAGGAGCGGGGCAAGCGCATCTTTCTGGACATGAAACTGTTCGATATCGGCGCCACGATCGAGGCGGCGGTGCGCGGGTTGGCGCGGTTCGATCTCGATTTCCTGACCGTGCATGGCGATCCGCATGTGGTCCGGGCGGCACGGCAGGGCGCCGCGGGAAGCGGGCTGCGCATTCTTGCGGTCACTATCCTGACCTCGCTGGATCGGGGCGATCTGGATGATGCGCTGATCGCACCGGGCGCACTGCGCGATCTGGTGCAGGAGCGCGCCGGGCGGGCGTTCGAGGCCGGGGCCGACGGGGTCATCGCCTCGCCGCGCGAGGCGGCCGCGATCCGGGCCTTGCCGCAGGCGGCGGGAAGGCTGATCGTTACCCCCGGTGTGCGCCCGGCCGGTGCGGCGGCGGACGATCAGAAGCGGGTTGCCACGCCGGCACGGGCGATCGCCGATGGCGCCGATCATATCGTGGTTGGCCGGCCGGTCTGGCAGGCCGCCGATCCGCGCGCGGCCGCGCAGGCCATCGTGGACGAATTGCGCGGCGTCTGAATGCAAGCTGCCCTTGGGGGGAACCCCGATGTCAAAGGCGGGATGGTGGAGCCGAGGGGAATCGAACCCCTGACCTCGTCATTGCGAACGACGCGCTCTCCCAACTGAGCTACGGCCCCGATCCGGGAAGGTAGGTGCGCATTTTTGCGCGCGCCGTCAAGAGGGAAGATTACGGGCCGTGCACCGGGCGGACAACTGGCCGCAGGGCCGGGATTTGCCATGTATGCAACATCGGGGCGGTTGGCGGGCAATATTCGCCCCGCCGATGCCGGCTTGCCGCGAGTGGACTGGAACCGAAAAATCTGCTATTGTCTCCGCCACTTGATACAAACTTTCATTTCCGTGGGGGAAAAAAATGAACAGACTACTCTTTGTGCTTGGACTCGTCGCGATGACCCTGGGTTTCGCGCCAAAGTCGCAAGCGGCGATCGTGGACGCGCCGGTTCCCGGCAACGCGATGATCTCTTTCGGCGGCTTTGACTGGGCCTGGGCCGGGCCCTGCGCGCCGTTCTCGCCGTCCTGCGGCGAAATCGACTTCTCCTATCAGGCCGGAGAGGGATGGCGCCTTCCGACCGTGGCCGAAATGGACGCGGCCATCGCCTCTGCCGGCGGCGCGAATGACTGGGTCGACCTGTTCTTCTTTGCCGGTGCGAACTGGGCGGTCGGTACGGATCTCGGAGGCAGAACCAATAGCTTCGGCGAGGACATGGCCTGTGCGTCGGCGTATTTCAGCAACAGCTGGGAACATTGCGATCCCAGCGACGCCCGCAACGGGTATATCTACAACTGGTCGGGCGGTCAGGCTCCGGACCGCGCAGAGGAAACCTTCGTGCTGCGGGTTGCCGCGATTCCGATCCCGGCGAGTTTGACGCTGCTTCTGGCCGGTCTGGGCGGGCTTGGCGCCATGCGTCTGCGCCGCAAGTCCTGAGGCCATCGGCCTGAAACGAGAAACGGCGCCGCTTTCGCGGCGCCGTTTTTTCATGCGATACCGCCCCTACCGCTTGCGCCGCCTGACGTTTCCGCCGCGCTGTCCGGGGCGGCCCGCGGTCGAGCGGCCCTTGGCCTTCACCGCCTGTTCCGACGCCTTCTCGATTGCCCATTGCCGTGCCAGCGGATCGTCGGAAACCGCCAGATCAACCGCTTCAAGCCGCTTGATCTCGTCGCGCAGACGCGCCGCCTCCTCGAATTCCAGGTTCTCGGCGGCCTTGCGCATGTCGGTGCGCAAGCCGTCAAGAACCGCCTCGAGATTGGCGCCGTGCAGGGGCTTGTCCACCTTGGCGGTGACGCGGTTCATGTCCACGTCGCCCTTGTAGAGGCCGGCCATCACGTCGGCGACGTTCTTCTTCACGGTTTCGGGCGTGATGCCGTGTTCCGTGTTATAGGCGATCTGCTTGGCCCGCCGCCGGTCGGTTTCGGCCAGCGCGCGTTCCATGCTGCCGGTGATCCGGTCGGCATACATGATGACGCGCCCGTCGGCGTTGCGCGCGGCGCGGCCGATGGTCTGGATAAGCGATGTTTCAGATCTGAGAAATCCTTCCTTGTCCGCGTCGAGAATCGCCACCAGCCCGCATTCGGGAATGTCCAGCCCCTCGCGCAGCAGGTTGATGCCCACCAGCACATCGAAAGCGCCCAGGCGCAGATCGCGCAGGATCTCGATGCGCTCCAGCGTGTCGATGTCGGAATGCATGTAGCGCACCTTGATCCCCTGTTCGTGCAGGTATTCGGTCAGATCCTCGGCCATGCGTTTGGTCAGCGTCGTGACCAGGGTGCGAAAGCCCATCGCGGTGACGCGGCGGACCTCGTCGAGCAGATCGTCGACCTGCATCGCGACCGGGCGGATTTCCACCTGCGGATCCAGCAGGCCGGTGGGCCGGATCACCTGTTCGGTGAAGACGCCGCCGGCCTGTTCCAGTTCCCATGCCGCGGGGGTGGCCGAGACGAACACCGATTGCGGGCGCATGGCGTCCCATTCCTCGAATTTCAGGGGGCGGTTGTCCATGCAGGAGGGCAGGCGAAAGCCGTGTTCGGCCAGCGTGAACTTGCGCCGGTAGTCGCCACGGTACATGCCGCCGATCTGGGGCACGCTGACGTGGCTTTCGTCGGCAAACACGATGGCATGGTCGGGAATGAACTCGAACAGGGTGGGCGGCGGTTCGCCCGGCGCGCGGCCGGTCAGATAGCGAGAGTAGTTCTCGATCCCGTTGCAGACGCCCGTCGCCTCGAGCATCTCAAGATCGAAATTGGTGCGCTGTTCAAGGCGCTGCGCCTCCAGCAGCTTGCCTTCGCCGACAAGCTGGTCGAGGCGCTGGCGCAGTTCCTGCCGGATGCCGACGATCGCCTGTTGCATCGTCGGTTTCGGGGTGACGTAGTGTGAATTGGCATAAACCCTGATCTGCTCGAACGTATCCGTTTTGCGGCCGGTCAGGGGGTCGAACTCGGTGATCGATTCCAGATCTTCGCCGAAGAACGACAGCTTCCAGGCCCGGTCTTCAAGGTGGGCGGGCCAGATTTCGAGAGAATCGCCGCGTACCCGGAAACTGCCGCGCTGGAACGCCTGATCGTTGCGCCGGTATTGCTGGGCGACCAGATCGGCGATCACCGCGCGCTGGTCGTACCGGCCGCCGACCTTGAGATCCTGGGTCATGGCGCCATAGGTTTCCACCGACCCGATACCATAGATGCAACTGACCGAGGCGACGATGATCACGTCATCGCGCTCCAGCAGCGCCCTCGTGGCCGAATGGCGCATCCGGTCGATCTGTTCGTTGATCTGGCTTTCCTTCTCGATATAGGTGTCCGATCGCGGCACATAGGCTTCGGGCTGATAGTAGTCGTAGAAGCTGACGAAGTACTCGACCGCGTTGTCGGGAAAGAAGCCCTTGAATTCGCTGAACAGCTGCGCCGCGAGCGTCTTGTTGGGCGCCAGGATGATGGCAGGGCGCTGGGTTTCCTCGATTACCCGTGCCATGGTGAATGTCTTGCCGGTGCCGGTGGCGCCCAGCAGTACCTGGTTCTGTTCGCCATCCGCGATCCCACGGGTCAGTTCCTCGATCGCGGTGGGCTGGTCGCCGGCGGCGGAAAACCCGGTATGCAGGACCAACCTCTTGCCGCCCTCGAGCTTGGGCCGCGCCTTCACGTCGGGCGCCGGGGCATGCAACAGCGGTTGCGACTTGTCGGAATGGGCATAGGGCATGAAGCGTTCCTCTCGCCCGTCAGATTTGATCTCTTTTTGTTCCAGATCAAGGCGTGAATTCCACTGGCCCGCATTTCAGCCACATCGCAGCGACGTAGGCCCAGGTCATGCGCGTGGCAGAGGTCGGGAACATGGTCGGTAGGTGGCGACTGCCTTGTGCAGATCGCGGTGCGGGAAAGCGGCGGCAAGGTATCCGGCCCGATGTGCGAGACAATCCCCCGCGCCGGTTGCGGCGCTGGTCGAGCCCGGAGCCGATTCGCCGCCGGCTGTCCCCGGCCGGCGCCGCATGAGACAAATCGTGCCTTGCCGCGGCCCCGGTGCTGACGCATACAAGGGTCGTCACGATATCGGGAGACTGCGATGCGCGCGCGGATTTTCAAACCTGCCAGAAACGCCATGACCTCGGGTATGGCCAAGACGCGGAAATGGGTGCTGGACTATGCCCCCGCCTCGGCGCGCGAGGTCGATCCGCTGATGGGCTGGACATCCTCCGACGACACCCAGACCCAGGTGCGCCTGCGCTTTGACAGCAAGGAAGCGGCGCTGGAATACGCCGCCGCCCAGGGCATCGAGGCGCAGGTGGTCGAGCCGCACAACCGCGGATTCAACCTGCGGCAGCGTGGCTATGGCGAGAACTTCGATCACGGACGCCGCGCGCCCTGGACGCACTGACCGCGCGGGCCCGATACCGGCGCATCGATCGCTTGCGTTGTTCGGGCGGGTATCTATTCCTTTGATAACCGCCCTGCCGCCGGTTATGAGGACAAGACGCATGCGGCCCCGTAGCTCAACCGGATAGAGCAGCTGACTTCTAATCAGCAGGTTGAGGGTTCGAGTCCTTCCGGGGTCGCCACCTTATCATCTTACCCATTGTTTTCATTTTGTTTTTCGACATTTTGGCAAATGGGCTTGGCGAGTTGTCAAAAAACGTTCCCGAAATGATCCGCCTTGCGTCTGCGGATGCGCTGTATTCGCGGGCTCGCGACGTGGTGTCATGGCCGAGAATCGCCATGCGCTGTTCCATGGTCGCGCCGCGTTCGGCCATTGACGCGGCCAGATGTGGCGTCCTTCCGGGGTCGCCAGCGTCCGCCACTGCCCTCAGAAATCTATGGCGATGCCTTTCTTTTCCCAGTCGCCATAGCGGACAGGCTCGGGGCCGTCGCGGCCGCCGTGTTCCTTCGGCAGCGGTTTGGCGGCTTCTTTTGCCAGGCGGCGGCGCTCTTCGGCTTCGGCCAGCGCGCGCTGTGCGGCGGGGGGCAGATCCCTGCGTCGGTCTTCGATCTCGCTCATCGCGGGTGTCCTTGTGCTGACGTCGTGATATACGCCCTCGTCCCACGGGGGCAAGGGCCGGCGGAAAGGGTGGTCGCGATGCGCGAGACCGGAAACGATGCGAGGGCCGGTGCGGTCCGTCTTCTCGACCAGGTTCTGGGCGAGGGCCGGCTGATGTCCGAATGTCTGGCCGCGGGCGCGCTGGACCGGCTGGAACCGCAAGACCGGGCGCGGGCGCAACGGCTGGCTCTGGAAACCCTGCGCGGGCTGGAACGCGCCGACCGGCTGCTGGCGAAACATCTGCGCAAGGCGCCCCCGCTCACGGTGCGCAATGCGCTGCGGATTGGCACGGTGGAACTCAGCCGGGGCGAGGCCGCGCACGGGGTCGTCAATGCGATGGTCGGGATCGTCGGGCGCAACCGCCGGCACGGCAATCTCAAGGGGCTGGTCAACGCGGTCCTGCGCAAGATCGCAGCCGAGGCGCCGGCGGCATGGCCCGCCCTGCGGGTGCCGCGGCTGCCGAAATGGCTGCGCGCCCCGCTGGTCGAGGCATGGGGGGCGGGGGCGGTCGCCCGCATGGAAGCGGCGCATTTCGCGGCGGCGCCGCTCGACATTACCCCGAAACCCGGGGCGGTCGCGGCAATCCCCGGGGCGCTGGCGCTGCCCACGGGGTCGCTGCGGCTGACCGATCCGGGGCAGGTATCGGCGATGCCCGGTTTTGCCGCCGGCGACTGGTGGGTGCAGGATGCCGCCGCCGCCCTGGCCGCGCGGGTCCTGGCGCCGCGTCCGGGCGAACGTATCCTCGATCTGTGCGCGGCGCCGGGCGGCAAGACGCTGCAACTGGCGGCTGCGGGCGCGGATGTCGTGGCGCTGGATATTTCCGCAACCCGCATGAAGAGGGTCGCAGAGAACCTCGCGCGGACCGGGCTGTGCGCAGAACTGCTGGTCGGCGACGCGCTTGAGCATCACGGCAGGTACGATGCGGTTCTGCTGGACGCGCCCTGTTCGGCCACCGGCACCATCCGCCGCCATCCCGACCTGCCCCATGCGAAGGACGGCGCGGAATTTGCCGAGCTGATCGGCTTGCAGGCGCGGATGCTGGCACATGCCCGGACGCTGCTGAAACCCGGCGGGCGGCTGGTTTACTGCACCTGTTCGCTGCTGCCCGACGAGGGCGAGGTACAGGCCGAACGGGCGCTGGCCGCATGGCCGGACATGTCCGCCGACCGCGCCGCGCTGGCGCTGCAGGGGGTCGATCCGGGCTGGATCACCGGCGAGGGCGGGCTGCGGCTGCGCCCGGATTTCTGGCCGGAACTGGGCGGGATGGACGGATTCTACATCGTCTGCCTGCGCAAAGCCGCCTAGACGCGGGTTTCGGCGGTGACTTGCATCGCCGCAGCGGCTATGATCGGACGCAAACGCCAAAGAGCGTGAGAGGCAGAGCGCATGTCCACCCCCGATACGATGGCCAGCCGTCGCAACCGGATGCTGAACCGTCTGTACGCGCGGCTCAGCCGGCGGCAGAAATCGGTGATCGGTTTCGTCTCGCAGCCCGAACCGCGCACCATCGGTAGTTTCGCCCGCGGTCGGCAGTTGATAGCCGGCAACCTGCTGTTTGCCGGCTATCTGGTGGAATCCACCGACAGCGGGCTATGGGAGGTGGTTGCACCCAATGCGGCGTTCGACGACGAGCGGCACGGCTTTGCCTGGCTGGACGATCTGGCGGCGGTGGGCGACATGGCAGCGCGGCACAAGGCGCAGAAATGGCTGCTGGGCTGGATCGAACAGCACGGCCGCGGCACCGGCCCGGGCTGGACGCCCGACCTGACCGGACGGCGGGTGATCCGCTGGATCAACCACGCGCTGTTTCTTCTGCGCGGCCAGGAACGCGAGGCAAGCGATGCGTTCTTTCGGTCGCTGGCCAGCCAGTGCTGGTTTCTGGCCAAACGCTGGCACGGGGCCGCCCCCGGCCTGCCCCGGTTCGAGGCTCTGACTGGGTTGATCTATGCCGGTCTCGCGCTTGAGGGGCGCGAGGAAATGGCCGACCCGGCGGTTCGGGCGCTGGCGCAGGAATGCGAGACGCAGATCGACGCAGAGGGCGGATTGCCGACGCGCAACCCCGAAGAACTGCTGCATGTCTTCACGCTTCTTTGCTGGGCCGCCGCGGCGCTGCACGAGGCCGGGCGCGGTACGGCGCATGCGCATGCGGCGGCAATCGAACGTATCGCGCCCACCCTGCGCACCCTGCGCCATGCGGATGGCGGGCTGGCCCGCTACCATGGCGGCGGCCGGGGGCTTGAGGGGCGGCTGGATCATGCGCTGGCCGCCAGCCATGTCCGGAACTGGCAGGCCACCGGTCTGGCCATGGGCTGTGCCCGGCTGTCGGCCCGGCGCACCAGTGTCATCATCGACGCCAGCGCCCCGCCGACGGGCGCGGCGTCGGGCAATGCGCATGCCTCGACACTGGCGTTCGAACTCACCTCGGGGCGGCGGCCGCTGATCGTCAGTTGCGGGTCAGGCGCGTCCTTCGGGGTGGAATGGCGCCGGGCGGGGCGGGCGACGCCTTCGCATTCGACGCTTTGCCTGGATGGCTATTCAAGTGCCCGGCTGGCCGAACCCGAACGGGCCACCGGGCGCGAAGCACTGATCGAAGGGCCGCGCGATGTGCCCGTCGAGATGACGGACATGACCGACGGCATGCGGTTCCAGGGGGCGCATGACGGATATGTGCGCCATTTCGGGCTGACACATGCGCGCACGCTGGAACTGGCCTTTGACGGGCGCGGTCTGGCGGCCGAGGACATGCTTCTTGCGATGGACGATAGCGCCAGGCGCCGGTTCGACCGGGCGATGGATGCCAACCTGCTGGCCGGTATCGGGTTCGACATCCGTCTGCATCTGCACCCCGATGTGGATGCCGCGCTGGATCTGGGCGGCGCGGCGGTCTCCATGGCCCTGAAAAGCGGAGAGATCTGGGTATTCCGCCATGACGGCTCGGCCAAGCTGGCTTTGGAGCCGAGCGTCTATCTGGAAAAGGGACGCTTGAAGCCGCGTGCCTCGAAACAGATCGTTCTGAGCGGCCGCGCGATGGATTATGCGACACGTATCGAATGGACGCTTTCGAAGGCGCATGACACCGCGGTCGCCGTTCGCGATCTGAACCGCGATGAACTGCCATTCGGTGAAGACGCCTGATCCGGCCGCTGCCGTGCCCGCCCGCCCCGGTGAGCGCGACAAAACAGGCGGTTCTATCCCGCCCGCAATTGGACTATGCCGCGCCCAACCGATACCCGCTACAAAGGACCCCCCGATGGCCGATCTTCACCCCCTGCGCCGCGCGCTTCTTTCCGTTTCCGACAAGACCGGGCTGGTCG
Source organism: Jhaorihella sp. (assembly GCA_047975215.1). Taxonomy (GTDB): domain Bacteria; phylum Pseudomonadota; class Alphaproteobacteria; order Rhodobacterales; family Rhodobacteraceae; genus JAGRMG01. Next base: position 59,569 of record JBKEDD010000005.1, read on the forward strand.
AACTGGGCCGCGGGCTGGCCGCCCGCGGGGTCGAACTGCTGTCCACCGGCGGCACCGCGAAGGCGCTGCGCGAGGCCGGGCTCGAGGTGCGCGACGTGTCGGATGTGACGGGGTTCCCCGAAATGATGGATGGCCGCGTCAAGACACTGCACCCGATGGTTCACGGCGGACTTCTGGCGTTGCGTGACGATGCCGATCATGTGGCGGCGATGGAGCAACACGGCATCGGCGCGATCGACCTTCTTGTCGTCAACCTCTACCCGTTCGAGGAAACCGTTGCCCGGGGCGCGGATTGGGCCGAGTGCGTCGAGAACATAGACATCGGCGGCCCGGCGATGATCCGTGCGGCGGCCAAGAATCACGCCTTCGTGACCGTGCTCACCGATGTCGGGGATTATGAAAAGCTGCTGGGCGATCTCGATCAGCACGACGGCGCCACCTGCCCGAAATTCCGCAAGAAGCTGGCCGAGCGCGCCTTTGCCCGTACCGCCGCCTATGATGCCGCCGTGTCAACCTGGATGGCGGGTGCGATCGGCGTCCACACACCGCGCCGCCGCGCCTTTGCCGGCACCCTGGCCCAGCCGCTGCGCTATGGTGAGAACCCGCATCAGCGGGCGGCGTTCTATGTGGACGGATCGGGCCGCCCCGGCGTGGCGACGGCGGTGCAGCATCAGGGCAAGGAACTGAGCTACAACAACATCAACGACACCGACGCCGCGTTTGAACTGGTGGCCGAATTCGACCCCGCCGAGGGCCCCGCCTGCGCCATCATCAAGCATGCCAATCCCTGCGGCGTGGCGCGGGGCGAAACCCTGCTGGAAGCCTACAAGTCGGCCTTCGATTGCGACCGCACCAGCGCGTTTGGCGGTATCGTTGCGCTGAACCGGGCCCTTGACGGCGACACCGCGCGCGAGATCGCGGCCATCTTCACCGAGGTCGTGATCGCGCCCGGCGCGTCCGACGAGGCCCGCGAGGTGTTCGCCGCCAAAACGAACCTGCGCCTGCTGACCACCAAGGCGCTGCCCGATCCGCGCAAGGCCGGGCTGGTCTGGCGGCAGGTGTCGGGCGGGTTTCTGGTGCAGGACAAGGATGCCGGTCATATCGGCCCCGACGATCTGAAGGTGGTCACGAAACTGGCGCCCAGCGCGGCGCAGATGCGCGACCTCCTGTTTGCCTGGAAAGTGGCCAAGCATGTGAAATCCAACGCCATCGTCTATGTCAGGGACGGCGCCACCGTCGGTGTCGGCGCCGGCCAGATGAGCCGGGTGGACAGCGCGCTTATCGCGGCGAAGAAGGCCGAACGCATGGCGCAGACGCTTGGCCTGCCACAGCCGCTGACCATCGGTTCGGCGGTGGCCTCGGATGCGTTCTTTCCGTTTCCCGACGGTTTGATGGAAGCCGCCGCCGCCGGGGCGAGCTGCGTCATCCAGCCCGGCGGTTCGATGCGCGACGATGAGGTGATAGCGGCCGCAGACGAGGCCGGGCTGGCGATGGTATTCACCGGCATGCGCCATTTTCGGCACTGAGCCGTGATGCGCCCGGGCGTTCTTTTCTGGGCCGCGCTGTCGGCCTTCCTGATCGACCAGATCGGCAAGTACATCGTGGTTCATGCGATGGAATTGTCGCGGCTGCGGGCCATCGACGTCTGGCCGCCCCTTCTGAACTTTCGCTATGGCGAGAACACGGGCATAAATTTCGGCCTGTTCGACGGCGGATCGGAGGTCGCGCGCTGGATCCTGATCGGGTTCTCGCTGCTGGTGTGCGCGGCGGTCTATGTCTGGGTGCGGCGCGGCCATCCCGGCTGGCGCATGCAGGCCAGTGCCGGGCTGCTGATCGGTGGCGCGTTGGGCAATGTCGCCGACCGGCTGATCTACGGCTATGTGCTGGATTTCCTCAACATGTCCTGTTGCGGCATCGACAATCCGTTCGTGTTCAACCTGGGCGACGTGTTCATCTTTGCCGGTGCCGCCGGGCTGATCCTGTTCGATGCCGGCAGCCGGGAGAAAAAGGCCCCGTGACCTGCGGCGGCAAATGCGCTAAAAGCGCCCCAACAGGCAGGAGAGAGGGACCATGAGGATCCCGGTGAGCATCATCATTCTGGCAGTGATCGCCATCGCGGGCTGTTCCAACAAGGGGCTGCGCGATCTTCGCGCGCCCGGAACCGGCCCCGACGAATTCATGATCCAGCCGGCCAAGCCGCTGACGCAACCGCCCGATTACGCGGTGTTGCCGCCGCCGACCCCGGGGGGCAGCAACATCACCGACCAGCATCCCGATGCCGACGCCGTCGCCGCGCTGGGCGGACGGCCCGACGCGCTGAACGCAACAGGCATCCCCGCCTCGGACGGGGCGCTGGTGAGCGCGGCCAGCCGCAACGGCGTGGAACCCGGCGTTCGCGCCTCGCTGGCGCAGCAGGATGCCGATTTTCGCAAGCGCCAGACCCGCATGACCCGTTTCCGCCTGTTCCCGGTCGATCGTTACAGCCAGGCGTATCGCAAGCAGGCGCTCGATCCGTTCCGCCAGACCCAGGAGTTCCGCAACCGCGGGTTCGGTACGCCGACCTCGTCACCGGCGAAACCCTGATCGCTGCGTTACAATTCCGGTAATACTTGTGTCATGCGGCTTGAACCTCGCCATTCCGGGCGTAGGTTGGCCGGCACATGACCGGAGGATCGCGAATGTTGCCCAAACCCCTGCTGGCCGCCGGCCTGCTGGCCGCTGCCGCCCTGCCTGCCGCGGGCGAGGGGCTTGACGATGCGGTGACCAGTTTCAGGCTGGACAACGGCATGCAGGTGGTCGTCATCGAGGATCACCGCGCCCCGGTCGTTCAGCAGATGGTCTGGTATCGTGCCGGATCGGCGGATGAGCCGAGAGGTGCCTCGGGTGTGGCGCATTTTCTGGAGCATCTTTTGTTCAAGGGCACCGACACAATGGCGCCGGGCGAACTATCTGCGACGGTCGCGGCCAATGGCGGCAACGACAACGCGTTTACCAGCTATGACTATACCGCCTATTTCCAGCGCGTTGCCGCCGACCGGCTGGAACTGATGATGAAGATGGAATCCGACCGCATGGTCAACCTGCGGCTGGACGAAAGCGATATCGAGACCGAACGCAACGTGATCCTGGAGGAACGCAACCAGCGTACCGAAAACAACCCCCGCGCCCTGTTCGGCGAACAGATGAGCGCGGTACAGTACTACAATCACCGCTATGGCGTACCGGTGATCGGCTGGAAACACGAAATGGCGGCGCTGGATCTGCAAGACGCCCTGTCCTTCTACAGGACGTATTACGCGCCCAACAACGCCATCCTGGTGGTGTCGGGCGATGTCGATCCGGCGGCGGTCAGGGTGCTGGCCGAACGCTATTACGGCGCGATCCCGGCCAATCCTGATTTGCCCGAGCGGGTGCGCGCATCCGAACCGCCCCAGACCGCCGCGCGCCACATGACGTTCAAGGATGCCCGTGTCGCCCAGCCCTATGTCAGCCGTTCGTACCTGGCCGCGGAACGTGACCCGGGTGCGCAGGAGAAGGCGGCGGCGCTCTATCTGCTGGCCGATATCCTGGGCAGCGGCACCACATCCTTCCTGGCCGAGCGGCTGCAATTCGACAAAAAGATAGCGGTCTATACCGGTGCCTTCTACAACGGCACTTCGCTGGACAAGACGACATTCGATATCGCGGTCGTGCCGCAGGAGGGCATCAGTCTGCAGGAGACCGAGGCGGCGCTGGACAGGGCGCTGGGCGATTTTCTGCGCGATGGCGTCGACCCCGAACAGCTTGAGCGGATCAAGCTGCAACTCAGAGCCGCGCAGATCTATCAGCTCGACAATGTGGACGGGATCGGAAACCGCTATGGCGCGGCGCTGGCCGTCGGGCTGACGATAGAGGACGTTCGGGACTGGCCCGCGATACTTCAGGCGGTCACGGCCGAGGACATCATGGCGGCGGCCCGCGAGGTGCTGGTGCCCGAAACTTCGGTCACGGGCTGGCTGATGCGCGATCAGGAGATGACGCAATGAACCGGGTGATCCGTCGGGGGGGCGACACGATGAAATGGGCGATGCGTCGGGAGGCGACACGATGAAACCGCTTCTGGCCCTTCTCGCCGCATGGCTGGTCGCGGCGGTTCCGGCCTGGGCCGGGATCGAGATAGAGGACGTGACATCGCCCGGCGGAGTGCATGCCTGGCTGGTGGAGGAACATTCGATCCCCTTCGTGGCGCTCGAGATTCGGTTTCGCGGCGGCACCTCGCTGGATGCAGAGGGCAAGCGGGGCGCCGTCAACCTGATGACGGCGCTGATCGAGGAAGGGGCCGGCGACATGGATGCGCGCGCCTTCGCCAAGGCCCAGGAATCGCTGGCCGCCAGTTTCTCGTTCGGTTCCAGCGACGATTCGGTGTCGGTTTCGGCGCAGTTCCTGACCGAAAACCGCGATCAGGCGGTCGCACTGTTGCGCACCGCGCTGCATGAACCACGGTTCGACCAGGACGCGCTTGACCGGGTGCGCGGGCAGGTCATTTCGGGGCTGATGTCGGATGCCAAGAACCCCGGAACCATTGCCGGGCATACGTTCGCGAAAATGGCCTATGGCGATCATCCCTATGGCAGCGACGGCGATGGCACGCTGCAAAGCGTGGCGGCGCTGAGCCGTGACGATATCGTGACGGCGCATCGGGGTGTGTTCGCCCGCGACCGGCTGTATGTGGGTGCGGTGGGCGATATCACCGCAGAGGAACTGGGCGCGCTGCTTGACGATCTGCTGTCGTGGCTTCCCGCCACCGGCGCGCCGATGCCGCCCAGGGCCGATGTCAGCATCCCGGGCGGCGTGAGAATCGTCGAGTTCGACACGCCGCAATCGGTTGCCGTGTTCGGGCAGAAGGGAATCGAGCGCCATGACGACGACTTCTTTGTCGCCTATGTGATGAACCAGATCCTTGGCGCCGGCGGCTTTGAAAGCCGGCTGATGCAGGAAGTACGGGAAAAGCGCGGCCTGACCTATGGGGTCTATTCCTATCTCGTGCCGCGTGATCTTGCGGCGGTCTACATGGGAAATGTCGCCTCGGCCAACGACCGCATCGCCGAGACGATTTCGGTGATCCGCGAGGAATGGGCGCGGCTGGCGCGCGAAGGCGTGACGCCAAAGGAACTCGAGGATGCCAAGACATACCTGACCGGCGCCTATCCGTTGCGGTTCGACGGCAATTCGCAGATCGCAGGTATTCTCGTGGGCATGCAGATGGACGATCTGCCGATCGACTATATCGCCACCCGCAACGACAAGGTGAATGCGGTGACGCTTGGGGATATCCGCCGCGTGGCGGGCGAACTGCTTGACCCGGACGGGCTGCAATTCGTGGTGGTTGGTCGGCCCGAGGGTCTTGAAAGCACCCAGACCAACTGACTCCTCGGCGGACATACCCGGCGCGGGGGTTGTCAAACGCGATCGGCGTGCCTTTCTTCAATGGCAACACATGATCGTGACCCCCAGAGGTTTTTCATGAGCAACGATCCCTATGCGGCCCTCGGGCTGAAGAAGACGGCGAGCGACGAAGAGATCAGGAAGGCATACCGCAAGATCGCGCGGACTTCGCACCCCGATCTCAACCCCGACGACAAGGGCGCCGAGGCCAGGTTCAAGGCGGCGTCGGCGGCCTATGACCTGCTGAAGGATCCCGAGCAGCGGGCCAGGTTCGACCGCGGCGAGATCGACGCCACCGGCCAGGAACAGGCGCCGCGCGGCTTTTACCGCGAACATGCCGAACAGCCGGGCAATCCCTACAGGTCGGGCCGGCAATACCAGTATTCCGGCGACGCGGAGGATTTCGACGCCTCAGACATCTTCGCCGAATTCCTGCGCCAGCGCAGTCGCGAGGGCGCGGATTTCGCCGGCTTCGGGCCTGACCGGGGGGCCGGACGCGGTGGCGGCGGTTTCGCGGCGCGCGGCCCCGATCGCCGCTACACGCTGGAAATCCCGTTCCTTGAGGCGGTCAATGGTGGTAAGACCCGGATCACCCTGCCCGAGGGCGGATCGCTTGAGGTGCGCATTCCCGAAGGCGCGTCCGATGGCCAGACCCTGCGCCTGCGCGGCAAGGGCGGGCCGGGCTTTGGCGGCGGGCCGGCGGGCGATGCGCTGGTGACGCTGAGCGTGGCGGCGCACCGGATGTTCACGCGCGAGGGCAACGATATCGTCCTGACCCTGCCGATCACGCTGGACGAGGCGGCGCTGGGTGCCAAGGTGGCGGTGCCCACGATCAAGGGCAGCGTCAACCTGACGATTCCGAAAGGCGCCAGCAGCGGGCGCACCCTGCGCCTGCGCGGGCGCGGCGTCAAACCCATGGGCGGCGGCGCCCAGGGCGATCAGCGGGTGGTTCTGTCCGTGGTGATGCCGCCCGTGATCGACTCCGAGCTGGCCGATTTTCTGGAAGGCTGGCGCAAGACACATGCCTATGATCCGCGAAAGGGGATGACACCATGACCGGTCTCGTCACCGAGGAGGAACTTGTCGCCACCGTGCCGCGCCTGACCCGGACCAGGCTGCTGGCCTTTGTCGAGGCGGAACTCATCGTGCCGGTCGGTTCGGAACGCGGCCCGCTTTATCGCCAGATCGACCGCGCCCGCGCCGAACTGGCCTGCGACCTGGCCGAGGATTTCGACCTGCATGAGGACGCATTGGGCATGGTCCTGTCGCTGCTCGACCAGTTGCATGGCGTGCGCGCCGAACTGCGCGCCGTGCTGGGCGCGCTGGATGCGGAACCGCCTGAGGTGCGCCAACGTATCGGCAAGACGCTCTTTGGCGCGCGACGGCGGGGTTGATCTGCGCCGACGTTGACGCAGACGCGCCCTCAGCCCGCCTCCGCCCGCAGCATTTTTCCCAGCATCTGCCCCAGCCGGCCCGAGCCGCGCTGATAGAGCGCACCATCGACCGCAATCACCGTGCCACTGATGTAGCCGGCCAGGTCCGAGCCGAGAAACAGGCAGATATTGGCCATATCCGCAAGGCTGCCCAGCCGCCCCAGCGGAATGTCGGCCAGAACGCCGGCGCGGGCCTTCTCGGTGGGCGCCAGCCGCTCTGCGCCCTCGGTACCGTCTATGAAACCGGGCACCACCGAATTGATGCGAATGCCCTCCGGCCCCCATTCCAGCGACAGGGTGCGGGTGATCTGGTCGACCCCGGCCTTGGCGGCGCAGACATGTGCCTGCCCCTCGTAGGGCAGATACGATTGCGGCGCCGATATGTTGATGACGCTGGCGCCGGGGCGTTTCAGGAACCGATAGGCCGCCTTCATCACATGCACCGTTCCCAACAGGTCGATCTCGATCACTGTCCTGAAGGCATTTACCGACATTTCGGCCGTCAGCGCAGGGAAATTGCCCGCGGCCCCCGAAACCAGAACGTCGAAATCACCCATCGCGCCGTGGAATGCCGCCAGCCCGTCGGCCACCGCCCCGGCGTCGCGCACGTCAAAGGCCGCGCCCAGCGCCTTGGCCGCGCCTGCTGCCTTCAGCGCGGCAACGGTGTCGTCCACCTTCTCGGGGCTGCGGCTGGCCACCGCCACCCGCGCGCCGTGACGGGCGAATTCAAGGGCGATGCCGCGGTTGATGCCGCTGGTGCCGCCGATGACGATGACCGTCCTGCCGGAGAAATCCAGTGTCACGCTCATGTCGTTCCCCCCTTACTCGGGCCGGCTTGTGGCCCGTCATTCGCCGTAGGGCACCCAGATATTCTTGACTTCCGTCGCCGCTTCCAGGAACGGCCGGCAGTCGGGATCGTACCAGTCGCGCGCCGCGCCGTTGTTGACCCATGTGCGTTTCAGGTTGCCGGCGGCCGCGCGTTCCACCTCTCCCGACAGGTCGCTTGACGAGAACGACCAGACCGCGTCCACCCCCAGATGAGCGGACAGCGGCGGCGCGATCTCGCGGTGGCTGCCCGTCAGGATGTTGACCACGCCCGCCGGTACGTCCGAGGTATCCAGCACCTGATAGAAATCCGTGGCCGCCAGCGGAAACGGTTCTGAGGCGGCCAGAACGACCCTGTTGCCCATGGCGATGGCCGGGGCCATGACCGAGACCAGCCCCAGAAGGGGCGCCTCGTCGGCGCAAAGTGCGCCGATGATGCCAACGGGTTCCTTCATGGCGAGGGCCACGCCGCGGATCGGCACGCCATGCACCTGACCGTCATACTTGTCGGCCCATGCCGCGGCCGAAAACAGGCGCTGGATGCTGGCCTCGACCTCCTTGGTACCGCTGTGCCTGCCGGTCATGGCGTCTATGCGGCGCGCGAATTCGCCCGCCCGTGCCGACAGGTTCTCGGCCACATAATAGAGGATCTGCGCCCGCAGGTGGCCGCTGGCCGCCGCCCATCCCGACGCGCCGTTGGCCGACTCGACCGCGTTGCGCACATCCTTGCGGTTGGCCTGTCCGGCATGACCCAGAAGCGCACCGGACCGGCCCCATACGGGCCGGCAATAGCCGCCATCGGGGCGCGTCTGCCTGCCGCCGACATACATCTTGGCGGTGCGGTCGATCGGGTCGGCCGGCGCCCCGTCGCCCGAAAACGGCTCCACGCGTGCCAATGCGCGCGTCCGGCGTTTCGGTCTGGTATAGGCCGACAGCCCCTCCCAGCCGCCTTCCCGGCCAAAACCGCTCTCGCGCACGCCGCCGAACCCGGCCGCGGCATCGAACAGGTTGGTGGCGTTTATCCAGACCACGCCGGCGGCGAGTTTCGGGGCCATGTCCAGCGCAAGGTTCAGGTTTTCGGTCCAGACCGATGCCGCCAGGCCGTAGCGGCAGTTGTTGGCCATCGCCACCGCCTCGGACGGCGTGCGGAAGGTGGCCGACACCAGTACCGGGCCGAATATCTCCTCCTGCATCAGCGGATCGGACGGCGCCAGCCCGGTGATCAGGGTTGGCGGATAGAAACTGCCTCCTTCGGGCATCCCGGCACCGCCGCGATAGGTGACGCCGGCGGTGTTGGCGTCCACCATCGCGGCAATGGCGCGCAACTGCACCGGATCGACGATGGCGCCGATGTCGATGCTCTTGTCCAGCGGATCGCCGATGCGCAGCCCGTCCATGCGCGCCCGCAGCCTGTCATGGAACGTGTCGGCCACGCCCTCCTGAACCAGCAGGCGCGAACCGGCGCAGCAGACCTGGCCCTGGTTGAACCAGATCGCATCGACCAGCCCTTCGACGGCGCTGTCCAGATCGGCATCGTCGAAAACGATATAGGGCGACTTGCCGCCCAGTTCGAGTGTCAGCGCCTTTCCCGACCCTGCGGTGGCCTGCCGGATGCGCCGCCCGACCGCGGTCGAGCCGGTGAATGCGATCTTGTCGACACCATCATGCGCAACGATCATCTCGCCCACCGCGCCGTCGCCGGTGACGATGTTCACCACCCCCCTGGGCAGCCCCGCCTGGCGGCAGATATCGGCAAACAGAAGGGCGCTGAGCGAGGTGTATTCGGCCGGTTTCAGAACCATGGTATTGCCCATGGCCAGCGCCGGGGCGATCTTCCAGGCCAGCATCAGCAGCGGGAAGTTCCACGGGACGATCTGGCCGCAGACGCCGATGGCGCGGGCGTCGGGCAATTCCTGCTCCATGAGCTGTGCCATGCCGGCGTGATAGTAGAAATGCCGCTGCGCCAGGGGGATGTCGATGTCGCGGCTTTCGCGGATCGGCTTGCCGTTGTCGAGGCTTTCCAGCACCGCGAACAGGCGGGCGTGCTTTTGCAGCAGCCGCGCCAGCGCGTAGAGGTACCGCGCCCGTCCCGGCCCGCCCAGCCGTTCCCATTTCGGCTGCGCCCTGCGCGCCGCCGCGACGGCGGCATCCACATCTGCGCGGGTGGCTTGCGACACCATCGCCAGGGTCTCGCCATTGGCGGGGTTGCGGCTTTCGAACCCGTCGCCGGGTTCGCCGAAGGCGCCGTCTATGAACTGCCCGAACCTGTCGCCCTGATCGACCAGCCAGGCCAGTGCCTCGGCGGCGCTTTCGGGGGCGGGGCCGTACTCCATCGAATCGAAGATTTCGGGAATGTTCATGGCGTATCTCCCAAGGCGGCGAAGGCGGGCCCGCGCCGCGGGGTGGGCAGGACAACCGCCGCGAGGGGGCGGTTCGGGAAGACCCGGCCCGGGACCGGGCGAAAGGGGGCGATGGGGGCGCTCATCCCATCGCGTGCCGGTAGCCGGCCGAATAGGCACCCGTTACATGGTGTTCCAGTTGCCGCTCGATATCGCCCAGAAGCGACGACGCTCCGAACCGGAGCAGATCCGGCGACAACCAGCGCCGGCCCAGTTCCTCCCGGATCAGCGACAGGTAGACCAGCGCGTCCTTGGCCCGTGAAATACCCCCGGCGGGCTTGAAGCCGACGCGGATGCCCGTGCGCCGGTGATAGTCGCGGATTGCCCGGATCATCACCAGCGATACCGGCAACGTGGCATTGACGTTTTCCTTGCCGGTCGAGGTCTTGATGAAATCGGCGCCCCCCATCATGCAGACCAGCGAGGCGCGGGCGACGTTGCGCAGACTGCCCAGTTCGCCCGTGGCCAGGATCGCCTTGACATGCGCGGGTCCGCAGGCCTCGCGAAAGGCGCGCATCTCGTCATAAAGCGCCTGCCAGTCGCCCGTCAGCACATGGCGGCGCGAGATCACGATGTCGATTTCGCGCGCCCCGGCCGTGACACTTTCGCCGATCTCGGCCAGGCGCAGCGGGAATGGCGACAGCCCGGCCGGAAAGCCGGTGCTGACGGCGGCTACCGGGATGGCGCTGCCTTCCAATGCCGCGACCGCCGGTGCGATCATGTCGTGATAGACGCAGACCGCGCCCACCGTGACCGGACCCATTCCGAGCGCCGCCAGCAGGTCGGCGCGTACCGGCTGGCGCGCCTTGGCGCATAGCCGCCGCACCCGGCCCGGCGTGTCATCACCCGCCAGCGTCGTCAGGTCGATGCAGGTGATCGCCTTCAGCAGCCATGCTGCCTGATACGCCTTCTTGACGCTTCGCCGCCCCGGCAGGGTCGCCGCGCGGCGTTCGATGGCCGATGTGTTGGCCTGCACCGCGCGCACCCATTGCATGTCGAGTTCCATCCCCGGATTTCGCGTCTCGGCGATCTGCGGCAGATGCGCGGTGCGCTGCAAGCGTTCTGTTTCCATTGCCGGGTTCCCGCATCAAGACCGACCTTCAGGCTGGCACGAGGTCCGAGACTTGGCAAGCCGTCGCGAAAGCAGGGGTTTCGGGGCAGGCGGTTTTCTTATTGCGAATAATTCGCAATAGCATTGACGGCAGAGACTTTCTCGCGCATATTCCACCTGTCATGACCATTTCAGGCTCAACCACCATGATTTCACGCCGTAAAATAGTAACCGGATTGACCGCCCTCCCGCTGTTGGCATCGCTGGGCGCGCGTCCGGTCCGGGCCGAGACCCCGCTGAAGGTGGTCGCGACCACCGGCATGATCGCCGACGCCGTGCGCCAGATCGGAGGCGATCAGGTCGAGGTGCAGGCGCTGATGGGGCCGGGTGTCGATCCGCATTCCTATCGCCAGACCCGAACCGATATCGTGGCCATGGTCCGGGCCGACCTTGTTCTTTGCCACGGACTGTATCTTGAGGCGCAGATGGAGCAGTTCTTTGCCGATCTCGGGCGCAGGCGGCGGGTGGTGGCGGTGGCCGAGATACTGCCGCACGCGTTGTTGCGCCGCCATGACAACTATGCCGACAAGTTCGACCCGCATGTATGGATGGTGCCTGACCTGTGGCGGCGCGTGGTGGTCGGGATCGGGCGCGCCCTGACAGATGCCCGGCCCGAGGCGGCCGGTATCTTCGACGCCAACGCCGCCGCGCATCTGGCTGAAATCGACCGCCTGTCGGCCTATGCCCACAGCGCGCTTGCCCGCGTTCCCGATGGTTCCCGCGTGTTGCTGACCGCCCATGACGCATTCGGCTATTTCGGCGATGCCTACGACTTCGAGGTGCTGGGCATCCAGGGCATCTCTACCGAAAGCGAGGCGGGGCTGAACCGGATCAGCGAACTGGTTGACCTATTGGTAAAGCGCCGTATCGTGGCAGTGTTCGTGGAAAGCTCGGTGTCGGAACGCAATATTCGCGCGGTGATCGAAGGCGCGGCGGCCAGGGGCCACGACGCGCGGATCGGCGGCGAGCTGTTCAGCGATGCGATGGGGCGCCTCGGCACCTATGAAGGAACCTATATCGGCATGATCGACCATAACGTGACCGTCATCGCCCGCGCGCTGGGTGCAGATTTGCCCGCGCGGGGAATGGACGGCAGGCTTTCGGCGGGGAGCTGACGCGATGCTTGAACTGGCGACAGACAAGGGCCGCGCGGCCTTCGCCGACGATGGCCTTGACAGCAGCCCGCTGGCGATACGCGGGCTGACCGTATCCTACGGGCAGAAGCCGGCGGTGTTTTCTGTGGACATGACAGTTCGCCCCGGCGCGATGACCGCCATCATCGGGCCGAACGGGGCGGGAAAGTCGACCCTGCTCAAGGCCGCGCTGGGGATCGTGCGGCCGCTCTCCGGGCAGATTCGCTGTTTCGGCCGGCCGCTGGCCGAACAGCGCGGCAAGATCGCCTATGTGCCGCAGCGCGCCAGCGTGGACTGGGACTTTCCGACCCGGGTGATCGACGTGGTGCTGATGGGGCTTTACCGCGAACTGGGCCTGCTGGGCCGGGTGCGGGCGCGGCACATGAATCGTGCCACGGACTGCCTTTCGCGCGTCGGCATGCAGGACTTTGCCAACCGCCAGATCGGCCAGCTTTCGGGCGGTCAGCAGCAGCGCGTGTTCCTGGCCCGCGCGCTGGCGCAGGAGGCCGAACTCTACCTGCTGGACGAACCCTTTGCCGGTGTCGATGCGGCCACCGAAAAGGCCGTTATCGCCGTCCTGAAATCTCTGCGCGAGGCGGGCAAGACGGTGGTCTGCGTGCACCACGACCTGACCACCGTGAGCGACTATTTCGACGATGTGTTCCTGATCAATACAAGCAAGGTGGCCGAGGGCCCGGTGGCCGAGGCATTCACCGCGCAAACGCTTCAGGCCACCTATGGCGGGCGGCTCGCGACGGCACAGGTGGATCAACTGTCGGCGGGCGCCGGGATAGGCTGACATGCTGTCCGACGCGCTGCTATTGCAACTGGGATACAACGCCACGCTGGTCGCCATCGGCGCGACGCTCTTGGGCATCGCCTCGGGTGTGACGGGCACCTTCCTGTTCTTGCGCAAGCGCGCCCTGGTCAGCGATGCGGTCTCCCATTCCACGCTGCCCGGTGTCGGGCTGGCCTTCATCGTCATGGTGGCCCTGGGTGGCGACGGACGCAACCTGATCGGGCTTCTGGCCGGATCGGCACTGACGGCCTGGGCGGGGCTGTTGTGCCTCAGCTGGCTGACCCGGCGCACGCGGCTGGCCGAGGACGCCGCCATCGGTGCGGTCCTGTCGGTGTTCTTCGGCCTCGGGGTCGTGCTGCTGACGGTGATTCAGACCATGAACGCGGGCCGCCAGGCCGGATTGGAGAGCTTTCTTCTTGGATCGACCGCCGGAATGCTGCGGGTCGACGCGATGGTGATCGCGCTGGGCGGGGCGTTGGCGCTGGCGCTGATCGCGCTGCTGCGCCGGCCGCTGACGCTGGTGGCGTTCGATCCCGAATTTGCCGCGGCCGAGGGGTTCGCGGTGCACCGCATCGATCTGGCCATGATGGGGCTGGTGATGGCCGTGACCGTGATCGGGCTCAAGATCGTTGGTCTGATCCTGATCGTGGCGCTGTTGATCATTCCGCCGGTGACGGCCCGGTTCTGGACCGACCGGTCGGATCGGGTGGTGGTGCTGGCCGGGATCACCGGCGGAATGGCCGGCTATCTGGGGGCGGCGCTGTCGGCCACGGCCCCTGCGTTGCCGACCGGACCGATCATCGTGCTGACGGGCTTCAGCTTTTTCGCGGCCTCGCTGCTGTTGGCGCCAAACCGCGGCGTTCTGGCGGCACTGCTGCGGTACCTGCGCTTTCAGCGCCGGGTGCATTTGCGCCAGGGTCTGCTGGCAATGGCGCAAGGCCAGCCCATCTATGAGCGCCTGACGCTGCGCCTGTTGCGCCGCGCCGGTCTGGCGCGCCCCGACGGGGTGGCGACCGACGCCGGCCGCGCCCGTGCCGCCAAGGCTCTGCGCGACGAAAAACGCTGGCAGGTGGTGCGCGCCGATCAGACGCACGAGGCGGCGGCGGCGCTCTATGACGGGCTGCGCGAGATCGAAACCGTGCTGACCCGCGACCAGATCGAGGATATCGACCGCCGCATTGGCGGCCCCCGCGAGGTGCCTGCATGAACGGTGAGGAATTCGTTTCGCTGTCGCTGGCGCCGCTGCTGATCGGCATCTTCGCCGCCGTGGCCTGCGCGCTGCCGGGCAACTTTCTGGTGCTGCGCCGCCAGGCGCTGATCGGCGATGCCATCAGCCATGTGGTGCTGCCCGGAATCGTGGTGGCGTTTCTCGTGACCGGAGTGATCTCAACCTGGCCGATGATGCTGGGCGCCATGGGGTCGGCCATCGTCGCGGTGGGGCTGATCGAACTGATCCGCCGCCTCGGCCGGATCGAACCGGGCGCGGCCATGGGGGTGGTGTTCACGACACTGTTCGCCGCCGGTGTGCTGCTGCTGGAACAATCCGACACCTCGACCGTACATCTGGACGTGCAGCACGCACTTTACGGCAACCTCGAAAGCCTGATCTGGCTGGACGCGACCGGCTGGGCGTCGCTGGCTGACCCGGCTGCGCTGCGCGGGCTGCCGGCGGAACTTCCGCGCATGGGGCTGACGCTGATCGGCGTTGCGCTGTTTACCGCCGTGTTCTGGCGGCCCCTGAAGCTGTCGACCTTCGATGAGGGCTTTGCGCGCACGCTGGGCATGCGTACCGGCGTCATCGGCCTGGCGCTGGTGGTGGTGGCCGCGATCGCGGCCGTCGCAGCCTTCGACGCGGTCGGCTCGATCATCGTGATCGCCATGTTCATCTGCCCGCCAGCGGCGGCGCGGCTGATGACCAACCGGCTTGAAACGCAGGTGGCCTGGTCGGTGGGGTTCGCCACCCTGGCGGCGGTTCTCGGCTATGTTCTGGCCGGTTACGGCCCGCTTTGGCTGGGCGGGCGGGATGCGGTCAGCGCGGCGGGGATGATCGCGGCCGCTTCGGGCGTGATCCTGGCGCTGGCCGCGCTGTTCGGACCCTGCCGCAACCGCAGCGGCGCACCGCAGCAGGGCTGAAGCCCCGGCGCGGGCGACCCCGAATCCCGGCTGGCAGAATCGCGCGAAGTCATGCTAGGTCTAGCGGCATGGCGTATCCCGACCCCAACATAGGCCAAGCCCGCCCGGTCATCCGGCAACTGGACGATGCCGCAATCAACCGTATCGCGGCCGGTGAGGTCGTCGAGCGCCCGGCCTCGGCGGTCAAGGAATTGGTGGAGAACGCGATCGACGCGGGCGCCACGCGGATCGCTATCGGGATAGCCGATGGCGGCAAGACCTTGATCCGCGTCAGCGATGACGGCTGCGGCATCGCGCCCGACGAACTGCCGCTGGCCATGTCGCGCCATGCCACATCCAAGATCGACGGTTCGGACCTTCTGAACATCCATACTTTCGGGTTCCGGGGCGAGGCGCTGCCGTCGCTGGGCGCGGTCGGCCGGCTGACCATCGCCAGCCGCGCGGCCGGGCATGAAGCGGCAAGCCTGCGCGTGGCGGGCGGCCGCGCGGGGCAGGTGAAACCCGCCGCGCTGCGGTCCGGTACGGTGGTTGAACTGCGCGATCTGTTCCACGCCACCCCGGCGCGGCTGAAATTCATGCGCAGCGACCGGGCCGAGGCACAGGCGATCACCGATATCGTGAAACGGCTGGCCATGGCCGAACCGTCCATCGGCTTCACCCTGCGCGACGTTTCGGGCGGCGGTCAGGGCCGCATCGTGTTCCGCGCCGACCCCGAAACCGGCGATCTGTTCGACGCGCTGCACGCGCGGCTGACCGGGGTTCTGGGGCGCGACTTTGCGGCAAACGCGCTGCGCATAGACGCCACCCGCGAGGGAATCCGGCTGTTCGGATATGCCGCGCTTCCGACCTATTCGCGCGGTGCGGCGGTGGCGCAGTACCTATTCGTCAATGGCCGCCCGGTGCGCGACAAGATGCTGGGCGGCGCGCTGCGGGCTGCCTATGCCGATTTCCTAAGCCGCGACCGGCACCCGGCGGCGGCGCTGTTTCTGGATTGCGACCCGACGCTGGTGGATGTCAACGTGCACCCGGCGAAGTCCGAGGTGCGCTTCCGCGATCCCGGCGTTGCGCGGGGCCTGATCGTTTCGGCGCTGCGGCACGCGCTGGCCGGGGCCGGGCACCGGGCATCGAGCACGGTTGCGGGCGCGGCATTGGGTGCGATGACCCCCGAACCCGCAGGCGCGCGGATCTACCAGATGGACCGCCGCCAGCCGGCAACCGCGCACGCGGCGGCGTATGCGGCCCAGACGCCGGGGTTTTCCGAGATGCAGCGCGCCTGGAGCGGTCGTGTGCCCGAGGCGCCCGAAGACGGCCCCGAGGGGGATGAGGACAGCGCACCGGCGGCGTTGCCTCTGGGCGCGGCGCGTGGCCAGGTGCATGAAAACTACATCATCGCCCAAACCGAAACCGGCATCGTCATCGTCGATCAGCATGCCGCCCATGAACGGCTGGTCTACGAAAAGCTGAAGCGTCAGATGGCCGAGAACGGCGTTGCGGCGCAGGCGCTGCTGATTCCCGAAATCGTTGAGCTTTGTGAGGCCGATCGTAGCCGGCTGATGGCCGTGTCGGGCGATCTGGCGCGGCTCGGCCTGACGCTGGAACCGTTCGGCGGCGGTGCCGTGGCGGTGCGCGAGACACCGGCCCTGCTGGGCCGCGTCGACGCGGCGGCGATGGTCCGCGACATTCTGGACGAGTTGGACGACGACGGCGAAAGCCGGCTGGTGCAGGCGCGTATCGAAGCGATCCTGAGCCGCATCGCCTGCCACGGTTCGGTGCGGTCGGGCCGGCGGATGCGGCCCGAGGAAATGAACGCGCTGCTGCGGGAAATGGAGGCGACGCCCCATTCCGGCCAGTGCAACCATGGCCGTCCGACCTATGTGGAACTGAAGCTGGCGGATATCGAGCGGCTGTTCGGGCGGAAATGATCGAGGTTGCCGGATTCCGCCTGGACCCCGGCGACCCCGCCGCCCTGGCCGTGATCGGGGCGGCAGCGGGTGTCCTGCTGGTGCTGGTGCTTCTGACGATGGCGCTGATGGCGGCGCGGCGCTCGGCGCGGGCGCTGGAACCGGTGGCGCAGCAGATGGCGCAAATGGCCCGCTCGCTTCAGCAGGTGGGCCTGGGCCAGGAACAGTTGCGCGGGGGGTTGCAGCATGTTTCCGAAACCCAGGCCAATACTCAGATCCAGATGATCGGTACCGTCGAATCGCGGCTTGCCGCGGTGCAGCAGCAGATGAACGACCGGCTGGCCGACAACGCGATGAAGACCGCCCGCGCACTGTCGGACATGCAGGCGCGCATGAATGAGACGCTGCATGGCCAGACCAGGCAGACCGCAACGTCGCTGACCCGCCTGCAGGAACGGCTCGCGACGATCGACAAGGCGCAGGACAACATCGCAAGGCTGTCGGGCGATGTGCTGTCCTTGCAGGATATCCTGTCCAACAAGCAGACGCGCGGTGCGTTCGGGGAAATTCAGCTCAACGACATCGTGTCCAAGGCGCTGCCCGGCGATGCGTATGCGATGCAGGCAACGCTGGGCAACGGCAGGCGGGCCGACTGCCTGATCCGCCTGCCCGGACCGCCCGGCGCGATCGTGATCGACAGCAAGTTTCCGCTGGAGGCTTACGAGGCGTTGCGAAGGGCCGAAGACCAGTCCGCGGCACACCAGGCCGCGCAGGCGATGCGCAGGGCGGTGCGCGCCCATATCCGCGCTATTTCGGAACGCTATATCGTCGAGGGCGAAACCGCCGACGGGGCGCTGATGTTCCTGCCCTCCGAGGCAGTCTATGCCGAGTTGCACGCCAATTTTCCCGACCTGGTGCGCGAAGGTTTCGCCGCCCGCGTCTGGATCGTCAGCCCCACCACCTGCATGGCGACGCTGAACACCATGCGCGCGATCCTGAAGGATGCGCGGATGCGCGAGCAGGCCGGCGCGATCCGCAAGATGCTGCGCCATCTGCATCGCGACGTGGAACTGGTGCTGGAACGGGCCGCCAAGCTGGAAACCCATTTCGACCAGGCCCGCCGCGATGTCGAGGGGCTGAGCACCGCCGCGGAACGCGCCGGAAGGCGCGCAGCGCAACTGGACAATCTCGATTTCGAGGAACTGGCGCCGGAAAGGTCCGCCGGGATCGTTTCGCTTGGACAGACCGATGGCTGAATCCGAGCGATTGCCCGGGCCGGTGAACGCCCGAACCCGACGAATCGCAATGCGCGCCATTCGCCGCGCGGATGCGTCTGGCCCTGTGCGGCAACTTGTGTAAGATCGGGGTGGCGCCAAGCCCCTCGCGACCGGGCCGGCGGCTGAAGCGAACAGGAGGTATGGTCCATGCTGGAAATCTCGGCCCGAAAGGTGGCGCAGGTGGCGCTGATGGCCCGTGAACTGAACCGTGCCGAGGGTGAACTGCGCGCCTTTATCGAGCGCATGTCCGAAGACGAGCAGGCCGAACTGGTGGCGATCATGTGGATCGGGCGCGAGAGTTTCTTTGCCGACGACTGGGCCGAAGCCGTCGCTACCGCCAAGACCGAGGCAACGACGCCTTGCGCCGACTATCTGATCGGCACGCCGCACCTGTCGGACCATCTGGAAAACGGACTCGATGCGCTGGGCATTTCGGCGCTGGACGAGGAAGACGACCTGATGTGAGAGGCGTCGGATCGTTGACACGATCCGGTATGCGAGAGGCGTCGGATCGTTGACACGATCCGACGGGGCGAGGGGCGCTGCCCCTCGCGCTCCCCGGGATGTTTGCGGTCAGAAGAACACCCGGTCCGGGTTCAGCCTGCCAGGTGGTCGACGATTCCGAGATGCTGCGCCAGCTTGCCGATTTCGTCCATCCAGGCCGCGATCAGTTTCGGATCGTCGGGCGCCGCATGGACGCCGGCGGCAATGTTCTGGTTCAGCACCGCCTCGACCGCCAGCGAGACCGGCACCGAGACCAGACGCGCCATGGCGGTGCCGCGCGCATCGCCCCAGGCGTCCATGGTCCATGTCATGTGCCAGACCGGGCTGCCGTCACGTTCCGCTTTCAGCCCGACGCACAGGACCACCCTGTCGGGTTCGCCCTCGTCATAGGCGTTCTCGCGCCAGAACCGGTCGGATAGCTGCTTGAGCCGGGTCTCGCCCTCGGGTCCGGCAAGGGTCTCGATCTCGCGGAACACATCCGCCCAGGCCTCGGCCCAGCCGTTCAGGCGCAACGTGCCGCGCACGAAATCGCGCACCTGCCAGCTGTCCTCGAACCCGTATTGCGCCATGAAGGGAATCGAATCGCGGTTGGGATAGACTTCGAAAGTTTCCGGGGACGGCAGCGGCGCGGTATAGCTGCTGATCGCGTCCCAGGGCCGTTCCGCGCGCAGTTCGGAATAGTTGCGGATCGACCGCGAGGGCGAGCGCAGCGCCTTTAGCACGCCCAGCGGCGACCAGCTGAACTTGTAGCGGAACGGGTTGGGATGTCTGGGCACGCCGCCGCAATAGGAGGTGAACGACACATGGTTGTCAGGCGCGAAGGAGGCCGAGGCGCGGTAGTCGGCCACCAGCGCGTGTGCCATCAGATGGTCTATGCCCGGGTCGAGCCCGACCTCGTTGACCAGCGCCACCCCGGCGTCGCGCGCCCTTGCATCCAGGTTGCGCATTTCGGGTGCGATATAGGAAGAGGACACGAAATGCGCGCCCTTGCCGATTGCCAGTTCGGCCAGCGGCACATGCCAGTCGCCCGGCAGCATTGAGACCACCACGTCGCCCTTCGCCAGCACCTTGCCCAGCGCCTCGGGGTCGAAGGCGCGGATATCCCCCGTCAGATCGCCGACCGCCTCGCGTGCCTTGGTGGTCGTGCGGTTCCAGACGGTCACGTCATGGCCCGCCTCAAGCAGGCGGCGCAGGCCGGGAATGGCCGACAGGCCGGTTCCGCACCAGTGGATGGTCATATCTCAGATCCCTTTCATCTGTTCGTCGAATACGGCCCTGGCCCGGCCCCAGACGCCGGTGTCGAGATCGCCGAGCGTCAGCAGCGCCGGCAGAAGCTGGGCCGCGTAGTCCTTCGAGCTTTCGACCGGCAGCATCGAGGGAAGGTTGTCGATCGCCACCACGTCGAGCGGCGGGTCGTCATGCACGCGCCGCGCCGGGGTTTCCCATGTGGTGGCGCGATCATAGACCGGCACCGGGTTGTAGTCGCTGTCCGGGTCGCAGGCGATGTCGCCGATCACGCGCAGCCGGCGCTGCCCGGCAAGCGCGGATCGCGCGACGAAGACCGGTGTGCCGGGACGTGCGAAGATGCAGTTCAGGAACAGGTCGTGGTCGAGGATTTCGGGAAACGCGCCGCCATGCGCGGTCTCGGCCATGTCCCAGAGGGTGACGGGTGCATCCAGCGCCCCGCACAGAGCGGCGGCGCCGCTGCCGACCCGGCCGAGCGCGCCGATGACGATGATGCGGGGGCGCGGTTCGCCCAGGGCATCCAGTTCGCGCGTCAGTTCGCTGCACAGCACGTCCTTGCCGGGGTAAGGGCCGACAGGCGGGCAGATGCCGCCGCGCCGCTGCGCCGCCCAGGCTTTCAGCGCCACCGCAGCGCCGGCATATCCGGCCCAATAGCCGAACGCGGCAACCCGGCGGCCGGTCTCGTCCACCAGGTACTCCAGGTCGTAGAGCGTACCGCCGCCGGCGCGGAACCTTTCCAGCAGCACCTTGCCCGAATGCTGGCCCTTGAAGGCGTGGCCGAACATGATGTGGCGGTGGCGCAGCGGGCTGGCATCCTCGGGCAGTTCCTTCAGCCCGAACACGATGGCGTCTGCCGGTGCGTCGGGCCAGGTATCTTGCGCGACGATATCGCAGCCCGCCTCGCGGTAGCCGCCGATGCCTATGGCCCGGGTGCGGCTGTCTTCCACCGTGACACGTATGCCGGCGGCGATCAGCGCGGCGGCGCCATCGGGCGTCAGGCCGACGCGGTCCTCGTTGGGGCGCTGTTCGGCGCGAACCCACAGATGTGTCATGGCATCGTTCCTTGCGGCATTCCGGCCCGGTTTCGGCGCGGCAGCACGGTCGTCGTACCCCGCGCGTGGTTCGGATCTGACATTCCCGCGGCTCCTCAAAGATGCGTCTGGGCAAAGTGGCGCTCGGGCGCCTCAAGATGCGGCACGGCGTTGAACAGAACCGGGCTGAGCCGGTCGCCGATCGGATAGAGCCGGTGCATCGAAGTGTTCATGATCGCCAGCGCCATGCGCGCCATGGCGGGAATCTCCAGTTCCAGAACCTGGCGCATCGCCATCGCGATAAGCCCGCCGGATGTCACCACCAGCGCCGGGCCGTCGCCCGCCGCGATCTCGGTCAGGGCCGCGTTGACGCGGGTCTCGAAGTTGGCGAAGCTCTCGGGCGGATCCTCGATCTCGTCGTTCTGCCAGGCGGCGAAAACGACCGGCAGATGCTGGATGAAACCTTCGCGCGCGAGCGGAACGGGAATACCCTTCTGCTGTTCCAGCAGGCGGGCCATGGTGAAATATTCCAGTTCGTTCAGGCGCGGATCGCGGATCACCGAGTTCAGGCCCATGCCCTGCACGGTTTCGGCATGGCGGATCAGGGTGCCGGAATAGACCCGGGTATGATGACTGCCCGAGTCGCGCAGATGCGCGCCCAGCCATTCCGACTGGCGCCGGCCCAGCGGGCTGAGCCGGTCATAGCTGGCCTCGTCCCGGGCCTCGGTATTGGCCTGGCCATGGCGGATCAGGGTGATATGCGACCTCGGCGGCGGCTCCTTCCGGCGCCTCTTTAGGCGAGCCGCGCGCAAGTGGAAAGTGCGACCGGAGCGATTGCGCGTCAATGGTGCGTTTCGGGCGGGGGCGGCGGCCGGGATGTGGTCGGCCCACCATCTGGTCTGGCGCGCCGCTCGCGGGGTCGGTGCCGGTACAGACGATGCCGGGCTTCGCCAAGGCGCAAGGCCTGCGTGGCCCGATCTCTTGAATGAACCGCGTCACATCCGAGAACCGGGTTTGTGATGGCGCATCAGCACGTTTGAGGGTCGGCCCCGGCGTGGCGGATCGAACCGGTCGGTTCGTCGCGGAACCCGGCGGTCCTGGCCAGGCATGGGTTTCGCCTTCAGGACCATTCGACCTCGCCCAGAAAGATGTATCCGGCGCCATAGATCGTCTTGATCAGGCGAGGGTTCCTGGGGTCCTCGCACAGCTTGGTGCGCAGCCGCGAAATGCGAACGTCCATGGCGCGATCAAAGCTATCGCCCGCGGTACCGCCAAGCGATTGCTGCATCTGTGCGCGCGAGATCAGACGCCGCGGGCTTTCCAGGAAAAGCCGAAGCACTTCGCCCTCGGCATGGCTGAACGGGGTTTCCGCCCCGTTGCGGTCTTGCAGCACATAGCGGTCGAAATGCGCCGTCCAGCCGTTGAACCTGGCTGTTTCGCCAGCCCGCTGAAGCGTCCTGTTGCCGCGCAGACGGGCGCGGATACGGGCCACCACCTCGGCCGGATCGAACGGTTTGGTGATGTAGTCGTCGGCCCCCAGTTCAAGGCCCGCCACCCGGTCCCGCACCTGCGCGCGGCCGGAAATGATGATTACCGCCGCCCCCTGTTCCAGTGCCAGCCGATGCACCAGGGCCAGCCCGTCGGTGTCCGGCAGCGACAGATCGACCAGGCACACATCCGGCGTGACGCGTTTCAGCGAGGCTTCGAACTGGCGGGCGCGGGCGAAACACTGGGTGCGAAAGCCGGCCTCTTCCAGCGCATCGGTCAGGATGCGCCGGATTTCGGGTTCATCGTCCAGGATGGTGACAAGCGGGGCGGTCATGCAGCGGCCTCCGGGCGGATCAGGGCCGATAATTGCGTGGCGGTGAAAGGCTTGTGCAGCACCGGACCACGGGTCAGCGCGCTGCGGTGCAGCGGATCGTCGGGCGGCAGCGATGTCATCAGAAGACAGGTCAGATCGCGGCCCGCGATCCGGTCGATCAGATCCAAACCGGTGGCGCTGCCGCGCAGGCGTATGTCGGACAGAACCAGGCGGATATCGTCCAGATCGGCGGTCAGCGCCACCGCCTCATCCACCGATTCCGCCTCGACCACGGCAAAACCCAGTTCCATCAGCATGTCGCGAAAGCCGGTGCGCAGTTCGGGGTTATCCTCGACCAGCAGCGCCAGCCCGCCATTTCCCGCGGGCGCCTCGCGATAGGGCAGGCGCAATGTAACCTGCGCTCCGGTCGTCGTGTTGCCCAGCCGCAGATCGCCGCCGGCCAGCTTGACCATGTCGTAAACCATCGGCAGACCCAGCCCCGACCCTTCGCCGCCCTTGGTGGAAAAGAACGGGTCAAGCGCCTTATCCAGCGCCTCGGGCGAAAAACCCGGACCGGTATCGCCGACCGAGAATTCGACCCAGATTCGCCCGATGCAATGGGCGCTGATGGTGATCTGGCCGCTGCTGCCACAGGCATCGCGGGCGTTCAGGACGAGGTTTACCAGCGCGTCCTGCAACATGCCCGCATCCAGCAGAAGCACCCGGTCCGGGGTGTGGTCCAGAATGCTGAGTCCGACCGAGCGCGGCAGGCTGGGGGTGGCCAGCAGCTTGAGATCCTCCAGCAGCACATGCAGGTCGATGGCCGCCGGACGAAGGGTGCGCAGCCCGGTCATGTCGGCGATCCTGTTAAGCAGCCGGCCGCCGCGTCGTGCCGTGGCCTGTGTGCCCGCGACCAGTTCGGCCGCCCGCGGGCCGAGATCCATGCCCGCCAACCTGCTCTGCATGCCCAGAATGATGGTCAGCAGGTTGGAGAAATCGTGCGCCAGCCCGCTGGTCATCTGCGCGGCCAGCGCCCGGCGGTGCGATTGCTGCAAAGCCACGCGGGCCTGGGTTTCCTCGGTGACGTCCATCGACAGGATATAGACGCCTCCAGACCGATCCGGGGTAAAGGCCACGCGGATGCGGCGCGAATCGTGGTCTTCGGTAAACTCGAATACCGGGCTGCGCCCCTCCCACGCCGCGCGCAGATGCGGCTCGATCCGGGCGAAGACCGACGGACCCAGCGCATCGGCGATATGCAGCCCGACGATTTCGGACAGACGGCCAGGGAGGACCGAACTGAGGCGCCGGTTGGAATAGGTGTAGACCCCGTCCGCACCGACATGGGCGATATGTGCCGGCATCATCTCGGTCGTCAGCCGGGTCCGCGCCTCGATCTCGGTCAGTTGCCGCTTGGCCTCTTCCAGGGCGGTGATGGTGGCGGCCAACTGACGGTTGGTGGCCGACAGTTCCTCGGCATGGGCAAGCAGTTGCCCCGACAGTTCTTCGGATCGTGACATCAGCAGCCTTTCGACCCGCTTGGCGGCGGTGATGTCGGTGTAGACCGTGACCCAGCCGCCCTGCGGCAGCGGCGCGCCCTCGATGGAAATGATCTGGCCGTTGGGGCGGGTGCGTTCCAGGTAGTGCGCCTCGAACGCACGGGCCTGATCGACCCGCGTTCGGACCATGGTCGCGACATCGTCTTCGTCGCCATAGTCGCCCCGTTCGGCCATGTGCCGGATGGTGTCTTCGAAACGCGCGCCGGGCCGGACCAGCCGGTCGGGCAGGTCGAACATTTCCTTGAAGCGGCTGTTGCACACCGCCAGCCGCAGATCGTTGTCATAGATCGACAGCGCCTGTGCGATAAGGTTCAGACCGGCCTCGGTCATCGCCTTTCTCTGTTGTTCGGCGTAGTCCAAAACGCATCCTCCGCATCTCATGGCTAACACCGGATTGCCGCGCCGCATAGGGCCGGCTCGTTACAGCGCAGCCGCCCCGGATGCGGCACTGTAACAATTCGTAAGATTTGGGAAAACATCGCGAAAAAGTTGACCCGCAAAAATCGGTCTGTTCTGGTTCGCGCAGAAATCGCAGCGGCGATCACGCGAGGCCGCCAAACGGCCGGCACGGGAGGAGTTGCATATTGGCTCAGACGCAGTCGGGCGCCATGGGGCTTTCGTCCCTTCCGGCGCTGCTTCATCGCAATGCCACCCAGCTTAGCGACCGCCCGGCCTATCGCGAGAAAGAATTCGGCATCTGGCAGTGCTGGACCTGGGCGGAAACCGCCGCCGAGATCGAGGCGCTGGCGCTGGGGTTGATCAACCTGGGCGTCATGGAGGGCGACTTCGTCGCCATTATCGGCCGCAACCGCCCCTATCTGTACTGGTCCATGGTGGCGGCGCAGTCGGTCGGCGCGGTGCCGGTGCCGCTTTACCAGGACCAGGGCGCCGAAGAGATGGCCTATGTGATGGAGCATTGCGGCGCCCGCTTTGCCATTGTCGGCGATCAGGAACAGGTGGACAAGGTCATCGAGATCCAGGACCGGCTGCACCAGTTCGAACACATGATCTATGTCGATCAGCGCGGGATGCGCAAATACGATCACCGACAGCTGCATCGTTTCATCGACATCCAGGATCAGGGCCGCGCCTCCTACCACGAGCGCATCGCCGAACTCGAGGCGCGCCGCGCCCGCCAGGACTATGACAGCATCTGCGTGATGCTTTACACCTCGGGAACCACGGGCAAGCCCAAGGGCGTCGTCCTGTCCAACCGCAACGTGATCGAAACCGCCCGGAACTCGACCGATTTCGACCATCTGAGCGCGGGCGAGAATATCCTGTCCTATCTGCCGATGGCGTGGGTGGGGGATTTCATTTTCTCCATCGCCCAGGCCTATTGGTGCGGCTTCTGCGTCAACTGTCCCGAAAGCGGCGATACCATGATGATCGACCTGCGCGAGATCGGGCCGACCTATTTCTTCGCCCCGCCACGGGTGTTCGAAACCCAGCTGACTAACGTGATGATCCGCATGGAGGACGCAAGCCCCTTCAAGCAGCGGGTTTTCCATCACTTCATGGCGCACGCCAAGAAGGTTGGCGGCAGGCTGCTGGACGGCAGGCCGGTTGGCGCCTGGGACCGGCTGAAATACGCTTTGGGCAATGCCCTTGTCTACGGACCGTTGAAGGACACGCTGGGATACGGGCGCATTCGCGTCGGCTATACGGCGGGCGAGGCGATCGGGCCGGAGATATTCGAATTCTACCGCAGCCTCGGCATCAACCTGAAACAGCTATACGGCCAGACGGAGGCGACGGTGTTCGTTACCGTCCAGCCCGATGGCGAGGTGCGCGCAGATACCGTCGGTGTGCCGGCGCCGGGCGTCGAAATCCGCATCGCCGAGAATGGCGAGATCTTCTACCGTTCGCCCGGCGTGTTCGTCGAATACTACAAGAATTCCGAAAGCACCGCCTCGACCAAGGATGCCGAGGGCTGGGTCGCTACCGGCGACGCCGGGTTCTTCGAGGAGGAAACCGGCCATCTGCGCATCATCGACCGCGCCAAGGACGTGGGCAAGATGGCCGACGGGTCGATGTTCGCGCCGAAATACGTCGAGAACAAGCTGAAGTTCTATCCCGACATCCTGGAGGCGGTGGTGTTCGGCAACGGCCGCGACAATTGCGTCGCGTTCATCAATATCGACCTCTCGGCGGTGGGCAACTGGGCCGAGCGCAACAACATCGCCTATGCGTCCTATCAGGAACTGGCCGGCCACCCGCGGGTTCTGGCCAGCATCCGGGAGCATGTAAGCGCGGTGAACGGGTCGATCGCCGAAGATGCGATGCTGTCAGGCTGCCAGGTGCATCGTTTCGTCGTGCTGCACAAGGAACTGGATGCCGACGATGGCGAGATGACCCGCACCCGCAAGGTGCGCCGCCGCATCGTGGAGGAGAAATTCGCCGATATCATCGCGGCACTGTACGACGGGTCCGACAAGATAAGCACCGTGACCGAAGTGACCTACGAGGACGGGCGCAAGGGAGCGATCAAGGCCACACTGACGATCTGCGACGCCGAGGTAGTGCCGGTGGCCCCGCGGCAGGTGGCCGCGCAATGAACAGCGCCAGCGCCATGGCCGCTGCGCGGCGATTTCATGCCTCCGGCGGGAGTTATTTGGGCAAGATGAAGGGACGGGCGCATGCTTGACGCCTCCGAAGGCTACACCACCGCCGACGGCCGCAAGATCGGCCCGGTGGTGATGGAGATGAAGAACATCACCCTTCGCTTTGGCGGTGTGGTGGCAATCGAGAATATCAGCTTCGACATCCGCGAGGGCGAGATCCGCGCCATCATCGGCCCCAACGGCGCCGGCAAAAGCTCGATGCTGAACGTGGTTTCGGGTTTTTATTCGCCGCAGGAAGGCGAGATATGGTTTCGCGGCCGGCCCAGGCCGCCGATGAAGCCCTACCAGGTCGCCCGCCAGGGCATCGCGCGCACCTTCCAGAACATCGCGCTGTTCGAGGGCATGACGGTGCTGGACAACGTCATGACCGGGCGGCTGACCCACATGAAGGCCGGCCTGTTGTCGCAGGCCCTGTGGAAAGGGCGCGCCGAAGCCGAGGAAACGGCCAACCGCGAGATCGCCGAGAAGGTCATCGACTTCCTGGAAATCCAGGCCATCCGCAAGACGCCGGTGTCGCGCCTGCCCTACGGGCTGAAGAAGCGAGTCGAACTGGCGCGCGCGCTGGCGGCCGAACCCAAGCTGTTGCTGCTGGATGAACCGATGGCCGGAATGAACGTGGAGGAGAAGGAGGACATGAGCCGCTTCATCCTTGATGTGAACGACGAATTCGGGACCACCATCGCGCTGATCGAACACGACATGGGCGTGGTGATGGATCTGTCCGACCGGGTGGTGGTGATGGATTACGGCAAGAAGATCGGCGACGGCACGCCTGACGAGGTGCGCAACAACCAGGAAGTCATCGACGCCTATCTGGGCGTGCAGCACTAGGGAGCCGGCAGATGTTACACGACATATTCATCGCACCGTTCGCCGACATGGTCGCGGCCCCGGATTTCCTGATGCAGGTGCTTTGGGAAGGCCTGGTTTCGGGCATCCTCTACGCGCTGATCGCGCTGGGCTTCGTGCTGATCTACCGCTCGAGCCGGATATTCAATTTCGCCCAGGGCATCATGGTCGTGTTTGCCGCTCTGACGCTGGTGGGGCTGCACGCGATGGGCGTGCCGGCCTGGATCAGCGTGGTTCTGACGCTGGCGGTGATGTTCGTGCTTGCGGTGACGATCGAGCGGGTGGTGCTGCGCCCGCTGGTGGGCCAGCCCGACATCATCCTGTTCATGGCCACCATCGGCATCACGCTGTTCCTGATCGGGTTCGGAGAAATCATCTTTGGCGGCGAGAACAAGGTGATGATCACCGAGGAACTGGGCATTCCCACGGGGTCGTGGACGCTCGAACCCTTCGGCGGGCTGCTGATCCTGGAACAGAAGGACGTGACGGCCGTGGCGGTTGCGGCAATGCTGGTGGTGGGGCTGCTGGTGTTTCTCAACCGCACCCAGATGGGCCGGGCGATCCGGGCGCTGGGCGACGATTCGCAGGCGGCGCTGTCGGTCGGCATCTCGCTGCGCACGATCTGGGTTCTGGTCTGGTTCATCGCCGGGATCATCGCGCTGGTCACGGGCATCGCCTGGGGCGCGCGTGCCGGCGTCAGCTTTGCGCTCGAGGTGATTGCCTACAAGGCGCTGCCGGTGCTCATGCTGGGGGGGCTGGAAAGCATCGCCGGCGCCATCATCGGCGGGCTGATGATCGGGGTGCTGGAAAAGCTGTTCGAGATTTACTGGGGTCAGCCGCTTCTGGGCGGCAACACCGAAACCTGGTTCGCCTTTGTGCTGGCGCTGATCGTGCTGCTGTTCCGCCCGCAGGGATTGTTCGGGGAGCGCATAATCGAACGGGTCTGAGGCAGCGCGGGGCGCGCTGCCGAAAGCGGAACCGCGGCCCCACGAGGCCGCACGACACCAGATCGAGGGCAGGGCGGGGCCTGCCAACCGGAAGGACGAGACGCAATGCTCTATCGTACCGCAGGACAGTTCAAGACCAGCTATCGGGCCGATCAGGCGCTGTTTCCCGTGCGCCAGGATGCCGTCCTGCTGGGCATTATCCTGCTGCTGGCCTGGGTGATATTCCCGCTGACCGCCAGCGAATTCGCCTTCCAGACGCTGCTGATACCGATCCTGATCTATTCGCTGGCGGCGCTGGGGCTTAACATTCTGACCGGTTATGCCGGACAGCTCAGTCTGGGCACCGCCGCCTTCATGGGGGTCGGGGCCTATGCCTGCTACAAGATGGTCACACTCATGCCCTGGATGAGTCCGGTGGCGGCGATCCTGCTTTCGGGCGTGTTCAGCGCCGGGATCGGCGTTGTTTTCGGAATTCCCAGCCTGCGCATCAAGGGTTTCTACCTGGCCATCGCAACGCTGGCGGCGCAGTTCTTTCTGGTGTGGCTGTTCGAGAAGTGGGGCTGGCTTTACAACTACAACGCCAGCGGCGCCATCCAGGTGCCGAATCTCAAGACCTTCGGCGTGTACATCTCGGGGCCGCAGGCGACTTCGACGGTGCAGTACTACGTCGTGCTGGCCGTGGTCACACTGATCACCTGGGTATCGATCAACCTGACGCGCGGTACGATGGGCCGGACCTGGAAGGCCACGCGCGACATGGATTTCGCTGCCGAACTGATCGGTATCAACCTGATGAGATCCAAGCTGACCGCCTTTGCGGTGTCGTCCTATATCGTCGGTGTCGCCGGCGCGCTGTTCGTGTTCATGTGGCGCGGCGCCGCCGAACCGAACCTGTTCGATGTCCCGCTCAGCTTCCGAATCCTGTTCATCGCCATCATCGGGGGGCTGGGTTCGATCCTGGGCAACTATCTGGGTGCGATCCTGATCGTCGGTCTACCGGTGATCCTGGGCGTGCTGCCCGAGGCGCTGGGGATGCAGACCGATTCGGCGCTGGTCGAACATCTCAACACCATGATCGTGGGCGCTCTCATTATCTTCTTTCTGATCGTCGAACCGCACGGGCTGGCGCAGCTGTGGCGCCTGATCCGCGAAAAACTCGTCATCTGGCCGTTCCCGCACTAGGCGGGCCGGCGAAATCTCATCGAGCAACCATCAACGGGAGGAAAATTCGATGAACTACACCGCAAGACTGGCCGCCGCGGCGGTGGCAGCGGCCTTTGCCGCATCGGCGGGAGCGCAGGAGCTGAACCTACCCAACCTCAGCTATCGCACCGGACCCTTCGCATCGACCGGAACACCGGTGATGAACGGGCAGGCCGACTATTTCACTATGCTCAATGCCCGCGACGGCGGCATCGGCGGCGTCAAGGTCAATGCCTATGAGTGCGAGACCGGCTACAACACCGAAAAGGGTGTCGAATGCTATGAGAAGACCAAGGGCGATGCGCTGGTGACGCAGCCGTGGTCGACCGGCATCACGCTGCAGGTGTTGCCCAAGACCAATGTCGACATGATCCCGATCCTGGCGCCGGGCTACGGCTTTTCGGCGATGGCCGACGGCGGGGTGTTCCAGTGGGCCTTCAACATGCCGGCCTCGTACTGGGACGGCGCGTCGATGATCCTCAAGGCGCTGGGCGGCACGGACATGAGCGGGCTCAAGGGCAAGAAGATCGCCTTCCTGCATCTCGACCATCCCTTCGGCAAGGAACCGCTGCCCTACCTGGAGAAGAAGGCAGCCGATGTCGGCTTTGAGCTGCTGCCGATCCCGGTCGGGCTGAAGGAGATGCAGAACCAGTCGGCGCAATGGCTGCAAATCCGCCGCGAGCGGCCCGATTTCGTCATCATGTGGGGCTGGGGCGCTATGAATACCGGCGCGCTGACCGAGGCGGTCAAGACCAAGTATCCGATGGATCAGTTCGTCGGCATCTGGTGGTCGGGCCACAGCGACGACCTTCAGGTCGTCGGTCAGGATGGCAAGGGCTATCGGGCGATCAGCTTTAACGCACCGGTCGAGGATGCGCCGGTCTGGGCCGACATCCAGAAATACGTCGTTGAGCCGGGCAATACCGAATCCGACGAAGAACAGCGCGGCGAGGTTTTCTATCAGCGCGGCCTGGTCATGTCGATGATGCTGGCCGAGGGTATCCGCGCCGCGCAAGCGGAGTATGGCACCGGCAACATCAGCCCCGAACAGCTGCGCTGGGGGCTGGAGAATATCGAGCTGACGGCCGAGCGGCTCGACGAACTGGGCATGACCGGGATGGTCCCGCCGTTCTCGACCTCGTGCGGCGATCATACCGGCCATTCGGGCGGCTGGATGCTGCAGTGGGACGGCGCGAAATTCGTCAAGGCGAGCGACCATCTTCAGGAGAACCGCGACGAGATCGCGCCGCTCGAGGTGGAAAAGGCGGAAGAATACGCCGTGGCCAACGCGCCCTGGCCGACCCAGGACTGCAACTGAACGCAACCTCCCCCGGCGGACCGCCCGCCGGGGGAACCCGTCTGACAGGAAAGACCAGGCCAATGCCCGATGTAGCCACGACCGCCGATGTAGAGGCCGAGACGCTTCTGGACGTCAACAATATCGAGGTGATCTACAACCATGTGATCCTCGTGCTGAAAGGTGTCTCCCTCAGTGTGCCCAAGGGCGGGATCACCGCGCTTCTGGGCGGCAACGGCGCTGGCAAGACCACGACGCTCAAGGCGGTGTCCAACCTTCTGCATTCCGAACGCGGCGAGGTTACGAAGGGCACGATCCTCTACCGCGGCGACCGGGTGCAGGATCTGGACCCGGCCGCGCTGGTCAAGCGCGGGGTCATTCAGGTGATGGAGGGGCGTCACTGTTTCGCGCATCTGACGGTCGAGGAAAACCTGCTGACCGGGTACTACACCCGCAGGGGCGGCAAGGCCGAGATGATGGCGGATCTGGACAAGGTCTATTCCTATTTTCCGCGCCTCAAAGAGCGTCGCCGCAGCCAGGCCGGCTATACATCGGGCGGTGAACAGCAGATGGTGGCGATCGGCCGCGCCCTTATGGCCGGACCCGAAACCATCCTTCTGGACGAACCCAGCATGGGACTCGCGCCGCAGCTGGTGGAAGAGATTTTCGGGATCGTGAAGGATCTCAACGACAAGGAAGGCGTGTCCTTCCTGCTGGCCGAACAGAACACCAACGTCGCGCTGCGGTTCGCCCATTACGGCTATATCCTGGAAAACGGCCGCGTGGTCATGGACGGACCCGCTGACGAACTGCGCGAGAACCCCGATGTCAAGGAATTCTATCTGGGCATGTCCGACGAGGGGCGCAAATCGTTCCGCGACGTGCGGTCGTACCGCCGGCGCAAGCGGTGGCTAAGCTGAGGGGCGGCCCTGCGACACCGCAAGACGCTATCCGCCATGCCGGCCCTTGCCGTGGCAAGAACCGGCATTCCGACAATCAGGCAAGCAGGCACATCCTGCGCGGCGCCCGGAGGATCCGACCGATGACCCAGTTTTTCGACGCGCTCGAAACCCGAACCCAGGACGAACGCGATGCGGCGCTGGCACAGACGCTGCCGCGCCAGATCGCCCGCGCCAGATCGCTTCCGGGTTATGCCGGGCTGCTTCAGGGCGTGGAACCGGGTGAGATAACCGATGTCGGCGCGCTGGCGGCGCTGCCGGTTCTGCGCAAGTCCGACCTCGGCCGCGCCCAGGCCGCCAATCCGCCCTTTGGCGGCTTCACCGGGATGCAATTGCACGGTTTCGCGCATGTCTTCCAGTCGCCCGGCCCTATCTATGAACCCGGCAGCGTCGCCCATGACTGGTGGCGCATGGGCCGCTTCCTGCATGCCGCCGGTATCGGCAAGGGCGACGTGGTGCAGAACTGTTTCGGCTATCACCTGACGCCTGCGGGCATGATCTTCGAGAATGGCGCCCGGGCGGTCGGAGCCGCGGTGCTGCCGGCCGGAACCGGTCAGACCGAATTGCAGGTGACGGCGGCGCGCGATGTGGGCGCCACCGCCTATGCCGGAACCCCCGATTACCTCAAGGTGATTCTCGACAAGGCCGACGAAATGGGCGTGAAGCTCGGATTTTCCAAGGCGGCGGTGGGCGGCGGTGCGCTGTTCCCTTCGCTGCGGGCCGAATATGCCGATCGCGGCATTGCCTGCCTGCAAAGCTATGCCACCGCCGACCTGGGCAGCATCGCCTATGAAAGCGCCGCTATGGAGGGGATGATCGTGGACGAACATGTGATCGTCGAAATCGTCACCCCCGGCACAGGCAACCCGGTGGCGCCCGGCGAGGTTGGTGAACTTGTCGTCACCACGCTCAACCCCGACTCCCCGCTGATCCGGTTCGCCACCGGCGATCTGAGCGCGGTGATGGAGGGCGCCAGCCCTTGCGGGCGCACCAACATGCGCATCCGGGGCTGGATGGGCCGGGCCGACCAGACCACCAAGATCAAGGGCATGTTCGTGCGCCCCGAACAGGTGGCCGCGCTGGTCGACAAGCACGCCGAGGTCGTCAAGGCGCGCGTCATTGCCCGGCGCGAGGGCGAGATGGATACGATGACCGTGCAGATCGAATCGAGCGCAACCGACGGGTCGGTTTATGACAAGTCGGTGGTCGAGGTGCTGAAGCTGAAAGGCGCCATCGAGGTCGTGCCGCCCGGCAGCCTGCCCAAGGACGGCCTGGTGATCGAGGATCAGCGCCGCTACGACTGACCGGCGGCCAGCCTCGCCCAGCCCGCGACATGCCCGCCCGGAAGGGTTTTCGGGCTGGAACTTCCGGCCGAAATGACGGAACAAGACCCGGGCGCCGGGTGCGTCCGGCATCTGTCTGGTTGAAGGAAAGCCCCGGGATTGAGTGAGGCGACACAATACGCCGCGCACGGGTCGCGCCGGCACCATGCCCGCGGGACGCGGGTGATCGGGGCGCTGGCCTACACTGTGGCCGCGGCCTGCCTGTTGCCGATGCTGGCGGTGGCGCTGGCCGCCGTCACCGGGGGCACCGATACCATCTCGCATCTGATGGAAACGGTGCTGCCAAGCTATACGCTCACGACGCTGGCGCTTGTGGTCATGGTCGCGGCGGGAACCTTCGCCATTGGCGTCGGCGCCGCCTGGCTGGTGACGATGACCCGTTTTCCGGGGGTTCGCCTGCTCGAGATCGCGCTGGTACTGCCGCTGGCGTTTCCGGCCTATGTGCTGGCCTATGCCTACACCTATCTACTGGACCATCCCGGCGTTGTGCAGTCTACCCTGCGCGAAGTGACCGGCTGGGGGCCGCGAGACTACTGGTTTCCCGAAATCCGGTCGCTCGAAGGTGCCGCGATCATGCTGATCCTGGTGCTTTACCCCTATGTCTATCTGCTGGCGCGGGCGGCCTTCCTGCAACAAAGCGCCGCCGCCTTTCTTGCCGCGCGGGCTTTGGGCAGCAGCGCATGGCAGGCATTCTGGAAGGTCAGCCTGCCGATGGCGCGGCCAGCCATCGCCGGTGGCGTGTTGCTGGCGGTGATGGAAACCATCGCCGATTTCGGCACCGTGGCCTATTTCGGCGTTCAGACATTTGCCACCGGCATCTATACAAGCTGGTTTTCCATGGCCGACCGCGCGGCAGCGGCGCAACTTGCGCTTTGTCTCCTGGGATTCGCGCTGCTGCTGGCGGTGGCCGAACGGGTTCAGCGCGGGCGGGCGCGGTATTACGGCGCCGGGCGGAGGCATGCTGCGATGCCGCCCGCCGAGTTGACGGGCTGGCCGGCGATACTGGCCTTCCTGCTGTGCGTCATCCCGGTGCTGCTGGGGTTCGTTCTGCCGGCGGTGGTCTTGTTCGACATGGGCCTGGGCTCCGAACAGGATCTGTTCAGCCGGCGTTACACGGGGTTCATCACCAACTCGCTGACACTGGCCAGCGTTGCGGCCGCGGTTACGGTCGCGGCGGCGATTTGCGTCGGGTTCTCCCAGCGGTTGCGCCCGGGGCGCCGGACGGCAATGGCGGCCTATGTCGCCCGGCTGGGTTACGCGGTGCCGGGCGGGGTGATTGCCGTCGGCCTGCTGGTACCGTTCGCCGCGTTCGACAACGCGCTCGATGCCTGGATGCGCGCCACGTTCGGCATCTCGACCGGATTGCTGCTGACCGGATCGATCTGGCTGCTGGTGGCGGCCTACATGGTGCGCTTTCTGGCCTCGGCGCTGGGCGCCTACGAGGGCGGGCAAAGCATGGTTCACGCCAACATGGACGCCGCCGCGCGTTCGCTCGGGCAAACCCCGTTCGGCACGTTGCGCCGGGTGCATCTTCCGATTCTCACGCCCAGCCTGCTGACCGCCCTGCTGATCGTGTTCGTCGATGTCATGAAGGAATTGCCCGCCACCCTCATCATGCGGCCCTTCAACTACGACACGCTGGCGGTTCAGGCCTACCGGCTGGCCAGCGACGAACGCCTGGAGGGCGCCGCGGTGCCTTCGCTGGTGATCGTTGCCGTGGGGCTGCTGCCGGTGATTCTGATCTGCCGGCAGGTCGGGCGCCGCTAAGCGGCGGGCCCGTTTCTACCCCACCGCAACCAGCAAATAGCGCGCGCCGCGATGCGGCCCTGTTTCCAGCAGCGACGGCCCCGGCCCGACATAGCGCAGGCAGTCCCCGGCTGTCAGGTCGCTGGTGGAATTGTCCAGCGTTGCGCGCAACGCGCCGTCCAGAAGCACCAGGTGATGTTCATGCCCGGACAGTGACGGTTCCCGAAACGTCAGGCGCGTATCCGGCGGGAGGTGAAACTCGTGCAGTTGCGCGCCCAGCCCCGCGGCGGGCGGTGAAACCGACCGGCGGGTGAGGCCGGTCTCAGGGTCATGCCATTCGCCCTGTTCGGCAAGCGGTACATGCGCGGCAAAGCTGTCCTCGCTCATTGCCAGCAGGCGCGACACGGGCAGGCCAAAGGCGGCGCACAGCCGTTCGAGAACCTCGGCCGTGGGGCTGACGCCGGCATTTTCCAGCCGTGACAGCGTGGCGCGGCTGACCCCGCTTTTGGCGGCCAGATCATCCAGCGACCAGCCGTGGTTATGGCGAAAGGCTCTCAACCGGCCCGCCAGCCGTGCCGTCAGGATACCAGGTTCTTTCATATCAGGAACAACTTCTCATTTCAGAGATCTAGCCTCAAATCGCCCCGCTTTCAAGGCGTCTGTGCCGGTGTATGGCGGATCTGCATGGCATAGGTGGTAAATCCGATGGCGCCCGGCAGGTCGGCGCCGGCCTCGGGGCCCAGCCAGATGGTGCCACTGCCGGTAATCAGGGTGGTGCGGCGATGTACGGCAAACGGTTCGCCGTCACCGATCTTCAGCACGCTCCCGGCCGAGCTGTGATCCCTGAATTCCAGTTGCCAGCGGCGGATCGCCAGGGCGGCGTGCTGGCGCGACACCCAGGGCAGATCCAGCACGATATCGCAGTCGGTGGCGCGGCCGAGTGTCAGCGAATCGCCTTCACCCATCTGCCAGACCTGACCGTCATGGCGAAGTTCGACCATCTCGATCCGGGCCGCTCGGCCCGCTCCAAGGGGTGCGAACAGCACGGTCTGTTCGCTTAGATCGGCAAGCGAGCAGGAATAGACCCGCGTCAGGGCCGACTTGCCACGCAGATGCAATTCTCCGATCATCACCAGTTGTGCCTGTGACGCCGCCGGAAGGTCGTCATAGCAGCGGTCGCCTATCAGTACCTCACCGGGTTTGGCCAGCGACGAGAGCCGGGCAGCGGTATTCACCGCCGTTCCGTAGATGTCGTTTTCGTGGTTCAGGATCTCCCCGGAATAGATCCCGGCATGTACCGACATGCCGGCCGGCCACTCCTCTTGCAGCATGCATAGCGCCGCCGCGAAGGCCGGTTCGGCACCGTCGAAGAAACTCAGCACATCGTCGCCCTGCGATTTCACGCAATGGCCTCCGGCCTGTTCCACGATCTCGCGCATCCGCGTCAGAACATGGCTGACATGGCCCAGCGCGGTACGGTTGGATTCGGTTTCGTACAGCCGGGTGCTGCCGGTGATGTCGGAAATCAGAACGCAGGCGAACGGCATGGCAGTGGCTTCCCGAATTGTTTCTGTGACGCGGGTGGATAGGCCCGGCCGCGCGCAATTACATAGGTTCAAGCCGCCGCGCCGTTGCCGGCCCGGTCGTGGCGGCACAGTCCTTTTACGCGAAAGCACGGGGCTTTTCATCCCCGCCGGTTGGGCAAACAAAAAAAGGCGCGGGGCGATCCCCGCGCCTTTGCATCGCATGCGTGAATATCGCCTACTTCCAGCCGACCTCGTTGAATATCTTCTGCGCGGCGGGCAGATTCGCGGCAACATCCGACAGGATCACCGCATCGGGTTTGAAGCCGCCCAGCTTTTCCACCGACGGCGCCACAGAAATGCCATTCACCGCCGGGTATTCGTCGTTGCCGGCCGAGAAATACTCCTGTGCCTGATCGCTGGCCAGGTATTCCAGGAACTTGATCGCGTTCTCGCGGTTGGGCGCATGTGCCGCGATGCCGCCGCCGCTCAGGTTCATGTGGGTGCCGTTGCCGTCCTGATCCGGAAACACCCAACCGATCATGTCGGTATGGTCGCTGACGCCCTTGACATCGGTGCGCAGGGCGCGGGCGAAATAGTAAGTGTTGGACACGGCGATTTCGCATTCGCCCGAAACCAGGCCGCGCAACTGATCGGTATCGCCGCCCTGGGGCGCGCGTGCCATGTTGTCGACGACGCCCTGTGCCCACTTGCGCGCGGCATCCACGCCCTCGTGGGTAACGATGGAGGCCAGGAGTGTCTGGTTGTAGGTGTTGGTCGAGGAACGGATACAGATCATACCCTTGTATTTCGGATCGGCCAGATCGGCATAGGTCTGGGGCGGGTCGGTCACATCGTTCTTGTCGAAAAAGATGATCCGCGCGCGCTGGGACAGGCCGAACCACTGGTTGTCCTTGTCGCGCAGCTTTTCGGGAATGCGCTGTTCCAGAATTGCGCTTTCGATGGGCTGCAACAGGCCCATCTCCTTGGCGCGCGCCAGGCGCGAGGTATCCACAGTCAGAAGAACGTCGGCCGGGCTGTTGGCGCCCTCGGCCTGCATCCGGGCCGATAGTTCATCGGCCTTGCCCTCGATACGGTTGATGGTGATGCCGGTTGCGTCCTCGAAATCGGTGTATAGCCGTTCGTCGGTGTCGTAGTGGCGAGAGGAATAGAGGTTCAGTTCGCCCCCGGCGAAACTGGCCGAAGCGGCCATCGCAGCGACCAGTGCGGCAAGACTTGCGGTGATACGGTTCATCTTCAATCCCATTGTTTCGGTCACGGGTCGTTACCCGACTGAAACAATCAGATAACGGGCGCCTCCTGTGAATGCAACTCAATTCTGACAAAATCCATAAGGCAACCGTCACCGCATGCCTGAGGCACTGCGCGATCCCGGAAGCGCATACAGGAAAGGCCGCGCCCGGTCGGGGCGCGGCCTTTGGAAACGTCTGCGAGAAAGATGCCGGCCGGTGTCAGCCCTGGCGTGCCTTGAACCGGCGCTGCGTCTTGTTGATCACATAGACGCGGCCTTTGCGGCGGACGATCCGGCAATCGCGATGCCGGCTCTTGAGCGAGCGGAGAGAGTTCCTGACTTTCATGTCCGTCTCCTGTTGCTGCGGCGCGGGCCAGCGCCTGGGTTTGCGGGTGATCCGGCCAGCCGGACCAGTGAATTCATGGTGGGCGATACAAGGTTCGAACTTGTGACCCCTTCGATGTCAACGAAGTGCTCTACCGCTGAGCTAATCGCCCATGAATGCCGATGCGATATCCCCTGCCCCAACGAAATGGGGCGCGGAAACCCGCGCCGGTAGCGGCGTCTATAAAAGGAGTCGCCGGGGTGATCAAGGGCTTTTGGCGGCCGATGTTTCCGGGCTATGCTCGGAAAATACAGGAGAGTCCATGACGCACGCCGCCTATCACCTGTTCGAGCCCGGCCAGCGCAGGTCGGCCGTGGTTTTTGCCTCGCCGCACAGCAGCAGCGATTATCCGGTTGCGTTCTTGCGCCGGTCCGTGCTGGACCGCAACGCGATCCGCACCTCGGAAGATGCGTTCGTCGACCGCCTGTTCGATGCCGCGCCCGAGTTCGGGGCGCCGCTTCTGGTCGCAGGTGCACCGCGCGCCTATGTCGATCTGAACCGCGGCGCCGACGAGCTTGACCCGGCGCTGATCGAGGGCGTGAAGCGCAATGGCCATAATCCGCGCGTCGCCTCGGGCCTTGGGGTGATCCCGCGCGTGGTGGCCAATGGCCGCGCAATCTATCGCGGCAAACTGACCCGTGCCGAGGCCGAACGCCGGATCGACGCGTATTGGAGGCCCTATCACGCGGCACTGCAATCGCTGCTTGACGCATCGCACATGCAGTTCGGCAGGGCGATCCTGATCGACTGCCATTCGATGCCGCACGAGGCGATGGACGGCGTGACGCGCAGCCTCGCGCGCCGCCCGCAGGTCGTGCTGGGCGACCGGTTCGGCGCCGCCGCCTCGGCCGAGGTGGTCGACCGGATCGAGGCGGCCTTTGCCGCCGCGGGTCTCGTGGTGGCGCGCAACACGCCCTTCGCCGGCGCCTATGTCACCCAGGCCTATGGCCGCCCGTCGCGTCGGCAGCACACTATCCAGGTCGAAATCGACCGCTCGCTCTACATGGACGAAACCACGATCCAGCCGCGCCCGGATTTTGACGGTTTCCGCGCGCTGTTGCGGCGCGTGATCGCGGAAATCTCGGCAATCGGCGTGGAAGACATGCCGCTGGCGGCGGAATAGGGTGCCGCCTCAGCGCAGTGCGCGTCCCTTGATGATCGCATCGGCCCCGAAGCGTTTGCGAATCGCATCGGTGGCACGTTCGGCCTGCGATCGCCGTGCGGCGCCCGGGTCCAGAAGGTCGGCCGACTTGTCCGCATCGCCCTCTGCGCACAGGTCGGACAGGCCGACGCCCAGCAGCCGGTATGGCCCCTGATCGCCCACCTGATCGAACAACGCGCGGGCTGTGCGATACAGACGGTCGGCGATCTGCGTGGCGTCGCGCAGCCCGGTCCGCCGGCTCAGCAGCGAATGATCGGCGCGTTTCAGTTTCAACATCACTACACGACCGGCCAGGCCGCGCGCCTTGGCCCGGTCCGAGACCTTTTCGGCCATGCGCCACAAATGCCCGTCGAGTATCTCGGGATCGCCGGTATCCTCGAAGAACGTCGTTTCGTTGGAAATCGACTTGACCGGTTCATGCGCCGAGACGCGCCGCGGGTCCTCACCGCGCGCCAGATGCCAGAGCCGGTCGCCCATGGCGCCAAAGCGCGCCTGCAATGCCGGCCGCTCCCAGCGCAGCAGATCGGCAAAGCTGCGGATGCCGGCGCGTTCGAGCGACGCCTGCCCCGCCGGCCCGATTCCCCAGATCAGCCGCACCGGGCGGTCACGCAGAAAATCGGCGGTATCGGCCACGCCGATCACCGAAAATCCGCGCGGCTTGTCGAGATCCGACGCCACCTTGGCCAGGAACTTGTTGTGGCTCAGCCCGATGGAACCGGTCAGGCCCAGTTCGTCCTTCATGCGCCGGACCAGCCGTGCCAGCATCACCGCCGGGGGTGCCCCGTGCAGCCGCGCGGTGCCGCCAAGTTCCAGGAACGCCTCGTCCAGCGACAGCGGTTCGACCGCCGGGGTAAGTTCGTCCATCATCTCCCGGATGGCGCGGCTGGCCTCGGCATAGGCTTCCATGCGCGGTTTGATCACGACGGCCTCGGGGCACAGTTTCAGCGCCTGAAACATCGGCATGGCGGAACGAACGCCGCGGATGCGCGCGATATAGCAGGCGGTGGACACAACGCCGCGCCGGCCGCCGCCGATGATGACCGGTTTGCCCGCCAGGCCCGGATCGTCGCGTTTTTCGACGCTGGCATAGAAAGCATCGCAATCCATGTGCGCGATGGTCAGATCGAACAGTTCGGGATGGGCAAGGATACGCCGGCCGCCGCAGGCGTCGCATCGGCTTGCGGGTTTGGTGACGATCAGACAGTCGCGGCAGAAGGCGGGCATTACGGGGGCGGTTTCCGAACCGGGGAGGGATGCGTATATGGGCAACAGGATAGAATGCCCCGGCGGGTTCGTCAGCAAGCCAATCGCGGCAGAAGGATCGTGGCGATGACATTTTCCGGCGCCAAGCTGGCGCTGTTCCTTGGTTCCGAGTTGCTGGTGATCCTGCGCGATGACCGGCCCGATATCCCCTGGCCGGGCCGATGGGATCTGCCCGGCGGCGGGCGCGAGGGCGACGAGGCGCCCCAGACCTGCGCCCTGCGCGAGACGCGCGAAGAAGTCGGGCTGGTTCTCACGCCGGACGAACTGACCTGGGCGAACAGCTATTTGCGGCCGCACGGACGGGTTTGGTTCTTTGCCGCGCATCTGCCTGCCTCGGCGCGTTCGGAGGTGCGGTTCGGTACGGAAGGACAGGGCTGGCGGCTGATGCCCCCGCGCGTGTATTGCGATCATGCGCTTGCGGTTCCCCATTTCGCCGACCAGTTGCGCCTTTACATGGCGCAGCCCGGTTTTGCGGATGCTGCAAGGGGTTCGTAGCGGGGGCACACAAGGAACCCCCCGCCGGCAGCGGGGGGAGGTAACGAACCACAGGAAGAAAAGGTTCGTTGGGGGGAGTGTCTTGGTTCCAGACTCGCCCGGAACCGGCGATTCACAAAGCCGGAATGCGCCCGAGCCGAGATCTGCGCCCGAAATGTGCTTTTGCGGGCACAGGTGCGGATATGCCAGAAGGCGGCAACCGGCCGCCAGAACGAGACCGCGCAACGCGCACGGCGTTCGCGCCGCGTGGCACCGCGGCCTTGTCGCCGCCGTTCGCATCGGGCGCGCATAGCAGTCGCGTTCCGGGATAGTGGCAGACCCGCGCGACAGACGGAGCAAGCCGCCCTGGCCGCTTGACTCCCGACCCCGGTGCCTCCTAAACCATCCACCGATGCGGGTGTGGCGGAATTGGTAGACGCACTTGGTTTAGGTCCAAGCGCCTAGGCGTGGGGGTTCAAATCCCTCCACCCGCACCATGCTATCCATTTGAAGTCAAAGAAAACCTATCGGATGTCCCGGGCGCCCGCAAAACGGGCTGCGGGCCAATGCATGCGTGGCGCGCCTCGAACCTGCCGTTCAGGACAGTCCGGGCTCGTTCAAAAGGTGCCGGCCCTGCCGGTCCTCGACCTCGATCACCCACAGGTCGGGATCGAACCCGCGCTGGCGGGCGATGGCGTGGTCCACCTCGGATTCTGGGCCCGCGATCAGTTCCTGCCAGAGCCGTTCGCCCGTGGCCGGGTCGAAACCTCGCTGAAAGGCCCGCGCCCGGCCATCCAGCGTGGACAGCTTGACCAGCACGGCGCCGGCGGTATCGTCGCCATGCGCCACCACGAAGGCCGCGATCTCGGCCAGCCGCAGCCGTGCCAGATAGGCATGAACCCAGAAAGACGCGCTAAGCCGGGGCATGACCGGTCAGTTCCCGTCCTTGAAATCGAGCCCCATTTCCGAATACCGCTCGGCCTCGTCAAGCCAGTTCGGGCGCACCTTGACCTGAAGGAACAGATGCACCTTGCGACCCAGGAATTCCTCCAGTTCGGCGCGCGCCGCCTGGCTGACCGCCTTGATCGTTTCGCCCTTGTGGCCCAGAACGATGCCCTTGTGGCCGTCGCGCATGACATAGATCAACTGGTCGACCCGGGCCGATCCGTCCTTGCGGTCCTGCCAGCTCTCGGTTTCGACCGTCAATTGATACGG
Organism: Jhaorihella sp.; assembly: GCA_047975215.1. GTDB lineage: Bacteria > Pseudomonadota > Alphaproteobacteria > Rhodobacterales > Rhodobacteraceae > JAGRMG01. The sequence goes on from JBKEDD010000005.1 coordinate 102,386, forward strand.
CAGTTCCTGGTGCAGCCTCAGTGTCAGCTTTTCGCGGGTCATCTCTGCCGCGATCATGCGCATCGGCAGATCGGCGATCTGATCCTCGGGGTAAAGCCAGGGCCCTTCGGGCAGCCGTTCCGCCAGCCAGCGGCGCAGGTCGTTAACGCCATAGCCCCTCTCGGCCGAGATCATGAAGGTTTCCGCAAATCCGTAACTGTCGTTGAGGGTCTTTGTCAGTCCCAGCAGCTTTTCCGACGGCACCTTGTCGATCTTGTTGATAGCCAGGGCCACGGTCCGGCCCTCTCCGATCTCGGCCAGCTTTTCGAGGATACGCGTCACGCCTTCGGTAAGGCCGCGATGCGCCTCGACCAGCAACACCACGATATCGGCATCCGCGGCCCCGCCCCACGCCGCGGCCACCATCGCGCGGTCAAGTCTGCGGCGCGGCCGGAACAACCCTGGCGTATCCACGAACACGATCTGCGTTCCGCCCTCGATCGCCACGCCGCGAATGCGGGCGCGGGTGGTCTGGACCTTGTGCGTGACGATACTGACCTTGGCGCCGACCATGCGGTTCAGAAGCGTCGACTTGCCCGCGTTGGGTTCGCCGATCAGGGCGACAAATCCGGCGCGTGTGCTCATCCGTCCGTCTCCAGTTGTTGCAGCAACGCCGCGGCCGCCCCCTGTTCGGCCTGGCGCTTGCTTCCGGCGGTGGCCTGCGCCTGCCGCCCGTCGGCAAGCCGCGCCGCGATGGTGAAGACCGGTGCATGATCCGGGCCGGTACGTTCGATCAGCATGTAGCCGGGCGGTTTCTCGCCGCGCGCCTGAGCCCATTCCTGCAAGGCGGTCTTGGGGTCGCGGGAATCGGATTCGACGCGGGCGATGCGTTCGCCCCAGAGCCGCAGGATCATGTCGCGCGCCGCCTCGAAGCCACCATCGCGATAGACGGCCGCGATCACCGCCTCCATCGCGTCACCCAGCAGCGCCTGCTTGCGCCGCCCGCCCGAGAGCATTTCCGACCGGCCCAGCTTCAGCACCGAGCCAAGGTCGATCTCGCGGGCGACATCGGCGCATGCCTCCTTGCGCACCAGCGCGTTGAAGCGCGGCGCCAACTGGCCTTCGGTCGCCTGTTGGTCCTGGTCCAGAAGCGCGGCGGCCATTGCCAGCCCGAGCACGCGGTCGCCCAGAAACTCCAGCCGCTGGTTGTCGGTCCGGTCGGGGGATGAAATGGAACCGTGCGTCAGCGCGCGCACCAGAAGCTCCGGCCGGGCGAATTCGTGACCGATCCGCGCCTGGAACGCGCGCAGATCCGCTGAAAGCTTCACTCGACGGCCTTGAAATAGCGGTCGCTGCGCCACGTCCAGAAATACAGCATCGACCCGCCCGCCGACGAGAACATGATGCGGTCGGCCCGCCCGATCAGGTTTTCGAACGGGACGTAGCCGACCCCACCGGCAGGCTGCGGCAGGCGCGAGTCGGCCGAGTTGTCGCGGTTGTCGCCCATGAAGAAGAAATGCCCGTCCGGCACCGTATAGACGCCGGTGTGATCCGAACTCTGGTCGCCGATATTCAGGATGGCATGGCTGACGCCGCCCGGCAGGGTTTCGATGCTGCGCGACTTGATGCAGACCGCGCCTTCACCGACTGGCCCGTTTTCGCAACGCGGCCGCAGCCGCTGCGGCCCCTGCGGGCCGGCGGTTTCCTCGAAGACGCCGTCGTCGACCGCCTCGACCGGATTGCCGTTGATAAGCAGTACGCCGTTCTCGACCTGGATGCGGTCGCCGGGCAGACCGATCAGACGCTTGATGTAATCCTTGCCCGATACGGGATGGCGGAATACCACCACATCGCCCCGCTCGGGCTGCGAGCCGAGAATGCGGTTATTGTCACCCTTCAGGAATCCGCAGATATCCTCGGCGTCGATGTTGATGCCGATGAAGGGCAGCGAAACGCTGGGACAGGACGCATAGGAATAGCCGTAGGCCATCTTGTTGACGAACAGGAAATCACCGATCAGGAGGGTCGGCTTCATCGAACCCGAGGGAATCCAGAACGGCTGAAAGAACAGCGTGCGGAAGATCCCGGCGATCAGCAGGGCATAGACGATGGTCTTGACCGTTTCCCAAATGGCGTTGCCGGTCTTTTCTTTGCTGGCCATGCGCATTGTGTCTCCGTTCCTGCCCGTTCCCGGCGCTACATGCGGGGGCGGCGGGGTTAAGTCAAGGACGGGTCGGGGCCCTCGGCCAGGGCACGAGCCTCAATGACCACGAAGGCCTGTGCCCAGGGATGATCGTCCGTCAGGGTGACGTGGATGACCGCTTCGTGGCCGGGCGGTGTCATCTCGCCCAGCCGCTCGGCCGCCCAGCCGGTCAGGTGCATCACCGGCTGCCCGGTCGCCAGGTTGGAAACCGCCATGTCCTTCCAGGCGATGCCCATGCGCAGGCCGGTGCCCAGCGCCTTCGAACATGCCTCTTTCGCGGCCCAGCGTTTGGCGTAGGTGCCTGCCGTGTCGCGGCGCCGTTCGGCCTTGCGCTGTTCCGTTTCGGTAAAGACGCGATTGCGGAATCGGTCGCCGAACCTTTCCAGCGTGCGCTGGATACGTTCGATATTGGCCAGATCCGTGCCGATGCCGAGGATCATTTGTGCAGTCCAAGAGTATTGCGAAACTCTTGGCAACGTTCTTGCAAGAATTTTCCGCCCCGCAGGCGTGGGGCATGCGATCCGGTGTCTTCGGGCGACAGGGCCGCCGAGGCGCCGGCGACGGCCTTGGGAGAGGTGAAATCGCTCACCCGCGCGCCTCGTCCATCAGCCGGCGCATTTCGGCAATCGCCGGGGTCAGGCCGCGAAAGATCGCCTCGCCGATCAGGAAGTGACCGATGTTCAGCTCCCTGACCTCGGGAAAGGCCGCGATGGGCTGCACGGTGTCGTAGGTCAGGCCGTGGCCGGCGTGGACTTCCAGCCCCAGGGATGCGCCGAACGTGGCCATCTCGCGCAGCGCGTCCAGTTCGCGGTCGCGCGCCTCCGTGCGGCCTTCGGCATGGGCATCGCAATAGGCGCCGGTATGCAGCTCGATGACCTGTGCGCCGATCCGGTGCGCGGCCTCGATCTGGCGGCGGTCGGCGGCGATGAAGATCGACACCCGGCAGCCTGCTTCGCGCAGGGGTGCGATGAAATGCGCCAGCCGGTTTTCTTCGCGCGCCACGTCCAGCCCGCCCTCGGTGGTGCGTTCCTCGCGTTTTTCCGGCACGATGCAGACCGCGTGCGGCCTGTGGCGCAGGGCGATCTTCTGCATCTCCCCGGTCGCGGCCATCTCGAAGTTGAGCGGCACCGACAGGGCGGCGGCCAGGCCCTCGATATCCCTGTCCGAGATATGGCGGCGGTCCTCGCGCAGATGCGCGGTGATGCCGTCCGCGCCAGCGGCTTCGGCGATCTTCGCCGCGCGCAGCGGATCGGGATAGTCGCCTCCACGGGCGTTGCGAACGGTTGCGACGTGATCGATATTCACGCCAAGGCGCAGCGGTTTGTCAGTCAATTGCAACATCCTCTATCGGGGGGCGCCCGGCCCTGTCCGGTGTGCCCCTATTTCGCATCGCGCAGCGCATCGGCCTGCGACGCGGCCTTCTTCTTGATTGCGCGGAATTTCGCCTTGATCCGCTTGCGGCGGCGGTTCTGATAGGCCCGGATAACCGACACCGAAAGGAAATAGGCAATGCTTGCGCAGATCGCGCCGGGGATCAACCCGCCGATCAGATAGGGAAAGAACACCTCGTCGTAAAACCGCAGCAGCCCGTTCCAGTCGGCCTCACGGTCCATCACCAGGGCCAGCAGGTTGTTCTTGAGATCGGCACCGGCATCCACGAACTTGCCGGCGAATGACCGGTGTGCCACCTCGTCGAAATGCGTGCCCAACAGGAAATGTCCGGTCTTGAGCGCGGCCACGCCGATCGGCACATAGGTCAGCGGATTGCCGAAGAATGTCGCCATCAGCGCCGCCAGGATATTGCCGCGCATCAGCCGCGCGATCAGGAAGGCGATCAGGAAGTGCAGCCCGTAGAACGGTGTGAAGGTGGTGAATACCCCGGCCCAAATACCGCGTGAGATGCGCTCGGGCGTATCGGGCAGGCGCCGGATGCGGTGTTTTACATAGTGGAACGCGCGGGTCCAGCCGCCGCGGGGATACAGAAATTCCCATATGGCTTGCGGCCAGGTACGGGGATCCCTGCGCTTGAATACCAACGAGATCGTCCTTTCGTACCTGTCCGGCCTCCGGGGGCGCGGTTCAGCGCGCCGCTGCGCCTACTCTAGCCTTTTGGCGATGACGTTCCAGTGCCGCCACGTCGCTGTCCGCTTCGAGCGTGAGCATCAGCGAATGCAACTGTTCGGCGTCGCGCAACTCGACGTCGATCATCAGCCTATAGTAGTCCGGCTTGCGATCGACGAATTCCAGATTGCTGATATTGGCCTTCTTTTCCCCGATCAATGTGCAAATCCGCCCCAGTACGCCGGCATCGTTGCCTATGGTCAGATCCAGCCTTACCCCGTAGACCGCCGGATGCGTGCCGCTGTGCCAGTGCAGATCGACCCAGCGTTGCGGCTGGTTCTCGTACTGGCCCAGCATATCGCAGTCGATGGCGTGGACCTCGACCCCCTTGCCGCGGTGGGTAATACCGATGATGCGTTCGCCCGGAAGCGGCTGGCAGCATGCCGCGCGGCTGAATGACTGGCCCGGCTGGAGACCGATCACGGCCCGGCGCGGCGGAATCTGGTCGGCGTCGTTGGCCACCAGTTCAGGATAGACGGCCTGAACCACGTCATGCGCCGTCAGTTCCGCGCTGCCCAGACGGGCCAGGAGTTCCTCGCGTCCGCCAGCCAGGCGCAGATAGCGAGCGGCGGTGGACAGCGCCTTGTCCGTAGCCTTGCGGCCGACATGTTCGAAGGCCGAGCGCGCAAGTTCCTGCCCCAGCTTGATGAAACGCTCGCGGTCTACCTCGCGCAAGGCGCGGCGGATCGCGGTACGGGCCTTGCCGGTGGTGGCGATTTCGAGCCAGCTGACCTGCGGGGTCTGTCCCTCGGCGGTGATGATATCGACCGACTGGCCGTTCTTGAGCCGGGTCCACAGCGGTACGCGAAGCCCGTCGACCTTGGCGCCGACGCAGGCATGCCCGATGCGGGTGTGGATGGCGTAGGCATAGTCGATCGGCGTCGCGCCGCGGGGCAGTTTCACCACGTCGCCCTTGGGCGTGAAGCAGAACACCTGGTCGGAGTACATTTCGAGCTTGACGGCTTCGAGGAAATCCTCGTGATCCTCCTCGGCATCAAACCGTTCGGTCAACCCGGCGATCCATTGCGCGGGATCGACGGCAAAGGGATTCTCGGCGCGCACGCCATCGCGATAGGACCAATGCGCCGCCACGCCGGTTTCGGCCACGTCATGCATCGGCCGGGTGCGGATCTGCACCTCGACCCGTTTTCCGTCGCGGCCCGAAACGGTGGTATGGATACTGCGATAGCCGTTCGACTTGGGCTGGCTGATATAGTCCTTGAACCGTCCGGGCACCGCCCGCCACCTTTGATGGATGGCGCCAAGCGCGCGATAGCAATCCTCTTCGTTGCCGGTGATCACGCGAAATCCGTAAATATCGGAAAGCCGCGAGAACCCCTGTTCCTTTTCCTGCATCTTGCGCCAGATCGAATAGGGCTTCTTGGCGCGCCCGAAGACCTCGGCTTCGATACCGGCCTTTTCAAGCTCGAAGCGCATGTCGCCGGTGATGCGGTGAATGACGTTGCCGGTTTCGCGCTGCAACGTGATGAAGCGGCGGATGATCGACTGGCGACCCTCGGGGTTCAGCACCCTGAAGGCAAGATCTTCCAGTTCCTCGCGCATCCACTGCATGCCCATGCGCCCTGCAAGCGGTGCGTAGATGTCCATCGTCTCGCGCGCCTTCTGGGCCTGCTTGTCGGGGCGCATGGCCTTGATGGTGCGCATGTTGTGCAGCCGGTCGGCCAGCTTGACCAGGATCACCCGCAAATCCTTGGACATGGCCATGAACAACTTGCGGAAATTCTCGGCCTGCTTGGTTTCGCGCGAGGACAGTTGCAGGTTGGTCAGCTTGGTGACGCCATCGACCAGCATCGCGACCTCGTCGCCAAAGCGTTCGGCGACCTCGGAATATGACGCCTTGGTATCCTCGATCGTGTCGTGCAGGAGCGCCGTGATGATGGTGGCGTCATCCAGCCGCTGTTCGGTCAGGATCGCGGCAACGGCAACGGGATGCGAGAAATAGGGCTCGCCGGAATGGCGAAGCTGGCCCTTGTGCATCTTCAGCCCGAAATCATAGGCCGACAGAATGCGCGCGGCGTTGGTCTTGGGGTTGTAGTTGCGGACCAGCGCAATCAGGTCGTCGGCTGCAATCATCTGGTCCGTACCTTGCGGGCCAGGCGCGTTCAGCCCTGGCCCTGGGCCTCCATCAACTGCCGCAGAAGCCGTTCCTCGGACATGTCGTCCTCGGCTGGCTTGTCGTTTTCGGCCCCCATGAGCAGCGCCATCTGATCGTCCTCGGGTTCATCCACCTCGATCTGGGTCTGGTTGCTTTCGATCAGACGTTCGCGCAGCGCCTCGGCGGTCTGGGTTTCCTCGGCGATCTCGCGAAGCGAAACGACCGGGTTCTTGTCGTTGTCGCGATCAACGGTGATCGGTGCGCCGGCCGCGATCTCGCGGGCCCGGTGGGACGCCAGCATAACCAGTTCGAACCGGTTGGGTACCTTGTCAACGCAATCTTCAACCGTCACGCGGGCCATGTGGGAGTCTCCAAGTGTGAAATCGTCCGGAAGCCGCGTATGTAGTCGCTATTCCAGCGTTTGACAAGCCGATAGTGCGGCCGGTGCCGGTACCTTTCAAGTGTTCGATACGCTGTCAGAGAGGGCGCACCGCCGCCAACTCACCGGGGTCAAGGGCCGCCAGCATCTCACGCACGGTTCGGCCCAACAGCGGGTGGCGCCAGTCCGGCGCGATGTCAGCCATCGGTACCAGCACAAAGGCGCGGTCCTGCAACCTCGGATGCGGCAGGATCAACTCGGCCGGCGCGATCTGCGCCTGTTGCTCCGGTGCCAGCATCCGCCATTCGTGCTGGGTTTTCGGGTTCGGCAGGACCGTATCGGCGATGCAGATCAGATCCAGATCCAGCGTGCGCCCGCCCCAGCGTTCTGCGCGTTCGCGCCCGAACCCGGCCTCGATCCGATGCAGCGCGCCCAGCAGGGCCGCCGGGGGCAGTGCGGTGCAAACCCTTACCGCCGCATTGACGTAGTCCGGCCCGGCCCCGGGGGGGAAACAGGGGGTGGCGAAAAACCGGCTGACGGCGCGAATCGTGATGCCCGCCCGCGCCAGTTCCCCGACCGCCCGGCCAAGGATGCTTGCCGGCGGTCCGGCCTGCGACGGCAGATTCCCGCCGAGTGCTATCACTGTTCCTGACCGGAATTCGATCATACTTGGCCGTCAATCTCTGGTTCAATATACTTGCGATGAAGCCGGATCAGCCTATTTTAGGGTGCACCGTTTCGCAGACATTAGTTACCCACTCACTCACGGAAGTCACCCACTCACTCACGGACTGCCACAGCGAAGCGGAGGATACCGGAAGGACAATTTGATGTTTTACAAGGACGAACGGCTTGCGCTGTTCATTGACGGCTCAAATCTCTATGCCGCCGCGAAGGCACTGGGCTTTGATATCGACTACAAGCTTCTGCGTCAGGAATTCATGCGCAGGGGCAAGTTGCTCAGGGCATTCTACTACACCGCGCTTCTGGAGAATGACGAGTATTCGCCGATCCGGCCGCTGGTGGACTGGCTGCACTATAACGGTTTCACCATGGTGACCAAACCTGCCAAGGAATATACTGACAGCATGGGCCGCCGCAAGGTCAAGGGCAACATGGATATCGAACTGTGCGTCGATGCGATGGAACTGGCGCCCAGGGTCGACCATATCGTGCTGTTCTCCGGGGATGGGGATTTCCGGCCGCTCGTTGCCAGTCTGCAGCGCCAGGGCGTAAGGGTATCGGTGGTTTCGACCATCCGCAGCCAGCCGCCGATGATCGCGGACGACCTGCGCCGCCAGGCCGACAATTTCATCGACCTCGAAGACCTGCGCGAAGTCATCGGGCGCCCGCCGCGCGAACAGACCGCGTCGGAGCCGCGCAACGTCGCATATGTGAGCGGGCGCTGACCGCAGAATTGCGGGATTGACGATCAGGGCGGCCGCGCCGGGCTTGGGGATGGTGCCGGCGGGTCAGGACGAAGGGGCGAACAACGGCGCCATCTGCGCGGTGAACCGGCCACTTGCGGCGTAGTCGTGCAAAACCGTGAAGGCGTTGCACGCCAGCCGCGCCCGCAAGCCGGGATCGCCCAGCAGCAAGCGTGCCTTTTCGTCCAGATCGCCCAGATCCCAGCGCACTGGCATGTAGGTTTCGCCGGCAACGAAGATGTCGGGATCGGTGCGGATATGCGCCATGTCCGGTTTCAGCAGGACCGCGCCATTGGCCACCGCCTCGAAGTCGCGCCAGCAGACCTCGCCATAGCCGAACGGGCTGAAACAGATCTTGGATGCCCGCAATTCGTGCAGATAGCGGATCAGCCCGATGCCGGTTCCGGTCACGGCGTTGATATTGTCGAGCGCGCCCACGGCAGCGGCGCATTCGCGTCGCATTGCGCGGTACCACGGCGTGCCTTCGGTGGCGATCCGGGCGTGCAGGTCGATCGGGCGGTCGCCGGTTGGCGGATGCGCGTCCCGCAGGAACGTGCCCAGCATGAAATCGGCGGTGACGAAGGACGGGCCAAGAACTGCCTTGTCCATAAAGCCTTGTGGGATGGCAAACACCGTGCGCGCCATGTCCAGCCCAAAGTGGGGCGCGAAATGGTCGGTAAGGTTGGTGTCGCCCAGGGTCGCGCGGCCATAGGCGGTGGTATCGGCCAGAAGATGTTTCTTGACATAGGCCGCGACATGGCCGTTCAGCCGCTCTGCCAGCCGCAGATCGGTTGGCGCGAACCAGTCCAGATAGACCAGCCGTGCATTCGGATTCTGCCGCCGGATTGTATCGAGAAGCGCGTCGAGATCGGCTTGGGAAATGTCGAAATGGGTCTGGAAACAGACAATATCGGCGTCGCCCGGTTCAGGGGCGGTCAGATACCGCGCGGCAGGCACTTCACGGATCTCGGCGCCGTAGCGGTCGCGCAACTGCCGGGCGTAGAAATGGAACGGATGTATCTGGCTTTGCGGAATGCGTTCGTCGATGGACAGGATCAACAGACGCAGCCGCGCTGCTGGCGAAAACGGCCGACCATACCGGTACCGCAGCCGCGCCGCCGCGCGCGCGCGCCGCGCCAGTGCGGCCGCGCGGCCGGCCAGAATGGCGGCGCGGTCAACCGGCATCGCTGCTGCCGGGTTCGAACCGGTCGCTGATCTGATCGCCCGCGTCCGCGTGGCGCCAGCCTGCGGCAAGAGCCAGCAGCCGCTGCGCGCCGGCCGCGTCAAGCCCGCTCAGGGCAAGGTGGTACTGTTGCAGTATTTCCGCCGGCCGGCGGTGCAGATGTGGTGAACCGCCGAGATAGGCCGCAAGCGCCCGCAAGGGCCGCGCCGGGCGTAGCGCCGCCAGGGTACGCACCCCGAACGCCGCCTGCCGCAGCCGTGAACGGGGCCCGCCGCTGGCTGCCCCGCCCGGGGCGATCGCTTCGGCAAAGGGTACCCCGGCGTGATCGGGATAGCCGCGCGCAATGGCGTCGTCATGCAGCTTCTGGTCGCGTGTGACCGCGTAGGGCAGGGACAGTCCGAACTCCACGAACCTGCGGTCAAGAAACGGGCAGAACACCGCCGCCGCGCCGCCGAACAGGGCAGATGAGACAAAGCCGACCTCGCGCCGCGTCCGGTTCCAGAACCAGAAGGCCTGGTATGGGTCGGGCGCATCGGCGAACCGGGCGACGGTCCGGGCGATGTAGTCGACGGCCTCTTCCTCGTCATCGGGAGCATAGATCATGCCGGGTCCATGGCCCGATTTCGAGATCACCCGCGCGTGACCGGCAATCATGGCTCGGGCGATGCCGTGAAAGTCGTACTGCCTTGCCAGTCGAAAGTGGCCTTCGGCATCGTCGTCGGGGTTGGTCAGGATATCGCCGCCAATGCCGTCCAGCGCCGCCTCGGCCCGGCCGGCAAGATAGTCGTGCATCGGCAGCATCTGTGCGTGTTCGTCAGAACACAGGCCGGTCAGAACCAGTGCGCGAAGGATGTCGCGTGCGCGGGCGCGCGGCCGGCCCAGGATGAGATGCGGCACGCCGACGCTTTCGCATATCGCCCGCGCGGCGCGTGCCTCGGCGTTCAGCCCGCCGTTCTCGTGCTGGAAGGTGACGCAGGCGCGGGGCCGGCGGCCCAGATGGTCGAGCGCCAGCAGGATATGCCGTGAATCCCGCCCGCCGCTGAGCGGCAGGACGAATTCGCCGGGCCAGGTCTCGGCGATGTTTGCCAGGCTGGCGCGGGTCAGGTCGATAAATCCCTGCACGGCGCCGTTGCGGTCGATGCTCCGCTCGGCCGGAATGAACGGTTCGCCGGTGATTGCGGCTTGGCCCGACTCCCAGACCAGACGGCCGCCGGGCGGCAGGGTGCGGACATGGCGCAGCGGAGTGTCGTCGTTGAGGAACAGTCCCAGCCGGTAGAACACCGCCAGTGCGCGGCGGTCCGGTTCGGTATCCGCCCCCGACGCCACCAACTGCAACAGTGACGGCGACACCGCGATCTCCGCGCCCTTGCGGTAGACGAACAGCGTATGAAAGCCCAGGGGATCGACCTCGGCGGTCAGCCTCGCACCGTCCCAGCGCCAGCGGGCGAAGACGCCTTCTTCGGCGCCGGTTGCGGAATTGCGGATCGCGGTGCCGAGGCTGCACAGCGCATCGCCGGTCATGTGCGGCGCGCCCTCGCGCCAGATCACGCGCGCAAACGGAGGTGTGCCGCCATGCAGCGGCCAGGCCCGGCCGGACGCGGTTGCATGAAAGCCTGGAATGTCGCGCAGCAACCGACCCATCCCGTGACCCCGAGCGGTCCCGCCCGGCCCGAAGGGGGCCGGGCGGGGTGGGGTTCATTCCTCGTAGAGCTTCTTCCAGGCACCGTTCTCGACGATCAGGACATAGATCGAATCCGCCCCCTGATGGTCATCGGGGCCAAAGTCGATGTGATTGCCGACGAGGTCATCCTGATAGTCCAGCGTTTCCATGGCAGCGATAAAGCTGTCCTGCGTCAGGTCCTTGCCCGCCGCCTCGAGCGCCCTGACCGTCTGGTCGGCCGCGGCATAGCCCAGCATGGCAAACCCGGCCGGATCCTCGCCATAGGCGGCGCGGTATTCCTCGATGAACGCCTTGGGGGCTGGGTCGTCGGCGCGCGCCCACAGATCCTGCCAGCTCGCGGCAACGTAAAAGCCGTCGGTCACGCCACCCGGAACCTGTGCCACCGGGGTAAGGAAGGCGGCCGAAGTTCCGATAAACTTCATGTCGTCCAGCCCGAGTTTCTTGGCGGTGCCGACCACCGTGATGACCTGCCGCACGCCCAGCGCCATGGTCACGATGTCGCAACCGGCCTCCTTCAGCTTGGACAGCGAGCCGACAAAGTCCGTCTCGTCGGGCTTGTGGGTGGTTTCGGCAACGAATTCGATACCCGCGTCCTCGGCGCCCTTCTTGGTACCTTCGAGGATCTCCTCGCCGAAATCGGTCGGCAGGTACATCGAACAGACCTTCTTGGCGCCGAATTCGTTGGCCAGATATTTAACGCCCGTAATGGCCTGGTCGTAGTAGGACGCGAACGAGGTGAACTTGTTGTGGATCGGATCCTGCAACATCTGCCGGGCCGCGGTCAGCGGGCCGATGTTGGGGATGCCGGCCGGATCCAGCAGCTTGAAGCCGGCGATATTCATCGGCGTACCCAGCGACAGCAGCATCGCGAACACCTTGTCGCGGTTCAGCAGCTTGTTATAGCCCTGCATCGCGCGCGGCATCTGATAGCCGTTGTCCTCGACGATATAGCGGATCTTGCGGCCATGGACGCCGCCCGCGGCGTTGATCTTGTCGAAATAGAGGTTGGCCCCCTTCACCGCCGGCACGCCGACCGCCGCGAAGATGCCCGACAGGTCGTTGACCGATCCGATAAGGATCTCGGTATCGGTGACGCCCTGTGCCTGGGCGTTGGCGATGGTTGCCGCCGCCGTCAGTGCCGTGGCCGCGGCCACGTTCTTGATCAGGTGTTTCATTTCGGTCCTCCCTTTGAATTTCCTGACTGGTCGTACATCTGGTCGATCAGGTGCTTGTGCCTCTGTTCGACAAATCCGCGTTTCAATTTCATCGTTGCCGTCAGTTCCTCATCCTCGGCGGTCAGCAGCACGTCGATCAAGCGGAAATCCTTGATCTGCTCGACACGCGCGAATTCCTTGTTGACGGCGGCGACCTCGGCGGCGATCAGCTCGCGCACTTCCCTGGCCGCGCAGAGCGAGGCAAAGTTGGAGAACGGCACCTTGTTTTCCTGCGCGAATTTCTCGACGTTTTCCTGGTCGATCATAACCAGCGCCGTCAGATACTTGCGCCGGTCGCCGATGATGACCGCGTCCGAGATGTAGTGGCTGAACTTCAGCCGGCTTTCGATTTCCGCCGGGGTGATGTTCTTGCCGCCGGCGGTGATGATGATGTCCTTGATCCGCCCGGTGATGGTGACATAGCCGTCTTCGTCCATCCGGCCCATGTCGCCGGTCTTCAGCCAGCCGTCGGCAGTGAAGGACTCGGCAGTCTTTTCGTTGTTGCGCCAGTATCCCTGGAAGTTGTTCAAACCGCGGGTCTGTATCTCGCCATCCTCGGCGATGCGCACCTCGATCCCCGGGACGGCCTTGCCGATGGTGCCCAGCCGGTTTTCTTCCGGCGTGTTGATGGTGGCGATGCCGGCGGTTTCGGTCATTCCGAACCCTTCGACCAGCGGCACCCCGATCGCCCAGTACCATTTCAGCAGCTCGGGCGAGATGGGCGCCGCGCCGGTACCGCCGCGGCGCATCCTGTCCATGCCCAGCATCCGGCGCAGATTCCGCAGCGCCAGCATGTCCCAGAACCAGTACCGCGCCGCCACACCGGCGGGCACCGGCCTGTTTTCGACCAGATAGCCGGCGCGTTTCTGCCCCGCCCTCAGTGCCATGCCAAAGGCCGCCCGGCCCAGCGGCGTTGCCTCCTGCGTCAGGATCAGCACCTGGGAATAGATCTTCTCCCAGACACGCGGAACGGCGGTAAAGGTGGCCGGGCTGACCTCCTGGAGGTTGGCGAACACGGTTTCCGGGCTTTCCGCGAAGTTGACCGTGCATTTGCTGGCCAGCGGGAAATAGATCGACACGTCGCGTTCCAGGATATGACACAGCGGCAGGAAACAAAGCTGTTCGTCGGTCTCGAGCGCGGGCAGCCGGTGGGCGCCCGCCTCGATCGCGGCCATGATGTTCTCGTGGCTCAGCATCGCGCCCTTGGGCGCGCCGGTCGTGCCCGAGGTATAGATCAGAAGCGCGGTGTCCTCGGGCCGCGCTCTGGCGATTTCGTCCTCGAACGCGCCGGGTTCGTCGGAATCGGCCTTGCGCCCGATCTCGTAAAGGTCGCCGATGAAAACGCATTTCGGGTGGTTCAGGTCGTGCAGGCCCTCGTCTTCGAGGATGATGACATTCATCAGCCCCGGCATTTCGGACTCCGATTTCAGGAACTTGTCCAATTGTTCCTCGTCCTCGACGATCAGGAAACGGCTGTCGCTGTCATTGACGAGATAGGTAAGCTGTTTTGCCGAGTCGGTCGTGTAGACGCCCGAGGCGATGCCGCCGACGCACTGGATGCCCAGATCGGCATAGGCCCATTCCTTGCGGTCCTCGCTCAGGATCGAAACGACCTCGCCGCGTTTCAGGCCAAGCTTGCGCAGCCCCATGCCTATCCACTTGGCGTGGGTCCAGTAGTCGGCCCAGGAATAGGCTTTCCAGATGCCGAAATCCTTTTCGCGATGCGCGGTGCGATCGCCCAGATCGGCGCAGCGTTTGGCGAACAGTCCGACGATGGTATCGGTGCCGTCCACCATCACCGGGCGTTGCCCGGGCGTGGCATTGACGCTGACGCCGTTGATCAGGGTCTGGGGCAGGGCAGAGCGTGCATCCATCCTGTCACCTCCAGGTTTTCTTGCGTTTCCAGCGCCGCTGATCGCGGGCGCCTTCCTCTTGCACACCCAGATAGAAATTCTGGATGTCCTCGGATTTCAGCAACTCCTGGGCGCTGCCGTCCATGACGATACGCCCGACCTCCATCACATAGCCATGATGGGCCAGTTCCAGCGCCGCCGCGGCGTTCTGTTCGACCAGCATCATGGTTACTCCGCGCTCCTGGTTCAACCGTTTCAGGATGGCGAAAATCTCCTGCACCAGGATCGGCGACAGACCAAGGCTGGGTTCGTCCAGCAGCATGATCCTGGGCCTGCCCATCAATCCGCGCCCGATTGCCAGCATCTGCTGCTGCCCGCCCGAAAGGGTGCCGGCTTCCTGCGCGCGGCGCTGTTTCAGGACCGGAAAATAGTTGAACACGATCTCGCGGTCGGCCTCGATCTCGGCCTTGTCCGACCGGGTGTAGGCGCCAAGGCTGAGGTTCTCGTCCACACTCAGAAGCGGGAACACCTCGCGCCCTTCGGGGACATGCACGATGCCGGCCTCGACCACCTTGTGCGGCTCCATCCCCTGAATCTCGCGCCCCTCGAAGATGATCTTGCCCTTTTCCGGGTCCATGACGCCGCTGATCGTCTTCATCAGCGTCGTCTTGCCGGCCCCGTTGGCGCCGAGGATCGACACGATCTGCCCCTCGCGCACATCCAGGCTCACGCCGCGGATCGCCATGATCGGTCCATAGTAGCTTTCGATGTTGCGGACCTTGAGGATCGGATCGCCGCTCATGCCGCTTTCCCCAGATAGGCTTCGATCACCGCCGGATCGGATTGCACTTCGGCCGGTGTGCCCAGGGCCAGACGCGCACCGTCGGCCATCGCCAGCACCCTGTCGGACACGCCCGACACCAGGCCCATGTCGTGTTCGACCATCAGTACGGTGATGCCCATCTGCCGGCGGATGTCGTCGATCCACCAGCGCATGTCGGTCGTTTCCTCGACCGACAGGCCCGAGGCGGGTTCGTCCAGCAGCAGAAGCTTGGGTCCGGTGGCCAGCGCCCGGCCCACTTCGACGACCTTGCGCACACCGTAGGGCAGCCCGGCGATCATCTTGTCGCGGTATGCCTGAAGGTCGAGGAAGTCGATGATTTCCTCGACGAAATGCCGGTTCTGGATCTCTGCCTTGCGCACCGACGGCGTAAAGAAGATTTCCGACAACAGGTTCGAGCGGCGATGCCGGTGCCGCCCCACCAGCAGGTTCTGCAACACGGTGGCGTGGTCGAACAGTTCGATGTTCTGAAAGGTCCGCGCCACCCCCCAGGAGGCCACGGCATCGGGACGCGCGCGCAGCAGATCGTGCCCGTCGAACCGGATCGCGCCTTCCTGCGGGTCATAGAACCGCGAGATCAGGTTGAAAACGGTCGACTTGCCGGCGCCGTTTGGTCCGACGATGGCAAAGACTTCACCGGCCTCGACCGAGAATGACAGTTTGTCCACCGCCGTCAGCCCGCCGAACCTCAGCGTCACGGACTCAAGCTCGAGCAGGCTCATCTCAAACGCTCCGTCTTGAGGTAGGATTTCTGCCGCTTGAACATGTCCTTGCGGTAGAACGGGAACAGTTCGAACCAGGTGCGGATCTTGAGCCAGCGGCCATAGATGCCCATCGGCTCGAACAGGATGAAGGCGATCAGGATCATGCCGAAGATGCCGAACTCCAGCCCCGGTATGGCGACCGACGTACCGCCCAGTATCCAGCCGACATATTCCTTGGCGATCGACAGGAACTGAGGCAGGAAGCCGATCACGATGGCGCCGAAGAACGCACCGTGGATCGACCCGAGACCGCCGATCACGATCATCATCAAGAGCTGGATCGAGATCACGACACTGAAGGTCTCGTTGTTGAACGCACCGGCATAAAGGCCCATCAGCGCACCGGCCCAGCCGGTCACGGCACAGGACAGCCCGAACGAGATCGTCTTGGTGCGGGCGACGTTCACCCCCATCGCCTGGGCCGAAACCTCGCTGTCGCGCACCGCTATGAACGCCCGCCCCAACGGCGCCCGCAGCAGGTTGATATAACCCAGCGTCACCAATACTGCCACCGTCAGCACCAGCCAGTAGAAGGCGCCCGGTGTCCCCCACCGTTCGATCTCGACTCCGAACACGTTGACGGGGGGCGCGAACTTGCCGCCCACGCCGCCGGTCCAGGCGTCTGTCAGCACGATGATGTCATCGACGAGGATCGACAGGGCAAGCGTGAAGATCGCCAGATAGATGCCATGCAGACGAAGTGCCGGAATGGCGATGACCGCACCGGCAAACCCGGTCAGGATGCCGGCCAGCGGAAATGCCAGCATGAAGGGCAGGCCGGCTTCCATCATGATGATGCAGGCATAGCAGCCCGCCGCCAGAAACGCCGCATGGCCCAGCGATGCCTGTCCGGTGTGACCGGTCAGCACCATCAGCCCAAGCCCGGCGATGGCCCAGATCAGCACATTGGTCAACTCGCCCAGAAAGAACACGTCCAACAGCCAGGGCGCGGCGACCGCGACCGCCAGCAGCACCAGGTAGAGCGTCAGTTGATAGCCATCCTTCCAGGGCCGGATATCCTGCATGTAGTCGGTCTTGAATACGATCCGCATGGTGTCAGACCTTCTTGACGCGCACTTGGCTGAACAGCCCGTGCGGACGGAAGACGAGCACAGCCAGCAGCAGCGCGTAGGGTGCGATCTGGCTGTATCCGGCGGCGATGTAGCGGCTGGCGAAGGGTTCGATCACGCCAACGATCAGACCGCCGGCCAAAGCGCCCGGAAGGCTGCCGAACCCGCCGATCACGGCGGCCGCGAACGCCTTGATCCCCAGGAGGCCGCTGTTGGGATCGACCGAACCCTTGGCGGCGAACAGGATGCCGGCGACACAGGCTACCGCCCCGGCCAGCGCCCAGATCAGCCCCTGCACCCGTTTGACGGGAACGCCCATGTAATAGGCCGCCAACTGGTTCTGCGATGCCCCCTGCATCGCCAGCCCCAGTTTGGTACGGTTGAAGAATTCGTATAGCCCCCAGGTCAGCAGCACCGTCACAACGATGACCGCCACGTCCTCAAGCCCCAGGACCAGCCCGCCGAACGCGACCTCCCTGCCGGCAAGCGGATTTTGCAGCGTCTGCGGATTGTGGCCCCAGATCAGCCCGGCAACGAAGCGGATGACAAAGCCCAGCGCGATGGTCAGGATCACCACCGCGGTCTGGCTTTGCCCGAACATCAGCCGGATCACGAACCGGTCCAGCGCATAGCCCAGCGCCGCCATGATGCTCAGCGAGATCGGCAGCGACAGCCAGAACGGCAGGCCCATGTATTCGGTGTTGGTCAGCCCGATGGTGACGAATGCGCCCAGCATCATGAAGTCGCCCTGGGCGAAATTCACGGCCTCGGTGGCTTTGTAGATCAGCACGAAACCCAGCGCGACCAGGCCGTAGACACAGCCGTTGGCGAGCCCGCTGACGAGGAGCTGCAAGTTATCCAAATCCGTCCTCCCTGCGCCGGTTACCCGGTCGTGTTCTGATGCGCCCGGCGGTTCTTTTCTTTCCGGGCGTCCTGTTGGATCTTATGGTGTTATCATGACCTTTCCATCGGTCTTTTCCAGCGCCCCGGCCAAAGCTGACACAACGTCATCCAGCCGCAGCCGCGCCGAGACATCGGTTGTCCAGCGTCCGTCGGCAAAGCGAGACTGAACCTCGGCCGCGATGCGGGCCTGATCCTCGGGGGGCGTGGTCTGCATCCACCGGGTCAGCCAGAACCCTTCGATCCGTTTGCCCATGAAGATCAACTGCCCCATCTGCGTCAGTTTCGGAGGTTCTGCCGACAGCTTGCCATAGCTGATCCAGCGCGCGCCCGTGGGCATCGCGGCAAAGATCCGCTCGGAAAGCTGGTCGGACACCGCATCGAGAAACACGCGCGGTTTCAGCCGCAGGCTAAGGCTGGCGAACTTTTCCACGACATCCGGGGCGGTCGTCACGAGAACCTCTGCCGCGCCGGCCCGGCTCACGATCTCGACGGCATCGTTCCGGCGCACCAGTGCGATGGGTTTCAGCCCCAGGTCGCGGCCCAGCGCGCACATGAGCTTGCCCAGCTGGCTGGTTGCCGCAGAAATGACGAAGGCATCGCCATCGGCCCGCGCGATATCGACCATCGCCATTGCGGTCATCGGGTTGACGATCTGCGCCGCGCCGTCCTCGTCCGAGATCTCGGGTCGCAGCGGCACGCAGGTTTGCGCCGAGGTAATGGCATATTCCGCCCAGGTGCCCGAAGTCGGGACCGTCACCACGAAGGCCACGCGCCGGCCATGAAGGCCCTCGGCACCCGCGCCGGCCGCCACCACGTCGCCGCACCCTTCGAATCCCGCCGGCGCGCCCTTGACGCGCGGCTGGCCGTATTCGCCCTTGATGAAGTGCAGATCGGACGGGTTGACCGAAGCCATGCGCATCCGGATCAACACCTGCCCCGGACCCGGCCGGGGCACCGCGAGCCGCGCACGTTCCAGATGCAGCGCGGCATCCGCGATCGTCGGGCCGGTGGCAGTGCCGGAATAACCGTCTCCGGTCTGTACCACCGCTGTCATCGTTTCGGGTATGTCCGTCATGGCGTACCTCCATCTGCCGGGGCAGGAAGTTCGGGCCAGCTTTGCGCCGCCAGGTCCACCCCGAGGCCGAGCATGGCAAAGCGGACCACTTCACGCGCCAGGCGTTCGAGTTTTTCGGGCGTGTCCTCGGCACGCTCGGAATACCATGTCACCGGGCTGTGCAATGCGCTCATGAAGCATTGTATCGTTATCGCGAACGGTTCGCCCACCCGCAGCGTGCCGTTCTCCGCGCCCTCGCGCACGACCTCGCGGAACCGCCGCTCGTAGGCGTCGCGCTCCTCAATGTGCCGCGCCATTGCCTCGTGCTGTTCGGGCGTGGTGTTGCCAAAGCGGTGCATCTGCAAGCTTTCGCGATGTACCTGCATGAAGGCATGATGCGCAAACATCGCCCCGACATGGCCAAGCGCCATCAACGCAAGCCGTTCGGGGGCTTCCAGTTCGGCACGGTAGCCCGGTTCCGTCGCTTCAAAGACGATCTGCATTCCGCGTTCGCGCACGGCGTTGAACAGATCCATCTTGGACGGGAAATAGTGATAGACCCGGCCCTTCGTCGCGCCCATGCGGCGGGCCACCGAGTCGATTGAGGTGGCGGCATAGCCGCGCGCCTGGAAACACAACGCCGCGGCGGCCAGAAGTTCTTCAAGCCTGTCGGTCAGCGGCTCGGTATCCTGGTTGGCTATCACGTCGCGTCCGGCTCCTGTGCGTGCGCTATTCTGCCGCACAGGCGAACATACTGCCGGGTATGTTGTCAATCGTTTCCTGCGCCGGTTCCGTTCCCGCAACCGGCGTGCGGTGTCAGGTCGCGACGAATTCCCCGGCCGCATAGCCCTGAAGATACAACAGCGCGGTCAGGTCGCCGTGATTGATCCGCACTTCGCATTCTGCTGCTACGGCCGGTTTGGCATGCAGCGCGACGCCGGTTCCGGCCCGGTGCAGCATGCCCAGATCGTTGGCGCCGTCGCCCACGGCGATCACCTCCGCCTCGGCAATGCCCAGCCGGGCGGTGATCTGTTCCAGTGCCTCGACCTTGGCTGCCCGGCCCAGGATTGGGCGCCGCACGTCGCCGGACAGAACGCCGCCTTCGACAAGCAGCACATTGGCCTGGTTTTCGTCAAAGCCCAGCAGGCCGGCCACCCGCGCGGTGAAGGCGGTGAACCCGCCCGAGACGAGCGCGGTGTGCGCGCCATTCGCCCGCATCGTCGCCACCAGTTCGCGGCCACCCGGCATCAGCGTGATTCGTTCGCGCAGAACCCGGTCGGTCACACTCGCTTCGAGCCCCTTCAGCAGACCGACCCGTTCGATCAGCGCGGCCTCGAAATCCAGTTCGCCGTTCATCGCCCGCGCGGTGATCTCGCGCACCCGGTCGCCGACCCCTGCGACCTCGGCCAGTTCGTCGATACATTCCTGTTCGATCATGGTGCTGTCCATGTCGGCCAGGAGCATCCTCTTGCGCCGTCCGGTTCCCGGCTGCACCACCAGATCGACACCCAGCCCCTGCAAATCCTCCCAGACCTCCCACAGATTGTCGGGACGCGAAGGCAGCGGCAGTTCCACGGCGATCCCCTGCGCCAGCACCGTGGCCGGGCCGCCGCCCCAGGCGCTGCGCAGATTTTCGATCAGCCCCGGCTCCAGCGACGGTTCGGCCGGGTCGGTCAACAGGGTGGCAATGAACATGGGGCGGTCTTCCGGCAGGCGGCGGCGATGCCGCGTTGTTGGTTCAGGCGCCGCTCTAGCGCCATTTGCGGTCGCGTGAAACCCCCGGGCCGGGCATGTCCGCCCCGCCGCGCTACCGCGCCATGGCCGGCCGCGCTTTGACGGCTTCGTACCAGGCAAGGGTGGCGGCGTTCTGCTCGGGGATGTGCCGGCGCACCACGCGGGCGAATTCGATCATCACGAAAGCGGTGATGTCAGGCAGGGTGAAGCTGTCGCAAGCCAGATACCGGCTTTGGCGCAGGCGGTCTTCCATCAGGTCGAAGAACAGCCCGATGCGGATCTGCGCGCGCTCGGCCAGTTCGGGAATCTGGTCGAAGTCAACCGGCCCGGTGATGGCGCGGCCTTTCATACGCGGGTTTGCATTGCGCAGCGCCTCGGCGATGGGAAGGCCGCCCTGCTGTTCGACGACGGCGTTCCACATCAGAACCAGTGCGCGGATCTCGGGCGTCGTGCCCATCAGGGGTGGGTCGGGAAACATCTCTTCCAGATAGGCGGCGATGGCGATGTTCTCGGTCAGGACGGTACCGGCGTCTGTCACCAGGACCGGCACGGTGGCGCGCGGATTGACCAGAAGGAATTCGGGCGTCAGTTGCTCGCCCGCGGCGATCGAGACCTCGCGGGTCTCGATGGTCAGCCCCTTCTCGGCGATGAACAGCCGCGCGCGGCGCGGGCTGGGGGCGGTGGAACAATCATAGAAAATCACTGGCGGTCCCTGGTTGGCGAAACGTCACATCAACGATAGGCGCACTGTCCGGCCGGGACAATGCACAGGCTGTTTGATCGCAGGTCATGCCGGGGACGGGATGCGTGGCGAAGGCCGCAACAGGCCTTCACCACATGGTCGTGATCGGGTTACTTGACGATATCGATCTCACTTGGCCGCCAGGACTTGTCGAAGAAGGACGGCATCGGGCTGTATAGCCGCAGAAGCACGACCCAGCCCTTCGCGGGATCGGTCTGGATCCAGTTGCCGCGCGCAACGCCCTCGGGCTGCCGGGGCGCGAACCAGATCGTGGTCGAACCGTCCTCGGAAACTTCGGCCTTGGGCGAAGGGTAGTTCTGGCTGCCGGCGCGCGGGTATCTCTGCGGGGTCTTCAACATTGAACGGGTCTGGTTGTCGTAGAGCGTGACGGACCAGAAGGCCCCGGCCGGGATACCCTTGGGCAGCGTCACCTTGTAGGACTTCGCGCCATCGTAGTAGTCGCCGTTACCATCCTTGATGTTGAACAGGTACTGTGACCCAACGCCGGTCAGCCGCATCGCCATGGCGGGGGTGATTCCGGTGGCGTTGTAGAAGAACGAAGTGCGGGCATCGTTCAACTTGTAGCCTGTCGGCGGATAGGGCTTGGCACCGTCCCGTGTGATTTCCGGCAGCGGGGTTTCAAAGTTGTAACCGCCCTGGAAGAGCGGGTTCCACCATTGCGAACCCTCGTACCAGTACCAATCCGGATTTCGCGGCGCAAAACCGAGGGTGCGGCCGGTGGCGTTGGCGACCTTGACGGCATTTTCCAGGATACCTTTCATCCTGGCGTCGGGGCTGAAAGCCTCGCCTTTCTTGATGCCAATGGCGGCAATCGGCCCCATCAGTTCGGGGTCGAGCACGGTCGACGGCTCGCTTTGCACCAGACGGTCAAGCATCTCGTAGTAGCTGTAGTCGCTGGGCGGGATCGTGTTGATCGCGAGCCCGGTTCCCTCGTGAAAGACGGGCGCCTTGGCCTCTGCGTTCCTTCCTAGTTCGACCCCTCCTTCCAGAAAACGAGCGATGGACAGCCCGGCGCCACCCGGCGAGTAGGGGTAGATCTTGAGGTGGTCCTTGACGACCGCAACCGTTGGCGCCGGATCGTCCTTGGTCAGGAACGAGCGGCCGAGCATGATAACGCGGTTCGTGCCGGAATGCGCGACGTAGTAGCCGTTCTCGGGCAGGTACCCGTCATAGCCCGGACCGACGAGAAGGTACTTGCCGCCCTCGCCGCGGTCGGGCCCCGGCCGGCCGAAGTCGATGACCCAGCGAAACCACATGTCGTCGAAGGTGCCAAGCGCGTCGGGCGGGGTTTCTACCACCATCGGCCGGTTCGAGAGATCGACGAAGCCCAGGTAATAGACGGTATCGGCATTGGCGGTCAGAAACAGCGATGCCGAATCCATCAGTTCAGAGAATATCAGGACCTCGTTGTCCTTGATGCCCGCGGCCTCGAATCCTTCGAGCAGCGCCTGCATGCTCACCCCCTGGAAGGTGTCGGTGAAGGCACGGAAGGCGTAGGAGAAGTCGAGATGGTCGTAGACGGCAGTCACAGTGTCCGGGTTCGGTGCTCCGTCCCTGAAGTTGAGCGTACCGATGCTTGTTTCGACGGTATCGGGCGTCGTGACCGAGGCGAGCGATTCTGGCGAGACGTCCGCGAAAGCCGCCGCGCATAGAACACAGGAAAGGGCGGATGCGCCCGCAAACTTGTGAGCGTGCATAACCACAGAACCTAGAATTCGAATTGAAGTGTGCGAAACCCTGAGAGAGAACCCGGATTCATGCAACAAGAAAGTTGCAAGGTAGCCACACGTTCGCGGCGAGTTCCGGCTTGCGCCAGCGCGCGACGATCCGCCCGCCGTGTCCTGGCATTGCCGGGTCGTTTCCGGATCGAATATCGGCTTTGCGACCCTGCACAGCCGCTTTACCGACGGTAGACGAAGCACCGCCCCGGCACGGCGCCCCGCGGCAGCGGCAGTTCTTCCAGCGCCTCGAAATACATCCGGTCGGATGACACCATAAGCCCGCCGAGCGCCAGCAGCGGTTCGATCAGTGGCGATACCGTGCGCGCGAACGCGTCGTTCTTTTTCAGATTGTGCCCACCCAGATCGGCATGGATCAGGCTGGCGGTGGGGCCGAACCGCGCCAGCGCAAGGGGCAGGGTTTCGGTCACTTCCCCCAGCAGGGTATGCGCCTCGTCCGGGGTCGAATCCGGGTGCGACGCGATGGCGCGCTCAAAGACGAAGATCTTGCGTCCCGTGACGCGTTCGCGCAGGTGGTGAAACGTGCGGCCGTTGCCGAGGCCCAGTTCGAACACGGGGCCGGGCAGGGGCGCGGTTTGGGCAATCGCGAAATCCAGGCAGGCGCGCTGCGACACCATGCGGTCGATGAACACGTCGAGTCGGCTCAAGTCGAAAACTCCTGTCGGGCGGCATGCGCCGGGATGCGCCATCTTTGCCAGAGGCCGGGTGGAATGTGTAGGCTGGATCGCCGCCCGGGGCTGGCCGTACAGCACGGGTTGGCCGGATCTGCGCGCAAATAGGGGTTTGACGGCAAGGGCCGGGCCAAGCGAAGGTGGGCCGGGCACGGGCCGGCACAACGAGGGGGCTTTCAGGTTACATGGCGCGCAACGAATGCACGGATGGTGGCGTCTGAATGTCCCCCCTGCTGACAGTGGAAGACCTGAGCATCGCGTTTGGTGACGGTGATGCTGTCGTGCAGGATGTCGGATTCGCGGTGAGTGCGGGCGAAACCCTGGCCCTTGTCGGCGAAAGCGGATCGGGCAAGACCGTCACCTGCCGTGCCGTGCTGCGCATCCTGCCGCGCGCCGCGCGGTTCCTGTCGGGCCGCATCACGCTGAACAGCAGCAAGGGCACGAAGGTTCTGAGCGAACTTGGCGAGCGACGGATGCGCAAGGTACGCGGCAACCTGGTGTCGATGATCTTTCAGGAACCGATGCGTTCGCTGTCGCCGTTGCACCGGATCGGCAACCAGGTGTCCGAAGTGCTGTGGCTGCATCGCGGCGCCACCGAGAAACGGGCCAGGCGCGAGGTGCTGGACACGTTCGAGCGTGTCGGCTTCCCCGACCCCGAGCGAACCTATCGGTCCTATCCGTTCGAGCTTTCTGGAGGCATGCGACAGCGCGCGATGATCGCGATGGCAATGGTGGCCAGGCCGGAACTGCTGATCGCGGACGAGCCGAGTACGGCGCTGGACGTGACGACGCAGGCGCAGGTGCTGGGGCTGATCAAGGATTTGCAGCGTGACACCGGCATGGCGATGATTCTCGTTACCCACGACCTGGGCGTGGTTGCCAACATGGCCGAACAGGTGGTGGTGATGCACCGGGGCAGGGTGATGGAGTCCGGCCCGGCCGCGGCAGTGCTGCGGGCGCCGGCGCATCCCTATACGCAACAGCTGTTCGATGCCGCGCCGTCGATTCCGGCCGCCCCTGAACCGGCGCCGCCTCTGCCTCAGGATGATCTGATCCTGCAACTGAAGAACGTCGCCAAGACCTACAAGCTGCGCTCGGGTTCGCCCTGGAAACCCGATGTCCTGATTCATGCCTGCCGTGGCGTCGATCTGGCGCTGCCGCGCGGCAAGACGCTGGCCATCGTCGGCGAAAGCGGTTCAGGCAAGACCACCGCGGCGCGTATCGCGCTGGGCGCCGAACCGCCGGACCCGGGCGGGGAGGTTCTGTTTCGCCCGCACCCCGGCAGCGAGCCGGTGGCCGTGCATCGCCTTTCGCGCGCCGCGCGCACCGCCTTTCAGCGCGAGGCGCAGATGGTATTTCAGGATCCGTACTCGTCGCTCAGCCCGCGTATGCGGGTGCTGGATGCGATGACCGAGCCGCTGGAGATCCACGGCATAGGCAACCGTGCCGAACGCAGGGACCGTGCCGCGGCGGTACTGAATCAGGTCGGGCTGAACGCCGACATGCTGCTGCGCTATCCGCATGCCTTTTCCGGCGGCCAGCGCCAGCGCCTGTCGATCGCGCGGGCCATGATGCTGGAACCCTCGCTGATCGTGTGCGACGAACCGACAAGCGCGCTGGATGTGAGTGTGCAGGAACAGATCCTGTCGCTGCTGGAGGATATCCGCGACCGGATGAACCTTTCCTATCTGTTCATAAGCCACGACCTTGCGGTGGTGGCGCGCATCGCCGACGAAGTGGCAGTGATGCGCCAGGGGCTGGTGGTGGAACAGGCCACGCCGGACACATTGTTCTATAACCCCAAACACCCCTATACCAAGGCCCTGATCGCGGCCCAGCCGACACCGGACATAGACAGGCCGATCAACCTCAGGCTGGTTGCCCAGGGCGCCGGGTCGCCCGACACCTGGGACGAAGCCTTTCGTTTTAGTGACACCGTGCTACCTTCGCTTGCAGAGGTGGAACCCGGCCACAAGGTGCGTTGCCATGTTTGAACGACCCAGTTTCCTTGCGTCCCTGGCCTTTGTGGCGGTGCTGATGGCGCTTGTCGGCCTGGGGCCGGTTCCGGCCCGGGCGGCTCCCGAGTTGCAGGAAGATCCGTTCTGGCTGGCCGAGGTGAACAGCGGTGATCTGCCGCCCGTGGCCGAGAGGGTGCCGTCCGAACCGCTGATCGTCGATCTCAGGGCCAAGGGTCGCACACCCGGCAAACAGGGCGGAACGCTGCGCACGATGATCACGCGCTCCAAGGACATACGCCAGATGGTCGTGTACGGCTATGCCCGTCTGGTCGGTTATGATGCCGATTACAAAATCGTGCCTGACATCCTGCGCGCCGTCGACAACCGGGAAAACAGGGTCTTCACGTTGTATCTGAGGGCCGGGCACCGCTGGTCGGACGGCTCGCCCTTTACGTCCGAGGATTTCCGCTATTGGTGGGAGGATGTGGCCAACAATGCCAAGCTAAGCCCGTCAGGCCCGCCCGATTTCCTGATCGTCGAGGGCAAGCCGCCGGTCGTCACCTTCCCCGACGATCAAACCGTGGTGCTGGCCTGGGAATTTCCGAATCCGAACTTCCTGCAATCGCTGGCTCAGGCGCGGCCGCCCTTCATCTACCGGCCGGCGCGCTTTCTCAAGCAATACCACGAAAAATACGCCGATCCGGCGGAACTGGCGGCCGCCGTGGACGATGCCCGCGTCACCAGCTGGGCGGCGCTGCACAACAAGCTCGACAACATGTACAAGTACGACAACCACGAATTGCCGACCCTGCAACCGTGGATGAATTCGACCTCGGGCAAGAAGATCCGCCACCTGTTCGTGCGAAACCCGTATTTCCACCGGATCACGACAGAGGGCGTACAACTGCCCTATATCGACGTGGTCGAGATGGAGATCGTGGCGCCCGGCCTGGTCGCGGCCAAGTCCAATGCCGGGGAAACCGATCTTCAGGGCCGTGGCCTTGATTTCCGCGATGTCGCTATCCTGCGCAAGGGCGAGGCCGAGGGCGGCAATTATCGTACCCTGTTGTGGAGTACCGGCGTCGCCTCGCAAATCGCGATCTATCCGAACCTGAACTACGAGGATGACGGCTGGCGCGCGGTGCTGCGCGACGTGCGGGTGCGCCGCGCCCTTTCCGTGGCGATCGACCGCGGCGCTATCAACCGCGCGCTGTATTTCGACCTGGCCAAGCCGGGCGCGATGGCCGTGCTGCCCCAAAGCCCGTTCTTTTCACAGGAGCATCGCGATGCCTGGGCCACCTACACCGTGGAAGAAGCCAACCGGATGCTGGACGCCGCCGGGCTGACCGGACGCACGTCCGACGGCTTTCGCACGCTTCCCGACGGCCGCAAGATGGAGATCGTCATCGAAACCGCCGGCGAGCGGCAGGAAGTCGAGAACGCGCTTCAGATCGTCACCGACAACTGGCGCGATATCGGGGTGCGGCTGGTGATGCGGCCGCTGGATCGCGACATCCTGCGCAACCGCGTCTATGCCGGTCAGACCATGGCATCGGTCTGGTACGGCTGGGACAACGGGCTGCCCCAGCCCTATACCTCGCCGGCCTATCTGGCGCCGACCGATCAGGTATTCCTGGCCTGGCCGAAATGGGGCCAGTACTACCAGACCGGCGGCGACGCGGGCGAGCCGCCCGACCTGCCCGAGGCGCAGCGCCTGATGGAGCTTTTGCACGCGTGGGAACGCGCTGAAACCGATGAGGCGCGCGAAGCGGCCTGGCGCGAGATGCTGCAAATCCATGCCGATCAGATCTACGCCATAGGCATCCTGGCCGAGGCGCCACAGCCGATCGTCGTCAACAGGAAACTGCGCAACGTACCGGAAAAGGGCATGTGGGCCTGGGATCCGGGCGCGCATTTCGGCATTCACCGCATGGACGAATTCTATTTCGACTAGGGCGGGAACGGCCGATGGATATCCTGCGCTATGCGCTCTACCGCTTCGGGACCATGCTGCTTACGCTGTTGGTGGTGTCGGTGCTGGTGTTCGTCATCATCAATCTGCCTCCGGGCGACTATCTGTCCAACCAGATTGCGGAACTGAGGGCATCGGGACAATCCGCCGGTGTCGCCAAGGCCGAGTTCCTGCGCCACGAATACGCGCTCGACCGGCCGCTGTGGCAGCAATATCTGATCTGGATGGGGTTCAGTCCCGGGCCGCACGGCTTTTCGGGGCTGATTCAGGGCAATTTCGGCTGGTCCTTTGAATTCGACAGGCCTGTCGCCGATATCGTCGGCGAAAGCCTGTGGCTGACCGTGCTGGTCAACCTGGCCGCCGTCCTGTTCGTCTATCTCGTGGCCCTGCCCCTGGGTGTCCTGGCGGCGGCGCGGTCGAAGACCTGGGTCGACTATACCTCGGCCTTCGTAGGATATCTGGGCCTGGCGACGCCCAACTTCCTGCTCGCGCTCATCATGTTCTATTACGGTCACAAGTATTTCGACATTCCCATCGGCGGACTGATGGATCCGGTCTACGAAGGCCAGCCGATGACCTGGGACAAGGTGCAGTCGATCCTGATCCATCTGATCGTGCCAACCTTCGTGATCGGCACCTCGGGCGCGTCGGCGATGATGCAGCGGCTCAGGGCCAACATGCTTGACGAGCTTGGCAAGCCCTATGTCGAAACCGCGATCGCCAAGGGCATGAAACCGTCGCGGATGCTGGCGAAATACCCGCTGCGGGTGGCGTTCAACCCCTTCGTCGCCGATATCGGCAACCTGCTGCCCAGCATGGTGTCGGGGTCGGTACTGGTGTCGGTGGTGCTGGGCCTTCAGACCATCGGCCCGACGCTTCTGACCGCGCTCAAGACGCAGGATCAGTTCCTGTCGGCCTTCGTGCTGATGTTCGTCGCGCTTCTGACGCTGATGGGGACGATGATTTCGGATGTGCTGCTGGTGCTGCTCGATCCGCGAATCCGCTATGAGGGGCGCGAGGCATGAGCCAGCTTCCCGACGGCCGCTATGTGGACGATGCCCCCTACGATCCGACAGCCAGCGTCCGGATGCTCGAGCGGCGCGACCTCGACGCGCCGGGATGGGTGCTGGTCTGGCGCAAGTTCAGGAAACACAGGCTGGGCCTCGTTTCGGGCATATTCCTGCTGATTTGCTATCTCCTGCTGCCCTTTGCCGGCTTCATCGCCCCCTACACCCCGAACGAGAGGCATTCCGAACACCTGTACCACCCGCCCCAAGATATCCACTGGGTTCACGAAGGCGAATGGATCGGCCCGTTCGTTTATCAGACCGTGGCCGAGGCCGATCTTGAAACCTTTCAATGGAAATTCGTACCCGACACCAGCCGGCCGATACCGCTGAAGTTCTTCTGTTCGGCCGGCCGCTACGATCTGGCCGGGCTGGTTCCGACCGATCTGCACCTTTTCTGCGCCGCCGATGGCGCCACGGTGTTTCTCTGGGGATCCGACCGGCTGGGGCGCGACGTGTTCAGCCGTATCCTCTATGGTGCGCAGTTGTCGCTGACGGTGGGGCTGATCGGTATCGCCGTGTCCTTTGCCCTGGGCATCCTCCTGGGCAGTATCGCGGGCTACTTCGGCGGGGTGACCGACTGGATCATCAACCGGGTTATCGAGATACTGCGATCCCTGCCGGAACTGCCGCTGTGGCTGGCGCTGTCGGCGGCGGTGCCGTCGAACTGGGGGCCGGTGGCGGTGTTCTTCATCATCTCGGTCATTCTCGGCATTCTCGACTGGCCGGGGCTGGCGCGATCGGTGCGGGCGAAATTCCTGTCGCTGCGCGAAGAGGAATATGTGCGCGCCGCCGAGATGATGGGCGCCTCGTCGGGGCGGGTGATCCGCAAACACCTGCTCCCGAATTTCATGTCGCACCTGATCGCCAGCGCAACTCTGTCGATTCCGGCGATGATTCTGGGTGAAACCGCGCTGTCGTTTCTGGGCCTCGGCCTGCGCGCCCCGGCGGTCAGCTGGGGGGTGATGCTGAACGATGCCCAGAACCTCGCCTCGATCGAGATCTACCCATGGACGGCGATCCCAATGCTGCCGATCATCATCGTCGTTCTTGCCTTCAACTTTCTTGGCGACGGGTTGCGCGATTCGCTCGACCCGTATGAGGGCTGATATGACGCAACCGCTGGAAGCACCCATAGCAGGAGACGACCGCGACACGGCCCGCGGCTTTGGATTCGCACTGACCGCGTATCTGATGTGGGGTTTCTTGCCGCTTTACCTGAAGGCGCTGACCCATGTGCCGCCGGTCGAGGTGATCGCGCACAGGATCGTTTGGTCGGTGCCGGTGGCCGGTCTGGTACTGCTGGCCCTGCGGCGGGTCGGCGACATTCCGGCCGCCTTCGGTTCGCCCAGGACATTGGGCATGGCGGCGGTGACGGCGGCGCTGATCTCGGTCAACTGGTGCGTCTATGTCTGGGCAATCGCCAATGATCGCGCGTTGGACGCCGCGCTGGGCTACTATATCAATCCGCTGTTCAGCGTCGTGCTGGGCGCGGTGTTCCTGGGTGAACGCCTTGATCGTTTGCAGATTGCCGCCGTGATGCTTGCGGCGGCGGCGGTGGCCCTGCTGACATGGGAGGCCGGGCGCCTGCCGGCCGTGGCGCTGGCGCTGACGGTAAGCTGGGGGTTTTACGGCTATTTCAAGAAATCGCTGCCGATCGGGCCGAATCAGGGCTTCCTGCTTGAGGTGCTGTTGCTGACCCCACCGGCAATCGCATATATCGTCTGGCTTGCCATGACCGGACAGTCCAGCTTTCTGGCCGGATCGGCGACCGACAACTGGCTGCTGCTAGGCTGCGGGCTGGTTACCGCGGTGCCGCTTCTGATCTTTGCCAATGGTGCCAAGCTGCTGCGCCTTTCGACCATTGGCATCATGCAGTATATCGCGCCGACGATGATCTTCCTGATCGCGGTATTCGTATTCGATGAATCCTATGGCGGTGTCGGCATGATCGCGTTTCCGATGATCTGGGCGGCGCTGGTTCTCTACTCCGTTGCAATGCTGCGGCAGATGCGGCGGACCCGTCGTGGCTGATGGATGGACGCCGGGGCCGCTGTCATTCCCCGGCAAGACCGGGAGAGCGCAAGGCGGTTATCTCTGCCGCCGCGACCGCCTGACCGCCCTGCAGGATCACGACCGTTTCACCGTTGCGAACCTGTGCCTCGACTATGTGGCCATAAACCTCGGCGGGGTCGGACCGGATGATTTCTCCGTTGACGTAGCTTTGCACGGTGAAGGTATAGACCCCGCTGGCGAGCGGGGTTCCGTCGCCGGCCACGCCGGCCCATTCGATGGTGTCGGCGTTCAACGGGATCGCTCTTCGCTGAACTTCGGCGCCGCTGGCGTCGAAAACCACAAGAAAGGCCGAGTCGGCCAGCGCGTCGGTGCGCACCGAAACCGTGACCGGGGCGCCGTCGAAGGCCAGCGGAATGGCGGCCCGCGCCTCCATTCCGATCCAGCCGGACAGCGACGCCATGTCGGTACTGCCCATCCGGGCGGAAAGCGCGGCCAGCATGTCGTTGGTCCGCAGTTGCTGTTCGACCATCGAGAACTGCGCCAACTGCGCGGAATACTCGGTCGAATCGATCGGCTCCAGCGGATCCTGGTAGCGGGCCTGGGCCGTCAGCATCTGGAGGAAGGTATTGAAATCCGCGGTCAGCGCGCTGCCGCTGGTCCGGGGGGCAGCCGTGGCCGACCTGTCGGGATCGGCTTGCTGGTTGGGGGCCGCAACGGTGGAAAGGGTCATCCTGGTCACAATCTGAGGTCGAGGCCGCTGCCGGCCGGATTGGCCAGCGGCAGGGCGATTTCGGGTTGGAACCGGCCCCAAAGTTCGGGAATCGATTCGGGCGAAGCGTCGGATTGATCGTGGCGCAGTTGCCGTTCCGTCTTCGGCTGATCGCCTCCCGAAAAGGAGAATCCGACATCGGCATAGCCCAATTGCCGAAGGTCGCTGGCCAGTTGTTCGATGTGGCGCCGCATCAGAGCCAGCGTTTCCGGGCGTTCCGCGCCGATCGAAACGCTCACACCCGCTTCGGATGTGACAAGCGCCATGCGCACACGGCCAAGTTCTTCGGGAGCGAGCGCGATTTCGACCCGTCCGTCGGCCTGACGGACCAGGGCTTCGGCCATTTCCCGCATTCCGCCCGGCGTCAGGGCCGCGCGCAGGGTGGCGGGAAGTTCGGACGGTGGCGGGTTCGGACCCGGCGGCATCGTCATGGCTGCGCCAGCCTCGGACGGCTGGAGCCCGCCGGGTGCCCGGATGGCATCGGTTTCGCACGGCACGGTCGTTGCGAGCCTGTCCGAAAGCAGCTGCGTTGCATTCCGAGACCGGCTATCCGCAGGTCCGCCATGACCCGCATTGCCTTCGGCATCGGCTCGGGCGGATAGGTTCGGCCGGCCTGTAATCGGGGGGGGCGCATCGACCTTGGGGTCGTTCGGCCGAGGCGCCGTTTGCACCGGCCTTTCGGGCCGGGCGCCGGCCACTGGGGCGTGCGCCGGCGCGCATTGACCGGCGAGGGCCTGGGCGCCCGCCGTTGCGCTTTGCCGGGTCGCCGGTTCGTTCCCGCCGAGCCTGGCTAGGGCCGCGCCGGCCGACAGGGAACCGGAAGCGGTTTCCGACCGTTGATGCGGGGCTGCCGGTTCGACCGCCTGATCCGGCGGCGGCCCGGCGGCGCTCACCGCCTTGCCTTGTGACGGCGATAGCGTCGGAAGCACTGGCTGTTCGGCCGCCATTGGCGGGCCGCAATCGGGCGACGTGTCGATGGCCGGGTCGTTATCGCTGCATTCGCCCGGGCCATCATCGGGAACGGGGGATTCGGCATCGTGCTGCCCGGCTCGCTCCGTGGCGGGTACGGGCATGGACGGTTGTGAAAACACGTTCGCGAAGGACGGGCGCGGTTGTGTTCTGTCGGCGTTTTGCAACTGACCGGCGCCGCGGCCGGGCGCGTCGACTACGGATTGGAACGGGATGGTCAGCATGGCGCACCGAACTTCTTTCGCTTCGCCGTCACCATCATGCAGGATCGGTTACATTTTTTTTAACCGCTCGGGGTGCAACGTGAAAAAAAACGGCCAACTGGAGCCAATTCGATGCATTCACTCGGTTCTGCCGCGCCCCCTCGAACAACGCAAGCGGTGCCCGCGCCGCCGGACAGGCCCGCCCTGCGCAAGGCCGCGGTCGAGCTTGAAGCGGCGTTTCTGGCGGAGATGCTGACATCCGCCGGCCTTGGCAAGACCAGCAGCCGATTCGGCGGCGGCGCTGGCGAGGACCGGTTCGGATCGTTTCTGGTGCGCGCGCAGGCGCATGAAATGGCCCGCGCCGGCGGTATCGGCCTGGCCGAGATGATTTTCAAGGCCCTGTTGGAGAGAGAGAATGACGAGGCAAACACAAGATTTGATCGCGACCCTGGATGATTTGCTGGATCGCGAGCGGCAGGCGCTCGTCGCGGGTGAACTGGATGAACTGGCCGATCTGATGGCGGAGAAAGAGGCGCTGATCGGGGAAATCGGCGTTCCCGACCCACGGGCACAGGCCGGGCTGAACCGGCTGCGCGACAAGGTGCACCGCAACCATGCGCTGCTGAACAGCGCGCTTGAGGGTATCCGCGCGGTCGCCGGGCGGCTGGCGGACCTTCGGCAGGTACGGCGAGGGCTGGAAACCTACGACCGCTCTGGCCGGAAAACCGTCTTTGATACCCGGGCGCGGCAACATGTCGAGAAACGCGCCTGAACCCAGCGTTTTGCGCAAAATGCGAACTAAACCGGCGTGCCGCATTAGCACTTGGTTAGGACCCGGCGCGCCAGGATGCCGGCGCATCTTGAATACAGATGGCGCGACCCCGGGCGGGGCCGCAAGGGTCAGAAAGACGTTTTGTCCGCCCTGAGTGGGCGGGATGCAACCGGGGCGGAAGTCGCCCCCAGAGTACAGGAACCATGCTATGTCCAGCATACTGACGAACAACGGCGCAATGGTGGCGCTGCAGACCCTGAAGTCGATCAACAAGGGCCTTGCCGGGGTCCAGAGCGAGATTTCGACCGGCAAGCGGATTTCCTCGGCCAAGGACAACTCCGCGGTATGGGCGATCTCCAAGGTGATGGAATCCGACGTGAAGGGTTTCAAGGCGATCTCCGACAGCCTGTCGCTGGGAGAATCGACCGTGGCGGTTGCCCGCAACGCCTCGGAAACCATCACCGACCTCCTGACACAGATGAAAGGCAAGATCGTCGGAGCCCAGGAAGACAACGTCGACCGCTCCAAGATCAACGACGACGTCACCGCGTTGAAGAACCAGATCAATTCGGTGATCGCAGCGGCCCAGTTCAACGGCCTGAACCTGGTTGACGGTTCGGTTGCCTCGGCTTCGGTCCTGGCCTCGCTGGATCGGGACGCATCGGGCAACGTCACGGCCAGTTCGATTACCGTCGCCGCGCAGGATCTGTCGACCGGCGGATATACGGCCAACGACGTCTTCGGGTCGTCGACGGGCACGTCGGCGGCCGGCGATACCGTTGCCTTCACTCTCGATGCCGGCGGCGGTACCAGCGACATCGTCATTGACGACACCGCCGGCGCCGCCTTTGCCGCGGGTGACCGGGTAACGGTGCGGATCGGCGATCAGGAGGCCTCCTATACAGTGACCGCGGACGATGTGGCGGCGACCACGACCTCCGACCTCGTTGCCGTGGGTCTGAAGAACGCCATCGACAATCTGGGTATCAGCGGGCTGACGGTGGACTATGACAGCGGCAGTCCCGGACGGCTCGATTTCACCAACAACGGAACCGTCGACATCGCGGCCGGCGCCCAGTTCGTGAATGCCGGTTCGGGCGGGTTGGGCCTGCTGGCCGGGATCGACGTTTCGACCGGTGGCGGTGCAACCGCGGCACTGACCGCGATCGAAACACTGATCGACACCTCGATCAGCGCGGCCTCGGCGCTCGGGTCTATCGAGGGCCGCATTGCCATCCAGGCGGATTTCATCGGCAACCTGACGGATTCCCTGAAATCCGGGATCGGCGCGATGGTGGATGCCAACATGGAAGAGGCCTCGGCGCGTCTTCAGGCGCTACAGGTTCAGCAGCAGTTGGGCGTTCAGTCTCTGTCGATCGCCAATCAGGCGCCACAGACCGTCTTGTCGCTGTTCCGCTGATCGTTTCGGCCGGGGCGCTCGTCGTCCCGGCCGCCATTCCCGGGAAATGCAAGGATGTGAGGACACGACGTGAATGCCCATTCCCAGGCGCAGCGCGCCTATTCCGCCGTATCGGCGCCGACCCGTACAGCCAGAGGCATCGAATACGAGGCCCTGGCCCGCGTCACGCACCGGCTGCGCAGCGCCGCCGAAACGGGGCTGTCCGGTTTTGCCGGGCTGGCGGCGGCGCTGCATGACAATCGCCGGCTCTGGTGCCTGTTTGCCGCCGAAGCGGCAGAGCCGGCCAACCCGTTGCCGACCGATCTGCGGGCGCGGATCTTCTACCTGGCCGAGTACACGCAGCAGCAAAGCCGCAAGGTTCTAGCCGGCGATGGAAGTGTCGATTCCCTGCTGGACATCAACACCGCAGTGATGCGTGGCCTTCGCGGCGGGGAGGCGTGACATGGGGGGGCTGGTTCTCAAGCTGGCACCGAAGGAGCGTGTGCTGATAAACGGCGCGGTGATCGAGAACGGCGAACGGCGCATCCGTTTCTCCGTTGTGACACCGGATGCAAACATCCTGCGGCTGCGCGACGCGATCCATCCGGACGAGGCCAATACCCCGGTCCGCCGGGTCTGCTTTGCAACCCAGCTGATCCTGTCCGGAGACAGCGACCCGGCTTCGGCCAGACTGCCTCTGTTGCGCCGGATCGAGGAGTTGA
Organism: Jhaorihella sp.; assembly: GCA_047975215.1. Taxonomy (GTDB): domain Bacteria; phylum Pseudomonadota; class Alphaproteobacteria; order Rhodobacterales; family Rhodobacteraceae; genus JAGRMG01. The sequence continues at coordinate 137,928 of JBKEDD010000005.1, forward strand.
GCCAGGTGTTCACAGATCCCGACAGCCGGTCTGCCCTGGCCGAAGCGACCGAGGCGCTGATCACGGATCATCACTACCGCTGTCTGAAGGCCCTGCGCAGCCTGTTGCCACGCGAAAGCAGGCTTATCGCCGCGCGGCGCGCATGAGCTTTCGTCCGGTTGTCCCGGCTGCCGGTCTGGCCGGATGGCGGTTCCTGCAACGGACCCGGCACCAGCAGCTTGCTGCATTTTCCGGTTCCGCCCGGGCGGAACGCGACGGGGCGCATTTTCTGGAGCGTATTGCCGGGGTGCGCAACGCGGCGGAGCTCGTTTCCGACCGCCGGTTGCTGGGCGTCGCGCTGGGGGCATTCGGCCTGAACGATGACCTGAACAACCGTGCCTTCATCCTGAAGGTGCTGGAGGAAGGAACGTCGAGCCCGGACGCGCTGGCCAACCGGATGACGGATCGGCGGTATCGCCGGTTGAGCGCGGCGTTCGGGTTCGGGCCGGCTGAGACCCTGAATACCGGCAATGCCAAACGCATGGCGGCGGTGCTGGATCTCAGCCGGGTCACGGATTTCGAGACAGCGGTCGGAGAGCAGGACGAAACCATGCGCATCGCCCTTTATGCGCAGCGCGAATTGCCGGCGCTTGCCGGCAGCGCCGGCAGCGACGATGCGAAGTGGTTTTCGGTGATGGGTCTGCCGCCGTTGCGGGCGATGTTCGAAACGGCACTCGGCCTGCCCCGGACGTTTGGACAGATAGACATCGACCAGCAGTTGCAGGTGTTCCGTGACCGGACCGGGGCGGCCACCGGGCACACTGGAATCGCGCAGTTCACTGACCCGGCGCAACTGGAGCGGCTGACCAACCTCTACATGGCGCGTGCGCAGATCAATGCCGCGGGCGGCGCGGGTTCGTCAGATGCGATCGCACTGACGCTGCTGCGGACGATGACATGCTGAAGCTGCCGTTCGTCCGCCGGGCTTGTTTGGCGTGGCTCGGCGCGAAGGCCCGCGCCGTGTTCGGTCAAACGAAACCGGGCCTGAGGGCAACGACCCTCCGGCCGGTCCCGCGTTTCGATTACTGTCCCGGATGTCGGCCGGTTGCGGCGTTGGCCCGTCGCAGAATCAGTGCCAGCCGGTCGAAGCTGTTGGTGACGCCTTCGCCATCGGGCCGGGCAAAGAAGGCATCGAGATCGGGCCACAACCTGACGGCCTGATCCAGAACCGGATCGGCGCCCTCGGCATATAGTCCGGCGCGGATCATCACCTCGGATTGCTCGTAGGCACCAAGCAGGCGGCGCGCCTGCGAGATCATCGCGTTTTCCGGGGCGCTCGCGGCATCGGGAAGGCTGCGCGACACGGACCGGCCGACGTCGATCGCCGGAAACCGCCCGCGCTCGGCGATATCGCGGCTAAGAACGACATGGCCGTCAAGAACGCCGCGCAGAATGTCGGCGACAGGTTCGTCCATGTCCGAGCCGGCGACCAGAACGCTGAATACCGCCGTGATGTCGCCCTGACCCGCAGCGCCGGGCCCGGCGCGTTCGCAAAGCGCGGTGATCAATGGCGTGACCGAAGGCGGATAGCCGCGCAGTGCCGGTGCCTCGCCCGATGTCACCGCGATTTCGCGGTGCGCCTCGGCAAACCGGGTCACCGAATCGGCCAGCAGCAGGACGTTGCGCCCGGCATCGCGGAAATGTTCGGCCACCGCCATGGCCGCCCAGCCGCAGCGGCGCCGGGTCAGTGCCGACTGGTCCGAGGTTGCGGCCACGACCACCGCCCGGCGCATGCCCTCGCGGCCCAGCACGTTCTGGACGAACTCGTTCACCTCGCGGCCGCGTTCGCCGATAAGGGCGATCACCACGACATCGGCCTGCATGTGGCGGGCGAGTTGCGCCAGAAGGCGGGATTTTCCCACGCCCGATCCGGCGAAGAGGCCGACCCGCTGCCCGCGAACGATGGGCAGCATGGTGTTCAACACCGACAGACCTGTCGCAAGCCGTTGACCGAGGGCGCGGCGCTCAGCGGCCGGCGGCGGCGGCGCGGCAAGATCGCGGCGATACGGCCCACGCTGCATCGGCCTGCCGTCAAGCGGTTGCCCGAAAGGATCGACCACGCGGCCTACCCAGGTGTCGGCTGGTGCGAATTCGGGGGTGCCCCGCAGCATCACCGGGTTGCCCGCCGCCACGCCATCGGGCGTGGCATCGGGCAGCATGGTGACGTGCCCGGGATCGACGCGCAGGACCTCGCCGCCCAGAGGTGCGCCGGTCTGCCGCTCGAGTGTCAGACGATCGCCGACCGAGGCCGCTTGCGTCAGCCCCGCAACCCGGACCGTACCGGCGCCGACCGAAACGACGCGGCCCACCGGGCAGGACAGGGTCAGGGCCTTGATCTCGCGTATCGCGATGCTGGGGTCGGCGGGCATGGCGGATCTCTCCGGTAATTTCCTGACAACGGTTTCTAAACGAATCGGAGTTAAGCCTTGATTGAAACCGATCGAGGGAGAAGCCCCGATGTTCACGGACCTGAATGTCATTAGCCTGGCCCATTCCATGGCCGTCCATGCCGGCAGGCGACAGGCGGTGATTGCCCGCAATGTCGCCAATGCCGACACCCCCGGGTATCGTGCCCGCGATATCGCACCGTTCTCCGACCTTGTGGCAGAGGGCGCCGGCAGCGCGATGGCGGCCCGCCGCCCGACGCATCTGAACGTGCAGGGCGCAACGGGCTGGCCCGGCGAAGCGGCGGCAGGGGCCGACGTCGTCGATCCGAACGGCAATTCCGTGTCACTTGAGCAGGAGATGCTGCGGGCGGTCGATACCAGGCGCCAGCATGACCGCGCGCTTGCGATCTACCGGTCGGCCCTGAGCATCCTGCGCACCGGCCTGGGCCGGATCTAGGGGGCGGGATGAGCGAATTTTCCAGCGCCCTCGCGGTTTCCGCCAGCGCCCTGCGGGCCCAGGCGACGCGGTTGCGGCATGTGTCCGAGAACATATCCAACGCAGACACGCCGGGCTATCGCCGCAAGACGGTATCCTTCGACTTGGCAAGCCCCCGGGGGGACGGCCCCGTCCTTGTGCGCGCCGGCCGGGTCCGGCTGGACGATACCGAACCCGAGCGTGTTTTCGACCCTTCACACCCGCTGGCCGATGAAGACGGCTACTTTCAGGGCTCCAATGTTGATCTGATGATCGAGATCGCCGATGCGCGAGAGGCGCAGCGCAGCTACGAGGCCAATCTCAAGATGTTCGACCAGGCCCGCGAAATGTCCTCCGCACTGATGGACCTGCTCAGAAAATAAAGGAGATCCAGAATGGAGCCCCGCATTCATGCCGCCGCCCAGAACTATGCGACGGCCAGACCGGCAACCCGGCCCGATCCGCTGGCGGGCGGAGAATCCCCAGGTTTCGGGGCGGTTGCGAGGGATTTCGCCGAGACCCTGCAACAGGGCGAGTCAGCCGCGATCGCCGCGATGACCGGCGATGCCGATCCGCATGCCCTGGTGCAGGCGCTGGCCCAGACCGAACTGGCAGTCGAAACCGCGGTGACGGTGCGCAACAAGGTTGTCGAAGCCTATCAGGAAATCCTGCGGATGCCGGTCTGACATGCTGGCCGAGGGCGTCTTTTTCGACACGTTGAGGCAAGGGCTCTGGACGGCGGTGATCCTGTCGCTTCCGGTTCTCAGCGTCGCGCTTGTGACCGGCGTGGCGATCGGCCTGTTTCAGGCGCTCACCTCGATTCAGGAAATGACACTGACCTTCGTGCCCAAGCTCGCGGCCATCGCCGTCGTGTTCTGGGTGGCGATGGAGTTCATGACAAACACCCTGCTGGCCTTTTTCCAGGGCCAGCTTCTTCCCCTGATCGCGGGAGGCACATGATGGAAACGACCGGATACGCAACATTGTCGCGCCAGTCCGGGTTGGTGCGGGAAATGCGCCTGGTAGCAAACAACATCGCCAATGCGGCGACGACCGGCTATCGCCAGGAAGGGCTGGTGTTTTCCGAGTTCATCCGCACCGCGTCCGGGCAGCCGTCGCTTTCGATGGCGGGGGCCCGGATCGGCAACACTTCGATGCAGCAAGGGGCGTTGAGCCGGACCGGCGGCGCGTTCGATCTGGCGATCGAGGGCGACGGGTTCTTCGTGGTCGAAACCGCTGCCGGCATACGCCTGACACGCGCCGGGAGTTTCTCGCCGAACGCTGAGGGCGAACTGGTCACGATGAACGGTCATCGGGTTCTCGATACCGGCGGCGCGGCGGTCTTCGTGCCTCCCGATGCTGCCGACCTGAGCGTTGCCGCCGATGGCACGATCAGCACAGCGGGCCGTGCCATCGGCCAGATCGGTCTGGTTCTGCCCTCCGGTCACTCCGCCCTCGTCCGCGAGGACGGAGTTATGTTTCGCGCCGACGGCACCGAACCGGCGCCGCAGGCGCGAATTGTCCAGGGATTTCTGGAGGGGTCGAACGTCAACGCTATCGACCAGGTCGCGCGCATGGTCGAGATCCAGCGCGCCTACGAGCTGGGGCAGAGCTTTCTGGAAACCGAGGATCAGCGCATCCGGGACGCCGTGCGGACCCTGATGCGCTGAGCCGACGAGGCGCCAACCCGACAAGACAAGGAGACCGCGCATGCGCGCCCTCAAGATCGCCGCTACCGGAATGAGTGCCCAGCAGATGCGGGTCGAGACCATTTCGAACAACCTCGCCAACATGAACACCACCGGATACAACGCACGGAGGGTCGAGTTTTCCGACCTTCACTATCAGCAGCTCTCGCGTGCCGGGACGGTGAATGCCGCGGACGGGACCGTTCTGCCGACCGGGATCCAGCTTGGCCTGGGCGTGCGCCCGGCGGCGGTCACGGTGGATCTGAACCAGGGCGCGCTCTCGGCCACTGGCAATGACCTGGACCTGGCAATCGAGGGAACCGGCTATCTCGAGGTTACGTTGCCCTCGGGGCGTTCGGCCTTTACCCGCGACGGCAGCCTGAAACGGTCACCGGAGGGCATGATCGTTACGTCGGACGGGTTTGCGGTATCGCCCGAGATCGTGATTCCCCCTGATGCCCGCAGCATTTCGATCAACGGCGCGGGCGAAGTGCATGCCTATTTCATCGACAATGCCGAAGGTCAGCTGCTGGGCCAGTTCACGCTCGCCGGCTTTACCAATGCCAAGGGGCTCGAGGCGCTGGGTGGCAATCTGTTCGCCGAAACCGAGGCTTCGGGGCCGCCGCTGGTATCGGCCCCCGGGCAGGACGGCCTGGGAACCCTGCGACAGGGCTATATCGAGGACAGTTCGGTCGATGCGGTGCGCGAAGTGACCGAGCTGATCGAAGCGCAACGCGGCTATGAGATGAACGCCAAGGTCATATCCGCCGTCGATCAGATGATGGGCGCGACGACGCAGGTGCGCTGATGCGATATCTGATTGCCGCTCTGCTTGCGTTTTTTGCCCACACCGCGGTGGCAGACATCATCGTTCCGCTCCGCACGATCCGCGCCCGCGAGGTGATTTCGGCCGCCGATCTCGTCCCCAGGGCGGCTGACGTTCCCGGCGCCCTGTCCGATCCGGCGCGGCTGATCGGCCAGGAGGCGCGTATCGCGCTTTATCCCGGCCGCCCGGTTCGGCCGGGCGATGTCGGCCCGCCCGCAATCGTCGGGCGCAACGACCTGGTCACGCTGATCTTCAGCAATGCGGGGCTGCACATCGCGGCCGAAGGCCGGGCGCTGGGGCGCGGTGCCGAAGGCGAAATCATCCGTGCGATGAACCTGTCGTCGCGCACCACAGTCACCGGCCGCATCATGGCCGACGGTTCGATCGAGGTTCAGCAATGAAACACCCGTCATTTCGCGGCATCGTCTTGCCCGCCGTCATGGTCATGCTGACGGCCTGCGGCAAGGCCGATCACCTCGGCAAGGCGCCAAGCCTATCGCCGAACACCGAAACGCCGGAACATGTGGCCATGCTCTGGCCCGGCCTGCCCCTTCACACCCGGCCGGAGCGACGCGTCGATCAGGCGTCGCTCTGGAGCGGCGAACGCCATTCTCTGCTGGGCGACCGGCGCGCGGTGAAGAAGGGCGATATCCTCACCGTGGTGATCGAGATCGACGAAAGGGCGGAAATCTCCAACGATACCGACCGATCGCGTTCCGGTTCGGAAGATCTTTCCATCCCGCACCTGTTCGGCTTGCCCCAGCGCGCCGACATGCGTTTGCCCGATGGCGCCAATATGGACAACGCCCTGTCGATCGGATCGTCGAGCCGCGCCAAGGGCAAGGGCACGGTCAAGCGCAAGGAAAAGCTGACCTTGCGGGTGGCCGCAACGATCGTGGACGTGCTCCCCAACGGGGTGCTGTCGATTTCGGGCTCGCAGGAGCTGCGGGTGAATTTCGAGATGCGCGAACTGCTGGTGTCCGGGTTCGTACGGCCCGAGGATATCTCGCGCCAGAACGAAGTGACCTATGACAAGATCGCCTCGGCCCGGGTCTCCTATGGCGGCAGCGGCCAGATCACCGACCTTCAGCAGCCCCGCTATGGCCAGCAGATCCTGGATGCGATCCTGCCGTTCTGAGAGGTTGCGATGCTGTCGAAACTGCTGCCCATGCTGTTTCTCGCCTTCGGCGCCACCGTCGGGATCGTGTCCGCCTATCTGGCCGGCCACGACCCCGCGCCCGGCGAACCTGGCATCGGGCCGGAGGCGCGGATGCGCCCACAAATCCAGAGCGGTCAGGAACCGGAAACGGGGGAGGCCGAATATGTCAAGCTGAACAACCAGTTCGTCGTGCCTGTCGTGGCCAGCGACCGGATCGAGGCACTGGTGGTCGTGTCGCTGAGCCTGGAAACCGATGCAGGGCTGCGTGAAGCGGTCTATGCCCAAGAACCCAAGCTGCGTGACGCATTCCTTCGGGTGCTGTTCGATCATGCCAACATGGGCGGCTTCCATGGCGCTTTCACCCGTTCCGACAGGCTGGGCCCGTTGCGCACCGCCCTGCGCGAGGTCGCCCGGGGGCAATTGGGCGCGGCGGTGCGCGAGGTGCTGATTGTCGATATCGCCCGGCAGGACAACTAGCCCGCGCGTTCGGGCGCATTCACCCGCCGGGAGAAGGCGTAACTCTTGCCATCTGCAGGTTCCCGCGGGCGGGGAATGTCTGACTTCGAAGGATTGCGCGCACCCCGGATCGCCGACTATGACCCTCCCGCGCATGTGGATTCCACAAGCCGATAGTCGCGAAGCTGCCGCAATCTTGCCGACTCCCGCGCCGTTTGCGCCGCGGCCAGCGTCTGCACCGCCTGCTGGCGCCCGAACGTCGTTCGCACCCCATCCAGGGCCACCAGCTTTTGCGCCATGACCTGCGCCAGTTCGGTGTTCAGCCGGGCGCGACTGCGGCCAAGCCAGCCTTGCCAAGCCATGTCGGCCCCAAGGCTTTGCATCGCCGGATCGGCGGCATGAACGTGTCGTGCCTGCGCCGCCTGTTCGCTCAGCCGGTTCAGTTGCGTGCGAAGAGCAGTCTCGCGATCGAGTATCTCGCGGATCTTGCCGATCTCGCGCAGATATTGCGCCCGCGCCACTTGCTCAAGCTGTCGCAACCGGTCTTGCCTCAACGGATCATCCCCTTCGCCCGGGTGCGCATCCCTTCGGCAAAGCGGATCGCCGCGGCCACGGCGCGGAAATGTTCCTCGGCGATCTCCTGGCCCAGATCGACGGTCGCATGCAGCGCGCGGGCGGTCGGCGGGTCGCGGTGGAGAGGAACGCCGGCCTCTTCGGCAACGCGCCGGATCGTCGCGGCTATCTCGTCCACACCCTTGGCCACGCAAACCGGCGCGCTTCCCGGCAGGCGGCTCCATTTCAGGGCGACGGCGTAGTGCGTGGGGTTGACGATGACCACGTCGGCGCCGGGCAGATCCGCCAACATTCGCGAAAGCGCGATTTCCTGGCCTCGCTGCCTTCGGGCCTGTTTCATGTGCGGATCGCCCTCGGCGTCCCTGGTTTCGTCCAGAAGCTCCTTGCGGGACATCCGGTTCTTGCGGCGGTGTTCGGCATGCTGCCACACGGCGTCCACGGTGCCGATTCCGGCCGAGATCAGCAGCACGAGAAACAGAAATTCCAGGCTCAGCCGCGTAAGCAGCGAAACGGCGAGCTGCGCTTCACCCGCCGCCGCCGCCACCAGGTCAGGCAGCCGTGCCTTGAGGAACGCGCCCAGGCAGATCGAGTAGAGCAGCAGCTTGGCAAAGCTCTTGGCGAATTCGAACAGCCCCGCGCGGCCGAACTTGTTGCGCGCATTGGCCGGAATCGAGACGCGCGACGCTTTCGGCCGCAACTTGTCGGGCGCCGCCACGAAACCGCGTTGCGCGAGAATCGACAGCAGCACGGCAGAGGCAGGGACCGCGAACCAGGGCGCCACCGCACCCGCCGTGCCCGTCAGGATCGCCCGCACCACCGGGCCGGCCGATCCGCCCCGGATCAGGTCGTTCATGCGGTCGGCCTGATCCAGCACCCCGGCGAGCACCGTGCCCAGCGCCGTCAGCGACCCGGCGCCGACGGCCAGCGCGGCGGCAAGCAGGCCGGCATAGCCGGCGGCAACCGACAGATCGGCCGACCGCGCGATATCGCCTTTTTGTCGTGCCCGCAGAAGTTTCTGCGGCGTCGGCTCGTGGGTCTTGTCCTGATCGTCGGGGGCAGATCCGCTCATGGTATCGGCCTGACAGGATTGGCCATGAACGCGGCCAGCCCGCCGGCCCAGACCGACAGCATCAGTGGCGCCGCGGCAAACAGCAGGAATAGGCCTCCCAGGGTGATGACCGGCGCGCCGACGAAAGCGACCATCAATTGCGGCATGGCCCGGTTGATGACGCCAAGCGTGAGGTTGTAGATCACCGAAGCGATCACGAAGGGCGCGGCCAGCGAGAATGCCAGCGAGAAAGCATGGGCGACGCGCTCCACGCCCCAGAGCGCCAGATCGCGACCGTCCGGAAGTGTCCCCGCCGGGAGCAGATCATAGGAAAATACCAGAAATTGCGCGGCCCGCACATGCAGCCCCGCCATTGCCGCAAGGGCGAGCCCGGCGACGACCAGCACATAGCCCATCGCCGGCATCGGTTCGACGGCCGCGCCACCGAGGAGTTGCGAAAGCGAGGTCGACTGTGCGGCAATCGCCCCGGCGGTCTGGAGCGCCAGCACGAAGAGGCGAAGCCCGACCCCCAGGGCAAGGCCGATCACGGCCTCGCTCAGCACGTATCCGGTCAGATCCGGCAGGCCGGCGGGCGGCGGCGCCGGCGCGACTGCAGGCGCGGCCACGGCCGTCAGCATGACCGCGACCACCAGCCGGACCCGGACCGGAACGGCCTGTTCTCCGAAGACGGGCAACAGCGACACCAGTGCCGACACCCGCAGGAACACGACCAGCGCGTGCCACAGCCCGACGCCCAGTATCGCGGTCAGTTCAGGGCGCAACGCGATCATGCCGGAACGATTCCGACCAGGGCGGGCCGGGCATCGAGCCCGATCTCCTCGAAGGAGAGGACAGGGTTGGCGATGCCGCGGGTCCGCAGGATGGTGCGCAGGAACCTGCGGCGGCGCGAGGGCGCCACAAGGGCCGGAAACACACCTTGTTCGCCGATCTCCGACAGACGGCGTGACACGTTGTCGGCAAGACGGTTGAACAGTTCGGGCGGCAACGCGATGTCGAGACCGCCGCCCGCTTCGATCTGATAGGTTTCGAACGTGTCTTCCCATTCCGGGTCCAGTTGAACCAGCGGGATCGAACCGTCGTCGCGGCGCAATTCGGCAACCAGCTGAAACCCGAGCCGCTGGCGAACATGTTCGCAGATCCCCTCGGGCCGGGTGGTGGCGATGCGGGCTTCGGCCACCGCTTCGAGGATCAATGGCAGGTTGCGGATCGAAACCCGCTCGTCCAGCAGCAGGCGAAGCACGGCGTGCAGGCTGTCGATAGGCACCTTGTCGGGAATCAGCTCGTCCAGCAGCTTGCGGTTGGCCTCGGCGCGGGCCGGATCGCTCAGCCGGGTCAGTTCGCTCAGAAGCCGGCGCAGCGATTTCAGCGTCAGCAGACGCGCGAAGTTCTGCTTGATGGTCTCCAGAAGATGCGTTGCCAGGATTTCCGGAGGCGTGACGATGGTGGCGCCGCTCAGCGCCGCGGCTTCCTGATCGCCGGGCGAGATCCATCGCGCCGGCGCGCCATAGACGGGTTCGGTCACGTCCTGACCCGAAGGCAGGGCCTGGGGCGCCTCGGGAATCAGGGCGAGAACCAGGTCGGGATTCAGGCTGCCGCGGGCCTGTTCCACGCCCTGAACCCGGATCAGATAGACGCCCGGCGGCAACTCGGCCTGATCCGTGAGCCTGATGTCGGGCAGGATCAGGCCGAAGACGCGTGCGACATGGGTGCGCATGTTGGCGATGCGCGCGTCCAGCCCGGTACCCGGATCGAGAACCATGCTTACCAGATCGGGTGAAAATTCCACATGCACATCGTCAAGGTCCAGCACATCGCCCAAGGGCCTTATGGCGGGCACCGCCGGTTCGGCGCCGGTGGCGGGATCGGGCGTCGTGGCGCGGCGATGCATCCTGAAGGCAACGAGACCCAGCGCCGATCCGCCCAGGATGAAGGGCAGGAACGGCAGACCGGGAACCAGCGCGAACAGCGACATCAGCACCGCCACCGTCGCAAGCGCCGCCGGATGCCGGCCCAGTTGACCGAACAGCGCCATGTCGGTCGCACCCCGGGTGCCGCCGCGCGCCAGCAGCAGCGCCGAGGCGATCGAGATGATGACCGCCGGAATCTGGGTCACCAACCCGTCGCCCACCGTCAGCATGGCATAGGTTTCAAAGGCCGCGCCCACCGGCATGCCGTGAACGACCACCCCCATGATCAGCCCCATGATCAGGTTCAGAAGCGTGATGAGCAGGCCGGCTACCGCATCGCCCTTGACGAATTTCGACGCCCCGTCCAGCGAACCGAAAAACGTGGTTTCCTGCTGTTCGCGCTCGCGCCGTGCCTTGGCTTCTTCATGGCCGATGGCGCCGGCCGACATGTCGCTGTCAATCGCCAGTTGCTTTCCGGGCATTCCGTCAAGCGCGAACCGCGCCCCGACCTCGGCCATACGGGCGGCACCCTTGGTGATGACCATGAAATTGACGATCAGCAGTACGCCGAACACCACGAGGCCCAGAAACACGCTGCCGCCCATGATGAACTGCGCGAATCCGGCGATGACTTCGCCGGCGGCGCCGGGCCCGGTATGGCCTTGTCCGATGATCAGTTTGGTTGAAGACACGTTGAGCGAAAGGCGCAACATCAGCGAGGCCAGCAGGACGGTCGGGAATGAGGAAAAGTCGAGCGGCCGTTCGATGAACAGGGTGATCGTGAAGATCAGAATGGCCAGCCCGAAGGACGCAGCCAGCCCGACATCGAGAATCCAGGCTGGCATCGGCAGGATCATCATCACGATGATGGCCATGAGCGCCAGCGCCAGCAGGACGGTTGGAGAGAACAGGCCCCTAAGGCTGAGTTCGGGCATCGCGGGCGTCCTTTGCATCAAGGCCGATGAACGCCGGTCGGGTCGAACCGGCCACCAGCGGCACCAGCGAGCCGAGCGCGGTGGTGCCGTGCCCGATCAGTGGAGCGTGTTCCAGTGCTCTCCCCGGCGTCCGGGTTGTCCCGGGGCGGGGTGCGGGCCAGCCAGGCGATGCCGAGATGGCCGTTTCGGGGAGGGTGGCGCGAATTCGTTCGAACCGCGAGGAATAGCGGTTCGCGTGCTTCGGGGTGCGGGAATGATAGGCCCCCGCCGCATTGGCCCAGGTTCCCAGTTCGGCGTGCAGTCGTTTCAGGAAGGAGGCGGCGTAGTCGGCGTTCCGCTCAGGGTCGAACATGTCGTCGATCGAGCGGAACGCGGCGCCGTGCCATTTGTAGTTTATCTGGAAGCATCCGACGTCGAAACTGCGGGCGCCGCGTTTGAAGTGACGAAAGACATGGGCGCGGGCTTCATCCCGGCTCGCGAACCATCGGCCGGTACCTTCCATGTTCACGGTCCAGGGCCAGGGTTGCAGGCCGCCAGCGCCCGATCTGCCGGTTTCGGTGCGCGAGATTGCGCGCAGGACATCCAGGGGAACACCATGCTTGCGGGCCGCGCCGCTGGCGGCCATGTCACACAGTCGCGATGCCGCCGCCGCCTCCGGCGAGGCCCAGGCCATACCGCCGGTAGTCTGCGGGCAGAGCAGGATCGCGGCGAGCGCCGCGGCCCGCGCGCGGGTTGGCACGCTTCCCGCCCGGACACCTCGCGGCAATGCAATTCCCAGGATCGTGTTGAACGGCATTCTGCCCTGTCCGATGCGGCCCGAATTGGTTTCGAGGCTAGGCGGGCCGGATTGACAATTGGTTATCCGATCCGTTTTGTTTTGCGGCGGCGCTGGCGGCCGTTCGACACGACGTTGCCTTGCTCCGAATGCTGATCCTTTGAACGAACCCGGCTCTAGCGCGCCCGTTGTCCGCCCGTGCCCGGGCCGACAGTTTGTAGCAGCGACGCGATATCGTCGCGCGTCGCCTGACTGGCCGCGATCAGATCGCGCGCCTGCGCCAGAGGGCCCGAGGCGATGGTGGTTTCATCGTCGGGCACAAGCCGCCGGGTCGCCGCGACGATCCTTTGATAGCGCAGGTCCTCGCCTGGCGGTGAGGAAGCCAGGTCCCCGGCGATCCAGAATCGGCGGGCGGCGTTGTCGCGATCCTCGGCTTGCAGCGATATCTGGCCGGCAAGATGGTAGTCGCCGGTCTGCGCCAGCGCCGAGGCGCGCAATTGGTCGGTCTCCGGCCCGTCCAGGCCCAGAAGTTCCACCATCGCCCGGTGTGGCAGGCCCTGGTGCAAGGCGGCCTCTGCCCGCATCCGCCGCCGGTCCGGTGTTACCGGGCCCGATGCCGGATCGCCGAGATATGCCAGCGCGGTGCCGGGAAACCCGAGATCGAGGAGCCTGCGGGAAATGGCGTCCCCCAGCGCACCTTCCAGGTCCGCGGCGGGCACCGCCTGTGACATTGCGTGGCGCAGAAACGTCACGTCGTCCGCGCGTTCGCTCAGCAGGGCCAGCACGGGTTTTGCCGCCTCACGCACGCCGCCCGGTCCGTCGCGCCGTCCAATCTCGGCCATGGCGTCGAAAGCGGCGGCAAATCGGCCGGCCAGCGCGAGGGCGACGGCATGCGTGCGGCGCAACGCCGGACCCAGCGTCGATGTCCGGTGTTCCAGGGCATACGCCGCGATGAGATCGGGCAGATCCGGGGCGATCTCGGCCCGGGAGTTCCAGTATGAGAGGATCAGTTCGACCAGCGCCTCGGGGGCCTGCCCTGACCCCGCCCCTGACAGGCGGGCCAGCGTGTGTTCGGCGGTTTGCGCATCGCCCTGGGCATTGGCGATGGCGGCCCCGACCAGATCGGCTTGCGCCGTTCGCCCATGCTCGGTTCTGCTGGCCGAACTCAGGATGGTTTGTGCGGCCTGCCAGTTCCCGGCGACGTTGAAGCGGTCGGCCAGGCCCGGGCCCAGATGCGCCCGCAGGTGTCCCGGAAGGCGCGCGAACGCCCGCAGCACGGCGTCGGTATTCACCCGGGCCCCATCGACCGGCGCGGCGAGGGCCGCCCACAGCGCCGCATCGCCGTCACATGCCTGCTGCCCGGAAAACAGCGGCGCGGCCCGGTCGAATTCGCCGTCCATGATGCGGGCCAACGCCTGCAACAGCGCCCGGTTGCTCACGTCCGAAGGAGCAAGCAAGAGAGTCTGACGCGCCTCGGCTCCGAACCCGAAGAACAGATAGGTCCGCGCCAAGGTCAGAACGTTGCCCGGTTCGATACGGTCTGCCTTTGAATACAGTTGCTCGCGACGTCTGGCGATCTGGACAGAGAACGGTGCATCGTCCGCCCACGATGCCAGGTTCAGCCGGGCATCCGGCAGGCATGCCAGCCCGGCGGCTGCGTGCGCCGCGCCCGCCGCGGGTACGGTTGCCTCCCGGTCCAGAACCGTCTTGACGACAAGATTGCGAGCGCCGGGATCGGGCGGAATTTCCGCCCGCGAGCCGCCGCGACGCGCTGTCTTTTCGTCCGGCCGGGGCGGCATCTCGTGTCGCAGATCGCCCGGCGCGGGCGCGCCGCGCAGATCGAGAAGCCCCTGCCCGGTGGCGCGACCGATCTGTTCCAGCAATCGTCTCTCGGACGCGTTCAGGAACTGCGCCGTGTCTGTCGCTGCGTCCGGTGCGTTGGCGGCCGGCGGGGTTGCCGGGCCGGTCGTCACCACGTCTGGCGGTGCGAGCGAACCGGCGTCGAACCTGAACCGGTAGGGTGAGCCCGTCGACATGCGAAATCGCGGCGCGGCCACCGGCACACTGGCCTTGCCGTCGGAAACGTCGACCACCAGATAGAGAGTTCCCTGTTTGAATGCGGATACTTCGCAGTCGCAGCCCAGATTCAGCACAAGCGCCGCACCCGGCCCGTCCTGTTCCAAACCGATCAGGCGTTTGCGCGGAATCCGATCGAACACTCCGCTTGTGTCGAATTCGATCTGCGGCCGGTCCAGGATCAGAGTCGCCCGGCGCCCGGATTGTTTAAGCGACCATGACGCGCCGTTGCCGATCGGCAGCACCAGGCGCGAGAACCCGTCATGTTCGCCCGAGCGCAGAACCAATGTTTCAGCGGCCGCGCCAATGACGCCCGCGAGCCAAAGACCCAGGGCCAGAATGCCGGCCGGCCGCATCACGCCGCGTCCTGCTTGACGGCTTTCAGGGCATCTTCCAGATCGGCAAAACCGGGCCGGATATGTGACGGCGTGTTCTGGCGCCCGACCTCGATACAGACCGCCGCGGCGTGGTTGTGCAGGTTCGCAACCAGCACCTCGCGGATCAGTTGATAGAAGTGGCTGTCTTCTTGTACCACCGCGCGGACCCTGGCGGCGAAGGGCCCGACCAGACCATAGGCGAGGAAAACGCCGAGAAAGGTGCCGACCAGGGCGCCACCGATCAGCTTTCCCAGAATCTCGGGCGGTTGGTCGATCGATCCCATGGTCTTGATGACGCCCAGAACCGCCGCGACGATTCCCAGCGCCGGCAAGCCGTCCGCGAGGGTTTGCAACGCGTGGCTGGAATGCAGTGCGTGGTGCAGATTCGCGTCCATGCGCTTTTCCAGGACCTCCTCGACCTGGTGGGGATCGTCGTAGTTCATCACCGCCGACCGCAGCGTATCGCAGATCAGGTCGACCGCCTCACGGTCGGCCGCGATTCGAGGATAGACGGCAAACAGCGGCGAGTTATGCGGATCCTCGATATGCTGCTCGATCTCGACGGGATTCTGCCGGGCGATCCGGATCAGGGCGAACAGCAGGCACAGCAGGTCACGGTAATCGCCGGGTTTCCATTTCGGTCCCTTGAACACTTTCCCGATATCCCTGGCGGTGTGCTTGACCGACGCGAGATCGTTGCTGATCAGAAACGCCCCGATCCCGGCACCTCCGATCATCGTCAGTTCGAATGGCAGGGAATGCAGGATGATTGCCATCTTGCCGCCGGCCATCAGATAGCCGCCGAAGACCATAACGAAAATCATGACTATACCGACTATTCCGATCATTCCCGATCTCCGATCTCAACTGCCTTGCCTTCGCGGGTGCGCAGCCCGCTGCCCGGTGCGTCATTCCTTCGGGGCATTGGCATTGCGCCCGGCCAGCACGACGCTGACCGCATAGGCCGACTGCGGGTTCATTCCGGCCAGGATTCCGGCGGCCGCCTCGGGGCGCATCCGGGCCAGGAATCCTGCAGCGAATTCCGGTTGCATCTGTTCGAACAGCGCCGCCGATTCCTTGGGTTTCATCTGTTGGTACATTTCGGTCAGGCGGCCGAGATCGCCCTCGGCGGCGCTGTCGGCCAGGGCCAGCGTCGCCTTCAGCCGTTTCTCGGCCTCGCCCAGAGCCGAGAGCTTCCGTGTCACGGCGGCGTCGGCGACCGACAGCGCCTTCATTTGATCCTCGATTTCCACCTCCCGTATGCGCAGCGCCTGCTCTCTTTGCTGGAAGGCCGAAAGAAGCTGCTGCAACTCGGCCGGCGTGGTTTGCGCCACCGGCGTTGCCGCAGCCGAGGTCGGCGGCTGCTCGGGCGCCGGTATTCCGGTTTGCGAGGTTCCCGCTTCGCGGGCGATGGCGGGCGCCGCGAAGATCCCGAAGCGGACCGCCGCCGATCCGATCATGAGCGCCGCGATCACAACCAGTGTGGCGCCGCGATGCATTCGCCGGGTTCGGCGCCAACCGGTCATTGCGCCGCCTCCCGCTGGTTGCGGTCGTGACGCACGAACATCGCTTCGGGTGCCGGTTGCGGCTGGTCCGGTGGACTTGACGCCGCGAGGGGCGCGGCTGGTGCGTCGCTGCCCGACGCGCCCGGCACGTCATGCATCGACGCCATCAGCAGTTCCAGCCGTTTGGCCACCCCCTCGGCCCGGTCGGTCAAGTCGTTCAGGGCGGTGTTAGAGCTTTCCGAGGTTTCCCGGGCCTTGATCAGCGACAGGTTCAGGTCATCGACCTGCGCCGACAGCACCGCGACGGCCCCGCCGACGCCCCGTTCCAGGTCGTTGAACCGGTTGAGCCGCCGCGCCAGGACGAAACAGTAAAGCCCCGCGCCCAGCGCCCCCGCGACCAGCAATATGTCGGCGACAAGTTCCACCATGCCCTCCTAGTTCAGAACGAATTCCATGATCAGCAGGTCGCGCACCCGGCCCGGCCCGGCGACGATCTTGATACGCCGCAGCATTTGCCCCCGCAGCCGTGTCAAGGCCAGCGGATCGCGCAGATCGGCAAGTTCCAGTGCGCGCAGATAACCGTTCAGGACATCGACGATTCGCGGCTCGAGCCCCGCCACCTCTGCGGCGTGCTGAGCAGGCACTTCCAGCTGCGCACGAAAGCGCAGATGCTCGCGGTTCCGCCCGGTTTCGAGAGACACCATGATCGGTGCGATAGCGACAAAGGCGGTATCTTGCGGGGCGGCCACCGCGACAACACCGGCATCCGGTGCCGGGGCCGCCGCATCATGCGCGCCGCCAGGTCCACGGGGCGCGCCCAGGGGAATCACCCCGGCGCGAACGGCGAAAAACCCGCCCCCCGCCCCGGCGAGCGCAAGTATCAGCCACAAGGCAAAGACCGCCTTGCGGGATCGGGCGGGCGGTTCCGTGGTATCTGCCGCAGCATCTGTCATGGCAATTCCTGTCGCAACGAACGCTCTCTTCACTAGCGCGCAGGAACTAACCGATTGTTAAGGCGGATCCGCCAAACAGGGATCACGCCGAACAGAACGACGGCGCGACGGAGGGCAATGTGCAGCAGATCAGAACTGTCTGGGCCGGTTTGGACACGCGCAAACGGATCATCATCGGCCTTGCCGGGCTGGCGGTGCTCGCCGGTTTGCTGATGTTGTCGCGCCTCGCCGCGACACCTTCGATGAAACTGCTGTATGCCGGGCTGGAAAGCGGCGCCACCGGTGACGTGGTGCGCTCGCTGGAACAGCGTGGCGTCATGTTCGATGTACGCGGCGGGTCGATATATGTCCCCGCGGGCGAGCGCGACGAACTGCGCCTGACCCTGGCGAGCGAGGGACAGCCGAGCACTGGCGGCAAGGGCTATGAGCTTCTCGATTCGCTGAACGGGTTCGGCACTACGTCGCAGATGTTCGATGCCGCCTACTGGCGCGCCAAGGAAGGCGAGCTGGCCCGCACGATCCTGGCCAGCCGTCACATCGCTCAGGCCCGTGTTCATATCGCGCATGACGGTTCAAGCCCGTTTCTTCGCAGCGCAAGGCCGACGGCATCTGTGTCGGTGGTTGCGGCCGGGGCTCCGGTGACGCCCGAACAGGCGAACGCGATCCGGTTTTTGGTTGCCTCGGCGGTGGCGGGGATGACCGTCGAGAACGTGGCGGTGATCGACGCCAACGGCAGCCTGCTGGGGCGGCCGGAAAACGCCGCTTCGGCCGGTTCTGCCGAGGAACGTGCGCAGCAGTTGCGCGAACGCGCCCTGCGGCTGGTCGAGGCGCGGGTCGGCCCGGGTAACGCGGTGGTCGAAATCAGCGTCGATACGGTTACCGAAACCCGTTCGATTCGCGAGCGCCGCCTCGACCCCGAAAGCAGGATCGCTGTCAGTACCGATGTCGAGGAACGTGCCGATTCGTCCTCGGGGCAGTCCGGATCGGTCACGGTCGCGTCGAATCTGCCGGATGGCGATGCGGCGGCTGCGGGCGGGTCAAGCGCGCAGACGAGTTCGACCCGCGAGCGGGTCAACTACGAGATGTCGGAAACCGAACTGGAAATCCGCCAGGTTCCCGGTGCGGTCCGCCGCCTGACGGTTGCCGTTCTGGTAAACGGCATTTCGGCGCCCGCTTCGGCCGAGGGGCCGGAATTCGTACCGCGCCCGGAACAGGAACTGGCCGCGCTGCGTGAACTGGTCGCGTCGGCTGTCGGGTTCGATGCCGAACGCGGCGACGTGATCACGTTGAAATCCATGGAACTTCCGGTGCAGGAGCCGCTGGGAGTCTCGGCCGATACGTCTTTCCTCGCCCGGCTCGATCTCGATGCGATGTCGCTGATCCAGATCGCGGCGCTGGCGCTGGTCACGCTGTTTCTTGGCATGTTCGTGGTGCGTCCGCTGCTGCTGCAACCGGCGGCGCTGCCTGCCCCGATGCCGCGCGGACCGGTTGAGCGCGGACAATCGGACCCGCCCGCCGGGGTTCCGGTGCTGACCGGCGAAATCGACGATGGCGACCCCGACGGGTTTGCCGCCGGCGCCGGCCCGGCCCGCGCTGGCGACCAACGCCGCAATGCGGATCTCCCGGCGCTCGGCCCGGACGGCGATCCGGTCGCGCGCCTGCGCGCGATGATCGGCGAACGCCAGGACGAGACGGTGGAGATATTGCGCAGCTGGCTCGAGGAGGGAGAGGAAGCATGATGGCGATATCGCACCTGCTTGAGGATTTCAGCAGCCCGCCGCGGATCGAGGAGCCCGCAAGGTGGGTCAGCGATGATGACTGGGAAGACCACCGGCTGACCGCGTTCGAGCAAGGCTATGGTGCCGGCTGGGAAGATGCGATGAGGGTTGCCGCCGAAGACGCGTCGCGGGTGTCCGAAGAACTGGCGCGCGGTCTTGAGGATATTTCGTTTTCCTATCACGAGGCGCTGGCGCAGATGCTGACGGTGTTGGAACCGTTGTTCGCCAGCCTGATGGATGCCGTCCTGCCCGAGGCCGTGGCGAAGAGCTTTGGCCATCACGTCGTCGCGCAGTTGCGGCAGATGGCCGAGGAGCAGGCGTCGGGGCCTGTGGTTCTGGTGCTGCCCGCCGGCGCCGGTGCCGCCATCCGGCCGATGCTGGAGCGCGATTTCGCGATGCCGGTCGAACTGCGCGAGGATCCGGCGCTGGCGCCGGGGCGTGCCTTTGTCAGGCTTGGCGAAGCCGAGCGCGAAATCGATTGCCAGCGCCTGATCGCATCGCTGGCGGCAGCGGTCGAGGCGTTCACGTACGAGACGATCGAGGAGGCCCGGCATGGCTGAACTGCCCGACAAGAACACCGGCAGGACCGGGCAACCGGCCAGCCCTTTCGTTTCTGTCCCGATCGAGATCGTGGTGAGCGTCGGCAAGGCCCGTCCGCTGATCCGCGATCTGGTCGGGCTTGGCGAGAACGCAGTGCTTGCACTGGATCGGCGGATCGATGATCCGGTCGAGCTATATGTCGGCGACCGTCTGGTCGCTCGCGGTCAGCTTGAGGAGCTGGACGGCGAAAACCCGGGGCAACTGGCGGTCCGGCTGACCGAGATCGCCGATCTTCAGAACGGCCTGGGATGACGTATCGGCGCTGGCTCGTCCTCGGTGCCGCCGCCGCCCTGGCGGCTGCGCTGGCCTCCGGTCCCGCGCTGGCCCAGGACATCACGCTGTCGCTGGGCGAGGGCGCCTCGCTGTCCGCGCGTACCATACAGCTGATCCTTCTGATCACGGTGCTGAGCATCGCGCCGGGGCTGGCGATCATGATCACCTGCTTTCCGTTTCTCGTCACGGTTCTTGCGATCCTGCGCCAGGCCATCGGATTGCAACAGTCGCCGCCGAACATGCTGATCGTCAGCCTGGCGCTGTTTCTGACCTATTTCGTGATGGAACCCGTGTTTCTTGCCGCCTGGGAAAACGGCATATCGCCGCTGGTGCAGGAAACCCTTGATGTCGAAACCGCCCTGGCGCGCAGTATCGAGCCGTTTCGCGGCTTCATGGCCGCCCGGGTCGATCCCGACACATTTCGCGCGATGGCAGATCTGCGTCCCGCGGGTGCCAACGCCGAGGCAGGGCCGCAGGCGCCGCTTTCGGTGTTGATCCCCAGCTTTCTGCTTTCAGAAATCGCCCGAGCCTTCCAGATCGGGTTTCTGGTCTACCTTCCTTTCCTGATCATCGACCTTGTGGTCGCCGCGATCCTGATGTCCATGGGCATGATGATGGTGCCGCCGGCCATCGTTTCGCTGCCGTTCAAGCTGTCGTTTTTCGTCGTCGCCGATGGCTGGAGCCTGATCGCCAGCGCGCTGGTGCGCAGCTATGCGCCCTGACGCATCGCGTTCTGGCTCGCGCGCAGCCTGGCCTCCGCGCGGATCGTGCCGGGGGCCGCGAGGGTGAAAGGGGCAGATGGCTTTCCGCCCCTTCGCCGCCTGGCGCCGGCCCTCTCAGCGCACCGGGGCAAACACCGCGTCCTTCAGCGGGCAGTCGCGCATGATGTCGGCCCCGCAGGGCACCGGTTCCAGGCCGCGCGACAGACACAGGCGGGCCTCTGCGATACGGCCGTCCTTGCAGGTGATGGTCAGCATGTCCCGGCTCCAGCCCGGGTTGGCCTGCAAGAAGGCATCTTCGATCACCGAGGCGGGAAGTTTCACCGGGCGGCGCAACCGGCGCAACACCTCCGGCCGCCTGACGCGCCCATAGGCCCGGCGCGCCAGCGCAAAATACGCATCGGGCGACAGACCCGAGCAGGTGCCGTGTTTCTTCCATTGATGCCACGCAAGTCCCGGGCTGCCCATGATATCGGCCATGCCCGCCGTCATGCGGCGCGATGGCGGCGCCTGCGGCGAGTGGCAGAATTCCGGCCAGCCGCGATCGTATTGCGGCCAGAGCCCGTGCAGCAGCCAGCCGTGATCGTGGCGCGGGTCGCACTGATCCGACCCCTGCGCATCGCCGGTGGTGGCGCACCAGTTCGGCGACCAGCTTAGCGACAGCACATAGTAGTCGAATTCCCCCGGCTTGTCTCTGTCTGGCAGGGCTGGCGCCGCCGAAATTAGCCAGATCAAGAGCCAGCGCATTCGCCTCTTTCCTTATTCTCCTCCTCCGACTATACAGTCGCGAAGTTCCCCGACAACGGAAACCCGCCCTGAAATGCCAGGGCCGCCGATTTCAGGCGTCGGGAAAGACGTGTTCAAAGGAGAGATGCACATGGCAATTCCATTGATGGCCAAGGCGACCGCCGTGTGGCTGGTAGACAATACCACGATCAGCTTCAGGCAGATCGCCGATTTCGTCGGCATGCACGAGTTGGAGATCCAGGGCATCGCCGATGGCGACGTGGCGGTCGGTGTCAAGGGGTTCGACCCCATCACCAACAACCAGTTGACCCAGGACGAGATCGACACCGCCGAGAAAGACCCGCTGCACAAGCTCAAGCTCAAGTTCAACCCGGCCGCCCAGGGCGAGGAAAAACGGCGCGGGCCGCGCTACACGCCGCTCAGCAAACGCCAGGACAGGCCGGCGGCGATCCTGTGGCTGGTCAAGTTTCACCCCGAACTGACGGATGCGCAGATCTCCAAGCTGGTTGGCACCACCAAGCCGACGATCCAGACCATCCGCGAGCGCACCCACTGGAATATCACCAATATCCAGCCGATCGACCCTGTGGCGCTGGGCCTGTGCAAGCAGTCCGAACTGGATGCCGTTGTCCAGAAGGCTGCCGCCAAGAAGGCCGCGGAGGGCGTAGTGATGAGCGACGACGAGCGTCGCAAGCTGGTCAGCACCGAACAGTCGCTGGGCATGGCGGCCGAGCCGAAGATTCCCACCGCCATCGAGGGTCTGGAAACCTTCACCCTGTCGGGTTCCGATAATGACGGCGACAGCGAGGACAGCGAACCTATCCTCGATGCCGAAAGCCTGTTCAACCTCCCTGCGGGCGGTGGCGACGACGAGGACGACGAGGATGACGAACGCCGGCGGTGATACCCGCCCGGCCCGCATGAACGGCTCCGTCCGGTAACGGCCGAAGCTTCCTGCGTTCGCGGGCGGCCTTTGGCGGTCAGATCGCGTTCATCGTCAGCAGGTCGTATTCGGCGACCAGTTCGTTGCTCTGGTTCGTCAGGGTGACGTGCCAGCGCACCTCGCCGTATTCGTCGTTGCGCCGGGTCTTCCGTTTCACCGTCAGCCGGACCTTGATGCTGTCCCCTGCACTGACCGGTTTCATGAACCGCAGGCCGTCGAGGCCGGTATTGGCCAGTACCGGGCCTTCGTTCGGTTCCACGAACAGCCCGGCGGCAAAGGCGATCAGCAGATAGCCATGTGCCACGCGGCCCGGGAAGAACGGATTGCGCTTGGCCGCCGCGTCGTCCATGTGGGCATAGAAGGTGTCGCCGGTGAAATTGGCGAAGGTTTCGATATCGTCCAGCGTCACCTCGCGCGACCTGCTGTGCAGCGTCTCGCCGATGGACAACTCACCGAACCGGCGGGTGAATGGATGCGCCGGGCCTTCGATCTCCCTGGCGCCCGGCACCCATTTGCCGCCTATGGCGGTCAGGATGTCGGGCGAACCCTGGATCGCCGTGCGCTGCATGTAGTGCATGACGCCACGCACCCCGCCCAGTTCTTCGCCGCCGCCGGCCCGCCCCGGCCCGCCATGAACCATGTGGGGCAGGGGCGAACCGTGGCCGGTCGATTCCTTCATGCTGTCGCGGTTGTTGAAATAGAGGCGGCCGTGATACGCGCCCGCACCCAGCGCGACCCCGCGCGCCACATCCGGGTCGCGGGTGATGACCGAAGCAACAAGCGAGCCCTTGCCGCGATTGGCGATTTCGACCGCATGGTCGAGATCGCGATAGCCCATCACCGTCGAGACCGGGCCGAACGCCTCGGTGTCGTGGATTCGTTCGGCCCTGTCCGGCTCGGTACAGTGAAACAGCATCGGCGGCAGGAACGCGCCCTTTCGCGCATCCGCACCGTCCACGTTGAATTCGTCGGGGTTGCCGAACACGCGCTCGGCCTCGGTGCCGATGATGGCCGCCTTGTCCAGAACGTCGCGTTTCTGCGCATTGCTGACCAGCGCGCCCATGCGTGTGGTTTCCTTGCGCGGATCGCCGATCACCACCTTGGCCAGCCGCGCCGACAGTGCCTCGATCACCGCCGGAACCTGCGCCTGCGGTGCGATGATGCGGCGGATGGCGGTGCATTTCTGGCCCGCCTTGGCGGTCATCTCGCGGCTGACCTCCTTGACGAACAGGTCGAACTCGGGCGTTCCCGGGCTGGCATCGGGGCCGAGGATCGACGCGTTGAGGCTGTCCTGCTCGGCCACGAAGCGCACCGAATTGCGCAGGATCGCCGGGGTTGCGCGCAGTTTCAGCGCGGTATCGGCCGATCCGGTAAAGCTTACCACGTCCTGCATGTCCAGCCGGTCCAGCATGTCGCCGAGCCCGCCCGAGACCAGTTGCAGCGCGCCTTGGGGCAAGATTCCGCTGTCCAGCATCAGGCGCACCGCCAGTTCCGTGACATAGCAGCTGTTGGTGGCGGGCTTGACGATTGCGGGAACGCCGGCCAGCAGGGTCGGCGCGAGCTTTTCCAGCATTCCCCAGACCGGGAAGTTGAAGGCGTTGATATGCACCGCGACTCCCTGCAGCGGCGTGCAGATATGCTGGCCCAGGAAGCGGCCGCCACGGGAAAGCTGTTCGACCTCGCCATCCAGATAGACATGGCCATCGGGCATCTCGCGCCGGCCCTTCGAGGCGAAGACGAACATCGTGCCGATGCCGCCGTCGATGTCGATCATGTTGTCGGACTGGGTGGCGCCGGTGTCAAACGACAGATCGTAAAGCGCCTGCTTGTTCGCCCCCAGATGCGTGGCCAGCGCCTTGAGCATGCGGGCGCGGTCGTGAAATGTCATCGCGCGCAGCGCGGGGCCGCCGACGGTCCGGGCATGCGCCAGCATCTCGGCGACGTCCAGCGCCTCGTTTCCCGCGCTTGCAATCACCTCGCCGGTGATTGCGCTGGCGATGTTGCGCGCACCCTGACCGGGCGCGATCCATTTTCCGGCGGCAAAGCTCGATATCTGTCGAATGCTCATCTGGGGTACCCTCTCGATCGGTCGAGTAATTTATTGACCAACCGTTCGGTTTATGCAAGAAATTTGTCGGAACAAATGCAAAGCGGACGGACATGACGGACACGATTCTTGCGCAGAACCATGGCAATTGGGTCGAGATCACCCTGAACCGGCCCGACCGGCTCAACAGTTTCAACGACGAGATGCATCTGGCGCTTCGCGATGCCATCGAAAAGGCACGCGACGGCGGCGCGCGGGCGATTCTGCTCACGGGCGCCGGGCGCGGTTTCTGCGCCGGGCAGGACCTGGGCGACCGCGACCCGTCGAAAATGGACAGCCCGCCCGATCTGGGCCAGACGGTGCGCACCTTCTATGCGCCGCTTGTGCGCCTGATCCGGTCCCTGAACTTCCCGGTCATCTGCGCCGTCAACGGCGTGGCGGCCGGGGCGGGGGCCAATCTCGCGCTGGCCTGCGACGTGGTGCTGGCAGGTGAAAGCGCGAAGTTCATCCAGTCGTTTTCCAAGGTCGGGCTGATTCCCGACACAGGCGGTTCCTGGCACCTGCCGCGCCTGCTGGGCGAGGCACGGGCCAAGGGGCTGACGTTCACCGCCGAACCGCTGAGCGCCGCGCGCGCCCAGGAATGGGGCCTGATCTGGAAGGCGCTGCCCGACGCCGACCTGATGAACGAGGCGCGCGCCCTGGCCGAACGGCTTGGCGACGGTCCGACTCTGGGCCTGGGGTTGACCAAACAATGCATCCAGGCGGCCGCCACCGATAGCCTGAGCGATCATCTGGAGCTGGAAGCGGATGCCATGAAGACATGCGGGCAAAGTGCCGACTACGCCGAGGGAGTGTCGGCGTTTCTGCAAAAGCGTGCGCCCGCGTTCAGGGGCCGCTGACCATGACGCCGCAACAGCGCGCAGAGGCCGTCGCCAAGGCAATGTCGGAGCAGGACAATGCCTCGAAATGGGCCGGAATCGAGCTGGTCGAGATCGGCGAGGCCAAGGCGACGATGGCGTTGACCGTCGCCAGCCGGCATTGCAACGGGCATGGCATCTGCCACGGCGGCGTGACCTACATGCTGGCCGACAGCGCCTTCGCCTATGCCTGCAACAGCCGCAACCAGTCCACGCTGGCGCAACACAATTCGATCACCTACACTGCGCCAGGCAGGCTGGGCGACCGGCTGACCGCCACGGCGAGCGAGGTCGCGCTGAACGGGCGCAGCGGCATCTACGATGTGGCCGTAACCAATCAGGACGGCGTCACGGTGGCCCGGTTCCGCGGATTGTCCCGCGCGGTCAAGGGCCGCTATATCGACGAATCCGGTGACGAGGAGGCCGCGGAATGAAGGACCTGACGCCGAAGAAATCCGACCTCGATCCGATCGAGACCGCCTCGCGCGACGAGATAGCGGCGCTGCAACTGGAACGGTTGAAATGGTCGCTGCGCCACGCCTACGACAACGTGGCGATGTACCGCGAACGCTTTGATCAGGCCGGCGTGCATCCCGATGACCTGAAGTCGCTTGCCGATCTGGCCAGGTTCCCGTTCACCTACAAGTCGGACCTGCGCGACAATTACCCGTTCGGCCTGTTCGCGGTGCCGCGCGATCAGATCGTGCGCGTTCACGCCTCGTCGGGTACCACCGGCAAGCCGACCGTGGTGGGCTATACGCAACGGGATATCGACAACTGGGCCGAACTGGTTGCCCGTTCGATGCGCGCCGCCGGCACACGCCCCGGCGACATCGTTCATGTGGCCTATGGCTATGGCCTGTTCACCGGCGGGCTGGGGGCGCATTACGGGGCCGAGAAACTGGGCTGCACCGTGGTCCCGATCTCGGGCGGGGGCACCGAACGGCAGGTCACGCTGATCGAGGATTTCAAGCCGACCACGATCATGGTGACGCCCTCCTACATGCTCAACATTCTCGAACAGATGCACAAGGCAGGGCTGGATCCGCGTGCCTGTTCGATCGAGGTCGGCATCTTCGGTGCCGAACCCTGGACCGATGCGATGCGCGCCGAGATGGAAGCGGCATTCGACATGCACGCGGTAGACATCTACGGCCTGTCCGAAGTCATGGGGCCGGGTGTGGCCAGCGAATGCGTGGAATCCAAGGATGGCCCGGTAATCTGGGAGGACCATTTCTATCCCGAGATCATCGACCCCGCGACCGGCGAGGTCTGCGCCGATGGCGAGATGGGTGAACTGGTGTTCACCACGCTGACCAAGCAGGGCTTGCCGATGATCCGCTACCGCACCCGCGACCTGACCCGGCTCTTGCCCGGCACGGCGCGATCCATGCGGCGGATGGAAAAGATCACCGGACGGTCCGACGACATGATGATCCTGCGCGGCGTAAACGTCTTCCCGACCCAGATCGAGGAACAGGTGATGGCGACAGGCGGGCTGGCGCCGCATTTCCAGATCGAACTTTACAAGTCCGGCCGGATGGACGCCATGCGCGTCCATGTCGAGGCCAGCCCCGACGCCACCGATGAGCTTTCGCGCACCGCCGCGGCGCGGATGCTGACCAAGCGGATCAAGGACGTTGTCGGTGTCTCGACCGAGATCATGGTTGGCGATCCCGGTTCGGTGGCGCGCTCGGAAGGCAAGGCCAAGCGGGTGGTCGATAATCGGGGCAAGGGCTGAGCGGTGGCCCGGACGATTGCCAAGGACCACGACCAGAAACGCGCGCAGATTCTGAAATCGGCGGCGCATGTGTTCGCGCGCGAAGGATTCGACCGCGCCTCGATGACCCAGCTTGCCCGCGAATGCGGTATCTCCAAGGCCAATATCTATCATTACTACAGCAGCAAGGATGCGATCCTGTTCGACATTCTCGACAGCTATCTATCCGGCCTGCGCGACCGTATCCTGGGCGGCGAAACCCGGGGGCTTGCTCCCGAGGAACGGCTGCGCCGTGTCATGCGCGACATTCTGAACGCCTACAAGGGTGCCGATGACGAACACCAGGTGCAGATCAACGCGCTCTCGGCGCTGCCCGAGGACCAGCAGCGCCAGATGCGCGCGTATCAGCGCGACATGGTGCGGTTCATGAGCGATCTGCTGCGGGCCGCCGCGCCGGACGTATTCGACAGCGACCCGGCCAAGCTGCGCGCCGCCACCATGTCCGTGTTCGGAATGCTGAACTGGTATTTCATGTGGAGCGCCGACGCCGACACCGCGTCGCGCGAAGCCTATGCCGATCTGGTGTGCGATCTGACCCTGAAGGGCGTGCGCGGGCTTTAGGCGCCGACAACCGGCGCCACGCGGGTCCAAGACAGCGCCGGACCGCCAAAGCAGATGTTCCCGGCCCGCCCGGCCTTGACCGTCAGGGGCTATTGCTGTTTGTAGATTTGCGGAACCATGTTCTGCACAGTGGAATTGGCGATGGCTTCGGCCGCCCCCGCCGGTCTATGGCATCGGCAAGGGCCGCCCTTTCGGGGGCTTTCGCACGAGAACGAGGAATGGCACGATGCAGCGGCCCGGTCTGTCGGGCCAGCGGCATCGCAAGAGGGGAATATCGGACATGACAGATGCGATCGGCTACGAGTTGCTGGGCGAGATAGCCGTACTGAAGGCACAGAATCCGCCGGTGAACGCGCTGGGATACGACGTGCGCACCGGCCTGTGGAAAGGTATCGAACGCGCCGAAAAGGACGGCGCCAAAGCGGTGCTGATCTATGGCGAAGGCGCGACCTTCTTCGCTGGCGCCGACATCAAGGAATTCGGCAAGCCCCCGAAGGAACCCTTTCTGCCCGATCTCTGCACCCGCATAGAGGCCTCGCCGCTGACCGTGGTTTCCTCCATGCACGGCACCGCACTGGGCGGCGGGCTGGAAATCGCGCTTGGTTCGCATTACCGCATCGCCGTGCCATCGGCGCGGATGGGCTTGCCCGAAGTGCTGATCGGCGTCATGCCGGGTGCCGGCGGCACGCAACGTCTGCCGCGCCTGATCGGGGTGGAAAGGTCGCTCGACATCAGCACCTCGGGGCGCCAGATCGGCGCGCGCGAGGCGCTGGAACTGGGTATTGTCGACCGCATCGAAGACGGCGCCCCGCGCGAGATCGGGTTGGCCTATGCGCGCGAACTGCTGGAATCGGGCGAGTCGCGCCGCGCGATCAGCGAGATGCCCGCGCCCGAAGCGGTGGATTTCGACGCCACATATGATGCCGTGCTGAGGAAGGGCCGCGGCCAGTTGTCGCCCGCCGTCGCCGTGCGCGGCGTGCAGGCAGCCTGCGAGATGCCCTTCGCCGAGGGGATGAAGCGCGAACGCGAACTGTTCATGGAACTCATGGCCACCGACCAGCGGCAGGGGCTTATCCATGCCTTTTTTGCCGAACGCGCTGTCGGCAAGCTGCCCGAACTCGAGGGCGTCGATTCCCGCCCGCTGGCGGAACTGGGTGTGATCGGCGGCGGCACCATGGGGGCGGGCATCGCCACCGCCGCGCTGCTTGCCGGCCTTTCCGTCATCATGCTGGAAATGACCGACGAGGCCGCGCAGGCCGCCAGGGGCCGGATCGAAGGCAACCTTCAGGGCGCCCTGAAACGCGGCAAGATCGACCAGACGAAATTCGACCATCTGACCCAGACCGCGCTGACGCTCTCTACCGGATACGACGCGCTGAAAGACGCCGATCTGGTGATCGAGGCGGTGTTCGAGGACATGGGCGTCAAGAAACAGGTCTTCACCAAACTCGACGCGGTCTGCAAGCCCGGCGCGGTACTGGCCACCAATACCTCATATCTCGACGTGAACGAGATCGCCGCAATCACCGGTCGCCCCGCCGATGTGATCGGGCTGCATTTCTTCTCGCCCGCGCATGTGATGAAGCTGCTTGAGATCGTGGTTGCGGACAAGACCGCGCCCGACGTGGTCGCCACCGGCTTTGCGCTGGGCAAGCGGCTCGGCAAGGTCAGTGTCCGCGCCGGGGTCTGCGACGGCTTCATCGGCAACCGCATTCTTGCCACCTACCGCACCGCCGCCGACCACATGATCCTGGATGGCGCCAGCCCCTTCCAGATCGACAAGGCGCTGACCGATTTCGGCTTTGCCATGGGCCCATATGCGGTTTCCGACCTGGCCGGGCTCGATATCGGCTGGGCGGTGCGCAAGCGCAAGCGCGCCGAGGGGCTCGACCCGCGCGCCCGCGACTTCACCTATGCCGACAAGCTGTGTGAAGCCGGGCATTTCGGGCAGAAGACCGGCAAGGGCTATTACGTCTACGAAAAGGGCAAGCGCGGCGGTACCCCCAACCCCGAGGTGATGGGGCTGATCGAGGCCGACCGCGCCGCGCAGGGCATTACCCCACGCGAGTTCACCGACGCCGAGATCGTGCGCCGCTACATGGCCGCGATGGTCAATGAGGCCGCGAAGGTCGTGGGCGAGGGTATCGCCAAACGCCCCCTCGATGTGGATGTGACGCTTCTCTACGGCTATGGCTTCCCGCGCTATCGCGGCGGGCCGCTGAAATGGGCCGACATGACGGGCCTCAAGGGCCTGCTCGAAGACATCAGGTCGTGGGCCGGGGCGGATGATTACTTCTGGCAACCCGCCCCGCTGCTGGAAGAACTGGTGGCCGACGGCCGCAGCTTCGACGATCTCAACAAGGACGCAAAATGATGAAACAAGCCGTTATCGTATCCGCCGCCCGCACCGGCCTGGCCAAATCCTTCCGGGGGTCGTTCAACATCACCCATGGCGCCGAAATGGGTGGTCACGCGGTTGCCGCCGCCGTCGAACGCTCGGGACTCGACCCGGCCCTGATCGAGGATTGCGCCATCGGCTGCGGTTTCCCCGAGGGCGAGACCGGCAACAACATAGCCCGCCAGATCGTCATCCGCGCCGGTCTGCCGATCACCGTGTCCGGCTTTACCGTGAACCGGTTCTGTTCGTCCGGCTTGCAGACCATCGCGCTGGCCGCCAACCAGATCGTCAACGAAGGCGCCGGGCCGATGGTCGCCGGCGGCGTCGAGAGCATCTCGCTGGTCCAGCCCAAGGCGCGGCACGCGCCGGACAAGTGGATCCTGGAACACAAGCCGGCGATCTACATGGAGATGATCGAGACCGCCGATATCGTCGCGCAACGCTATGGCATCAGCCGCGAGGCGCAGGACGAATACGGGCTTCGCAGCCAGCAACGCATTGCGGCGGCGCAAGAGGCGGGCAAGTTCGCCGACGAGATTGTGGCGATGCAGGCGACCATGGCCGTCAAGGACAAGGAAACGGGCGCGATCTCGATGCGCGAGGTCATGGTGGACCGCGACGAATGCAACCGCCCGAACACCACGATCGACGGGCTGGCGGCGCTGGAACCGGTGCGCGGTTCCGGCAACTTCATCACCGCCGGCAATGCCAGCCAGCTGTCGGACGGCGCCGCCGCCGTGGTGCTGATGGACGCGGACGAGGCCGAAAAGCGGGGGGTAGAGCCGATGGGCGCCTTCAAGGGTTTCGCCGTCGCCGGATGCGAACCCGACGAGATGGGCATCGGCCCGGTCTTCGCGGTGCCGCGCCTGCTGGAACGCCACGGGCTGAAGGTGGACGACATCGACCTGTGGGAGCTGAACGAGGCGTTCGCCAGTCAGGCGCTTTACTGCCGCGACCGGCTGGGCATCGACGACGAGAAATGCAACGTCAACGGCGGCTCGATCGCCATCGGCCACCCCTTCGGCATGACAGGGGCACGGATGACCGGCCACCTGATGCGCGAGGGCAAGCGGCGCGGCGCGAAACTTGGCGTGGTGACGATGTGCGTCGGTGGCGGCATGGGTGCCGCCGGGCTGTTCGAGATCTTCTGAGCAAGACCCGTCCGGGGCGCAGGCGCGGCCCGGACATGCGCCCGCCCGCCACATGGCGGGCGCATCCGCGCCCACCCGGGCGGACGCATGTCCTTTCATGGGAGTAGGTTGAACATGGACCTGAGCTATTCACCCGACGAACTGGCGTTCCGCGACGAGGTACGCGCATTTCTTTCCGAACACCTGCCCGAAGACCTGCGAGCCAAGGTGCGCAACGACGATGACCTGACCAAGGCCGACATGGACCGTTGGCACGCCATCCTCCAGCACAAGGGCTGGCTGGCGCAGAACTGGCCGCAGGAATTCGGCGGCGCCTCCTGGAACGCGGTTCAGCGCCACATCTTCGAGGAAGAGGCCGCCCGCGCCAGCGCCCCGCGCATCGTGCCTTTCGGGTTGAGCATGCTGGCCCCGGTACTGATGAAATTCGGCAGCAAGCCACAGCAGGATTACTACCTGCCGCGCATCCTGTCGGGCGAGGACTGGTGGTGCCAGGGATATTCCGAACCGGGTGCGGGTTCGGATCTGGCGTCGCTGAAGACCCGCGCGGTGCGCGAGGGCGACCACTATGTCGTCAACGGGCAAAAGACCTGGACGACACTGGGCCAGCACGCCAACAAGATCTTCTGCCTTGTGCGCACCAACCCGGAGGCCAAGCAGCAGGAAGGCATTTCCTTCCTGCTTGTCGACATGGACACCCCCGGCATCGAGATTCGCCCGATCATCCTGCTGGACGGCTCGCCCGAGGTGAACGAGGTGTTCTTCGACGATGTGAGGGTGCCGGCGGAAAACCTGGTGGGTCAGGAGAACAAGGGCTGGACCTATGCCAAATACCTGTTGACCCACGAGCGCACCAACATCGCCGGGGTTGGCTATTCCCAGGCCGGTCTGGATGCGGTCAAGCGCATGGCGCGGACCGAGATGCAAGGCGGCAAGCCGCTGATCGAAAACCCCTATTTCGCCGCCCGGCTGGCGCAGGTGGAAATCGATCTGATGGCGATGGCCACGACCAACCTGCGCATCATCAGCCAGGCCGCCGCCGGTCAGGCGCCCGGGGTCGAAAGCTCCATGCTGAAAGTGAAGGGCACCATCATCCGCCAGGAAATCAACGATCTGGCACGCCGCGCCGCCGGCCCATACGCGATGCCCTTCCCGTCCGAAGCGGTCGCGGGCGCCAACGAACCGCGCATCGGCCCGGAGGGCGCCAGCCCGGTGGCCGCGCAGTATTTCAACAACCGCAAACTGTCGATCTTCGGCGGATCGAACGAGATCCAGCGCGGCATCATCGCCAAGGTGAAACTGGGAGGCGGAAAATGAACTTTGAACTGACCGACGAACGGCGCATGTTGCAGGATACTCTGCGCCGCTTCCTGAGCGACCGCTACACCACCGCCGCCCGCAACGCCATTCTCGAAAGCGACGCCGGGTTCAGCGCCGAAATCTGGTCCGCGCTGGCCGAACTCGGGGTGCTTGGCGCGCTGTTTTCCGAAGCCGACGGCGGCTTTGGCGGCACCGGTTTCGATATCGCGACCGTGTTCGAGGAGCTTGGCCGTGCCGGAGTCGTCGAACCGGTGCTCGACACCGCGATGCTGGGGGGCGGCCTGCTGGCGCTGCTGGGCGACGCGAACCAGCGTGCGGTTCTGGACAAGCTGGTCGGCGGCGCGCTGCATCTGGCCTTCGCGCATGGCGAACCGGGCAGCCGCTATGACCTTGCCCGGATCGAAACCACGGCGTCGCAAGACGGAGCAAACCTCACCCTCAGCGGCCGAAAGGCGGTCGTGGCGAATGCCGAGGCCGCGGATTACCTGATTGTCTCGGCCCGCGAATCCGGCGCCGTCGATGATCGGGCCGGCATCTCGCTTTTCCTGGTCCCGAAAGATGCGAAGGGCCTGTCGCTGCACGGCTATCCGCTGATCTCGGGCGGGCGCGCGGCCGAAGTGACGCTGAACGATGTCGCCCTGCCCGAAAGCGCCCGCCTGGGGCCTGCCGGGCAGGTTTTCGACGCCATCGAAACCGCCGTGGCAAGGGCAAATGTGGCGTTGGCGGCCGAGACGCTGGGCGCGATGGAAACCGCCACCGGCCTGACGCGCGACTATCTTCAGACGCGCAAGCAGTTCGGCCGCCCCATCGGCACGTTCCAGGCGCTCCAGCACCGGTTTGCGGATCTGCTGATCGAACTGGAACAGGCCCGCTCGGCGGTCATCAATGCCGCGGGGCATCTTGAGGACTCCCCGGGCATCCGTGATCTGAACATCGCCGCCGCACGCAACCTGATCGGGCGCGCCGGCCGGCAGGTGGCCGAGGAGGCGATCCAGATGCATGGCGGCATCGCCATGACGCAGGAATACGAACTGGCACATATCGCCAAGCGCATCGTGATGACCGATCACCGCCTTGGCGATACCGACTGGCATCTGGAGCGGTTCATTGCCCTCTGCGCGGCCTGAGCGGGAAAAACCCGCCTCGATCGACAGTGGCGCGCAGGACATGGTCGGTTATGCCATCGACCTCAGTCATCCCGATGGCGGTGCCCGGGTCACGCTGGATCTGGCGCCGCGGCACATGAACCGGGTCGGAAGCCTGCATGGCGGCATCGTCACCATGCTGCTGGATGCCGCGGCCGGCTTTTCGGCCTCGCGCAGTTGGTCCGAAACCGGTGATGCGCTGCTGGTCACCGTGTCGCTGACCACCAATTACATCGCCTCGGCCAATACCGGCCGCGTCACCGCCATCGGCCGCGTCACCGGCGGTGGCCAGACGATAAAGTTCGCCGACAGCGAACTGCGCGACGACAGCGGCCGCTTGCTGGCCACGGCGGCCGGCGCGTTCAAACGTGTGCGCACCCGTCGCGGACCATGACCGCACGCTGGCACGGGTTCCTTGACCGGCAGGTCGCAACCCGGCCCGATGCGCTGGCCCTGGCCGACAGCACCGGCGCAGACTGGAGTTATGCCGGACTGGGTGCGGCGGCCGATGCGCTGGCGCGAGATCTGGCGGCTTCCGGCGTCCGGGCGGGCGACCGGGTCATGATCGTGTCCGAAAACTGTGCCGCCGCCGTTGCGGCACTTTTTGCCTGTTCGCGGCTGGCGGCCTGGGCGATGCCGGTGAACGCCCGCCAGACCGCGCCCGAAATCGCGCGTGTCCTGGCCCACGGCGAACCGGCCGTGGCGCTGTTTACCTCGCAGGTCTCGCCCGACGCCGCCGCGCACGCCGCCCGCGCGGGCGCGCGTCCCGTCACCGGCCCTTATGGCTCCCTCCATCTCGCAACGCCCTTTCCCAGCAATCCCGAGCCTGACACCGGCGTTGCCGCCCTGCTGTACACGACCGGCACCACCGGTGCCCCGAAAGGCGTGATGCTGACGCATGCCAACCTGTGTTTCGCCGGTCAGGCTTCGATGGCGATCCGCGACCTGACCGGGGATGACATCATCTGCGGTGTGCTGCCGATCACGCATGTATTCGGGCTGGCCTCGGTCGTCACCGGCGGCATCTGCGCCGGGGCGCGGATCAGGCTGGAGCCGCGTTTCAGCGCCGAACGGCTGTATCGCGCGTTGCGCAACGGGGCGACGGTCCTGCCGGCGGTGCCGCAGATGCACGCGCATCTGATGCAATACACCAGGGAAAAGGGGTTTGAACGGCCGGAAGGCGCCGCGTTGCGCTATGTCTCGTCCGGCGCTGCGCCTCTCGACCCGGCCTGGAAACGGCGAGCAGAGGCGTTCTATGGCGTTGCGATACAGAACGGCTATGGCATGACCGAAACCACCGCCGGGGTCTGCGTTACCCGCAATGCGCCGGGCGACCCTGACATCTCGACCGGCCCGCCGCTGCCCGGCGTCGAGCTGCGCATCGACGAAACCGTGCACGGCGGCGGCGACGGTGCGGGCGAGGTGCTGACCCGCGGCCCGCACATCATGGCAGGCTACTTTCGCGACCCGGAGGCGACGGCACAACTGCTGGAACGCGACGGCTGGCTGCACACCGGCGATCTGGGCCGGATCGACGAACGCGGATCTCTGCACATTCTGGGCCGGTCGAAGGAACTGATCGTTCACGGCGGTTTCAACGTCTATCCGCCCGAGGTCGAGGCGGCGCTGAACGATCATCCCAAGGTGATCCAGTGCGCGGTGGTCGGGCGCGCGACCGGCGGCGACGAGGAGGTACTTGCCTTTGTCCAGGCCGCACCCGCCGACCTGCCGGAGGAGGCCGACTTGCGGGCCTTTGCCGCCGAACGTCTGGCCGGCTACAAGCGGCCCGCACGCATCATCATCGCAACGTCACTGCCGTCAGCACCGACCGGCAAGATACTCAAGCATCGCCTGATCGAGGCGTTCGCCGAACGATTGCGCTGACGTGCGCGAGGATTCTCGGAAATTCTTGTCGCGGGGCAGCGAAATTCTTCGAAGGACATTGGCCCGCCTCAGACGTATGTGCCTTCTGCCGCCGCCCGGATCGCCCGGATGTTTTCGCCGTAGGGGCCGGGGTTTTCCACTGATCCGCCCTTGAACACCGCCGAGCCGGCAACCAGAACATCGGCCCCCGCGCTGGCTACCAGCGGTGCGGTCTCGGGCGTTACTCCGCCGTCGATCTGGATGTGAACGGGGCGATCGCCGATCATCGCCCGGATGGCGCGGGTCTTCTCGATGCCCGAGCGGATGAAGCTCTGGCCGCCGAAGCCGGGGTTCACGGTCATCACCAGCACCATGTCGCACAGGTCAAGAAGCGGTTCCACGGCCGCCGCCGGTGTGCCCGGGTTGAGGGCCACACCCGCCTTGCAACCGGTGGCGCGGATTGCCTGAAGCGTTCGGTGGATATGCGGCCCGGCCTCGACATGGGCGCAGATCAGGTCGGCCCCCGCCTCGGCGAACGCGTCGATGTAGGGGTCGACCGGGGCGATCATGAGATGCACGTCCATGAAGGTGGTGACGTGCTTGCGGATCGCCCTGACCAGTGGCGGGCCGAAGGTCAGGTTGGGCACGAAATGGCCGTCCATCACATCGACATGTACCCAATCGGCGCCCTGGGCCTCGATGGCGGCAATCTCGCGCCCGAAATCGGCGAAATCGGCCGAGAGGATCGAAGGGGCGATCTTGATGGTACGGTCGAAGGGCATGGGCACAGTCCTTTTGGGTCGGGCAATCGGGTCGGGCGGGGGCAATCGTGCCCGCCATGGCCGCGATATATCCTGCGCGGATATCGGGCGTAAGGGGGGGATGGCGATTTGCCTAAGCAAGACCGGTGCAGCAGACCGAACCGGCCGGGCGTTCGTACTCATCGCGCGGCGGCGTCCGCCGGTAGAGCGCACGGTGCGTGAAATGCATTTGGGCCGCGCCGCCGCTCAGGTTCGGTAGAACAGGTAGCGGTCGGGCGCGATGCCGTCGGGGCCCGCGATCTGTTCGAAACCGCTGAGCGGCTGGCCCGATACGATGATGCCGCCCGGCCGCATGACCGCGGCAATGGCCGGGCTGAGCCGGCCGGCCTCGGCCACGTCCTTATCCTTGATCCCAAAGCCGAAATCGTAATGTGCGAGCACGATTCGCGCGCCCGTTTCGGCAAGTTTTTGCAACATCGGTTCCGCTTCGCCTTGCAGGAAATCGGCCTTGGGCGGGGTGCAGGATGGGTGGCATTGCAGCACCCGGTCGATCACCCAGATGCGCCGGTCCGGCAGGATCTCGCGCAGATGGTCGTAGGTGCGGCCGTTGCCAAGGCCGAGGTCAAGCGCATCGCCTTCCCTTGCCGCCACCAGTTTGGCGGCCCAGTTCAGCCCGTCGCGCTGGGCCGCCAGCCGGCGCAGCATGGAATCCAGTCGGCTCATGTGGTGGTATCCCTGTCGTTTGGCGATGCGGGGGCGGTCCAGCGCACGGCCGGGCCGTTCAGAAGGCGCGCGAGAAGCGCATCGGTGAAGGCCCAGATCGCTTCGTCATGCACCAGATGATGCGTCAGGATGCCATAGGGTTCGTCCCGGTCCGTCCGGCCCGTGCGGCGATCGCCAAGCTGGGCGGCGACTTGCGCGATCAGCGCCTCGGGGGGGATCAGACCGCGCCCGGCCTTCCAGGCGACGGGGTCGAGATGGGTGTTGATCTGCAACAGCCCCGGTGCGGCCTTCGGCGCCTTGCGCGGCGTGAAGGTGGAAAGTACCGCATAGCCCGCCGCGGGCAATCCAGTTGCCACCTCATTGGCGATCCGGTTCCAGGGCGGCACGAATATCGGGCGCAACCTGTCGCCGAACAGGCCGGTCAGGCGCGCTAGCCCCTGTGCGGTTTCCTCCAGCATGGCCGGCAACGGGCGGTGCGCGCCGAACTCGGCCTTCTTTTCGCCGGCGGGCGCATGGCTGACATGCGCCCAGCCATGCACGACTGGGATCAGGTGGCGGTGAAGCGCCACGGCATCGGCCAGCGCCGCGTCAGCCTGAGCCGGGATCACGGCCAGATGCACCGGCATGTCCAGCCCGTGCGCCAGACCGCTCAGCCGTTCCAGCGCCGGGGTTCGCGTCACCGCGTCGTCGTCGCGCCACCAGAGCGGCAGGGTCAGGCCGGTGCCTTGCCATTGCTTCAGTTCCGCGTCGAGCGGGGACCAGTCCGGGGTCATGGGCGTGCCTCTGCCATCGCACAGGCAATTGCCACGGATCGTGCGGCACCGTCAAATCCGCCTTTGCGCTGTCGCGGTCCGTCTCCGATAGCCCGGGCCAGCGTATCGGCCAGCGATTGTGCCGTCAGATCGGCCCCGGCAAGCACCTCGATGCCGGGCAGGGCGGCCAGGCTTTGCGCCCGCAGGCCCTGTTCCACCTCGTTGCCCGCGTCGAACGGGATCAGCACGGCGGGAGTTCCGGCCTGCAGCAGATCGAGCGCGGTGTTGTAGCCGCACATGCTGACCGAGGCGCGGGCATGGTGCAGCATCTGGCGGAAGTCGCTGCGCGGCGGTTCGACCGTTACCCCGGTTCCGGCCGCTGCCCGACGCACGGCTGCCAGGGCCGAGTCGTCGCCGCCAACCAGCAGCCGCCAGGTCAGGCCGGGCATCAGCCGCGCCGCGCCGATCGCGGCCGCGAATACCGGCCCGCCCACGGCGCCGCCGCCGGCGCTGACCAGGATCTCCCCCGCCCCGTCGCCGTCGGGATGCGGGACGGCGGTGCCATGGCAGACGTAGCCGGTATAGCGCAGCTTCCCGGCCAGCATGTCCGACACCGGCCAGTTGGCCGAAAGCGGCGTTGTCTGCGGATCGGAATGGACCAGTACCGCGTCGTAGTGGCTTGCGATCAGGGCGTCGGCATGTTCGGCCTTGGCCGGTCTGGACGGCGGCGCCAGGATATCGCGGACCGACGCCAGCACGACGGGGCGGCGGGGCAGGCGGCCCGCCGCCTCAAGCAGCGCCAGGAATTCGGCGCCCAGGCTGCGCCGCCCGAACGGAAACAGTTCGGTGATCAGGATGTCGGGCGTGAGACCGCTAAGCGCCCGGCAAAGCGCGGTGGTGCGGCGATCCATGTAGTCCGCCCCGGCGAGTGCGCCGCCAGCATCCAGCAGCCGTGCGAAATCGGTCCCGTCCGAGCGTAGCGGCGGCAGGTGCACCACCTCGACGTTGCCGCATTCCAGATGCGGCGCCGGCATTCCGCCCGAGGCGAGCAACACCCGGTGTCCTGCCCCGGCAAAGGCGCGGCCCAGCGTCAGGGCGCGGCTCAGATGGCCGGTGCCCAGAAGATGCGTGACGGCGATCATCACCTTCACGCCAGATCCTCCTGCCAGACCAGCGGCAGCGGATCGGGTTCGGCGGTCAGGGTGTCGCCCTCCACCGTCAGCAGGTAGAGCCGGTTGCGCTTGATGCGGAACGGTGCAGGGCCGTTGAAATACCAGCCATGCGCCCGCGCCAGCAGCACCCGCATGATGCCGATATGGCAGACCGCCACGGCGTCGCGTTCCAACCCGCCAACCCACGGACGCAGCCGGGCCCAGACCCCGGCCGGGGTTTCGCCGCCCGGGGCGCGATAGTCCCAGCCCCAGTCCTCGATATGGCGGAACCCGCTGCCCGGTTGGGCCAACAGGTCGATGCCGCGCCGCCCTTCCCATTCGCCCCAGTCCATTTCGGTCAGCGCCGGTGCCGTGCGGGCGGTGCGGCCGGCGACGATATGCGCGGTCTCGGTGGCGCGTTGCAGCGGGCTGGACCACAGATCCCCGCCGTCCCAGGGCGGCGGCAGGAAATAGCGCGCAAGCTCGGCCCGGGCCTGATCGTCAAGCGGGATGTCGGTGCGGCCCTGGATGCGGCCGGCACGGTTCCATTCGGTGTGACCATGACGCAGCAGGGCAAGGCGGATCATGGTGCGGTTTCCAGAAACGGGGTCACGGCGGACCAGAAGGTTTCGGTGGCGCCCGCCGTCAGGTGCCGACGGGCGATCATGGCACGGGCGCTGGCGCCAAGATCGCGCCGCAGGCCCGGGTTGTCCAGCAGCGTTCGGATACGCGATGCCAGCGCGCCCGGCCCTTCCCTCGGGCCCGGGTAGTCGCCGGGCAGCAGGATGTCGCGCACGCCGGGGCGGTTCTGCGCCACCACCGGCAGACCGGCGGCCTGCGCTTCCAGATAGACCATGCCGAAGGCTTCGTTGACGCCGGGCCAGAAGAACAGCGATGCCCGTCCGTAGGCCGCAGCCAGCGCGGTGCGATCCAGTTGGCCCAGAAACCGCACGCGCGGGCCGAACGGGGCCATCATCGCTTCGACTTCGCCGCGCGCCGGGCCGTCGCCGGCGATATCGAGCCTCCAAGCGCCTTCCAGTTGCGCCAGCGTGTCGGCGACGATCCGGTAGGAGTCGAGCTTGTCGCCGTCCCGCATCATGCCCGCGGCCAGCATCGCGCCGGAACAGTCCGACGCATCGGGCAATTGCGCGATCGGCAGGAACGGGCGCAGCCGGATCAGGGATTGGCCTTGCGGGCGGTGCCGTTTCAACGCGATCAGGTCGTTGGCCGTCAGATGGAAGATTGCCGCCGCGGCATCGCAGGCCGCCTCGGCGGCGGCGGCGAAATCCGCCCAGCGACCGCTGAGCCGCTTGCGTGCGCGGGTGCTTTCGACCTGGACATAGGGCAGGCCCAGTGCCCGGCTGACGGCAGGGCCGATCAGGTCGGGCGCCTTGTAATAGTTGTGATAGGTAACCCAGAGCGCGGGCGGATCGGCGGCCAGTGCGCCGGTGAGGCGCGTGATCTCGGCCTTCGCAAGCTCGCGCGTTCTTGACTGTACCCCGACGTCGCCGGCCTTGTCATGCGTCTTCAGACCGGACACCAGATCGACCCGGGCGCCCCCGGCGGCGATCGCGGCCATCAGGTTGCGCGCCATTTCACGGTCGCCCGACGGTACCGGGCTGAGCGGGGATTTCATAGGCGCGTGAAAGGCTACGCGGATCATGCCGCGCCGTCCCGGCAAAGCCCGGTCAGCCGCCGCGAAAGCCGGTCTATCCCGGCCTGCATCCCGAAATCGCGGCGCAGGCGTTCCAGCGCGGCCACCGCCATCGCATCGGCCCGGGCCGGATTGGCGGCCAGCCCCGCAATCGCGTCGGCCAGCGCCTGCGGGCTGTCCGAAACCAGCAGGCCGTGCGTGCCGCTGTCGATGAACTCGGGAATTGCGGAAATGGCGGTGGACAGGATCGGCAGGCGTTGCGAGGCTGCCTCCATCAGCACGTTGGGCAGCCCGTCGCGGTCGCCATCCCCGGCGATCCGGCTGGGCAACACGAACAGGTCGGCGGCGCGCATGGCGGCGATCACCTCGGGCTGGTCGCAGGCGCCGCGCCAGTCGATGCGCCCGGCGATACCCGACGCGTGCGCCTGTGCCGACAGGTCCGGCTTCAGCGGCCCGCCGCCGATATGGGTCCAGTGCCAGTCCAGCGTTCCGGGCAGCAACGCAAGCGCCGCGATCAGCCGGTCGAACCCCTTCTTTTCCACCAGACGGCCCACCGACAGCAGGCGCATCCGCGCTTTCGGCTCGCGCAGGGGTCGGTCCGGCGGGTCGGGAAAACGCGACAGATCGAGCCCGTGGTAGATCAGGTCGATGCGGCCCGGATCGTCGGCAAGCCCGCGCAGATGCGCCGCGCCATAAGCCGTGCAGGTGGCGCCAAACCCGGCGCCGTGAACCGCGCCCGGCAGCTTTTCGCGCTTTTCCCATTCGGGCGAGGTCCAGATATCCTTGGCATGTGCGGAGAATCCCCATGGCAGGCCCCGCATGATCGCGGCATAGCGTGCCACCGAGGACGGCGTATGCAGAAAATGCGCATACAGCCCCAGCGTCCCGCCCGGCATCTCGGCGGCGAGAACGCAGGCCTGGCCAAAACGGCGGATGCGGTTGCGGGTCGGGTCGCGCCGCAGATCGGCGCGCCAGATCCGCCACGCCTCGCCATAGCCGGGCAGGGTGCGGGCGGCGGCGCGGGCGGTCCAGACGCGGGCCGGCTCTTCGTCAAGGTATTCCGGCAGATACCGCACCCTGGCGCTCAGCGCATCGTGCAGCGGATGGCACTTGGTGTCGGTGGGATGGCGCAGCGACCAGATATCGAACCGGTGCCCGGCGCGTTCAAGCGCCACCAGTTCCTGTGCGATGAAGGTCTCGGACAGGCGCGGCCACCCCTTGACCAGCACCGCGAGCGGCGGGGCGGCGGCGATCATTCGGCGGCTTGTCCCGTCTTTTTTGCCAGCATCCGCGCGACCCGCGCGGTGACGTGTTCCAGCCCGTCCAGAAGCCCCGCGCCGATAACCCGCGAAGGCAGGTTCTGCGAGGGCAGGTTGCGGATGGCCTCTATCATCGCTTCGGGCGTGAGCCCGTCGCGGGTTTCGTCCAGCATCCTAACCAGCCCCAGATCCTCGGCGCGGCTGGCGCGGATCCACTGTTCAAGGCGGGGCGCGGTGCGCGGCACGATTACCGCCCGCTGATCGAAGGAGAGCACCTCGCAGAACGTATTGTACCCGCCCATGCACACGACGCCGGCGGCGCCCGCAAAAAGCGTTTCGATCTGGCTGTCGAAACCGGTTGCCGTGACCCGCCCGTCCAGCGCATCGACCCGGGCCTCGAACCGGGCGCGGGAGTCGCCCGACAGGAACGGGCCATAGACCAGAATGGCGCGGGGCGAGAGGTGCGGATCGCGCTCGTAGGCCGAGAGCACCAGGTTCACCATGGTTTCGCCGTCACCGCCGCCGCCGGGTGTCACCAGGATATAGGGCTGGTCGGGCGGCTCGGCCGGGGTGTGCTGTTCGCGCCGCAGATAGCCGGTCCAGTGAATTCGCGCTTTCGTGTCGGGGCTGAAATCCAGCCCCGCCGTCGGGTCATAGACCGACCGCAAACCATAGACCCAGATCTCGTCATAGTATTTCTCGGCGGCCTCGACCGCGCCCTTGCGCGCCCATTCGACGGCCAGAACCTCGGGTTCGTCCAGTACGTCGCGCAGGCCAAGCACGACCCGGGTGTCGCCGCTTTCGGCCAGCCGATCCAGCGTCGGCAGCAATTCGCCCCGAAACCCGGTCGGCTCCTTGTCCACGATCAGAACGTCGGGGCAAAACTGTTCGACCGATGTCTTGATCAGCTCCGAGCGGAATTCGGTCACTTCCTCGATGCCCATGCCGGTGGTCTGCGACGCATAGGAGCCGTCGGCATGCTTGGTCACGCCCAGCAGGCGGACGTGATCGACCCGTGGCGGAAAGGCGAACCGTCCGGCAACGGGCGATCCGGTCAGAATCAGCGCCGAGGCGGCGGGGTCGGCGCGCGTGATCGCGCCCGCCAGCGCGCGGGATCTGCGCAGATGGCCCAGCCCGAACGTGTCGTGACTGTACAGCATCACGCGCGGTCCCCGCTTTCCGGTCTCGGGCAGAGCTTGGGATGTTCTACCTTTCATTGTGCAGCCTGTCTTCTCGGGGCCGGGGCTGGTTTGGCGAAATCGGGCCGACCGCCCGGGGTAGGGCCCCGGGCTTGTCCAATTCCCGGATGGCGGTGCGTTCGATTTCGACGGACCGCCCGCCAGGTGCCTGCTTTGCGGGTGCATCGTATCGCGTTCCCGTCATTGCACGGGTTGTTGGCGCAAGCCAGGCATGGTCCGGGTCCGCAATGGCACCGCGGTCCGCCTTCTGGTGATGCGCCATGAGCCGTCCCCGATGCCTCTGTCCGGTTCCTGACTCTAGTAGTCAACGCAGCCGCGATTGAAAACACGGTTTTTTGCCTGCTCCGTTCCTGTCGCGCCACGTCAAGCGTTTGCGCCTGTTCGCGCAGTCCTGTAACTTTCGCGTCACCTCTCCTTGTCCAGGGCCGGTCCTGCAATGCACCACGATTTCCTGCGATCCCTGGCCGTCGTGTTGTTTGTGGCGCTGTCGGCCCTTGCCGGCCCCTGCGCGACGCTGGCCGCGGCGGCCGACGATCCGGGCGCGTCCACGAGCCCGGTACCCGCCGGTCTGGACGCGCTGGTGCGCGACGCCGCAAAGAGCGGCGCCAGCGTGATCGTCATTGACCCGTCAGGCCGTATCACCGCGTCGGGAACGGACAATACCACCGCCGACGCACCGCCGCCTGACGATACGGGCTCGATGATGATGCATGCACAGGCCACGGTGGACAGGTTCCGCAAGGCGCTGCGTGAACGTCTTGCCGCGCTGCCCAATTCGATCAACGAGGTGGCGTATATCCTGCGCGCCACAAGCCCGGACGGGCGCATCATGACCTATGTCGAGGTGGTATTGTGGAGCTTGGGGCTGTTCCTCGCCGCGGGCTTCGTGGTTCGGCCGACCTACGGACGCCGGTTTGCCCTTGGCGTGATGCGGGCGCGAACGATGGAAAACCCGCGGGGCTATCGCGAGAAGATGCCGCTTCTCGTGCTGCGTTTCTTCCTTGGGGTCGGCGGCACGATTCTGGGAATGTTGCTGGCCTATGTCGCCGGCTATCTCATTCTCGGCCCTGGCGAAGAAAAGTCGATCGAACTGACCATCGCGGCGGTCTATTCGACATTCTTCATCGCGTACACGCTGTCGAACCTGTGGCGGATGCTGCTGTCGCCCTACCTGCCGCAATACCGTATTCCGGTGCTGTCTGACCGGGACGCCAGGCGGTTGTACCACTGGGCATGGATCTTGGGTACCTACAGCGTCGTCACCGTCGTCTTCAGTACCTGGATCGCCGACTTCGGGCTGAACTACAACGTCTATGCCATACTCTACGGCGCGCTGTCCCTGATCGGCGCGCTGGGCAACATCGCGATGATCCTGTTCAATGCCCGCGCCATTTCCAACGCCATCCGCGGCGGCAGGGATGCGCAGCATGTCGCCTGGCTGACACGGGTTCTCTCGGTTGCCTGGGCGCCGCTGCTGGGCGGCTACATCGTGTTCGGCTGGCTGGAACTGGCATCCGATCTGGTGCTGGAACAGGAAGTTTCGGTGCCGCTGATCGCCGGCGCCTATGCGGTGTTCCTGTCGATCGTCGTGGTTTATGGCGTCATCAATTATCTGATCGAACGTCTCTTCGACCGCAGCCGTGAAGTCGCGCGGATCAACACCGAACTGGCCGCCGCCGAGACCCGGGAAAACGCCGAAGAAGGTGTTGCGCCCGAGCCGCGCCCGGTCGTGCGG
Organism: Jhaorihella sp.; assembly: GCA_047975215.1. GTDB lineage: Bacteria > Pseudomonadota > Alphaproteobacteria > Rhodobacterales > Rhodobacteraceae > JAGRMG01. The sequence continues at coordinate 182,601 of JBKEDD010000005.1, forward strand.
ATCACGACATACGAACAACTCGCCCGCCGGGTCGCGGGTGTCCTGGCGTTCGTCGCCGGCGCCTACGCGATGCTGCGGGTGTGGGACCCCGAGAACGAGGTTCTGCCGAACTCGGTCCTGGGCAACCTGCTTGATGTCATCACCATCCTGTTCATCGGCTATGTCGTCTACAACCTGTTTCGCATCTGGATCGACAGCAAGATCGCCGAGGAAGGTGCCGACGCGGACAAGTCCGAGATGGGCGATGAGGGCGGGGTCAGCAGCGCCAGCCGTCTGGCGACCTTGCTGCCGCTGTTTCGCGGGGCCATTCTGGCCGTGGTGGTGGTATCCATCGGCCTGATCGCGCTGCTTGAACTGGGCATCAACGTCTCTCCGCTGTTTGCCGGCGCCGGGGTGGTCGGGCTTGCCATAGGGTTTGGCGCGCAGACGCTGGTGCGCGACATCTTCTCGGGCGCCTTCTTCCTGATCGACGATGCCTTTCGCAAGGGCGAGTATATCGACATTGGCGAGGTCAAGGGCACGGTCGAGAAGATCTCGGTGCGTTCGTTCCAGTTGCGTCACCATCTGGGTGCGCTGAACACCATCCCCTTCGGTGAGATCAAGGTGCTGACCAACTATTCCCGCGACTGGGTAATCATGAAACTGCCGCTGCGCGTGACCTATGACACCGATGTCGAAAAGGTTCGCAAGCTGATCAAGAAGCTGGGCCAGGAACTGCTGGACGATCCGGTTATCGGCGACAACTTCATTCAGCCACTCAAAAGCCAGGGCGTGATCGAGATGCAGGACAATGCCATGATCATCCGGGTCAAGTTCATGACCAGGCCGGGCGATCAATGGCTGGTTCGCAAGAAGGTATATGAAGAAATCCGCGCCCGGTTCGCCCGCGAGGGCATCCACTTCGCGCATCGCGAGGTGACGGTGCGTCTGGCCGATGCAAAGGCCGGGGATCTGACCGAAGCGCAGCGCGAGGCGGTGGCGGGCGCCGCGCAGGCTGTAGCCGATGGCGAGGACTTCAGCGACATGGGTCCGGCCGGGGATGACCGCTAGGGTACGGCCCGGTTCAGAGATCGCCCATGGCCAGCGCGGCATAGGCCGGCGGCATGAGGGCACGACGTGCCCGACCCAGCGGAAACCGCGGCAGCGGCGCGCGCATCGGCGCCGGCCATGACGGTTCGGGCCGTCTGCCCAGTGCCAGATCGGCCAGCAACCGCCCCGCGAAACTGCCCATCGCCACACCGTTGCCGTGATACGCCAGGGCCGCGAACATGCCCGGTTCGCCCGGCACCGGCCCGACATGAGGCACCAGCGCGCGTGAAAGGCAGACCATCCCCGACCAGGAATGCGTCACGCTCACCGCGCCCCAGGCCGGGAACATGGCGCGGAAGTCGCGCTGCACCCGCTGCCTGATGCGGCGTTCGGCCTGTGCCGATGACGTCAATCCGCCCCGCATCCCGAACAGGAACCGCCGGTCCGGCATAAGCCGGAAATAATGCAGCAGGTTTCGGGTGTCATAGGCCATCTGGTCACTGGTCCAGCCCTGCGCCGCCAGTTCGTGATCGCTCAGCGGGCGTGTAACCAGCACCGTGGACTGCGCCGGCATGTAGCGGCCCGCCAGCCAGCCCGGCACGTCCTCGCTGGAATAGCCGTTCGTGGCGATCAGCACTGTTCCGGCGCGCAACTGCGCCTCCCCGGCCGCAAGCGTGAAGTGGCCTGTTTGGCGCGCGATGCTGCGTACCGGGCTTTGCTGGAACAGGCGTGCTCCGGCGGCCTGCGCCGCTTCCGCCAGTCCGAACAGATACTTGCGCGGGTTGAGCGCGAAACCCACCGGCGTTGTCAGGGCGCCCAGGAAACCGCCGCCAAGACCCTTGGCCGCCAGATCGGCGGCTTCCGTCAGTTCCGCGCCTTCCTCACTCGCTGCCTCTCGCCGCAGCCGTTCCATCGCGCGGCGGTTATGGGCCAGCCGGGTTTCGCCGCGTGAATGGGTGTCGGCGTTGATGCCCAGCCGCTGCAGCAGATCGGCCACCAGGTTCACGGCCTCTACCTCGGCCCGGGAATAGGCGGCGGCCTCTTGTGCGCCGAACCGCCGGGCCATCGCCGTTTCCGAGAGGGCCGCGCCGCCCAGACAGCAAAAGCCGCCATTGCGTCCCGATGCGCCCCAGCCCGGGCTTTCCGCCTCGAATACCACGACGGATACTCCCGCCTCGGCCAGATGCAGCGCCGCCGACAAGCCGGTAAAGCCAGCCCCGACAATGGCGACATCGGCCGTCATGTCGTCTGCCGGTACCGGCCAGTCCGGCGCCGCCGCGGTTTCGTCCCACCAGCAGCCGTCGCGCGGGCCATGCCCATAGGCGTAAGGCGGGAAGATGCGTTTCATCAGGCGCGAACCGCTTCCTGTTCTTCCTTGCGCTGGCGGACCACGCTGCGCTTGGTGACGAGCGACGCGGTTATGACCCCCACCGTTACGATGCCGATCATGATGGTGGACAGTGCGTTGATCTCGGGGCTGACACCCAGGCGCACCGCCGAGAATATCTTGATCGGAAGCGTCGTCGAGGACGGACCCGAGGTGAACGACGCGATCACCAGATCATCGAGCGACAGGGTGAATGCCAGCAGCCAGCCGGAAATCACCGCCGGTGCGATGATCGGCAGCGTTACCAGCCGGAACGCCTGCATCGGCGAACAGCCGAGATCCAGCGCCGCCTCTTCAAGCGACTGGTCGAATGTGACAAGCCGCGAGGAAACCACGACCGAAACATAGCACATGGAAAACGTGGTATGGGCCAGGACGATGGTCAGTACGCCGCGATCCAGGCCGATGCCGATGAACAGCAGCAGAAGCGACAGGCCGGTGATCACCTCGGGCATCACCAGCGGCGCATAGATCATGCCGGAAAACAGCGTCCGGCCCATGAACCGCCCGCCCCGAACCAGCACATAGGCCGCCATGGTGCCCAATATCGTGGCCATGGTCGAGGAGAATACGGCAACCTTCAGCGTCACCCAGGCGGCATTCAGAAACGCCTCGTTGCGCATCAGTTCGCCATACCACCGGGTCGAAAACCCGGCCCAGACCGTGACCAGCTTGCTTTCGTTGAAGCTGAACACAACCAGGATGATCATCGGGATGTACAGAAAGGCAAAGCCAAGCGTCAGCGAGACCGCGTTGAACCAGGACAGACGCATCATCGACCCGCCTCCGCCTGCTTCTGCTGGTTGCGCTGGAACAGCACGATGGGGATGACCAGGATCAGCAGCAGAACGATCGCCACGGCGCTGGCCACCGGCCAGTCGCGGTTGGAGAAGAACTCCTCCCACAGCACCTTGCCGATCATCAGCGTCCCCGACCCGCCCAGCAGCGAGGGGATCACGAATTCGCCCAGCGCCGGGATGAAGACCAGGAAGCAGCCGGCAACGATACCGTTGCGCGACAGCGGGACCGTCACCAGCCAGAAGGCGGTCAGCCGCGAACAGCCGAGGTCTTCGGCCGCTTCGATCAATGACCCGTCGAGCCGGTCGAGAGCGGCATAGATCGGCAGGATCATGAATGGCAGATAGGTATAGACGATACCGATATAGACGGCCGTGTTGGTGTTCAGGATGGCCAGGGGTTCGTCGACGATGCCGATCCACATCAGAAGCTGGTTGAGAAAACCTTCGCTGCTGAGGATGCCCATCCAGGCATAGACCCGGATCAGGAAGCTGGTCCAGAACGGCAGGATCACCAGCATCATCAGCGTCGGGCGCCATTCCTCGGGCGCGCGTGCCATGCCGTAGGCGATGGGATAGCCGACGCATAACGTGATCGCGGTGGAGACCAGGGCGATCAACAGGCTGCTCAGATAGGCTTTCCAGTACAGATCGTCCTGCGTCAGCCAGACGAAGTTCTCGAAATCCAGTTCCGCGAAGAAGGTGCGAATGCCGTCCCAGCCGGCGGCAAGGTCCAGCGTCGGCGTGTAGGGCGGAATGGACAATGCCGTATCGGAAAGCGAGATCTTGAGGACGATGGCGAAGGGCACCAGGAACAGCGCCAGCAGCCACAGATAGGGAATTGCGACGAGGACCAGGCGGCGCATCAGTTTGCCAGCAGGACGCCGGCCGTGGCGGTCCAGGACAGCCACACCGAGTCTTCCCATGTGAAATCGCGCCGCGAGATACGCCGCGTGTTTGCGGTTTGCGCCTTGACGATCGCGCCCGTGGGCAATTCGACGTGATAGGTGGAAAGGTTGCCCAGATAGGCGATGTCATGCACCCGCCCCTGCACCGCGTTGTCGGCATTGGCCGGCCGTTCGGCGCTGATCGCGATCTTCTCGGGGCGAATTGCCAGATGGCATTTCTGCCCGGCCTCGAAAGCCAGCCGCGATGCGGCGGTAAGCGCCGGCTGCCCTTCGGCCCAGTCGATGCGGAAACGGTCCGTGCCATTCGGGCTGGCGCGGCCTTCGATCAGGTTCACGTCGCCGATGAAATCGGCCACATAGACGCTGTTGGGTTCTTCATAGATCTTGTCGGGCGTGGCGATCTGGACGACCTCCCCCTGATCCATCACGGCGATACGGCTGGCCACGGTCATCGCCTCTTCCTGGTCATGGGTCACGATGACGAAAGTGGTCCCGGTCTTTTCCTGAATGTCCATCAGTTCGAACTGGGTGTCCTGGCGCAGCTTTGCGTCAAGCGCCCCCAGCGGTTCGTCGAGCAGCAGAAGCTTGGGCGCCTTGGCAAGGCTGCGTGCCAGTGCGACGCGCTGGCGCTGGCCGCCCGAGATCTGGTGCGGCTTGCGGCGGGCGAACTGGCCCAGCCGGGTCAGTTTCAGCATTTCCTCGACCCGCGCGTCGATATCGGGCTTGGCCATGTTGTCGCGCCTGAGGCCAAAGGCGATGTTGTCCCACACCGTCAGATGCGGAAACAGAGCGTAGGACTGGAACATCATGTTCACGGCCCGCTTGTTCGGCGGCACGGGCACGATATCCTTGCCGGCCAGTTCGATCCGCCCTCCGGTCGGTGTCTCGAACCCCGCGAGCATCCGCATCAGCGTGGTCTTGCCGCACCCCGACGGGCCGAGCAGTGCAAAGAACTCCCTTTCGAAGATATCCAGGGTCAGATCGTGAATGGCGGTGAAGTCGCCGAAACGCTTGGTGACATTGCGAAACCGGATAAGAGGCTTGGCATCCGGGTCGGCCCATGGGGCAAAGACGGTTTCGGGCACTGTTGTCTCCGGCTATGGAACGGATCGGTTCTCCGGGGCGGGGCGGCAAGGGGGGCGGGCGCCTGGCCCGCCCCGCATGACCGCCGGGTCAGGTGCCCGACTTGATCTTGGTCCAAAGACGGGTCACGACCCGCTGCACCTTGGGTTCGAACGGCGTGGTGGTGAACAGGTTGTCCAGCGTTTCCTGATCCGGGTAGATCGCCGGATCGCCGATCACGTCTTCGGCAAGGTACTCCTGGCTCGCCTTGTTGCCGTTGGCATAATAGACATAGTTCGATGCGGCCGCGGCGTTCTGCGCGTCCATGATGAAATTCAGGAACTTGTGCGCCCCGTCCGGGTTGGGCGCATCCACCGGGATCGCCATCTGGTCGAACCACATCTGCGCGCCCTCCTTGGGGGCGTGATAGGCGATCTCGACGCCGTTGTCGGCCTCGGCGGCGCGGTCGCGGGCTTGCAGGATATCGCCGGACCAGCCCACCGCCACGCAGATGTCGCCATTGGCCAGCGCGTTGATGTATTCGCTGGAATGGAACTTCTGGATATATGGCCGTACCGGCGTGAACACGCCTTCGGCCCTGGCGATCACGTCGGGGTCATGGCTGTCGGGATCCTCGCCCAGGTATTTCAGCGCCATCGGGATCATTTCGGCCGGGGCATCAAGGAAATGCACGCCGCATGCGGCCAGCTTTTCCATGTTCTCGGGTTTGAACACCAGATCGAGCGAGTTGATCGGCGCGTCCTCGCCCAGAATCTCACTGACCTTGCCGACATTCACGCCGATGCCGGTGGTGCCCCACATGTAGTTGATCGAATAGGCGTTGCCGGGGTCATACTGTTCGGTGCGCTTTGTCACCACGTCCCACATGTTGCCGATATTGGACAGCTTGGACATGTCCAGCTTCTGAAACGCGCCGGCCTGGATCTGGCGTTGCAGGAAGGTGCCCGACGGCACCACCACGTCATAGCCCGACCCGCCGGCCAGCATCTTGGTTTCCAGAACCTCGTTGCTGTCAAACACGTCATAGATCAGATCGAGGCCGGTTTCGGCCTCGAATTTCTCAAGCAGCGACTCGTCGATATAGTCCGACCAGTTATAGACGCGGACCTCCTCGGCGACGGCGGCCGCGCCGCCCAGTGCCAGGATTGCGGTCACGGTCAGTATCTTGGTTGTCATGTTGGTCTCCCTGATGCCCAACGGGATAGTTCCCCATTTTGCAGATTTGATCAAGTTTTGCTTTTCCCAGCAACAGAAGTTATGTTTTCACTGGTGAAGGATCGAGGCAAGGCATGTCGTCGAAAATGAAGGGCGGTCCGTTGATTCAGATCGAAAGCAAGGTGCCCGAAGCGGCAGGGAATCCGGCAAGGGCGCCGGCGCATGAACTGGTCTATCAACGGCTGCGGGCGCAAATCCTGTTCGGGGAAATGGCGCCGGGTCAGGCGGTGACGATCCAGGGGCTGGCGGAATCGCTGGCCGCCGGCATGACGCCCGTGCGCGAGGCGATCCGGCGGCTGATCTCGGATGGGGCGCTGGTGTTCCAGGGCAACCGCCGGGTCAGTGTGCCGACGCTGACGGCCGCGGATCTCGAACAGCTTGTTTATGTAAGAAAGTCAATCGAGTCCGAGCTGGCAAGGCGATCCGCAAGCCGTATGAAGCCAGCCGATCTGGCGCGGCTGTCCGGTATCGACAGGGCAGTAGACACGGCAATTGCGGCAGGCGATGTCGCTGGCTACCTGCAACGCAACTATGACTTTCACGCCGCGATATACGCGGTGGCGGATGCCCCGGTCATGACCGACCTGGCGGATCGGCTGTGGCTGCGGTTCGGTCCGTCGCTGCGGGTGGTCTGCGGCCGCTTCGGCACCCAGAACCTGCCCGACCGGCACAAGGACATGCTGGCCGCGCTGGGCGATGGCGATGGCGAGGCGGCTGCAAGGGCGATGGCGCAGGATGTGGAACAGGGCATGGAAATGGTGGCCGGTGTCCTGGCCGCGGCGCCCGGAGCAAACTGATTCGATTGACGGCAAAAAAATTTGATCATATTCTGACTCCCGACGAGAATTCAGGAGCCGTTCCATGACCGTGATTTCCAACCACATGCCCACCGCCGAGCTTCAGGCGCTGGACGCGGCGCATCACATGCACCCGTTCACCACCAATGCCGATCTCGCCCGGAAGGGCGCCCGGGTCATTACCGGCGCAAGGGGCGTCTTCCTGACCGACAGCGAAGGTCAGCGGATCCTCGACGGAATGGCCGGGCTGTGGTGCGTCAACATCGGTTACGGCCGCGAGGAGATGGCCGAGGTCGCCGCCCGCCAGATCCGTGAACTGCCCTACTACAACCCCTTCTTCCAGACCACGCATGTTCCCGCCATCGCGCTGTCGGCCAAGCTGGCCGAACTGGCGCCGGGCGATCTCAATCATGTGTTCTATGCCTCCGGCGGGTCGGAAGCGAACGATACCAACATTCGCATGGTGCGCACCTACTGGGCGCAAAAGGGCAAGCCCTCCAAGCAGATCGTCATCAGCCGCAAGAACGCCTATCACGGCTCGACCATGGGCGGGGCCAGTCTTGGCGGGATGACCGGCATGCACGCCCAGGGCGGAATGCCGATCCCCGGCATCCACCATATCGACCAGCCGCACTGGTGGGCCGAGGGCGGCGACATGGCGCCCGACGAATTCGGCCTTGAGCGCGCCCGCCAGCTGGAAACCGCGATCAACGAGTTGGGCGAAGACAACGTCGCCGCCTTCATCGCCGAACCGGTGCAGGGGGCCGGCGGCGTCATCGTGCCGCCGCAGACCTATTGGCCCGAGATCCAGCGCATCTGCGACAAGTACGAGATTTTGCTGATCGCCGACGAGGTGATAACCGGGTTCGGCCGCACCGGGAACTGGTTCGGGTCGCAGACGTTCGGTATCCGGCCCCACATCATGACCGTCGCCAAGGGGCTGAGTTCCGGCTATCAGCCGATCGGCGCCTCGATCGTCTGTGACGAGGTCGCGGCGGTGATCGACGCCTGCGAATTCAACCACGGCTATACCTATCACGGCCATCCGGTCGCCGCCGCGGTGGCGCTGAAGAACCTCGAGATCATGGAGGAGGACAACATCCTCGGCCATGTCCGCGATGTCGCGGCGCCGCATCTCAAGGCGAAATGGGAATCGCTCTCCGATCACCCGTTGGTGGGCGAGGCGCGTATCGTCGGCATGATGGGCTCGATCGCGCTGACCCCGGACAAGAAGACCCGCGCCGCGTTTGCCGCCGAGGCGGGCACCGCCGGTTTCATCTGCCGCGAACGCTGTTTCGCCAACGATCTGGTGATGCGCCATGTCGGCGACCGCATGATCATATCGCCGCCGCTGGTCATCAGCCCCGACGAGATCGACCTGCTGATTTCGCGCGCCCGGATCGCGCTGGACGAAACGCATGCCGAGCTCGGGGCTCGGGATCTGATGCGGGCGGCGTAGCCCCGCCGCGGAGCGCCCGGCAGACCCCGATCAGTATATCTTGGGCACATAGAGTTCGTCGGGCAGCACCTTGCGTTCGTAGGCGGGGTTGTGGCGGCGTTCCGGCAGCGTCACCTTTTCGGCCGGAATGTCTTCATAGGGGATCATGGACAGCAGATGTTCCATGCAGTTCAGCCGTTCGCGCTTCTTGTCGTTGCCTTCGACGACATACCAGGGCGCTTCGGGAATGTTGGTGCGCGCCAGCATCTCTTCCTTGGCCTTGGTGTACTGCTCCCAGCGGATGCGGCTTTCCAGGTCCATCGGTGAGAGCTTCCATTGTTTCATCGGGTCGTGAATGCGCATGAGGAACCGCAACTGCTGTTCCTGGTCGGTGATCGAGAACCAGTATTTCAGCAGAATGATCCCCGAGCGGACCAGCATCCGCTCGAACTCGGGAACGTCCTGGAAGAACTGTTCGACCTGGTCGGGGCTGGCAAAGCCCATGACGCGTTCGACCCCGGCGCGGTTGTACCATGAACGGTCGAACAACACGATTTCCCCGCCCGAGGGCAGATGCGGCACATATCGCTGGAAGTACCACTGGCTTTGTTCGCGCCGGTTCGGTGCAGGCAAGGCCACCACCCGCGCCACCCGCGGATTGAGCCGCTGGGTTATGCGCTTGATGACACCGCCCTTGCCGGCGGCATCCCGGCCTTCCATGATGATGAGAACCTTGGCGCCGGTATGGGCAACCCAATCGTGCAGCTTGATCAGTTCGGCCTGCAACCGCAGCAGGTTGCGGAAATACACCTTGCGGTCCAGCATGTCGGGATGTTGCGACCGGTAGATCTTGCGGATCTCCATCGACAGCATCGGTTCGGAGAACTCTATTTCGAAATCCTCGTCGAGCGTGTCTTCAAGCTCGGCTTCCAGCCAGTCCATGGCGGCATCGTCAAAGTCCTCGGTCAAGATCGGCTCCTTCCGCAATCGGGACAAACGCAACGGTGTCGCCGGATTCTCCGTTGCGAGCGCGGCGATGTAAATGACCTGCATCAGCCATTCGGACATGCCCCCGTTTCATACCGGCAACGCAGTGGTTTCAAACACCGTTCGCAGCGAGAAACTCGACTGCATCTGTGCCACGCCGGGCAGGCGGGTCAGGTACTGGCGGTGGATACGCGCGAAATCCTCGGTGTTCTCGGCCACTATCTTCAGGATGTAATCCGCCGTGCCGGCCATCAGGTGACATTCCATCACATCGGGAATGCGCGCCACCGCGCGTTCGAACGCCTCGAGCACCTCGTCGGCCTGGGCCTGTAGTGTGATCTCGACGAAAACCGTCGATGGTACGCCCATCTTGCGGGCATCCAGCAGGGCCACGTAGTTGCGGATATATCCGTCCGCCTCCAGCCGCTGCACCCGCCGGTGACAGGCCGAGGGCGACAGGTTGACCTTTTCACTCAGTTCGGCATTGGACATCCGCCCCTTGACCTGCAACGCTGCCAGAATTCTTCTGTCTGTCGTGTCCAGTGACATTGGCGCACGTCCTTGGCGTGAAATGGCAAACCTGTCGAAGACTATTCGAAAAGGATCTGGTCTGGCGAGTGGAATAGTCACAGAAATTGCGCGCTCACGCGCCTAGAAGTCGGCATAACGAAACAGGGAGGTCAAACAATGAAGATCGGTTGTCCGAAGGAAATCAAGCCGCAGGAATTTCGTGTCGGCCTGACGCCGAACGCCGCCGGCGAGGCGGTGGCCCATGGTCACGAGGTTCTGATCGAGACCGGCGCCGGGGCCGGATCGGGCTTTGAGGACGCGGACTATGCCGCTGCCGGCGCGCACATCGTTGCCACCCCTGCCGAGGTCTTTGCCACCGCCGACATGATCGTCAAGGTCAAGGAGCCGCAGGCCGGCGAACGCAAGATGCTGCGGCAGGGGCAGGTGCTGTTCACCTATCTCCACCTCGCCCCCGACCCCGTCCAGACCCGCGATCTGCTGGCTTCGGGCTGCACCGCCATCGCCTATGAAACCGTCACCGACGACCGCGGCGGTCTGCCGCTGCTCGCGCCGATGTCCGAGGTCGCCGGCCGGCTGGCGCCGCAAACCGGATCCTGGGCGCTGCAGAAGGCCAATGGCGGCAGCGGTGTGCTGATGGGCGGCGTGCCTGGCGTGCGCCCGGCCAACGTGGCGATCATCGGCGGCGGCGTCGTGGGCACGGCGGCCGCGCGGGTGGCGGTGGGCATGGGCGCCAACGTGACGGTGCTGGATCGCTCGGTGCAGCGGCTGTCCTATCTTGACGATGTGTTCATGGGGCGCCTGACGACGCAGTATTCCGACAAGGGCGCGGTGAGCGAACTGCTGCCGCGCATGGACATGGTGATCGGCGCGGTGCTGATCCCCGGTGCTGCGGCGCCCAGGCTGGTCAGCCGCGAACAACTCTCGATGATGAAGCCGGGCTCGGTACTCGTCGATGTCGCCATCGACCAGGGCGGCTGTTTCGAGACATCAAAACCCACCACGCACCAGGATCCGATATATGATGTGGACGGCATCATACATTACTGCGTCGCCAACATGCCCGGCGCCGTGGCCCGCACCTCGACCATCGCGCTGGGCAACGCCACCATGCCCTTCATGCTGGCGCTGGCCGACAAGGGCTGGCGGCAGGCCTGCGCCGACGATCCGAATCTGATGAACGGTCTCAACGTCCATGCCGGCCGGCTGACCTATTTCGCGGTCGGCAAGGCGCTTGGGCTGGACGTGGTTTCGCCGCAACTGGCGATCAAGGGCTGAACCTGACCCAAGGACCCGCGGCCCGATACCGCCCCGGCCAAGCGGCCGGGGTGATTCGCGATCCGGATCTCAGCCATCCTTTCTGATCTCGACCGTGTGCGGGTAGGGGATCGAAATGCCCTGCGCGTCGAAGGCTTCCTTGATGATCTTGGTCAGTTCGAATTTCAGATCCCAGTAATCGCCCGCGGCGCACCAAAGCCGTGCTGTCAGATCGACCGAACTGTCGCCCAGGTTGGTAACGCGCACCCAGGGTTCGGGGTCGGAATGGACACGGGCATCGCCGCGTGCCGCCTCCAGGATGATGCCCATCGCCTTGTCGGCGCTGTCGCCATAGTCGATCCCGAACGTCAGATCGACACGACGCGTGTCATGTGCGGAATAGTTGGTGATGACCTTGCCCCAGGCCTGGCCGTTGGGCACGATGATCTGCACGTTGTCGGGCGTGACCAGTTCGGTAGTGAACAGGTTCAGATCCTTCACCGTACCGGCGGTTCCAGCGATATCGACATACTGGCCGAGCTTGTAGGGGCGGAAGATCACCAGCATGACGCCGGCAGCCAGATCGGACAGCGTCCCTTGCAACGCGAGCCCGATGGCCAGCGACGCCGCACCGAGGATCGCCACGATGCTGGTGGCCTGAATCCCGAAGATGCTCAGCACCGCCGTCAGCACGATGGCGAGAACCACCCATTTCACCAGGCTGGACACGAAATTGCCCAGCGTCGGGTCGATATGCGGGTTGGCGTTCACCCGGCGGCGCACCAGCCGCCCCAGCATGCCGGCGACTATCCAGCCGACGATCAGAACGATCAGTGCCTTGACGGCGTTGACGATCAACGGGGCATAGCCGCCCAGCTGGTCCAGAAATTCCATGCCTTCGCTTCCCATTCTTCACATATTGCCCCCCCGGCCCGGTGCGCCGGGCCGGGCCGGGGGAGGGCGCTATTTCTTCAAAGCGTCGCGGATTTCGAGCAGAACGTCCAGTTCGCTCGGCCCGGCGGGTTCGTCAGCCTTCTCTTCTTCCGGCTTTTCGGCCGCTGCCTTGACGCGGTTGACCCCCTTGACCAGCAGGAACACCACGAAGGCGATGATCAGGAAATTGACTACCGCCATGACGAACCGCCCCCAGGCCAGCACCGCCGCGCCGGCCTCCTCCGCCGCGGCGATGGAGTCGTATTCGCCTTCGCCGAGCACGATGTACTGATCGGAGAAATCCGCCCCGCCGGTGAACAAACCCACGATCGGATTGATCAGATCGGCGACCAGCGAACTGACGATCGCGGTAAACGCGGCCCCGATGATGATTCCAACGGCCATGTCCATGACATTGCCCTTGGAAATGAACTCCTTGAATTCCTTTATCATTTCTTTCCCTTTCTAGTAACCCGCCGATTGCGCGAGATCGTCCGGTGGTGGTCATATTAAACAGCATTTAGCCCGGTGTGGCGGGGAAAAGCGACACGGTTGCAGCCACGGGGTTTTGGCGGAGTTTCGCCCCGGCCGAATGCTGCCCGGCGAAGCTCCCGGCACGCAGCGGCGGGATGGCCCGTGCGGCTCGAATACGCTAATGCCACTGTCATGCGCAGTTTCATCATTCACATCCCCGGCGACGTGAATCGTGCTCCCAACGTAGCGCGGCTCGAATCGTTCCTGCCCCGGGCCGAGGTGATGCCGGCGGTCGCGGGAAGCGAGGCGCTGGCGGCCGGTACCGTCCGGCTGCGCCCCGGCGACCTGTATGCGCCGCGCTATCCCTTCGCGCTCGGGGCCGGAGAGGTCGGCTGCTTTCTCAGCCACCGCGCGTGCTGGCGACGGATCGTGCAGGATGACGCGGATTGCGCGCTGATCGTCGAGGACGACATGGCGCCCGATCCGGCGCTCTGGCCGGATGTTGCCGCGCTTGTCGCCGGTCATGCCGGGCCAGACAGTTATATCCGTCTGCCAGCGAAAGCGGGCGAGAAACCGGCGGCGATGATCGACAGCCGCGGCGCGGCGCGGCTGTTCCTGCCGCGGGTGATCGGGCTTCAGACGGTGGCGCAGGTGGTCGGACGGCGCGCCGCCGGCCGCCTGCTCGCGGCCAGCGAGACCCTTGATCGGCCGGTCGATACACTTGTCCAGATGCACTGGATCACCGGCCAGCCGGTGCACACGATCTGGCCCAACGGGGTGCGCGAACTGACCGGCGAGCTTGGCGGCTCGACCATTCAGAAGAAGAACCCGGGCGGCAACCGGCTGCGGCGCGAGGTCTTGCGGGCACACTACCGGGCGCGGGTGGCGGCGCGCCCGCAGCGCCCCTGACCACGGGTAAATGGCGAACCCCCAACGGGCATATTGCGTCAGTCCAGCCGCTTGCGGAACCGCAGCGACGCGACGGCGAGGCCGATCACCGTAAAGCCCGACAGCCAGGCTATGCCGCCGGTCATGTCGCGCAGTTCGGCCTGACGCAGCACGACGCCGCGGATCATCTGCATGAAATGCGTTGCCGGCAGAAGCTGGGCAATGGCCTGCGCGGGTTTCGGCATCCCGTCGAAGGGAAACATGAAGCCCGACAGCAGGATCGACGGCAGCAGGATGAACACGGTCAGCTGCATCGCCTGCAACTGGTTCCTGGCCACCGTCGACAACACCAGACCCATCGCAAGACTGGCGGCAATGAACAGCACCGTCACAGCCAGCAAGGCACCCATGCCTCCGTTTATCGGGACGTCGAACACCAGATGACCCAGCCCGAGGATGATGGCGACCTGCAACAGGCCGATGCCGAGATAGGGGATGATCTTGCCGATCATCAGTTCGATCGGCCTGACCGGCGTGTTGATCAGCATCTCCATGTTGCCGCGTTCGCTTTCCCGCACGATGGCGGCCGAGGTGAACATGATCATTGTCATGGTCAGGATGATGCCCACGAGCCCGGGCACGATGTTGACCTCGGACCGCTGTTCGGGATTGTAGAACAACGCCACCTCGAAGGTCGGTACGGCACGGTTGGCCGGCTGGCGGAACAGCTCTGCCAGCGGCATCATGCGCAGGCTGCGGATCGCGGCGGCGACCATGGTGTCCGAACCGTCCACGATCCATTGCCCCACGGGCCGGCTGTTCGCATCGTCGGTTGCGGGGGGCGGGGCCAGGCCCACGGCGGGGCTGCGCACCACCCGCCCGGCCAGATCAGCGGGCAGGATCAGCGCGGCGCGCACCCTGCTGGCGATCACGGCGCGTTCGGCCTCTTCCACCGTGGCCAGCATCATGGTGACATCGACCACCTGCGTTGCCTCTACCATCTGGATCACGGCGCGGCTCAGGCCGCTGCGGCTTTGATCGACCACCGCGACGGGTACATGCCGCAGGTTGGTGTTGATGGCATAGCCGAACAGGATCAGCTGGATAAGCGGGATCATCACCACCATGCCGAAGGTCATTCGGTCGCGCCGAAGTTGCAGCAGTTCCTTCCTGAGGATCGCCAGAATGCGCCGGGCCGAGATCATGCGCCGCCTCCCCGCGTCGCCATCACGAAGACATCCTCGAGATTGGCCCGCGTCAGCGAACATGTCTTGCCGGTCGTGCCGATGATGCGCATTACCTTCGCCTCGGGGTCGGGGACCGAGAGATCCACCAGCACCCGAAGCCGTTCACCGATCTGGGCTGCCGACAGTATCCCGGCCTGACCCTCAAGGTCGCGTTTGGCCTGCCGCAGGTTGCCGCCCGTCACCTCGACGGCGACGGCCGCCAGGTCCTGCATCAGTTGCGGCGGCGGGCCGTCGGCGCATTTGGCGCCGTTGTCGAGGATGGCGATACGGTGGCAACGCTCAGCCTCGTCCATGAAATGCGTGCTGACGATGATGCTGGCGCCGGCATCGACCAGATCGAATAGCTGTTCCCAGAAGGCCCGGCGGCTTTCGGGGTCGACCGCCGAAGTCGGTTCGTCCAGGAACAAGAGTTGCGGCCGGTGCAGTACCGCCGCCGCCAGAGCCAGCCGCTGCCGCTGGCCTCCGCTCAGGTTGCCGGCCAGTTGCGCGGCATGTGCCTTCAGGTCGTAACCCTCGAGCAACTCGTCGATGCGTGCGCGCCGCTCGCGGCGGGTCAGGCCGTGGATCTCGGCGGCAAAGCGCAGGTTCTCGGCCACGCTCAGATCGCGGTAGTGCGAAAAACTCTGGGTCATGTAGCCGATCCGCCGCTTCAGCGGCTCGGCGTTGCCCGGCAGTGCGGTGCCAAGCACGGTGGCGCGGCCCTCGGTGGGGCGCAACAGGCCGGTCAGCATCCGCATCAAGGTCGTCTTGCCGCTGCCGTTCGGCCCCAGGAACCCATAGATCATACCCTTGTCGATCCGCAGATCGACGGTGTCCACCGCCAGCGTGTCACCGAACCGGCGCGTTAGTCCGGCGGCTTCGATGACGGCCTCGCTCAAGGCATGTCCACCTGCACCGGGATACCGACCGCCAGATCGGCCGCGCCCTCGGGCAGGTCGATCTCGGCCAGGTACATCAGGCGGCTGCGGTCTTCCTGGTTGAGCGCATAATATGGCGTGAATGCCGGTTCCGAACTGATCCAGCGCACGGTGCCGGAAAACGCGTCTTCCAGCCCGTCCACATGCACCGTCAGCCTGTCGCCCACCGCGATCCGCACACGGTAGGGTTCGGGTACATAGACCCGCGCGAACGGTACCTCGCCGGTCAGCAGCACCGCCACCGGACTGCCGGCTGCGACGCGTTCGCCCAGGTTCCACGGCAGGCTGTCCAGAATGCCGTCGCGCGAGGCGGTGATCTGCAGGTCGCCCAGCCGGTGACGCGCCACATCCAGATGCGCCATGGCCGATGCGACGCTGGCTTGGGCCATGCGGATATCCTCGGGCCGCGCGCCGCTTTCCAGTTCGCCCAGGTATTCCTTGGCGCTTTGCAACTCGGCGTCCGCCGAATCGCGCCGCGCCAGATCCCGGTCGAGGCTGGCGGGTGTCCTGGTGTTGTTTTCCACCAGCACCCGGTTGCGTTCATAGGTGGATTGCGCCTCGCGAAGTGCCGCCTGCGCGCCCGCGACCCGGGCACGGGCGATGGCGACCTCCTCCTTGCGCGGCCCCGCTTGCAGTTTTTCAAGGTTGGCGGTGGCGCTGGCCAGTTCGGCCTCCGCCAGTTGCAGATCGGCCCGGCGGATACGGTCGTCGAGTTGAACCAGAACCTGGCCGCGGCGGACCGGGCTGCCCTGCGCCACCGGCAGTTCGGTCACGATCTCGCTGACCGTGGCGGTCAGGGCGACCCGTTCGCGGGCCAGAACGCCAAGCGCAACCGCGTCACCCGGCGAACACCGCTCAAGCAGCCCGGCCGGCAGACCTATCGCAAGGGACAGCACCAGCCCCGAAAGCCCTGCGTGCATCGCTTCGCCCTCCGCCTCGACGCGGAAACGATTGTAGCCGCTGCTGCCCGCGTGTCCATCGCCGCATCGTCACGCCCCATTTCGGGTTTGCCGGCGCGCCGCGGATCTCTAGGCTGCTTGCAGCGAGGGGAGAGCAGGCGATGCACGATGCCGCCGCACCAGTCATCGACGCCGTGGTCATCGGGCGCAACGAAGGCGCGCGGCTGACGGCCTGTCTGGCATCGCTGGAAGGGCAGGTGCGGCGGCTGGTCTATGTCGATTCCGGCTCGACCGACGGCAGCGTAGAGGCGGCGCGCCGTGCCGGGGCCGAGGTGGTCGATCTGGACATGTCGCGCCCCTTCACAGCGGCGCGGGCGCGCAATGCCGGGCTGGCGCGGCTGTCCGGCGCGGGCGCCGACTTCGTGCAACTGATCGACGGCGACTGCGTGCTCGAACCTGGCTGGATTGGCACGGCCGCCGCTTTTCTTTGCGCCCATCCCAACGTTGCCGTCGCCTGCGGTCGCCGGCGAGAGAGCAATCCGCGGGCGTCGGTCTTCAACCGTCTGTGCGATCGTGAATGGAACACGCCCCCGGGCGAAACCACGGCCTGCGGCGGCGATGCGCTGATGCGGCTCAATGCGCTGATGCAGGCCGGGGGCTTTGACGAACGCCTGATCGCGGGCGAGGAACCCGAGCTTTGCCTGCGCCTGCGCCGGGCCGGCTGGGCGGTCTGGCGGCTGGATGCCGAAATGACCCGGCACGATGCCGACATCCGCCGCCTTGGCCAGTGGTGGCAGCGCAGCCGCCGCGCCGGTCACGCCTTCGCCGAAGGCGCGGCGATGTACGGCAATGGACCCGAACGGCACTGGATGCGCGAAACCCGACGGGCGCTGATCTGGGGGGCGGGCGTGCCGGCCGCTGCGCTGGCGGGCGCCGCCCTTTCCCCATGGGCATGGTTGCTGCTGCTGGTCTGGCCGGCGCAGGTGGTGCGGCTGGCGCTGCGCGAGGGCGGCGGGCGCGGGGCCTGGGAATGGGCGTTCTTCACCGTGCTGGGCAAGCTGCCCGAGGCGCAGGGCGTGTTGGGCTACAGGCTGGGCCGGATGCGCGGGCGCAGGGCGGGGTTGATGGAGTACAAGTAACGGGCCTATCCGCCGCGCAGCCGCAGCGCCGCAAGCGCCTGCCCCGGCAGAATGGCGAACGAGCGCAGATACCGTGGACCCAGACGAACCGGATCGTGGGCGACGCGCCAGAGCCATTCAAGCCCCGGCCGCCGCATCCAGACAGGCGCCCGGATCTGGTGGCCGCCAAGAAAATCCAGGCCCGCCCCGATCGAGGCGAACCCCACCCCGGGTGCCAGGCTGCGCCCGCGCAGGGCCAGTGTTTCCTGTTTCGGCGCGCCAAAGGCCAGAAAGCACAGGCGCACGCCTTCGGCCTCCAGCCGGGTGAGGATCGCACCGGCAGCGTCGCTGTGGGGGTCAAACCCCAGCGGAGGCGCGATGCGCAGGATGATGTTCAATCCCGGCACGTCCGTTTGCAGCACCCGTGCCGCATCGTCCAGCGCCGCTTGCGTACTGCCCACGAAGGCCACCGGCATGCCTTCGCTCGCGGCCAGTTCGCACATCGGCAGGATCAGGTCGGAACCCGGCATCAGTTCGACCGGAGTTCTGGCCAGCCGTGACAGTGCCGCGACCGGCCAGCCGTCGGCGACCACCAGATCCTGGGCTGCATACACGCGCGAGAAGTCCGGCGAGGCCTTCATCTTGACCAGGTGGTCGAGATTCACCGTCGCCAGCGAAAAGCCGCTCCCGTTGCGGAAGCGATTGCGGAGCTCGTCCTTCAGTTGATCTCGTGTGGGCATGTTAATGATGATGATCTGATCGCAGAAGGTGAACTCCATCCTCGTCGCCCTTCCACATACCCGCCGACGCCGAAACCATAGTTGAATGTGATTTATCGCGCCAGTCACCCGAATCCAAGATTCGCAACATCCGTCAATTCCCCCCGGGATCGCCCTGCGATCCGGTTCGCGCCCGGCCTCGCCCGCTGAGACGCGGGCGCGAAATGGTTCCGACGTTTCAGATGGTTGCATGGTTCCGCGGAACTGTGCCGTTGTGCCATGTTCGATGGCCCGCACCCTCGGGGCCGGGCGCGAATCTCTGTTGCGCCCGGATTTCGATATGCCGAACCATGATTCCACATGGCCAGACTATTGTTTTACCGGCTCGCAGAAGTTGTATCTTTGCCATTACGGCGATCCGCTATGGCCATTTGCACCGCGGGTACGCGACAATTCGGCGCCCGCCCGCTAGATTGGCCCAGGATCAGCCCCCGATTGTCAAAGGCAGACGCCCGACCGATGCCCAACTCTCTTGCCTATCTGATGCTGATGATCTGGCCAGCAGTCTGCGTCGTCCTGTTTCTGCGCCTGCCGCTGGAACGCGCCATCGTCTGGAGCATTCTGGGCGGCTATCTCGTCCTGCCGCAGCGCACCGAGTTCGACCTGCCGCTGGTTCCGGCGATGGACAAGTATTCGATTCCCTCGATCAGTGCCTTCGCGATCTGCGTCCTGCTGATGCGGCGCAAGGTGCCGCTCTGGCCGCAATCCGTCACCGGCCGGGTGTTGACGCTGATGTTCGTGCTGGGCGCCATACCGACCGTCCTGACCAATGGCGACGCGATGGTATTCACCTCGATCCAGAGCAGCGAGCCGATCGTATTCATCAACGACCGGCTGCCGGGGCTGGGCCTGCGCGATCTGTTTTCCGTGCTGTCCCAGCAGATGATCGTGTTGCTTCCGTTTCTGATCGCGCGTCAATACCTGTCCAGCGACACCGGCCTGCGCGAAGTGCTGTTGGCGCTGGTGGTGGGTGGGTTGGTCTATTCGGTCCCGTCGCTGGTCGAGATCAGGCTGAGCCCGCAGATCAACGTCTGGGTCTATGGATTCTTCCAGCACGACTTTGAACAGATGATGCGCGGCGGCGGTTTCCGCCCCATCGTTTTCCTGCGGCATGGGCTCTGGCTGGCATTCTTCATGATGACGGCAATGCTTGCGGCGGGGGCGATGGCGCGCACGCTGGAGGGAAGCGCACGCGTGCGCTTCGGGCTGGCGATGATCTATCTCTTCGCCGTGCTCTATCTGTGCAAGAGCCTCGCGTCGCTTGTTTACGGGATCGCCTTTGCCCCCGTGGTTCTGCTGGCCGGTCCGCGATTGCAGGTCCGGTTGGCCATCATGGTCGCAATCGTCGCGGTCATCTATCCGATGCTGCGCAATGGCGGGCTGATCCCGACCGAGGCAATTCTTGAACAGGCGCGGTTGATAAACCCCGAACGGGCCGAATCGCTGGCGTTCCGCCTCAACAACGAGGAACTGCTGCTTGAACGAGCGGCCGAAAAGCCCTGGTTCGGCTGGGGCGGCTGGGGCCGCAATCTGGTTCACGACCTCGAAACAGGAGAGATACTGACCATTCCCGATGGCCGCTGGATCATCGCTTTCGGCGCCTTCGGCTGGGTCGGCTACCTTGCCGAGATGGGGCTGCTGGCGCTGCCGCTGCTGCTGGTCGGGCATCGTATCTTTCGCCTGAACGAACGCGAGATTTCACCCTATGTCGCGCCGATCGCGATAATTCTGGCCGCCAACATGATCGACATGCTTTTGAACGCAACCCTGGTGCCCTATACTTGGCTTTGCGCCGGCGCGGTTCTGGGATATGGCGAATGCCTGTACCGGGACGGGCGGGCGCCGGGGGCGCGCGAACCGTTACGCGATGGGCCGGTGATAGGAGGCCGCCGGGTCCGGAACGGTCGCAGGACGATACTATAGACGATGGCGGCGGAACCGCCGCCGCCCTCGATGCGAAATTGTCCGTTTGAGTGGCGCAATCGCCGGCAATCGTCGGCTTTGTCCATGATCCCGGTTCAGTGCCGCCCGAATAACAGAATTGAATTTCCTTTATTTTCAGAATGCTGCGTAAGATGAAAGAAAATACTCCGATGCCCGCGCTATTTTCGCGGCCGGTGCTGGGATAGCCCCTTGGATTGGTGTGGCGGGCTGATAGCAACGACGAAGTGTCGTTTGGTCGGACTATGATGGCGTGCAAGCGCGAGTATCAGAATGAGGATGTCGCGGTTGTCGGCATGGCGGTGTCGTTGCCCGGCGCGGCAACGCCCGCAGCTTTCTGGGACAACCTGAAATCCGGTGTCGAATCGATCCGCCGCCTGGATGAACCTGCGCTGATCGGCGCCGGCGTCCGGCCGGATCTGATTGCCGACCCGAACTATGTTCCGGCGGCGGCGATGCTGGAGGGCTACGCCGATTTCGATGCCGAGTTCTTCGGTTTCAGCCCCAGGGAAGCCGCAATTCTCGACCCTCAGCACCGCAAGTTCCTGGAAGTGGCCTGGCAGGCGATGGAAGACGCCGCCCACCCGCCGGAAACCATGCCGGGCAATATCGGCGTCTTTGCCGGTTGCGGCATGGGCAGCTACTTTTATTTCAACGTCTGCACGAACCCCGGGCTGGTCGACGACGTGGGCATGTTCCTGCTGCGCCATACCGGCAACGACAAGGATTTCCTTGCCACCCGCGTCAGCCATGTGTTCGATCTGAAGGGGCCGTCGGTCAACATCCAGACCGCCTGTTCGACCTCGCTGGTGGCGGTGCATTACGCCTGCAAGGCGCTGCGCGAGGGCGAATGCGACATGGCGCTGGCCGGCGGCGTGACCATCGAACTGCCCCAGGGGCACGGCTATCTCTACAAGCCCAACGAAGTCCTCAGCCCGGACGGCCATTGCCACGCATTCGACCACCGCGCCCGAGGCACGGTGTTCGGGTCCGGCGCGGGAGCGGTCGCGCTCAGGCGGCTGTCAGACGCGGTGGCGGATGGCGATCACATATGGGCGGTCATCAAGGGCAGCGCGGTCAACAACGACGGCGCCGCCAAGGCCGGGTATCTCGCCCCTTCGGTCGACGGTCAGGCCGAGGCCGTGGCGATGGCGCTGTCGGCGGCGGGGGCTTCCGCCGACAGCGTCGATTATGTGGAGTGTCACGGCACGGGCACCTACCTGGGCGATCCGATCGAGGTGGCGGCGCTGACGCAGGCGTTCGGCCGCGAGACGGACGAGACCGGGTTCTGCCGCATCGGCTCGGTCAAGACCAATATCGGCCATCTCGACACCGCCGCCGGTATCGCCGGGCTGGTCAAGACCGCGCTGGCGCTGCATCACCGGCAGATCCCGCCAAGCCTGGGATACGAGGCGCCCAACCCGGCCATCGACTTTGACAGCGGCCCGTTTCGCGTCAACGACCGCCTGGTTGACTGGCAATCGCGCAAGGGGCCGCGGCGCGCTGGCATCAACGCGCTGGGGGTCGGCGGCACCAATGCCCATGCGGTGCTGCAGGAAGCACCCGAACGCGGCACGTCGGACATGCCGGACTTCCCGTTCCAGATCCTCTGTCTTTCGGGACGGTCCAGGAAGGCGCTTGACGCCAACGGGCAGGCGCTGGCGGCGTATCTGCGCGCGCATCCCGACCTGCCGCTGGCCGATGTCGCCTATACGCTGAAACATGGCCGGCGCGGATTCGAGAAACGCCGCGTGCTGGTGGCCGAAACCACCCGGGAGGCCGCCGACCTGCTTGAGGCGGGCGATCCGCAGAGGGTGTTCACCCATGACCGCCTGGGGGCGAATCCCGAAGTCGTCTTCATGTTCCCGGGCGGCGGTGCGCAATACCCGGACATGGCGCGCGATCTTTATGAGACCGAACCGGTTTTCGCCGAATGGATGGATCGCGGGCTTGATCACCTGCAACAGCGGCTGGATTACGACATTCGCGCGCTGTGGCTGCCCGACCCGGACATGCGCGCCGACGCCGCGCGCGCGCTGACGCGCCCCTCGGTGCAATTGCCGCTGATCATGATCGTCGAATACGCGCTGGCGCAGTTGTGGATCGGCTGGGGTGTGCGGCCCGCCGCGATGGTCGGGCATTCCATGGGCGAGAATACCGCCGCCTGTCTGGCCGGGGTGATGGGTTTTGAAGATTGCATCGACCTTGTGCTGCTGCGCGGGCGGCTGTTCGATACCGTACCGGCGGGCGGAATGCTGAGTATTTCTCTACCGCTGGAGGACGTGCGCGAGATCATCGGTGACGATCTGGATATCGCCAGCGTCAACGCGCCGGGGCTGACCGCCGTGTCGGGGCCGCAGGCGGCGCTGGACCGGGTGTCGGCGTTGCTGGGCGATCGCGACATCGACCACCAGCGCATCCCGATCGACATAGCCGCGCATTCGCGGATGCTGGACCCGATTCTCGAGGAATACCGCGCCTTCCTGACCTCCATCCCGCTGAAGGCGCCGCAACTGCCGGTTCTGTCGAACCGGACGGGCGCGGTGCTGGCGGCCGAACAGGCGACCGATCCGGGCTATTGGGTCGAACAGTTGCGCAATACGGTGCATTTCGCCGACTGCATCGCCACCCTTTCGGCGGATCAGGGGCGGGTCTATCTCGAGGTCGGGCCGGGCCAGGCACTGAGCGCCCTTGCCCGGATGCACCCGAACGTGGCGCAGGGGCAGGTTCTGGCAAGCTTGCGCCACCCCGATCAGGATACCGACGACGACGCCTATTTCTTCGGCGTGATCGGGCGGCT
This sequence comes from Jhaorihella sp., assembly GCA_047975215.1. Taxonomy (GTDB): domain Bacteria; phylum Pseudomonadota; class Alphaproteobacteria; order Rhodobacterales; family Rhodobacteraceae; genus JAGRMG01. The sequence continues at coordinate 206,023 of JBKEDD010000005.1, forward strand.
CTGGGCCTGCGGGGTCGAGGCCGACTGGGCCCAGGTCTGGGGCGGGGGCAAACGTCACCGGCTTTCCCTGCCGGCCTATGCGTTCCAGCGCAGCCGCTATTTCATCGAACCCGGCAAGCCGGCCATGGCGGATCTGGCCGAGGCGCCGTTGCGGCGCGATGACGACCTGTCGGCCTGGGGCTGGCGCCCGGCCTGGAACCCGCGATTGGCCCAGTGCGACCCGGACCTTGCGGCCGATCCGGGGCTTGAGTCGCATACATGGCTGTTCTTCGAGGACGATACAGGTATAGCAAAGGGCGTTGCTGATCGGCTGGAAGGGGCCGGTCATACCGTCACCCGCGTCCGCCCGGGAGATACCTATGCGCAGCTTTCCGAAAGCCGCTATGTGCTGTCGCCCGAACAGGGGCGCGAGGGCTATGAACGCCTGATCGCCGATCTGGCCGCTTCGGGGCGTCTGCCCGGCCGGATCGCGCATTTCTGGCTGGTGACGGCGGGCGAACAGTTCCGCCCCGGCAGCAGTTTTCACGACCGCAACATGGAACAGGGGTTCTTCAGCCTGATGGCGCTGGCACAGGCGCTTGGCGGGGCGGACCTGCCCGGCCCGCTTCACCTGAGCGTGATAACCAGCGGCGCGGCACAGGTGGGCGACGAGCCGCTGCCCTACCCGGAAAAGGCGACGGTTGCGGGGCCGGTGGGGGTCATACCGCATGAAATGCCGGGCATCACGGTGTCGTCGGTGGATATCGAACAGCCGCGCCAGCCGGCCGCCGCCGGGCTGTTTGTGCGGCGTCGCCGGCAAGAAAGCGGGGCTGACGATGCCCTGGCCGCCGGCCTTGTGGAAGACCTGCTGGCGCCGCCCGCGAATATCGTCGCCGCGCGGCGTGGCGCCCGGCGTTTCGAACTGGGCTACAAACCCGTGGCCCTGGCCGACGCGTGTGACCGCCCGGCGTTCCGCGACGGCGGCACCTATCTGATTACCGGCGGCTTCGGCGGCATCGGACTGACCGTCGCCGCCGATCTGATGCAGCGCCACGGCGCCAATGTCGTGCTGCTGTCGCGCGACGAACTGCCGCCGCGTGAACGCTGGAGGCGCCTCGTGAAGACGCGCGCCCCTTCCGACCGCGCGGTTCGTCGCATCCGGGCGTTGCAGGCCCTTGAGGCGCTGGGCAAGGGTACCGTGATGGCGGTTGCGGCCGATGTGACGAATATCGACAGGATGCGCGCGGCCGTGGCCGAGGCCGAGCGCCGGTTCGGCAAGCTGAACGGAGTGATCCACGCCGCGGGCGATATCGCCGACGGCCCGATCCTGAGCAAGACACAGGCCGACATCCAGCAGGTCTTTGCCCCCAAGATCAGCGGTTTGCGTGTGCTGGACGCATTGTTCCCGGATGGCACGCTCGATCTGATGGTGCTGTTCTCGTCGACATCCACGGCGACGCGACCGGCGGGCCAGATCGACTATGTCGCGGCCAACGAGTACCTCAATGCCTGGGCACGCTCGCGCCGCGGCGCGGCAACGCGGGTCTGCGCCATAAACTGGGGCGTTTGGGCCGGGGTCGGAATGGCCGCCGATGCGATGGCCGCGCGCCAGGGCGGCGACGGGCCGGTCGAACTTGAACCCGCCGATCAGCCGCTGCTGGGAATGACCGGCTGGGATGGCGACGGCAACCGGCTGTTCCTGTCCCGCCATGCCGCCCGCGATCTCTGGGTGCTGGACGATCACCGCACCATCGCGGGACAGGCGCTGATGCCGGGGACCGGCTTCATCGAACTTGCGGCGCAGGCGCTGAAGGCGCTTGGCGTCGGTGATTCCTACGAGATCCGGAACCTGTATTTCTTCCGTCCCCTGATGGTCGAAGATTCGACGGCACGCGACGTTGTGGTACGCCTGGAAACCAACGATGCGGGCTTTGTCTTCACCGTCCACAGCCTTGCCGGAACCGGCTATGTCCTGAACGCGCAGGCCGATCTGGTGCTGCGCAGCGGAAAGGCTGCTCCGACGCCGCTGGACCTGACGGCCATTGCCGCGCGTTGCGGCCCTGCCGTCAACGCCGATTGTGGCGATGTGTTGCATTCGCCGCAAGAGGCGCATCTGCGCTTTGGCCCGCGCTGGCAGGTTCTGCGCCAGTTCGCGATGGGCGACGGCGAGGGGCTGGCGGTGCTGAAACTGCCCCCCGATGCGCTTGGCGATGCCAAGGCAGGGTACCGGCTGCATCCCGGGCTGCTCGACCTCGCGACCGGCTGGGCGGTGCAGCTTGACGCCTCCTACACGCCCGAACATCTCTGGGTACCCGTATCCTACGGCTCGATCCGCGTGCACGCGCCGCTGCCCGCCGAGATTCGCAGTTGGGTCAGGCTGAGTTCCATGTCCGACCCGGTCGACGGGTTTGCCGAATTCAACGTGATCCTGACCGATGCCGGCGGCCGCATACTTGCCGAGATATCGCGCTTTGCGATGAAGCGCATGGAAACCGGGCTGGACTTCACGACTCTTGCCAGCCCGGATACGGATGCCGCCGCATTGGGGCTGGTGGCGCGCGGCCCTGACACGCCCCTGTCGGACGATGAAAAACGGCTGCATCGCAATATCGGCGAGGGCATCCGTGCCGACGAGGGCGCAGAGGCGCTGCGCCGCGCGTTGGGGGCGGGCCTGCCGCAAGTGGTGGTCAGTTCGCTGAACCTGCCGGCGCTGATCGCGCAGGCCGATCATGTATCGGCTGCCGCGCCCGGTACAGAGCCGGGCTTTGACCGGCCGGAACTCGATACCGAATTCGTGGAGCCGCGCAGCGAGCTGGAACGGCTGCTGGCAGGGTATTTCGCTTCGCTTCTCGGTGTTGCGCGGGTCGGGATCGAGGACAGCTTTTTCGACCTCGGCGGCCATTCCCTGATCGCGGTGCGCCTGTTCGCCCGCATCCGGCAGGCACTCGATGTGGACCTCCCCATTTCGGTTCTGTTCGAGGCACCCAACGTGGCGGCCCTGGCGGCGCTGGTCGCGGCGCGCACCGGGTCCGGTGGTGCCGGCCCGCAGACCGGTGCCGACGCGGCGCCGGCCGCGCCCGCCTTCAAGCATCTGGTGGCGCTGCATCAGGGCGCGGCGGGGGCGAAGACACCGTTGTTTCTGGTTGCCGGCATGTTCGGCAATGTTCTCAATCTGCGTCACCTGGCACTGATGCTGGGCCGCGAGCGGCCGGTTTACGGGCTCCAGGCGCGCGGCCTGATCGGTGACGAGGCACCGCATCTGTGCATCCGCGAGGCCGCCGCCGACTACATCGCGGAACTGCGCGGCGTGCAGCCGCACGGCCCATACCTGCTGGGCGGGTTTTCGGGGGGCGGCATCACCGCCTATGAAATGGCGCGCCAGCTGGAGGCCGCGGGCGAACAGGTGTCGTTGCTGGCGTTGCTCGATACACCGCTGCCGGTGCGCCCGCCGCTTGCGCGGCGCGACAAGGCACTGATCAAGCTGCATGAATTCCGCCGCAAGGGCCTGGGCTTTCTGTCGGAATGGGCCGCCAACCGTGTGCGCTGGGAAGTCGAAAAGCGTCGCGGCGAGGTGGCGGTTGCGGCCGGCGCCGCGCCCGAATTCAACAACCGGCGCATCGAAGCGGCGTTCCGCCATGCCGTCGCGGGGTATGATCCGCAGACCTGGAGCGGGCCGCTGGTTCTGTTCCGTCCGCCGCTCGACCGGCACTGGAAGGTTTCGGGCGGCCGGTGGGTCAGTGCCGAACGCGAATATGTTTATCCCGACAACGCCTGGACCGCCCATGCCCCGCAGATCCGGGTGATCGAAGTGTCGGGCGATCATGACAGCATGGTGCTGGTGCCCAATGTCAGCGTGCTGAGCGAACGGCTGAAGGCATGTATGGACCGGGCCGAGACCTGTCCGGACGACCACCGGTCCGGCGACTTGCCCGGCGTTACGGCGGCTGAGTGATCCCCATGACAGACGCCAGCATTCTGACCATCATCCTGAACTTCCGCACCCCGGATCTGACTCTGAAGGCGGCGGGCGCCGCGCTGCGGGCGATGGAGGGATTGCGCGGCGAGGTCCTGATCGTCGACAACGGGTCGGGCGACGGATCGTTTCGCGCCATTGTCCAGGCCGCGAAGGCCCGTGGCTGGATCGGTGGCGGCCGTCTGCGGGTGGTGGAAAGCGGCCGCAACGGCGGCTTTGGCGCGGGCATGAATTTCGCTATCCGCTGCGGCCTTTCGACGGGTGCGGCACCTGATTTCTACTATCTGCTGAATTCCGATGCCGTCCCCGAACCCGACGCGATCAGGCATTTGCGCGACTTTCTGCTTGAACATCCGCGCGCGGGCATCGCCGGGAGCCATGTGCACGGTGTCGACGGCACGCCGCATCAGACGGCGTTCCGCTTTCCCACCATCGCCGGCGAATTCGAGGGTGCCGCCCATACCGGCGCGATCACCCGGCTGCTGGCGCGATCGGTCGTGACCATGCCGAACCCCGAACACGCCAGCCCGGTAGAGTGGACCGCCGGTGTCAGCCTGTTGCTGCGCCGCGCGATGCTCGAGCGGATCGGCGGCTTTGACGAGACGTTCTTTCTGTATTTCGAGGAAACCGACCTGTGCCTGCGCGCCGCACGCGCGGGCTGGGAAACGCATTATCTGCCGCACAGCACGGTGGCACATGTCGGGTCGGCCTCGACCGGGGCGCAGAAATGGGCCCGGACCCCGACCTACTGGTTCGATTCGCGGCTGCACTATTTCGTCAAGAATCACGGTGCGTTCTATGCTGCGATGGCCACCTTGGCATGGGTGACGGGCGGAATCCTGTGGAAGACCCGCCAGGTTCTGACGGGCAAGCCCAACCGCAACCCCAGGGGGTTCATGACTGACATGATCGCGCATGACCTGCGCGCCCTGTTTCGCCGCCCCGCCGCGCCGACACATCTTGCCAATCCCCTAGCGGAGGACAGACGATGACCCGTTTCAACTGTGCCCTGATCGGCGATGAATCGCTCCTGATCGGATGCGGCGACACCCTGATCGAGCGTGGCCACGACATTCTCGCGGTGGTTTCGGGCAATGCCGATATCGCCCGATGGGCCACGGGCAAGGGGCTGCGCGTTCTGGACGGGGCAGGCAGGCTGGCCGAACATTTCCGCCCCGGCGAAATCGACTGGCTGCTGTCCATCGCCAACCTGTCGTTGATTCCCGACACGGTGCTTGCGCTGGCGGGAAAGGGCGCGGTCAACTTCCACGACGGCCCGCTGCCCCGTCACGCAGGACTAAACGCGCCGGCCTGGGCGCTGATGGCAGGCGAAAGCCGCTTTGGCGTCAGTTGGCACGTCATCGAGGGCGGCACGGACGAGGGCGATATCGTCGCGCAGGCCGGGTTCGACATCGCCGCCGACGAAACCGCGTTCTCGCTCAACTCGAAATGCTACGCTGCGGGGCTGGAGACCTTTGGCGATGTCATGGCTGGCCTGGAATCCGGCGCACCGCCACGCGCGAAACAGGATCTGACGCTGCGCACCTATCACGCCCGCGACGCCCGCCCGGGCGCGGCGGGGCGGTTGAATTTCGGGCGCGATGCCGGGGCGCTCGCGGCACAGGTGCGGGGGCTGGATTTCGGCGGCTATTGGAATCCTCTGTGCGCGGCCAAGATCGAGGCACGGGGCCGGGTGATCCTGGTTCGTCATGCCGTGCGCGGCGAGAGCGTACCGGGCGCCGCACCCGGTACGGTCGTGGACCGCGACCCCAGCGGGATCGTCGTTGCCACCGCCGCAGGAACGCTCAAGCTGCGCGGGTTCAGTGACAGTGGCGGGGCCGCGCTCGACATTGCTGATTTCGTAAGCCCGGGCGATGTTCTGGCAAGCCCGGATTCGCGCATGTCCGCCCGGCTGAGCGCCGCCATCGGGCGCAGCCTTAAGGCAGAGCCCCATTGGCGCCATGCCCTGCAGGCGATGCGTCCGGTGCCGGTGCCGCTGGCATCGGCGCAAACCGGCGGGTCAGGCTGGCAGAGCCGCGAACTCGACCTTCCCGCCGGGCTGGATGAGCCCGCCAGCATTGCCGCCGTTCTGGCATGGGCGCTGCGGGGTTGCGGCGAAGAGTTGGCCGATATCGCCCTCACCGATGCCGCCATTACCGGCGCCGCGCAGGCGGTGCCGGGATATCTCGGCCGCTGGGTGCCGTTGCAGGCGCGCGGCGGGCAGACGCTGGCGGCGACCTGCGAGCGGATTGCCGGCGAACTGGCGCGCATCACCGAATACGGCGGTTTCGCCAGCGACCTGATGGCGCGCGATCCCCGGATCGTTCGCACCGAAACGCCCGGCCTCGGGCTTGCACTGGACGGCGCGGCGCCGATCCCGGGAACCTGCTGCACCGTCGCGCTGGCCGCCGGTACCGCCACCCTGCATTTTGATCGTGCGAGACTGGACGACGCCGCCGCCTCCTTGCTGACGGATCGTCTGCTAGCCGCGCTGGACGCCGTGGCGCAGGGCGATCATGGTGAGCGCCCGCTTGGCGATTTGCCCGTCATGCCGCGGGCCGAGCGTGCCATGATCCTGTCCGACTGGAACCGCACGGCCCGCGACTACGACCGCGACCAGACCTTGCATGGCGCCTTCGAGGCCCAGGCCGCCCGGACCCCGGACGCCACCGCACTGGTGTTCGAGACCGTCGCGCTCAGCTATGGCGAACTCAACGCGCGGGCCAATGCGCTGGCCTCGCGGCTGCGGGCGCTGGGGGTGGCACCCGGGGTGCAGGTCGGGCTTTATGTCGCGCGCTCGCCCGATCTGCTGGTTGGCGCGCTGGCTATCCTCAAGGCGGGCGGTGCATACGTACCGCTGGATCCCGCCTATCCCGCCGAACGGATCGCGCATTTCATCACCGACAGCGACACCCGGGTCATCGTCACCCAGGAGGCGCTGAAAGATGCGCTGCCCCGGACCGGCGCCGAGGTATTGACGATCCGCCGCGATCAGCGGGCCGCCGATGGTTCGGCCAATGTCGACGGCGGCGCGACCGCCGACGATCTGGCCTATGTCATCTATACGTCGGGTTCGACAGGCACACCCAAGGGGGTGATGGTCGAACACCGCAACGTCGCCAATTTCTTTGCCGGCATGGATGATCGCATCGACCATGAAGACGGTGGTGTCTGGCTGGCTGTCACCAGCCTGAATTTCGACATATCGGTGCTGGAACTGTTCTGGACTCTGGCGCGCGGTTTCAAGGTGGTGCTGGGCGGCGATGCCAACCGCGCGACGGTGTCGAACGCCCCGTTGCAGGTCAGCGACCGGCCGATCGGTTTCAACCTGATGTACTGGGGCAACGATGACGGTGCGGGGCCGAAGAAATACGAACTGCTGCTTGAGGGTGCCAAATTCGCCGATGCGCACGGCTTCAACGCGGTCTGGACGCCCGAACGTCACTTTCATGCCTTCGGCGGTCCCTACCCGAACCCGGCGGTGACAGGGGCCGCGGTGGCGGCGGTCACGCGCAACCTGGGCGTGCGTTCGGGCAGCGTGGTCGCGCCGCTGCATCATCCGGCCCGGATCGCCGAGGAATGGGCGATCATCGACAACCTGACCAACGGGCGCGCCGGTCTTGGCATTGCCTCGGGCTGGCAGCCAAACGATTTCATCCTGCGCCCCGAGAACACGCCGCCCGACAACAAGCCGGCGATGTACGAGGCCATCGAGATTCTGCGCCGCCTCTGGCGCGGCGAGGCGGTCGAGTTCCCACGCAAGGACGGCAGCCTGCATCCGGTGATCACGCAGCCCCGCCCGGTGTCGCGCGAATTGCCGATCTGGGTCACGATTGCCGGTAACCCCGAGACCTGGAAAGAGGCCGGCCAGATCGGCGCCAACGTGCTGACCCACCTTCTTGGCCAGTCCATCGACGAGGTGGCGGGAAAGATCCGCATCTACCATGCCGCCCTTCGCGAGGCGGGGTACGACCCGGCGGATTTCACCGTCACGCTGATGCTGCACACCTATATTGCCGAGACCCGCGAGAAGGCGGCCGAGGTGGCGCGCGGGCCGATGAAAGCCTACCTGACCAGCGCCGCCGGGCTTATCAAGCAGTTCGCCTGGGCCTTCCCGGCGTTCAAGCGGCCCAAGGGCGTCAACAATCCGTTCGAGCTTGATCTGGGTGTTCTGGAGGCCGACGAGGTCGAGGCGATCCTGGATTTCGCCTTCCAGCGGTATTTCGACGAGTCCGGCCTGTTTGGAACCGTCGAGGACGGCATCGCGCGGGCCGAACAGCTCAAGCGGATCGGCGTCGATGAAATCGCCTGCCTGATCGACTATGGCATCGCCCCCGATCTGGTGCTGGAAGGGCTGAAACCGCTGGCAGAGGTAGTGAGGCGCGCCAATGCGCCGACCGCTCTGGCCGATGACGATTTCTCGCTGGCCGCGCAGATCCAGCGCCACGAGGTGACGCATCTGCAATGCACACCGTCCATGGCCCGGATGATCACCATGAACGACGAGGCGCGGATGGCGCTGGGCCGGGTGCGCTGCCTGTTACTGGGTGGCGAGGCGCTTCCCGGTGATCTGGTCAGGGATCTGCACGAATGCACGGGCGCAGACATCCTGAACCTGTACGGTCCGACCGAAACGACGATCTGGTCAACGGTGGAACGGGTCAGCCGCGCCGATGCGCCTGGCATCCTCAATATCGGAACGCCGATCGCCAATACATCCGTCTATGTGCTGGACGCCGATCGCCGGCCCGTACCCGTGGGTGTGCCGGGCGAGCTGTATATCGGCGGCGAGGGGGTGACGCGCGGATACTGGCGGCGGCCAGACCTGACCGAAGACCGCTTTCCGCCCGATCCCTTCGCCGAGGAGGCCGGGCTGACCGTGGCCGCCGCGCCGCGCATGTACCGCACCGGCGATCTGGTGCGCTGGCGCGCCGACGGACGCCTGGATTTCCTGGGCCGCACCGATCATCAGGTGAAAATCCGCGGCCAGCGTATCGAACCGGGCGAGATCGAGGCGGCACTTGCGGGGTTCGAAGGCGTGAGCGGCGCCGTCGTCGTGGTGCGCGAAATCGCCGGCGATGCGCGGCTGGTCGGCTATGTCACCGCGACCGCGCCGGTTTCGGGCAATGCGTTGCGGGCACATCTGGCGCGGCACTTGCCCGAAGCGATGGTGCCCGCGCATATCGTGACGCTGGATGCGTTCCCGCTGACGCCCAATGCCAAGATCGACCGCGCGGCCCTGCCCGATCCGACGCCCGAACGCGGTGAGCCCGCGCCGGGCTCCTTGGCCCCGGCTGCCGGACCCGAGGCCGAGATCGCGGCGATCTGGTCGCGTATTCTCGGCGTTCGCGAGATCCGGGCGCAGGACAATTTCTTCGACCTTGGCGGTCATTCGCTGCTGGCGGTTCAGGCGCACCGGGAGATCCGTGACAAGCTTGGTCTGGCGAAGCTGTCGATCACCGATATCTTCCGGTTTCCCACCCTGGGCGGGCTGGCGGCGCATGTTGGTCCGGGCAGACCGCCCGAATCCGCCCCTTCGCCGGTGGCCGAAGCCTCTGGCCGCGAAACGATATCCAGGCGCCGGGCGATGCGCGATGCCCGGCGGGCAAGGGCGAAATGACGGATCTGGCCGCTTCCGGCCTGCCGGGCCTGACCCTGTTGCGGCCGCTGTTGCGGGCCGAAGTCGCGATCGGTGCCACCGATCCGCGCTCGGTGCGCAACCGGGCCATGCCGGAAGAGGTCGCGGGATTGCCGCGTGCCAGCACCAAACGGCGGCGCGATTTCGCCGCCGGGCGCGCGGCGGCGCACCGGGCGATGCGGGGTCTGGGGGGACCCGCACGTCCGGTGCGTATTGGACCCGACCGGGCGCCGGTCTGGCCCGGGGGGCTGACCGGCAGTATCTCGCACAGCGATACCGCGTGCCTGGCGGCGGTGGCCCGCAGTGACATGGTGCGCGCCATCGGTCTGGATGTCGAGGACGACGCGGGCCTGGAACCCGAGCTTGTTGCCACGATCTGCAGCGAAACCGAGCGCGCCTGGCTCTCTGGCCTGCCGCCCGCAGAGGCAGGTCGCATGGCCAGGCTGATCTTTTCGGCCAAGGAATGCGCCTACAAGTGCCAGTATGTCCTTAGCCGCACCCTGTTCGGGTTTGACACGCTGGAAATATTGCCCGATCCGGGCACTGGCCGGTTCGAAGCGGCCTTTGCCGCCGCCGTGCCGCCCTTTGCGGCCGGAACACGGCTGACGGGGCGGTTCGCCATCGGCGCCGGGCTGATCGTGACGGCGATGACGCTTCCGGCATGAAACCGGGGCCGGCACGGGTTACAACGGTCCCCACGCAAGCGGGAATCTGTGACGGATGTTCATGCGAATGCTTCCTTTCCTGATCGCTGCCGTGCTGGTGCTGGCGGCGCTGGCCTGGTGGCTGTGGCCGCGCCCTGCGCGTCTGAACGCGGCCGAGGTCGATGCGGCGCTGGCGCTGCCGCTCGCCGCGCCCGGGGCGCCGCTGCGGGTCTTTCACCTGGGTCACAGCCTGGTCGGGCGCGACATGCCGGCGATGCTGGCGCAGCTTGCGCCGGACGGGCACCGCTATGACAGCCAGTTGGGTTGGGGAACCCCGCTGAAAGCGCATTGGGAACCGGGCGAACCGATCAACGGGTTTGAGGCCGAAAACGCCCATCCCCGGTACCGCGCGGCGCGCGAGGCCATCGGCTCGGGCGCGTATGACGCCGTGATCCTGACCGAGATGGTCGAACTGCGCGACGCGGTGCGCTATCATGACAGCGCCCGGTATCTTGCCGAATGGGCGCAACTTGCGCAGCAGGGCAATCCGCAAGCCCGTATCTATCTGTATGAAAGCTGGCACCGGCTGGATGACGAGGACGGCTGGCTTGCCCGGATCGACTCCGATCTGCCTGAACTGTGGCTTGGCGAATTGCTGCGCCCGGCGGTCGCGCGAACCGGGCGTCCGAACTATCTGATTCCGGCCGGGCAGGTGATGGCGCGGCTGGTGCGCAAGATCGAGGCGGCGGGCGGCATCGGCGGGCTGACGCAGCGAGAGGATCTGTTCGCACGCGACGAAAGGGGCGGGATCGACCCGATCCATGTCAACGATCTGGGGGCCTATCTGGTGGCGCTCACGCACTATGCGGTACTCTATCACCGCTCGCCGGTCGGCCTGCCCCACGAGTTGCTGCGCGCCGATGGCAGCCCGGCCGACGCGCCCTCGCGGCAGGCCGCCCGGCTGATGCAGGAAACCGTGTGGGAAGTCGTTACCTCGACCCCCGGAACCGGAGTGGTCAGATGATCCGGCCGACGACGCTTGTCCTGATACTGTCCGTCATTTTCCTGGCGGGGCGCGCCGGAGCAGAGCAGGATGCCGGGCCCGGCAAAGGGGATGGCGACGGCGCGATTGCCATCGCCATCGGTCTGGCCGGCGTCAACGACTGGAGCGTTCAGCAACCTTTTCTCGACGTGATGAAGACCGCCCGGCCCTGGATCGGCCACAAGCCGGGGCAATGGGGCGGCGCCACGCACGAAGACCTGCGGGATGCCGGCTATCTCGACGAAAACGGCTGGCCGGTCGCCAAGCCGCCGGAACTCGGCTCCATCGGAACCGTGATCCTGACCGATCTGCCGCAGCAGGCCCGGTCGCTGGCCGGCCGCTATCGGCTGCGGTTTGACGGTGACGGCATCGTCGAGGTCGGCCTGCGCGGGCAGAATGTGCGCTATGGCAAGAACGAGGTGACATTCGATTTCACCCCGGGCTCCGGCCCGGTGGATATCCGCATCCAGCGCACGGACCGTTTCAAGACCGGCGATCATGTGCGCAACATAACGGTGGTCAAGCTCGACCATGCGGCGGCCTTCGATGCCGGCGCGGTGTTCAACCCCGACTGGCTGGCCCGGATCGAGGGGTTTTCGGCGCTGCGTTTCATGGACTGGATGAAGACCAACGAAACCAGCCAGACGACCTGGAGCGAGCGGCCCGAACCGGGCGACTACACCTATGCGCTTGATGGTGTGCCGGTCGAGGTTATGGTGCAACTGGCCAACCGTACCGGCGCCGATGCCTGGTTCAACATGCCCCATACCGCCGATGACGATTATGTCAGGCAATTCGCCACGCTGGTACGCGACAGCCTGTGGCACGAACAGCGGGCCTATGTGGAATTGTCCAACGAGGTCTGGAACTGGCAGTTTCCGCAGGCCACCTGGGCCGATCGCGGCGCAAGGGCGCGCTGGAACACGGCGGAAGTGTGGTTGCAGTATTACGCCCTGCGCGCGTCCGAGGTGGCGCAGATCTGGAGTGGAGTCTATGGCGCCGATGCAAATGCCCGGCTGGTCAACGTGATCTCGTCCCAGACCGGATGGCTGGGGCTGGAACGCAACGTGATGGAGGCGCCGCTGTGGATGGCCGAACCGGACGCGGCCAGCCACGGCCAGCCGCATGAATATTTCGACGCCTATGCCGTCACCGGCTATTTCGGCTACGGGCTGGGGCACGAGGACAACGCGCCGATGGTGCGCGGCTGGATCGCGCAAAGCCTGGCCCTGGCCGAGGCCGAGGCCGACAGGCGCGGCCTTGCCGGGGCGGCGCGCGAGGATTTCGTGGCCCGGCACCGCTATGACGCGGCTTCGGCGCAGGCGGCGGCGGAAATCCGCGACGGCGTGGTCAGCGGCGACAAGCGCGACACCCTGAGCGACCTGCTGGGCCGCATCCTGCCCCACCATGCCGGGGTGGCGAACCGCTATGGTCTGGAACTCATCATGTACGAGGGCGGAACCCATGTGGTCGGGCTTGGCCCGATCGTCGATGACGAAGACCTGACCGCGTTCTTCATCCATTTCAACTATACCCCCGAGATGGGCGCGCTCTACCGTGAGCTTATCGAGGGCTGGCACCGGGTCGGCGGCAAGCTGTTCAACGCCTTCGTCGATGTCTACAGCCCAACGAAATGGGGCAGTTGGGGCACGCTGCGATACCTGAGCGACGACAACCCGCGCTGGGATACGCTGGTGTCCTTCCTGCGATGAAAGCGATGGCCAGCGTCATACTGCCCGCCCATGACGAGGCGGGCCATATCGGCGCGTGCCTGTCCGCGCTGCTGGCGTCCCATCCGCTGCCCCAAGGCTGGCGGGGCGAGGTGATCGTGGTGGCCAACGGGTGCCGCGACGGAACCGCCGGGCTGGCGCGCGGATATTGCGACGAGGCCCGGGCGCGGGGCTGGGCGTTGCGGGTGATCGAACTGGCAGAGGGCAACAAGCTGCGTGCGCTGAATGCCGGGGATGCGGCGGCGCGGGGCGGCGTGCGCATCTATCTCGATGCGGATGTGATCGTCGATCCGGCGCTTGTCGGGCAACTGATCGGAACTTTGGGCAGCGAGAGGGCGCTTTATTCCAGCGGTACACCGCGGGTCGCCCGTGCCGAAAGCCCGTTCACCCGCGCCTACGGCCGCTTCTGGCTGCGCCTGCCGTTCATGACGCACGGGGTTCCGGGCTTTGGGGTGTTCGCGGTGAATGGTGCCGGGCGCGCCCGCTGGGAGGACTGGCCCGACATAATATCGGACGACACATTCGTCCGCTTGCAGTTCGCTCCGCCCGAAAGGGTCGGGATCGCTGCCGGATACGTCTGGCCGATGGTCGAAGGCTTTGCCAATCTGGTCCGCGTGCGGCGGCGGCAGAACGAGGGCGTGGCGCAGATCGCGGTGCGCTATCCGGCCCTGCTGGCCAATGACGACAAGGCGCGCCCGCGCATAGGGGCGCTGGCGATGCGCGATCCTGTGGGTTTTGCCGCTTATGCGCTGGTGGCACTGGCGGTGAAAACGCCGCTATTCCGGGGCCGGGGAGGATGGGCGCGCGGGCGCTGAAGGTCAGCGCAATGGCCCGGACAGATCGGGCGGGGGGGCGATTGCATCGGCAAACAGCACGGCCAGCTTGCCCGCCTCTCTGTCGGCGTCGTGACGCTCAAGCACCCGTTCGCGCCCGGCCCGGCCCATTGCCGTCAGCCGGTCGGCCGGGGTCGCGGCCAGTTTTGCCACCGCATCGGCCAGGGCGGCGGCATCGCCCGCCGGCACCAGCCAGCCGGTGCGCCCGGGCTGCACCAGTTCGGGGATGCCCGCGACCCAGGTGGCGATCACCGGCCGGGCGGCTGCCATCGCTTCCATTACCACCATCGGCAGACCTTCGGCGAAACTGGGCAGCACAAGCGCATGTGCCGCGTCCAGTTCGGCGCGTACCCCGTCTTCGGACAGCCAGCCAGTCAGCGTGACGCGATCCGACAGCCCGTGCCGGGCAATCGCCGACTCGAGCGCCGGGCGCATGTCACCGTCGCCCACGAGTGACAGGCGGATATCGGGGTGACTGTCGCGCAGCCTCGCCATCGCGTGAACCAGCAGCATCTGGCCCTTCTGCTCGGCGAAACGGCCGATGCAGACCAGCCGCGGTGGCCCGTCCGGCAGCGGCGCGGGATCGTCGAACGCCGCCGGTTCGATGCCGCAATGAACGACGTGCAGCCGTTCCCAGGTGCCGAACCCGGCCCAGCGGCACAGTTGCGAGCGCCCGAACCGGCTGACCGCGACGACAAAGGCGGCGCGATCAGCCTTCAGCCCAAGCGAAAGCGCCGCGGGTGCGTCGAATTCTTCCGGTCCGTGCGCCGTGAAACTGTAGGTCGGCCCCCCCAGCGCATTCGTCAGCAGCGCGACGGCGGTTGAGTTGGTTCCGAAATGCGCATGCATGTGCTGCACACCGCCTTCGGCACATCGCCGCGCCACCTCGCAGGCTTCGGCCAGATAGATCAGATGCCGCAAGACTCCGGCGGGCGAGGCGCGGCCCATGCGCAGCGCCAGCCGCAGCGCCCCAACAAAGCGCCCCGGCGCTGAAAATGCCGCCCGCAGCAGCATCGCCGAAAGGTGCCATGCGCCCCGGTCGAGCACGTATTCGGTGCGCTCCGCCTCGGCCCGGTCCAGCGGGTCGACAAGCCCGGCCGCGGGCCGGCGCATCGCCAGCCGCTTGACCTTCGCGCCGCCGCGTTCAAGCGCGGCCAGTTCGCGACGGATGAAACTGTGCGAGGGTTGCGGATAGGTGTTGAGGATATAGGCGAGCTTCAAGAGCGGTTGGTTCCTTTCGGGCGCGTTGCGCCAGATTAGGGCGCAATCGGCAAAGTGGAAACCGGCGTTTCGTCAGCGCCGCTACGCGGCCCCGGCCCGTGCCGCCGGGCACGCCCCAACCGGTTCCGGCGACGACGCAGCGCGCTATTTACCGCGACGGGTGGAATGTGATCTGGTGTGCCGGGAACGCGACGCACAGGGAGAGACCTGCAATGCAGATGAGCGACACGCGCGAAATCAAGGCCGATCCGGCGGCCGTCTTTGCCGCGCTTCTGGATCCGGAGGTTCTGAAGGCCTGCGTGTCCGGCGCGCAGGAGGTCACGGGCAACCCCGAGGACGGCTATGAAGCGACGGTGATCCAGAAGGTCGGGCCGGTCAAGGCGACGTTCAAGGGTCAGGTGACGATGTCCGACATGGTGCAAGACCGCAGCCTGACCATAACCGGCGAGGGCAAGGGCGGCGCGGCGGGGTTTGCCAAGGGCGAAGCCCAGGTCACGCTGGAACCGACCGAGGCAGGCGGGACGATCCTTGCCTATGAGGTGGAAGCCAGGGTTGGCGGCAAGCTGGCGCAGCTGGGCAGCCGCCTGATCGACGGCTTTGCCAAGAAGATGGCCGATCAGTTCTTCGCCCGTTTGCAGGAGGTGCTGGAAGGCCCGCCCGAGGCGTCCTCGGCAGAGGATGACGCGGCCTCCGAACCTGACGCCCAGGAGCCGAAAAAGAGCTGGTTGAAAAAGCTCACGCGGCGCGATTGATTCCTGCATCGGCGCACAGGGGGTCGTGCGCGCCGGCGCTGTTCTGCGTCATGTCTTCGGGTTAGGTACTGGGCTGCGAAGCGGAGGAACAATGCCAGCGATTCTGACCATCAAGGATCTGCGCAAGACCTATGCCGGCGGGTTCGAGGCGCTGAAGGGCGTGACGCTGGGCATCGAAGCGGGCGAGATTCTGGCGCTGCTCGGCCCCAACGGGGCGGGAAAGACCACTCTGATCTCGACCGTCTGCGGCATCACCACCCCGAGTTCGGGCAGCGTCAGCGTGGCGGGCCACGACATCGTGTCCGAATACCGTGCCGCGCGATCCCTGATCGGGTTGGTGCCGCAGGATATCGCGCTGGAACCGTTCGAACGCGTCGCCAACACGGTGCGCTTTTCGCGCGGGCTGTTCGGGCGGCCGCGCAACGATGCCCATATCGAGGATGTGCTGCGCAAGCTGTCGTTGTGGGACAAGCGCGATTCGCCGATCAAGGCGTTGTCGGGCGGGATGAAGCGACGGGTGCTGATTGCCAAGGCGCTGGCGCATGAACCGCGCATCCTGTTCCTGGACGAACCCACCGCCGGCGTGGACGTGGAGTTGCGCAAGGATATGTGGAACATCGTGCGCGAGTTGCAGGCCGACGGCGTCACCATCATCCTGACCACGCACTACATAGAGGAGGCCGAGGCCATTGCCGACCGGGTCGGTGTCATAGACGGCGGCCAGTTGCTGCTGGTCGAGGACAAGGACCGGCTGATGCGCAGGATGGGACGCAAGCAGATCGAATTGCAGCTTTCCAAGCCGATAACGGCCGTCCCGGGGGATCTGGCGCGACACAGGCTCGAACTCGCGCAGGATGGCTGCGCGCTGGTCTATACCTATGACAGCCAGGCCGAGCGTACCGGCATCACCACGTTGCTGAACGACATGGCCGCCTCGGGCCTCGTGCTGCGCGACGTTAAGACGAGGCAAAGCAGCCTGGAGGAAATATTCGTCGGGCTGGTCTCGGGGGACGCAAAATGAACTGGATCGCGATTGCCGCCATTTACCGCTATGAGATGGCGCGATTCTTCCGCACGTTGCTGCAAAGCTTCCTGTCGCCGGTACTTTCGACCTCGCTTTATTTCGTGGTGTTCGGCGCGGCCATCGGCAGCCGCATCGAGCAGGTCGAGGGGGTCAGCTATGGCGCGTTCATCGTGCCGGGCCTGGTGATGCTGTCGGTGATCACCCAATCGCTGACCAACGCGGCCTTCGGCATCTATTTCCCGAAGTTCGTCGGTACCGTGTTCGAGTTGCTGTCGGCGCCGGTCAGCTTTCTGGAAATCGTGATCGGCTATGTCGGTGCCGCCGCGACCAAGGCGCTGTTCATCGGCACGGTGATCCTTGTCACCGCGTCGTTTTTCGTGGATTTCCCGGTAAGGCATCCGCTGGCCATGGTCGCGTTTCTGATCCTGACCTGTCTCAGCTTTGCGCTTCTGGGCTTCATCATTGGCATCTGGGCCGGGAATTTCGAACAGCTGCAACTGGTGCCGCTGCTGATCGTGACACCGCTGGTGTTCCTTGGCGGGTCGTTCTATTCGATCACCATGCTGCCGCCGATCTGGCAGAAGGTAACCCTGTTCAATCCGGTGGTTTATCTGATTTCGGGGTTCCGATGGTCATTCTTCGGAACGGCCGATGTGCCCGTCGGCCTCAGCCTGCTTGCCATCGGCGTATTCACCGGCATCTGTCTGACGGCGATCTGGTGGATCTTCCACAGCGGCTGGCGGCTGCGCAGCTGACGTGGAGAACCTGCGTTGCATATTTGCCGGTCGAAGCGTGAATTTGCCGACGTGGCCGAGTTCGTTTTATCGTCGCGCCTTGTTTGCGGTAGGGTGGCATTCTACATCGTGGGCATGAACCTGCGCCTTCCCTTCATCAAGAACCCGCCGCTTGTCTCTGTTGTCCGGCTGGCGGGCACAATCGGAATGGCCGGGCGCGCGTCGCTGACGGATACGGCCCTGGCGCCAATTCTCGAACGGGCGTTCCGCCGCGGCAAACCCGCTGCCGTGGCGCTTGAAATAAGTTCGCCGGGCGGATCGCCGGTGCAATCCTCGCTGATCGCGGCGCGTATCCGCCGCCTGTCGGTCGAGCGCGGGGTTCCTGTGATCGCCTTTGTCGAGGATGTGGCGGCATCGGGCGGGTACTGGCTGGCCACGGCAGCCGAGGAAATCTGGGCCGACGAAAGCTCCATCGTCGGTTCGATCGGGGTCATTTCGGCGGGCTTTGGCGCGCATGTCTTCCTGGCCAGGCAGGGTCTGGAACGGCGGGTGCACACGGCGGGCAAGTCCAAGTCGATGCTCGACCCGTTCCGTCCCGAGAACGAACAGGATGTCGAACGGCTGACCGTGATCCTGAACGGGCTGCACGGCAATTTCATCAATCAGGTCAAGGCAAGGCGGGGCGACCGGCTGAGCACCAGGACGGACCTGTTCAGCGGCGATATCTGGCTGGCCGGGCGCGCGACCGACCTGGGGCTGATCGACGGGGTGGCGCATCTGAAACCGAAGATGCGCGAACGCTTCGGCGACAAGGTGCAGTTCCGCCGCTATGGGTTGCGCCGGCCGTTCTGGAGCCGCCTTGGCGCCGAGATCGTGCAGGATGCCATCGCCGGGATCGAGGAGCGCGCGGCCTACGCGAGGTTCGGTCTGTGACGTGATCATCAAGATTGTCCTCCTCTTTCTGATCGCGATGGGCGTGCTGGCGATGTTCGGCAGGCTGCGCCTGCCCGGACTGCGCCGGCTGGATGCGGCGCGCTGTCCTTACTGCCGACGCTTCCGGATCGGCAAGGGGCCATGCCCCTGTGAAAAAGCGGGGCGCGGCTGATGGTGTGGCTGCTGTGCGGGTTGGGGCTGCTGATCCTGCTATTGGCGGGCGATGCGCTGGTGCGCGGAGCGGTGAACCTAAGCCTGCGTTTGGGGGTTCCGGCCCTTATCGTCAGCCTGACCATCGTGGCCTTCGGCACTTCGGCGCCCGAACTCCTGGTGGCGATCAAGGCGGTTCAGGACAACGCGCCTGACATCGCGCTGGGTAACGTGGTCGGGTCGAACACGGCAAATATCCTGCTGATCCTGGGTATTCCCGCGCTGGTGACGGCGATACACACCAGCCAGTGCGACAGCGCCAAGACCTATGCTCAGATGATGGCGGCGTCGGTTCTGTTCATCGTGCTGGCCTTCTTCGGTGTGTTCACCATCTTCAGCGGCCTTGTCCTGCTGGGTGCGCTGGGTATCGTCCTGTGGGATATGTTCCGCGATGCCCGGGTGCATCGCCAGGCCGGGCTGGCGACCGATCTGGACGAGATCGAGGAAGCCGACCCCGACATGCCCTATTGGCGCATCGGCGTCTATCTGGTGCTTGGCCTGGTCGGTCTGCCGCTTGGCGCGAACCTGCTGGTCGAGAACGCGGCCATCATCGCCAGCCGCTACGGTGTAAGCGACACGGTGATCGGCCTTACGCTGGTGGCCGTGGGAACCTCGCTGCCCGAGCTTGCAACCACGTTCATGGCGGCCCTGCGCCGCCATACCGAGGTCGCGCTGGGCAACGTCATCGGGTCGAACATGTTCAACCTGCTGGGCATTGTCGGGATCGCCAGTTTCTTCGGAAGTATTCCCGTCGATCCGGCTTTCCTGCGGTTCGATCTGTGGGTGATGCTGGCCGCGTCGCTGCTGTTGGCGCCGTTCGTCTACGGGTGCCGCGACATCACGCGACCCTGGGGCGTGACGCTGACGGGGCTATATGTGGCCTATGTCATTTCCATCCTTGTGTGATGGCCATTGGCCGGATCCGGCCGGGAAAGGGCAGAGACGATGAAGCACAGCCTTGTTACCGGTGCAGGTACCCGGCTGGGCCGGGCCATGGCCTTGTACCTGGCGGGGCGCGGGTTCGACGTGGCGGTACATTTCGCCAGTTCCGCCGATGGCGCCGAACAGACCGCGGCCGAGATTCGTGCCTTGGGGCGGCGGGCCGTGACGCTGCGCGCCGATCTGCTTGAGGAGGCGCAGACCCGTTCGCTGCTTGCCGATGCGGCGGGCGCGCTGGGCGGGCCTGTCACATGCCTGGTCAACAACGCCTCGATCTTTGAATACGACACTCTGACGAGCGCCACGCGAACCTCGTGGGACAGGCATATGGAAAGCAATCTGCGCGCGCCCTTCGTGCTGATGCAGGCCATGGCTGCGCAAGGTCTGGCGCCGGTCGCGGACGGGACCGGCGAACCGCTGGCCACCGGCCTGGTGGTCAACATGATAGACCAGCGGGTGCGCAAGCTGACGCCCGAGTTCATGAGCTATACCATCGCCAAGATGGGTTTGTGGACGCTGACGCGTACCGGCGCGCAGGCGCTGGCGCCCGCGATCCGGGTCAATGCCATCGGTCCGGGCCCGACGCTGCGCGGCCACCGCCAAAGCGAGGCGCATTTCGCCGCCCAACGCGCCGGAACCATTTCGGGCCGCGGGTCCAATCCCGAGGACATCACTTCCGCCCTGGGCTATTTCCTGGACGCACCGGCCGTTACCGGCCAGTTGCTGTGCGTGGATGGCGGCCAGCATCTTGGCTGGAGAACACCGGACCTTCCGGGCGTCGAATAAAAGGTGCCCCATCGTCAAGTTTTGCACCGCACGAGTCTTTGTAGCATAAGCGTTACAAAAACACCTGTGTTTTCATTGACTTGAAAAGGCCATAAAATAATATCACGTATTTTCAGATGCTTACAAAAGTGCACTTTTTTTGTGCAGTCGTGCGAACCCGGCTGAATGCAACGAGAAATTGCGCCTCGCCGAAAGTTATCTGCAAACTTATCCACACGTTCCGTGGATTTGTTCGGGCTTGAACCGGACGCATCAAGATTGCAGCCACGGCCAGAGAATCATATCTCCTGCCTATGACCGATCAGCCCGCCCGTTCCGATGACCCGTCCGCGACCGGCCATGCCTGCATACAGGCATATCTGAAAACGCTGGACGGTTCGCCCGGCGTCTACCGGATGCTCGATGCGCAGGCGCGTGTTCTATATGTCGGCAAGGCGCGCAATCTGCGCGCGCGGGTGTCAAGCTATGCCCGCCCCGCCGGACACAGCCCGCGGATCGCGCGCATGATCGCGGCGACCGCGTCGATGATGTTCCTGAGCACACGCACCGAAACCGAGGCGCTGCTTCTGGAACAGAACCTCATCAAGCAGCTCAAGCCGAAATACAATGTCCTGCTGCGCGACGACAAGAGCTTTCCCAACATCCTGGTGGCCGGGAATCATCCGTTCCCTCAGATCAAGAAACATCGTGGTGCGAAGAACGAGAAAGGCAACTATTTCGGCCCCTTTGCCAGTGCCGGCGCGGTGAACCGCACGCTGAACCAGCTGCAAAAGGCGTTCCTGCTGCGCAATTGCACCGACTCCGTGTTCGAGGGGCGCACCCGGCCCTGCCTTCTGTATCAGATCAAACGCTGTTCGGCGCCCTGCGTGGGCCTGATCTCGGAAGCCGAATATGGCGCGAGCGTCCGTGATGCCGAACGGTTTCTCTCGGGGCGGTCGACCACGGTGCAGGAAGAACTGGCGGCGCAGATGCAGATCGCGTCCGATGCGATGGAGTTCGAGCGCGCCGCCGCCCTGCGCGACCGCATCCGCGCCCTGACACAGGTGCAGGGTGCGCAGGGCATCAACCCGCGCGGCGTGGCCGAGGCCGACGTGATCGCACTGCATATCGAGGGCGGCCAGGCCTGTGTTCAGGTGTTCTTCATCCGGTCGGGCCAGAATTGGGGCAATCGCGACTTCTATCCGCGCATCTCGGACGACATGGCGCCGGCCGAGGTGATGGAGGCGTTTCTTGGCCAGTTCTACGACAGCAAGGAACCGCCGCGCCAGGTGATCCTCTCGGATGCGATCGAAAACGCCGACCTGATGACCGAGGCGCTGTCGGGCAAGGCCGGGCGCAAGGTCGCGCTGCTGGTGCCGCAGCGTGGCGAAAAGGCCGAACTGGTCTCGGGCGCGCTGCGCAACGCGCGGGAATCGCTGGCCCGGCGCATGTCCGAAAGCGCCACCCAGGCGCGGCTGCTGGAGGGGCTGGCACAGGCTTTCGGGCTGGAGGGCCCGCCGCAACGGATCGAGGTCTACGACAACAGCCATATCCAGGGCAGCGACGCGGTGGGTGCGATGATCGTGGCCGGGCCCGAGGGCTTTGTGAAGAACAGCTATCGCAAGTTCAACATCCGC
Organism: Jhaorihella sp.; assembly: GCA_047975215.1. Lineage (GTDB taxonomy): Bacteria > Pseudomonadota > Alphaproteobacteria > Rhodobacterales > Rhodobacteraceae > JAGRMG01. The sequence continues at coordinate 228,077 of JBKEDD010000005.1, forward strand.
GGCGGTGACCTGACGCCGGGCGACGATTTCGGCATGATGAAGGAGGTGCTGAACCGCCGCTTCTCGCGGCTGCTGAAAGAGGATCCGGACCGTGACCGCGGGCTTTGGCCCGATCTGCTGCTGATCGACGGCGGTGCCGGTCAGGTCAGTGCCGTTGGCGAGATCATGCAGGCGCATGGTCTGACCGACATTCCGGTGGTGGGGGTGGCCAAGGGCATCGACCGCGACGCCGGCAAGGAAGAGTTCCACCGCCCCGGCCAGCGTGCCTTTGCGCTGCGCCGCAACGACCCGGTGCTGTATTTCGTTCAGCGGCTGCGCGACGAGGCGCACAGGTTCGCCATCGGCACGCATCGTGCCAAGCGCGCCAAGGCCATCGGCGCCACGCCGCTTGACGAGGTGCCGAACGTGGGCGCGGCCCGCAAGAGGGCGCTGCTGGCGCATTTCGGTTCGGCCAAGGCCGTGAGCCGCGCCGCCCTGGCCGACCTCAAGGCGGTCAACGGGATCTCGGAAGGCCTGGCGCAGAAGATATACGACTTCTTCCACGAAAAGGGCTGAGCCCGGAGGCTCAGCCCTGAATATGCACGGCGCCCGGGAACCGGGCGCGGGATTTACGACTTGCGTCGGCGCATCAGCGCGAGGCCGCCCAGATCGCTCAGGATCAGCAGCCCGCCCGCCGGAAGCGGAACCGGAGACATGCCGGCACTGAAGGTCAGGTTGTCTGCGTAGATGCCGCTGCCGGTGCCCAGGTCGCCGGTTATGCCGAAGGTGACCTTGGCGACGTTGGTCGCGGACAGGGACAGCGTGTGCATGGTGCTGTCCGACGCAACTATATCGAGCGTCACCGTTTCGAGCAGCGCGTCGAGCGCATCGAAGGCGCTGACGAACAGCCGGTCCGCATCGGCGTTGAAATCGCCGAGATCGACCGAGATACCGCCCACCAGGCTTGCAAAGGTCGCGGTCCAGAACGAGTCGCCCCGCGAACTTGAACGGACGAGCATCTGCGATCCGCCCGGCCCGGAAGCACCCGAGCAGGCACCGGCTGCGGCGCCCGCGGTGATGGTGACCTCCGCCGTGCTGCAATCGGCGGTGCTGTCGTAGTGATAACGGTTGGCTGCATCGCCACGGGTTGCGCGCCTCTTCCCTTGTCGGGGGCAAAGGGATATGCCTCGGCCATGCTGTCGATGAACCTGCCCAACGTGTTGACGATCCTGCGATTGCTCGCCGCGCCCGGGCTTGCGTTGATGTTCCTGTATTTCCACAGGCCCTATGCCGACTGGTTCGCGCTGGTGCTGTTCCTCGGCGCAGCGATCACAGACTGGTTCGATGGCTATCTGGCGCGGGCATGGAAGCAGGAAACACGGATGGGCGCGATGCTGGATCCGATCGCCGACAAGGCGATGGTGATCATCGCGCTGATGGTGATCGTGGGCTATTCGTCGATGTCGCCCTGGCTGGTGCTGCCGGCCACTGTGATCCTGTTTCGCGAGGTGTTCGTTTCGGGCCTGCGGGAATATCTTGGCGATACGGCCGGAACGCTGAAGGTCACGCGCCTGGCCAAGTGGAAGACCACCGCGCAGATGACAGCGATTTCGGTCCTGTTCGCGCAGGGCGTGTTCGAACATTACCTGGGCATGTCGGCCTTTGGCATGGACGATGCGCTTGTCGGTCAGATCCTGATGGGCGAGGTCGACGATATGCACGGTCTGCGCTGGAAGTTCGACGGCATGGTCTGGTCGGGCCGCGCCGGTCTTTGGCTGTTGTGGCTGGCCGCCGCATTGACCCTGATCACCGGCATCGACTACTTTCGCAAGTCGCTGCCGTTTCTGAAGGAGCCGCGCTGATGGATGTGTTGTATTTCGCATGGGTCCGCGAACGGATCGGACTGCCCTCGGAGAGGGTCGAGACCGACGCCGCCACCGTGGCCGGGCTTGTCGAGGAACTGCGCGCCCGCGAGGACCGCTATGCCGCCGCGTTCGCCGACCTGTCTGCGCTGCGGGTGGCGCTGGATCAGGAGCTTTGTGATTTCGATGCGCCCCTGGCCGGTGTACGCGAGGTGGCGTTCTTCCCGCCCATGACGGGCGGGTGAGATGCGTATCTCGGTTCAGGACCGGGCGTTCGATTTCGCGGCAGAGGCCCGCGCCTTCGCCGCCGAGGCCAGCGGGATGGGTGCCATCGTCACCTTCACCGGGCTGGTGCGCGACCTGGAGGGCGGCGGGCTTGAGGCGATGCAGATCGAGCACTACCCCGGCATGACCGAAAAGGCGATCGCGGCCATCGCGCAGGAGGCGCAGACACGCTGGGCGCTGGGCGACGTGCTGGTTATCCACCGCCATGGCCGAATGACGCCGGGCGAACAGATCATGATGGTTGCCACAGCCGCGCGCCATCGCGGCGATGCGTTTGCCGCGGCCGAGTACCTGATGGACTACCTGAAGTCGCGGGCGCCGTTCTGGAAGAAGGAGATCGCCAGGGACGGCGCCGAATGGGTCGCCGCGCGGGATGAAGACGAAGCGGCTCTGACCCGCTGGTAGCGCGGCCTGATCGTCTTGCGGGAAGGGCGGGCCGCCCGATCCGTCAGCCGCCTGCCTGCGCCCGTTCCACGTACCCGCGCAGTTCCTCGGCTTCCTGGCGGGCATCGCGCAGCCCGTCCATGGCGGCGCGCAGTTCCGCCTCGGTCTGGGCCAGCTGGTTGGTCAGTTCGGCCTCGCGCTGTTGCAGATAGGTGATCGCCTGGTCGCGGGTTTCCTCGGCTTCGTGCAATTCCTGGCTCATCCGGTCCAGATCGGCCACATCGGTTTGCCGCACGCGGGTAAAGCGGTGCGCCAGCCAGTTGGCGAACCAGCCCATGCAGAAGGCGACGAACAGGATGACGGCGGTGCTGATGATGAACTCGGTTCGGCTCATTGGTCGCTCTCCGTGGCGGCTGTGTCGTCTTCCGGTCCGGGCGCGGGCGCGTCATCCGGTTCGGGCGTGGCGGTCTCGTCGCCGCTATCGTCTGTCCCGGCGCCCTGGGCGGTGGCGTCCAGCGTGGTTTCGGTCTCGGTGGCGGGTTCGGGGCGGATCAGCCGGAATTCGATCCGCCGATTGGCCTCGCGCCCCTCTTCGGTGCCGTTGTCGGCGATCGGCCGGGTTTCGCCATAGCCGGTGGCGACATAGGTCGAGGTCAGAACCCGGCGGGCGCGCAGTTCGTTAAGTACCGATTGCGCCCGTGCCTGGCTGAGTTCCTGGTTCATTCCCTCGCGCCCCTGGCTGTCGGTATGACCCTGGATTTCCAGCCGCAACTCGCCGCAATCCGACAGGATCTCGGCGATCCGGTTCATGGTGTCCAGCGAATCGGCGGCGATCGTTGCCGATCCGGGTTCGAACGCGATCTTGCCGCTGTCCTGAACCCTGGAGAGTTCGACCTCGCAACTTTCGGGGTCCGGTCCGGTCTCGACAGGGGCGGGCGGTTCGCGATACTCGATCTCCAGATCGAAACTTTCGCCCTCGCCGAGCTTGGCCGCCAGCAGGCTGGCGATATCGGAACCGGCCTGTTCTGTATCGCTGGCGCCATGCACGCTCAACGCGTCCGGCGTCACCCGCACCACGCCGTTGGTCAGCATCGACAGCACTTCCAGCCCGGTAAGCACGCGCACCGGCCAGTCGACAGGCAGATCGGCAACAACCCGGGCCGCCATGTGAACATTGTCCGACCCAAAGCCCGCCCTGGCATAGCTGGACGCCATCCGCCGCAGGTTCTCGTCGCTCAGCCGGCCGCGCAGTTGCACCAGCCCCTCGGGGCTGAGCGTCGCGGTGAATTCCGGCGGGCCGGAATCGGTTTTTTCTTCGGGCGCGGGCAGAACCGCATGCAGGGCAAAGACGCGGGGCAGGGCCGATTCCAGTTCCCCAACCACATTGTCGAATACCGCGGGGGCGGTACCCTGGTCCGCGATCAGCGAAATGTCGGCATCCGAGAAAGTCACCGATCCCCCGCCAATTTCCGCGAGCGCGGCAAGGCCGAGTTCGACGGCCCGGGCCCAGTTCGGTGAGGGCACACCCATGCCGATCGTGCAGCTTGCCGTGCCGGTCAGCCCGGCCGCGCGGGCCGCGGCCAGGATTCGCACCCGCGACAGTTCGCTTTCGGCCGAACAGGCATCGAACCGGCTGCCCTCCTCGTCGATCAGAAACCGCAGGGTGAAGGGCGTGATGACCGGCCGTGGCGCCGAGACATCGAGCGCCAGGCGCAGCCCCGGCGGAGCGGCGCGGGTCAGATCGCGTTGAAGATCGCGCCTTTGTTCGGCGTTTTCGGATATGGCGGTGATCGACACCGCCCCGGCACCGACCGAGATCTTGGAACGCGGGAGATGCGCGAGCGCGGTGACGGAATAGTCAAGCGAATCGTTCCAGTCCTCCGGCAGCGCGTAATCCGCGACTTCCAGCAGGTCGGCGACGTTCTCGGACCCGGCGATACCCTGAAGCCGTGCGATCAGCGCATCGCGGTCGGTCGCGGCCGGAATCAGACCGATGATCGAGATGCCGCTGTCGTTGCGCAGGATCTCGACCGAGAATCTGGGCGGCGCGAGGTCGGCGGTGGCGGCGATCTCCATGCCGTCGATGATCCGGGCGGCGTCGACCACGGCGCCCGCCCCGCTCAGGGCATTGAAGCGGGCGGCCTCGTCGGGCGCGGTGCCGCTGAGGATGACGCGCAAGCCGTCGACCTGCACCTCGGCCCAGTCGTGACCGGCCTTGTCCAGCGCCCCGCGCACGCCGATCTCGGTGTTGTCCTCGATCGCACTGACGGCGAAACCGGCCGCTACCAGCGAGAGGATGGCCGCGAGCACGAAGGCCGATCCGACGACGATCAGGGATGATATGCGCATGGGCAGGGTGAGTTTCCGGTCCGTGAACTGCGATGTGTCATACAGGCGCGGGGCCGGAGGATCAATCAAGCGAACAGGGCCGCGAGAAAGAAGATGAGCGGAATCAGGCCGGTGTCGCGATTTGCGCGAAACAGTTGCAGCAGCTTGGCGTTGTTTTCGATGTCCAGCCCGCGCAGTTGCCAGGCCATGTGCCAGCCCATCGCCCAGGGTCCGGCGAGCGCGACCACCAGCGCCAGGATGGAGCCGCCGGGTTTGACTGCCTCGATCACCGCCAGACCCATCAGGGTGACAGTGGCGGCAAGGAAGTACTTCAGCCATTTCGCGGTATCGGTGCCGAACAGGCGGGCGGTGGACTTGACCCCGATAAGGGCATCATCTTCGGCATCCTGATGCGCATAGATGGTGTCATAGAATAGCGTCCAGGCGATGCCCGAAAGGTAGAGAATCACCGCCGGCCAGTGCAGCGCGCCGGCATGCGCCGTCCAGGCCAGAAGCGCGCCCCAGTTGAAGGCCAGCCCAAGAAACACCTGGGGCCACCATGTGAACCGTTTGGCGAAGGGATAGATCGCCACCGGCAGCAGCGACAACACGCCCAGCGCGATCGCAGCGCGGTTGAAGGTCAGCAGGATGGCCAGAGCCGCCAGCGCCTGCAACGCCATCCATGCCGCGGCCCGCGCCACGCTGACCTGACCCGACGGGATCGGGCGCGAGCGGGTGCGTTCGACGCTGCCGTCGATGCCGCGGTCGGTGATGTCGTTCCAGGTGCAGCCCGCCCCGCGCATGAGCCAGGCACCGATGCCGCAGCCAAGGGCTATCCAGGCATCCATCCAGCCCGCGCTCTGGGTCCAGAGCATCGACAGCACCAGCCCCCACCAGCAGGGGATCAGCAGCAGCCAGGTGCCGATCGGCCGGTCGGCGCGGGACAGGCGCAGATAGGGGCGAACACGGGCCGGCGCATGGGTATCGACCCAGTTGCCGCCGACCGCGTCGGCGACCTGCCCGTCTGGCGTTGGCGCGTTGCCTTGCATATGTAGGCTTTCATGACTGCAAAGATCAGGCTTTATGTAGATCACCCTTTGGGGGCGGGGCAAACGGTTCCTTTGAACCGCGATCAGGCGCATTACCTGTTCGGGGTCATGCGGCTTTCGGCGGGTGACGGGGTGGCTTTGTTCAACGGGCGCGACGGCGAATGGCTGGCCGAGGTGGCCGCGGCGGGCAAGCGTGGCGGCGAACTGGCGGCGCGGGTGCAGACGCGGCCCTTGCAGGCGCCGCCCGATCTGTGGCTCCTGTTCGCGCCGATCAAGAAGGCGCGCACCGATTTCATCGTCGAGAAGGCGGCCGAGATGGGCGCCGCGCGGATCGTTCCGGTGCAGACCGACTTTACCAACGCCGAACGCATCCGCCGCGACCGGCTCCAGGCCCATGCCGTCGAGGCGGCCGAGCAATGCGGCGGGACATTCGTGCCCGAGGTGGCGGATTTGATGCGGCTCGACCGCTTGATCGACGCCTGGCCCGAAGGCCGGCAACTGTTGTTTTGCGACGAGGCCGAGGCGGGGCGCAGCCTGGCCCCCGCGAAGGATGCAGACGGCGCTGCGCCATGGGCGATCCTGATCGGCCCGGAAGGCGGGTTCTCCGCTGCCGAGCGCGCCTGGCTGCGCGACCTGCCCTTCGCGCATGTCGCAACCCTCGGCCCGCGCATCCTGCGCGCCGATACGGCGGCGGTGGCGGCGCTGGCGCTGTGGCAGCAGCGTTTCGGGGATTGGCGGTGAGTTTCTTCCGCCCCGAGGCGCATGCCGCGCTCTGGCGCTGGCGCGAGGTGCTGGCGGCATCGGCGCTGGCGGCGCTGGGGCTCTACTGGGTGCTCGGTCCGGGCGGGTTGCTGTTCTGGGTCGGCTGGCTGACGCTGGCGCTGGCCGCGGCGCTGGGGGTCGTGGGCGGGCAGCGCGGGCGCTTTCGTACCGGAACAGGCGGCCCGGGCGTTGTTCTGGTGGACGAGGGCGAGATCACCTACATGGGGCCGTTGACCGGCGGCACGGTGGCGGCCGCGGATATGGAACGCCTGACCCTGGATCCGGCGGCCCGGCCGCCCCATTGGGTGCTGGAGCAACCGGGGCGGGCGCCGCTGTTCATTCCCGTCAACGCCGAGGGCGCCGACGAGCTGTTTGACGTGTTCGCCGCGCTGCCGGGCCTGCGCACCGAGTGGATGCTAAGCCGGTTGCGGGCCGGCGGCGCGCATCCGGTCGTGATATGGGAGCGCCGACGGATGCGCCCGGCGACGCGCAGGCTGCATTGACAGCGCGGGCGTTTTACCGCAGGACGGGTCGGCAGTACCAGCGACAGGATCGGAGCGAGACATGTCCATTCCCCAATCCGGCGGCGGCCCGATCGAGCGGCACGAGCAACTGGCCGAGTATCTTGCCGCGGGCTGCAAGCCGAAGGCCGAGTGGCGCATCGGTACCGAGCACGAGAAATTCGGCTACTGCAAGGATACCCACAAGCCGCTGCCCTATGACGGCGAACGCTCGGTCCGGGCGGTTCTGGAAGGGCTGCGCGACCGCCACGGCTGGGCACCGGTGCTGGAGGGCGACAACATCATCGGCCTGGAAAAGGACGGTGCCAACGTGTCGCTTGAACCGGGCGGGCAACTGGAACTGTCCGGCGCGCCGCTGGATACCATCCACCAGACCTGTGACGAGGTGAACGCGCATCTGCGCGACGTCAAGGACATTGCCGACCAGATCGGCGTCGGGTTCATCGGCCTCGGCGCGGCGCCGGAATGGACACACGAGATGATGCCGATGATGCCCAAGGGGCGCTACCGGCTGATGACCGACTACATGGACCGGGTGGGCACAATGGGCAAGTCGATGATGTACCGCACCTGCACGGTGCAGGTGAATCTCGATTTCGGCTCGGAAGCGGACATGGTGCAGAAACTGCGCGTTGCGCTGGCCTTGCAGCCGGTTGCCACCGCGCTGTTCGCCAATTCGCCATTCTGGGAAGGCCGGACCAACGGCCACAAGAGCTGGCGCTCGCGTGTGTGGCGCGATCTCGACCCGGCCCGGACCGGCATGTTGCCCTTCGTGTTCGAGGACGGGTTCGGATTCGAGGCCTGGGTCGACTACGCGCTCGATGTGCCGATGTATTTCGTCTATCGCGACGGCAGGTATCTGGACGCGCTGGGCCAGTCGTTCCGCGATTTCCTGAAAGGCGAGTTGCCGGCGCTGCCGGGCGAGGTGGCGACCCTGTCGGACTGGGCCGACCATCTGACCACGATCTTCCCCGAGGCGCGGATCAAGAAGTTCATCGAGATGCGCGGCGCCGATGGCGGCCCGTGGCGCCGGCTGTGCGCGCTGCCGGCGTTCTGGACCGGGATCATGTACGATCAGGCCTCGCTGGACGCGGCCTGGGACGTGGTCCGGGGCTGGGACGGCGAAACCCGCGAAGCCTGGCGCGTCGCGGCGTCGGTGCACGGGCTTCAGGCCGCGGTCGGCGGCGTGCAGATGCGCGATCTGGCTACCCGGGCGCTGGACATCTCGCGCGCCGGGCTGAAGGCGCGGGCGCGGCCCGGGCTAGGCGGCATGGTGCAGGACGAGCGGCATTTCCTGCATGCCCTGGAGGACAGCGTGGAAACCGGCACGGTGCCGGCCGACGAACTGCTGGAGTGCTACAACGGCGCATGGAACGGCGATCTGAGCCGGATCTACAGCGAATTCAGCTATTGAATACGGGTTTGCGGCGGGCATGTCAGCCCGCGGCGGCCGACCGGCGCGACGGCCAGGACATGGAGGGGGCCAGCCCCCTCGGCCTGCGGCCTCACCCCCGGAGTATTTTCGACCAGAAAGAAGAGCCGGAAAGAAGAGGTGCTCGCGCCCGGCCCCGATCCCGGTATGCCCCGGTTTCAGAGGCCGGCGATGTCCAGCGCCTGGCGCAGCACCGGCGCCAGCCGTTCTGCCCAGTGCCTCTGGCTGTCGTGATCGCCGATCAGATCGTTGCGGATTTCGATCAGGACGTTGGGCCGGTTGAAGGCGATGGCGTGCCGGTCCACGGAATCTCCGGGCAGGTGGCCGGAATAGGGTTCGTTGTCGCCCACGACCAGGTCGGACCGGCGCGCCAGAAGATCGAGCAGGGGGCGCGAGAGCCGGTCGTCATCGGTATGCAGCACGCCGACATGCCAGGGCCTCGGGTCGCGGCCGCGCAATTGCCGGGTAAAGCTGTGGATCGCCAGATAGACTGCGTGCGGCAGCGCCGCCAGGCGCGCCACTTCGCGGTGGTAGGGGCGGTAGCAGGCGTTCAGCCGGCGTTCGCGTTCGGCCGGCCCTGCGTGGCGGTTGCCGGGGATCACCGAGCCGTCATAGAGTTTCATCAGTACCGTCGGGTCGTTTTCGCCCCGGTTCGGGTCGATCACCAGGCGCGAGAAGTTCGCGGCGATCACCGGGGCATCCAGCAGGACGCCCAGATGCTGCGCTACCCCGTAGGCGCCGACATCGTAGGCGATGTGGCGTTCCATGTCCTCGCGCGGCAGGCCCAGCGATCCGCCGCCGATGTCGGACGGTACCGTGTTGGTGGCGTGATCGCAGGTGATCAGCCAGGGGCCCGGCCGGTCCTGACCGTGGATGAAATAGGGGGTGTATGTCATGCGCCTGTAACTCTTTGCGGTGCAGGTTTAGTAGAGTTGGAGACGAATGGGAATTGGCCCGGGCGCGGATGATGAGGGTTCGCGGCCTTGCCGGGCCCGGGTAATGGGAGAATTGCCATGAGGCGGCTGAGAAACGTCAAGATCGTGGCCACGCTGGGGCCGGCTTCGCAAACCTACGGCATGATCCGGGCACTGCACGAGGCGGGAGCCGATGTGTTCCGGCTGAACATGAGCCATGGCAGCCATGACGAGATTCGCGAGAAGCACCGGATCATCCGGCAGGTCGAGAAGGAACTGGACAGCCCGATCGCGATTCTGGCCGATTTGCAGGGGCCCAAGCTGCGGCTTGGCGTGTTTGACCGCGACGGCGAGGAACTTGAGGAGGGCGCGGGTTTCCGCCTCGATCTCGATCCGGCGCCCGGCGATGCCGGGCGCGTGTGCCTGCCCCATCCCGAGATATTCGAGGTCTTGCGCCCGGGTTCGCCCCTGTTGGTCAATGACGGCAAGATCCGCCTCAAGGTCGAGACATGCGGCAGCGATTTCGCCGATTGCCGGGTTGTCGCGGGGGGCACGATTTCCAACCGCAAGGGCGTGAACGTGCCGGATGTGGTGTTGCCGCTGGCGGCATTGTCAGACAAGGACCGCGACGATCTTGAATTCGTCTGCCGCCTGGGGGTGGACTGGCTGGCGCTGTCTTTCGTGCAGCGCCCGGAGGATGTGGAGGAGGCTCGCGCGCTGGCCGACGGGCGGGCCGCCGTGCTGTCCAAGATCGAGAAGCCGGCGGCGGTGGAACGGTTCGATGACATCCTGGCCGTGTCCGACGGCATAATGGTGGCGCGCGGCGATCTGGGTGTCGAACTGCCGGTGGCGGCGGTGCCGCCCATCCAGAAACGGCTGGTGCGCCGGTGCCGCATTGCCGCCAAGCCGGTGATCGTGGCGACCCAGATGCTGGAAAGCATGATCGAAAGCCCGGTCCCGACCCGGGCCGAGGTGTCGGACGTGGCCACCGCGATCTATGAAGGCGCCGATGCGGTCATGCTGAGCGCCGAATCGGCCGCAGGGCAATATCCGGTCGAGGCGGTAAAGACGATGGACCAGGTGGCCGCCGAAGTCGAAAGCGATCCCACCTACAGCCAGATCGTCGCCTCCTCGCGCACGACCACCGGCGGCAGTATCGCGCATGCCATCGTGGCCGCCGCCCGCGAGATCGCGGAAACCACCGAGATCATGGCGATCTGCTGCTATACCCAGAGCGGCACCACCGCCCTGCTGACGGCGCGCGAGCGCCCCGGTGTTCCGATCATCGCCATGACCAGCCTGCGCGGCACGGCGCGCCGGCTCAGTCTCAGCTGGGGGTGCAACTGTGTCATGACCGGCGAGCTGGAACGCTTCAAGGGGGCGGTTATCAACGCCGCCCGCGCCGCCCGCGCCCGCGGGTTTGCCGATGCGAAGGATCAGATCGTGGTGATCGCCGGGGTGCCGTTCAACCAGCCGGGTACCACCAACATCCTGCGCGTCGCACCTTGTGACGAGCGTTTGATTTCAAGCATCGACCCGGGCTAGGTTCGCCACTGGCGATCCGCACGGGGCCGGGCCGGATCAGGGTGGCGATGGGGCAGGGACATGGATACCGATCTGGCATTGGTTCTGGGGCTCGTACTGGCGCTGCTGGCGGTGCCGTCGATGGTATCGGCGTTCAGCGACCGGCGGGCGCCGCGCGCCTCGGTCGTTATCATCGCGATTGCCGGCGGTCTGATCATCTACGCCGTGATGGCGCATCCCGGGGGATATCCGGTAGCGGATGTTCCGGGGGTGTTCTTTAGCGTGGTCGCCCGGTTCTGGCCGTGACTTTCCCCTTGCCGTTTGCCGCGGCATTGCGTAAATCCCCCCCTCATACCGCGCGACCGGCCAATGCGGCATGCCGAGTCGCGTCTTGAACCGACCCGAGAGACAGGAGACGGAAATGCCCAAGATGAAGACCAAGGCGAGCGCGAAGAAGCGCTTCAAGGTGACGGCCACCGGCAAGGTGATCGGCGGCCAGGCCGGCAAGCGGCACGGCATGATCAAGCGGACCAAGAAGTTCATCCGGGATGCGCGCGGCACCACGGTGCTGTCAGATCCCGACGCCAAGATCATCAAGGGCTTCATGCCCTACGACCGCTGACAGGAGGCCCGGATATGTCCCGAGTGAAAGGTGGAACCACCACCCACGCCCGCCACAAGAAAGTCATCAAGGCCGCCAAGGGCTACTATGGCCGCCGCAAGAGCACGTTTCGCGTTGCCACCCAGGCCGTCGACAAGGCCAACCAGTATGCGACCCGCGACCGCAAGACCCGCAAGCGCAATTTCCGTGCCCTGTGGATCCAGCGAATCAACGCCGCGGTGCGCAGCCATGACGAGGCGCTGACCTATTCGCGCTTCATCAACGGCCTGTCGCTGGCGGGTATCGAAGTGGACCGCAAGGTGCTGGCCGATCTGGCCGTGCACGAGCCCGAAGCCTTCGGCGCCATCGTTCAGAAGGCACAGGCCGCGCTGAACGACTGATCGCCACGTTGATGAAGACCGGTCGGGGCCGCCCTTGGGGCGGCCTTTGCCGTTTCCTCCGCGCCAGTCACCCGAATCCCGGGTTCGCAACACCTGTCGGGCGCCCCCGGATCGCATGCGATCCGGTTCGCGCCCGGCCACGCAGGGGTCAGGCCAGCAGCCGCCGCGCGATCACCTGTGCCTGAATCTCTGCCGCCCCTTCGAAGATGTTCAGGATGCGGGCATCGCAAAGCACGCGCGAGATCTTGTATTCCAGCGCAAAGCCGTTGCCGCCATGAATCTGCAACCCGTTGTCCGCCGCCGCCCAGGCGACGCGCGCTGCCAGCAGCTTGGCCATGCCGGCCTCGAGGTCGCAGCGGTGTCCGTGGTCCTTTTCCCAGGCGCTGAAATAGGTCAGCTGGCGGGCCACCATGATCTCGACCGCCATCATCGCCAGCTTGCCTGACACGCGGGGAAACGCGATCAGCGCCTTGCCGAACTGCTTGCGGTCCTGGGCGTACTGCATGGCGATGTCGAGCGCGCACTGCGCCACGCCTATGGCGCGGGCCGCCGTCTGTATGCGGGCGGATTCGAAGGTTTGCATCAGTTGCCTGAAGCCCTGGCCCTCGACACCGCCAAGCAGGTTTTCGCCCTTCACATGGAAATTGTCGAAGCCCAGTTCGTATTCCTTCATGCCGCGATAGCCCAGTACCTCGATCTCACCGCCGGTCATGCCCTCGGTGGGGAACGGGGCCTCGTCTGTGCCCGGAGTCTTTTCGGCCAGGAACATCGACAGCCCGGTGTGATCGGTCGTTGACGGATCGGTTCGCGCCAGAAGCGTCATGACATGCGTGCGCGCGGCATGGGTGATCCAGGTCTTGTTGCCGGTTATGCGGTAGTCCTCGCCCTCCCTGACGGCGCGGGTGCGCAGGGCGCCCAGGTCCGAGCCGGTATTGGGTTCGGTAAAGACCGCGGTGGGCAGGATCTCGCCGCTGGCAATCTTGGGCAACCATTGCGATTTCTGTTCGTCCGTGCCACCGCACAGGATCAGTTCGGCGGCGATCTCGGACCGGGTGCCAAGCGAGCCGACGCCGATATAGCCGCGCGACAATTCCTCGCTGACGACCACCATCGAGGCCTTGGACAAGCCCAGCCCGCCCAGGTTTTCGGGAATCGTCAGGCCGAACACGCCCATGTCGGCCAGTTCGGCGATGATCTCCATCGGGATCAGTTCGTCCTTCAGGTGCCAGTCGTGGGCATGGGGTTCGATCCGGTCCACGGCAAAGCGGCGGAACTGTTCGCGGATCATCTCCAGCTCGTCGTCAAGCCCGGTGGCGCCGACGGTGATGTTGGCGGCCTGCTGCTGCATCAGTTCGACCAGCCGGGTTCGCGCGCCCTGGCTGTTGGCGTTCGCGATCAGCGTTGCCACCGCCGTGTCACCCAGCGGCGCGGCGTCGCTGCCTGACAGGCCCAGATCGGGCAGGCGCACGATTTCGTTCTGGCTCATCGGGATGCCGCCGCGAATCTGCGCGAGGTATTCGCCGAACGCGATCTGGTGGATCAGTTGTTCGACCTCGCCGAACTTGCCATCGGCCGAAAGCCGTTCGGCCCAGGCCTGCATCTGCCTGAGACTTTGCGCGTAGGTCGCCAGCCATGACAGGCCGTGAACCGCGCTCTGGTTTGCTTCGATCAGTGCGCCCGAGACCTTGCCGCCATCGCTGACCATGTCGCGGATCCGGCCGCGCGCGGCCTCAAGCACGGCATCAACCGCGGGAAGCGCGGCGCCGGTCAGCGCAAGCAGGTCGGGAAGAATCGCGGTTTGAACTGTCATCGTCGGGTCCTGTCCATCATGGGCCATGAATCACGTCCTTTTCGGGGTCGCCCGGTGGTAATCATTTTGCAGGTGCAGCGCAACAAAAATACTTGGAAACAAGCCAAATGTTCCAAAAGTTGCGCATCTTTTTTGCGTCGCAGCGCGGCGCGCGGGTGATATGAAAGGCCATGGATATGCTGTTTGCGACCCTGAGCCCGGATGCGCTGCTGCTGGCATGCGCCATCGCCCTGCTGGGCGGTCTGGTCAAGGGGATGGTCGGGTTTGCCCTTCCGACGATCCTGATTTCAGGACTGGGCATGTTTCTGCCGCCGGATATCGCGCTGGCCGGGCTGATCCTGCCGACGCTGGTGGCCAACGGCGTACAGGCGCTGCGGCAGGGGCCGGCGGTGGCCTGGGATTCGGTGCGGCGGTTCCGGGTGTTCCTGGGCGCCGGGCTGGTCCTGCTGCTGGTCAGTGCGCAGATGGTCCGGGTGATTCCTCCGGGTGTATTGCTGATGCTGATCGGGGCGCCGATCACTGCGTTTTGCATGATGCAACTGACCGGTCTGCATCTCACGCTCAGGGCACAGTCGGTCCGTGTCGAGATCGTCGCCGGGTCGCTGGCAGGTTTCATCGGCGGCCTCAGCGGCGTCTGGGCGCCGCCGACGGTGGCGTATCTGACGGCACTTGATACGCCCAAGGCCGAACAGGTGCGCGTTCAGGGGGTTATCTACGGGGCAGGTGCGGTGGCGATGACGGGGGCGCATCTGGGGTCGGGCGTGCTGCGCGCCGAAACGTTGCCGTTTTCGGCCCTGCTGATCCTGCCAAGCATGCTGGGCATGTGGGCGGGCGGGGCGATCCATGACCGCATCGACCAGACCACGTTTCGACGGGCGACGCTGCTCGTGCTTCTGATCGCCGGGCTGAACCTGATACGCCGCGGCCTGATGGGCTGATGGGGCGCCCGGGGCCGCGATCAGTCCGCGCGGATGCAGGTCCAGACGGTGCGGGTGGATTTCTCGTCCACCCGGTCGAAACCGGCGTTGCGCAGGATCTGCTTGCATTCCTTCATGCCCTCGACGCCATAGGCATTGGGATGAAATTCGACCACCAGGGCGCGAAAGCCTGACAGGTCGGCATGGCGCAGAAGGTCAAGCTCTCCGCCTTCGATATCCATCACCAGAACGGTTGGCGACAGATCGGCGCAGGTCTGAGAAAATCCGGCGGTCGGCACCTCGACCACGCGGGCGGCACGGGCGGCGTCCCCGATGAGCGACGAGCCGAGATAGCTGTTGTGGACATGAAACGCGATGGTGTCGGGCCGCCGGGGCGCCGAGATCAGCACGATGTTGCGAACGCCGATCCGCTCTTGCAGGTCATTGGCGGCGTAAAGCGCCTCGATCTCGGGGATCAGTTCGGGGTTGGCCTCGAAGGAATGCACCGCACGCGGCTTGCGGTTGGTGGCGATGACCGCGCCCACCAGCCCGATCCCGGCGCCGATTTCCAGTACGACATCGTCTTCGTTCACCACATGCAGGGCGCCGGCGATCTCCTGACCTTCGTATCGTGCGGCGTTGATCCGTTCGATCCGCTTGTCGTGCAGAAAGCGAGACATCGGAACCTTGACGCCAAGACATTCGGCGGCAATCTCGCGGATTTCGGTGGCTTCGGGCACTGCTGAACCTCTTTTCGCTTTTTGCGATTTTGACGCATCCTGTGCGGCACCCGCCGGAATGGCAAGCAAAACCAGCCCGCCGGCCCCATCGAGGCGCCGGGCTGCCCATCTCTCGCATCGGTGGCCCGGGCCGCGCGTTCGCGATTTGCCGGACGGTTGACGTTCGCGCGATCCGCGCGGCGCGGAAGTCAGACGAAATGAACGTAGAAGTCGCGCAGCGCATCGCCTTCCATGTCGCGGGTCTTCTGCACTTCCTTGCGTTTCATGAACACGTGGTTGGCTACCAGTTCGGGGCCTACCGCGCGTGCCAGGACCTCGTCGCGCTCAAGGTCTTCCACGGCGCCTTTCAGGTCGATCGCGGTGCCATGCTTGGCGTCCGTATTCTCGAACCCGTCGCCGGTTTCGATCGGCGGCAGTTCATAGCCGTTCTCGACCCCCAGCCTTGCGGCCTGCAACACCGCGGCGGTGGCGGTATAGGGGTTGGCCGCGCCATCCGCCATGCGATGTTCGAGCCGCGCCTTGGCACCGCCTTCGGAACTGATGCGCGTGGTGACGTTGCGATGATCGCCGCCCCAGTTCTGCCAGTATCCCGAGAGCGAACCGGGTTGCAGCCGCATGTAGGAATTCGCGGTTGGCGCGATCAGCCCGGCCAGACCCTTGTGATGGTGTATCAGCCCCGCCAGGCAGCCGCGCGCCAGGTCGTTCATGTGCTCCGGCCCGCCGCGCGCCCCGGAGGACAGCGCGTTGCCGCCGGTCTCGTCGACGAAGGAAAAGTTGATGTGCATCCCCGAACCGCCGCCCTCGGCCACGGGTTTGGGCATGAAGGTCAGCACGATACCGTACTCCATCGCGATTTCGCGCGCCATCAGCCTGAACAGGACGATATCGTCCACAGCCTTGACCGCATCGTCGAATGTCAGCGTGTATTCGAATTGCGGGCTGTCGAACTCGGCGGTGATCATCTCCAGCGGAAAGCCCATCTTGTCGGCCATCTCCCAGATCCGGTCGTTGAACCGGAGCGGGTCGGCGAACGGGCCGGTGCCGTAGACCACGCCGCCGGGCGCGTCGTAGGGCACCAGTTGTCCCTTGTCGTCGGCCTGCATGGCATAGGCCTCAAGCTCTATCCCCAGTTTCGGGGTCAGTCCGCGCGCCTGCCAGTCGGCGACGGCCCGTTTCAGCGTGCCGCGCGGGCACAGCGGCAGCTTTTCGCCGGCGTCGTCATAGAGATCGCCGAGAACGACCTTGGTCGAGGGTTCCCAGCAGTCGCGGATATCGTCATGGCGCCATTGCAGCTCCATGTCGGGCAGGCCCTGATAGACCAACGAATACGGCGCGTTCAGCAGGTCGCGGTCGTAGTGCACGCCGAATACCGAACGGCAGAACCGGGTGCTGCCGTCTCCGATCTTGTGATTGGGCAGGTATTTCCCGCGCATGATGGACAGGTGGTCGCAAAACAGAACGCGCAGTCGGTCTTTCATCGAAATGTTCCTTCAGGCAGGGGTCATGATGGTCGTCGATTCCTTGATCGCGCCGGCGAAATCCGATCGCGCAAACATGTGTGGGCCGGGGTATTGACGGGTCTCGTGCAGACCGGCTTCATGCGGGTCCGGCCATATTCGTATGGACAGGCTTGCCGGAATATCGGACGGGGTCGATGCCGCCGGAGAATGGCGGTGCGCGCGGCAGGGTCGGCAAACGTGTCGTGACTGCCCAGTTCGGCAAAACCGTCATCGGCGGTCGTCCTGACTGTCATCCTCGCCGCTTTCCTGCCCCCCGTGATTTGTGTATATTATTGCGGCTCGTAAATATGTAAATAAAAATCGACGGGGCGCTACTCACCCGAATCCAAAGTCCGTAACATCCGTCAATTGCCCCCGGATCGCCTGTGAACGGTTCGCGCCCGGCCGCGCCCCTGTGGCGCGGGCGCGAAATGGTTCCTATGTTTCAGATGGTTGCACCGTTCCGCTTGACTGCGCCGCCGTGCCATGTTCGATGACGCCCACCCTTGGGGCCGGGCGCGAACCTCTGTCGTGCCCGGATCTCGATATGTCGAATTTCGATTCCACGTCACTGGCGGACCTTGGCGGAACCCATGCATCTCGCGATCCTCATGACCAATACCGACGAGAGCGCCTTTGCCCGGGCGCGCCCCGGCGATGGCGAGAAATTCACCGATCTGGTTCGGCGCGTGCGCCCGGGCTGGCGTTTCACGGTGTTCGCGGTCAAGGACGGACTGTTTCCCGACGATGCCGCGCGCTTTGATGGTCTCATCATTACCGGCAGTCCGGCCTCGGTGAATTCCGGCTCTGACTGGGTGGCGCGGTTGCTGGATCTGATCTGCGGGATGGTGGCGCAGCGGGTGCCTGTCTTTGGCGCCTGTTTCGGACATCAGGCGATCGCGTTGGCGCTGGGCGGCACGGTGGGTGCGAACCCGGGGGGATGGGTGCACGGGTTGGTGCGCACCGAAACGCTGGCACGCAAGGGTTGGATGCTGGAACTGCCGGATCGGGTCAACCTCTACGCCAGCCACTCCGAACAGGTGACAGCCCTGCCCGGCGGGGCCAGGGTTCTGGCCCGGTCCGAGGGCTGCGCGGTGGCCGGATTCGCCATCGGCGATGCGGTCTATACCACCCAGCATCACCCGGAAATGTCCGCCGGATTCATCGCAGACCTGACCGGGGAACTGGCGCACAAGCTGGGGCCGCAGGTCACGGAACGTGCCCGCGCCTCGCTGGCCCAAAGCGCCGACATGGTGCCTTTCGCCGAAAGCATCGCGCGGTTCTTCGAACTGGCGTCGCGGCCCCGCCGGCCAGAGTAATGTGGAAACGCCAGGTTGTCGGCAGGCAAGTCGGGATACGGTCAGCCCAGGGCGGCCAGCAGATCCATTACCGTCACTTCGTCGAACTGGACATGCGCGATCATCGCGGCTTCGGCTCCGGCGCGGTCATGCGCCGCGATCAGCGCGGCGATCTGGCGGTGTTCGCGGGCCGAAACCGCGATCGCATTCGGATAGCGGTAGCGTGCCCGGTAATAGGCCATCAGCTTGCGCGCGTTGGTCTTGATCAACTCGACAAGGAAGGGATTTCCCGCCGCCAGCGCGACCGCCTCGTGAAAGCGAAGGTTGCGCTGGTAATAGCCCGCAGGATCGCTGTCGCCCTTGTCGCGTGCGTGGGCTTCGCAGTCGCGGACGGCGGCTTCCAGCGCCCGCCCGTGTTGCGGTGACATCCGCCGTGCCGCAAGGCCGGCGGCCTGGCCTTCCAGCTTGGCATGGACCTCGAGAATGGCGAGGAACTCTTCCAGTGTCGGCTTGAACAGCATGGCGCCCTTGCGAGGCAGACGCCGGATCAGCCCCGCGGTTTCAAGCTGGATGAACGCCTCGCGTACCGGCGTGCGCGAAACGCCATGCGCCTGCATCAGCGGCGCCTCTTCGATCACGTCGCCGGGGTTCAGGCGCCCGCAGTCGATATCCGCCAGGATCGCATTCAGAACCTGCTCTGTCTGGCCCGCCATACCTTGCCTTCCTGCCCGATGCCGTCGGCAGGGTAGAGCCTGCCGCGCCACGGCGCAATCCGGCGGCAATGACACTCGGCCCCCGGACAGCAGGAACGTCCGCCTGGGAAAGCGGACGTTCGCGAATTATTGTGCTGCTGCGTGGTTGCAGGCGTTACCGGCGCAGGCCCAGACGCTTGACCAGATCCTGATACCGGGGCTCGTCTTTTGCCTTGAGATAATCCAGCAGCTTGCGCCGCCGGGCGACCAGTTTCAGAAGGCCACGGCGGCCGTGATTGTCCTTCTTGTGGATCTTGAAATGCTCGGTCAGGGTGGCGATACGCGAACTCAGGATGGCGACCTGAACCTCGGGCGAACCGGTGTCGCTTTCCTTCGTTGCGTAGTCCTTGATGACGCGGGTCTTTTCTTCGGCAGTAATCGACATCGGGGTCTCCTTACATGAGGTTGACGTTGATGGCTCAGGCCGGGATGTCGTCCAGCGCAGGCCCGTGGAGATGGTCCGCAGCCCACCCGCCCCAAGGGGCGAATCCGTTGCAGATGGGGGCGTATAGGCGGTTGTGCCGGAAATGGCAAAGGGTTATTGCGCATCCGGCGATCCGCCCGGCACGAAGGCCGCCGCATCGGCATAGTCCGCCAGCAGGATATCGTGAACCGTCGGCGCCGCTTCTGCCGGCAGCGTGGCCATGGGGATTCCCTCCACCATCACGAGACGCAGGCCAGGGTCGGTCGCGTGTTCGACGATCTCGATCTCGGGGTCGGGATTGCGGGCGATATCCCACAATACCAGCAGACGGTCTTCGGCGGGGTCGAAGTCGCGCAGATCAGAGCTTTCGCCCCGGGCGATCCAGTTGCCCAGGACGATGCTGTCCGTCCCTTCTCCGGCAGTCACCGTGTCGCCTGCGCCCGCAAGGATCGTATCAGCGCCGCCGCCGCCGTTGAGAAAATCGCCGGTCGCCCCGTCATCGGCACCGGAAACGAAATCGTCGCCCCAGCCGCCGAACAGCGTGTCCTGCCCGGCGCCGCCAGCCAGACTGTCAGCGCCGTGATTGCCATGCAGCGCATCGCGCCCGCCGCCACCCTCCAGCCGGTCGCCGCCCAGGCCACCATGCAGGGTATCTTCGCCTTCGCCGCCAAGCAGGTTGTCGCCTTCGGAATGTCCAAACAGCAGGTCGTTGCCGCCGCCGCCGCGCAGCAAGTCTTCGCCGGCCTCGCCGTGCAGCGTGTCCCCGTCCCTGCCGCCGAACAGGGTATCCTCGCCCGCGCCGCCGAACAGATCGTCCTCGCCGTCCTGTCCGGCGATCAGGTCGCTACCGTCATAGCCGTTGATCTGATCGTCTCCGTCGGTGCCGCCCAGCGCCTCGCCCAACGGCCCGCCGGGCAGGATCAGCCCGTGCCCACCGCCCTGCGCACCGCCAGGGCCGGTCGAGCCGTCGCCCGCGGCTACGCCTGACGAACCGGGCAATACCACCCCGGGCGTGCCGCCGATATCGTCGGGCGGCGCATCCTCGTCGCCGGGTTCCGCGGTATCGCCCCCCGCCTCATCGTCAATGAAGATCAGACTGCCGATAGTCATCAGGCCCAGAAAACCCGCCAGCCACATCATTCCACCACGCTCCACGCAGACCGCACCCACCGCCGGGCAATAGGCCATGTCCCGCGCCGTTGCGTCAAAGCCGAACCGCCGCGTTGGTTAACGACGGGGCGGGGCGTGCCATGGTTGGGGCTGCTGCGCATAGGCGATATACAGCGGGTGTTTCGGGTGTCCGTCCCGGGTCAGACCAAGATGAAACAGCGGCTGTCCGGTCGCGCGCAGCAATGCCTCCACGCGCCTGCCGCGATCGAGATGCGCGCCATGCGTGCCCCAGGCCGCGACCACCTGATCGGCCCAGCCGGCGCCGGCCAGAATGGCGGCATCGTTGTCGGGGCCCACCGGATCGCCGGCGGCGCGCATTGCGCGCGGATCGGTGTCGCGCCAGGCGAATATGTTCGTCACCCGAAAGCTGCCAAAGCCCAGGGCCCGCGCGCGCCTCTCGCAGCGTTCCACGGTCGGATCGTTCTGCACCTCGGTCGCGGTCGAGGGGTTGAGCATGACGAACATCGCCCGTCGCCCCTCCGGGTTCCAGATGCGCGTGAGGCTGTAGCGGTAGCGTTCGCAATCGGAATAGACAGCGACAGAGGGCGCGTCGCCCTTGGTGTGCTTGCGGGTTATCATGCTGGGTGCGGTCCTATCCCGTTTCGGTCGCCGCGGCCAGTGCGCGCCAGTCCCGCCGGGCGCGGTGTGCCCGGGTCACGCGTATTCGTGTTTCGATACATCGGAAAGCTGGCGCGAACCGGATCGCCGGGCGATCCGGGGCAAGCGATGGATGTTGTGAACTCTGGATTCGGGCGCCTCAAGGTTTCGCGGTTTCCAGGATTCGGCTGTCCAGCGACAGGATGCTGCCGGCATCGGCCTCGGCATTGTGTTGCAGCGCGTTGGCATAGCTTTGCGCGGATTCGGTGGTCGGGCGCAACCCGTCGAACAGCGGGCGCGAGGAATGCAGGACGATTACCTTGCTCTTGCCAAGCGTAGTGTCGTCGACGCGAAAGGCGATCCGCCCGTTCGGGGCCTGGTCCACGTCATAGGCGACACGCACCGCCACCGGCCCCGCGACCTCGCCGCGCAGCGTGGCCACCCGGTTGTCGGGACGTTCCAGATTGGGCAGAAGGTGAAACACGTTGCCCGAGACATCCAGCACCGAGACAGTCAGGTAGCCATCGGTCACATCCCCCGGAAGGGTCACGTCGATCACCGGGTTTTCGCCAACG
The DNA here is from genome assembly GCA_047975215.1 of Jhaorihella sp. Taxonomy (GTDB): domain Bacteria; phylum Pseudomonadota; class Alphaproteobacteria; order Rhodobacterales; family Rhodobacteraceae; genus JAGRMG01. The sequence continues at coordinate 249,901 of JBKEDD010000005.1, forward strand.
AAGAAACGCCCCGAAGGGTTGGGCTCGTCGCGATCGCCGACGCGGAAGGCCACGCCGATCGCACTTTCCGGGGCGGCGGGCAGATGCGCCTCGATCAGGCACAGTGTCGGGTTAAGCACATCGACATCCAGCACCACCTTGCGATCGCCGGCCTGCATTCGCAGCGCATCAAGCAACGCGACGCGGGTCGGCGTGCCCGCCACCTGGCCGGTGACGGTCACGGTGCTGCCGGGGCCATAGCCGGTGACGGGCGCATCCTTTTGCGTCAGCGCGCCGCAATCGGCGTGTTGGTCGAGAACCGGTTGCAGCCTGGCTGCGGGCAGGAACAGGTCTTTCTGCACGATCCGGGCCTCGCCTTCCAGCGCACCGGGAAGGCCGTCGCCGAACAGTGCCGCGACGCGGTCGCGGATGGCGGCATCGGTTGTCGAACCGCTGACCTCGGCGCGGTTGCCGGTGACGGCCAGGCGCCAGTCGTCCAGCGCCTGCAGCGATTCCACCGCCGCCAGCACGTCCGCCCCCCAACTGGGTGCGATATCACCTGATGCCAGCGTAAGCGCGGCCTGCCCGGCCTGCCGCTGCATGATCGCCTCCAGCCGTGCCTTGATATCCTCGGACGGGACATTTCCGGCGGCCCGGGGCGGCCCGTTTGCCGGGCGTTCGGCGAGCAGGGTGAAGGGCGCGGCCACCGGATAGGCGGGGCCGAGAAAACGGTCGAACACGCCCGCGACATAGCCCCCCGCGCCCGCGACCAGCAGCAGCACGACCGTGAGCGCGGCGATGAGGCCGCCGCGCGATCTGCGGCCGTCCGGCGTGGGCGGGGCAGGGCGGGCCGGGCCCGGTGCCGCCGTGCTGTCCGGTTCGGGCCGTGACACGGGTACGATCACGGTCGCGTCGGCGATGGTGCCGCTATCGCCGCTATCGCCGCTGCCGGCGGCAGGCGCCCCGGTTGCCGTGCCCGTCCCGGGGTTGTCGAGAAACGCCAGAACCTCGGATGCGCTTTGCATCCGGGTCCGGGGGTCGGGGTCGGTCATCCGGTCGATCAGGGTCTTCAGCGGTTCGGGTACGCCTGCCGTGTCCAGCGGGCGCTTCTTCTGTTCGACCACCTGCATGGGGTTGCGGCCCATGTCGGGCGCGGCGCCGCGGAAATTGGCCAGCAGCAGCGCCCCCAGCGAATAGATGTCAGAGCGGGCGTCGGTCTGTCCGTTCAACTGTTCGGGCGCCGCATAGGCGTATTTGCCCGCGAACTCGTTGCCGATGATGGTTTCGGCGCCGGGGTTGGTATCCTTGGCGATGCCGAAGTCGATGATGACCGCCTGCGCCGGGTCGCCACCGCGCAGGATGATGTTGTCGGGTGAAAGATCGCGATGCACGATGTTGCGGGCATGTGCCGCCTCAAGCCCCTCGGCGACGCGGCGGCAGATGACCAGCAGTTCGTCGGCCGGCATCGGCCCCTGTTTCAACCTGCGCTCCAGCCCAGGGCCCTCGACATAGTCCATCAGCAGATAGACATGCCCGTCCCCGGTCCGGTGATTTTCGGAATAACGCACCACCGCGTCGTGACGGACCTCGCGGATGCCTTCCTCGCGGGTCAGCAGGACAAGATATTCGTCGCTGCCCGAGAACTCCTCCTTCAGCACCTTCAGCGCCACCAGGCGGCCCGAGATCTCGCTGCGGGCCCTGTACACGTCCGATGTGCCGCCGCGCCCGAGAATCGCTTCGATCCGGTAGGTGTTGTTGACCAGCTCGCCGGGCTGAAAGGCGTCGCCAGGGCGGGATTCAGGCATGACATACTCCCTGGCGGCCGCTTTGGGACGAACCGCGCAGCGCCCTTATCCCAGCGCCTGGAATTCCACCCGCCGGTTGACGTCGGCGCGGGGGTCGTCGGCGTCGTAGGGAACGCTTTCGCCCATGCCGATGGCCTCGAGCCGGTTCGCGTCCAGGCCGCAGGTGCCGACCAGGTGGCGCTTGACCTCCTGGGCGCGCAACAACGAAAGGCGCTGGTTGTACTGCGCCGTGCCGGAACTGTCGGTATGGCCGATGATCTGGAACACCGCCACGTCGATCGAACGCATCACCTGGCACAGCGTATCCAGTTTCGGCTTCTGATCGTTGCGCAGCGCCGCGCTGTCGAAATCAAACGCGATCTGGACATTGACCTGCTCGTCGCGGGCCACGGCGTTGTAGGCGGGATCCTGTGTGGTGGTGATACTGGCGCTCTCGGTGGATGCAGCGTTGCCCTGCTGACCCGACGGCACGATGACCAGCCCGCGCGTTTTCTGCTTGGTGAACGCATCCGCTATTTCTTCGGCGGTCATGTCGCTGGCCGATTGCGCCAGCACGGGAACCGGCGCGCCAAGTCCTGTCGCGAGAAAAAGAACAGTGCACAAGGCGTTGAATTCGAGGCGAACCATCAATCGTCCCTCCCTGAACGTGCGGAAGTCGTATTGCGGATGTTATACCACGCACCCGTAACGGACAACGATCTTGCGGCCGGACGGTAGGCGACGCCCGACTATCTTGAGGCCAAGCTGGGCCAACCCAACGCAAGCCCCGGTGACGATTGCGGAGAGGTCACGAACGAGGCCTTCGCCAGCAAACCGGTCAAACGGCAGGTCGGACCGGTTGTCGTGACGATGATGAAGCCGGCCGCCGAATCGCTGGCCCGCGTCTTGGAAACCGTGCGCAAGGTGGCCCCCGACCTTTATGCCCCCATCAACCTCCGGGTCATTGTGCGTGCGCAACATCCGGGGAACGACCGACCGCATATCGACCCACGGTTTCGGTCTGGCGCTGGGTCTGGGGCGCCGGGTTCCGGCGCAAGGACAGCATGCATTTCGAGGTCAGCCGCAGGCAGCTTGACGACTGGATCGCCAATAGCGAGCTTTGAGGCCGGGCCATGCCTCATGCCGGAGCGGACGCGCGAGGCTGCCCGGCTGGCGGAGCTTTGGCGGGCCAGGCCGCCCGGCCCGAGTTCATTGCGACGTGGCTGAGTGGTTGAATACCCGGCTCGGGTGCAGTTCGCCGGCCTTGTAGATGCCCAGCGCCACCGCCCGCCCGTCGAGCGAGGCCCAGCATTCGTCGCCGTATTCCACGTCCGACCCCAGCACCATGGCGGGGTTGCCGTTGCGCAGCCGGGCCGCGGATTCAGGCGTGCAGCGAAGTTCCGGCAGGTCGGCCAACCCGGCTTCGAGGGGGCGAAGATGGGCGTCGAGTTCAGCCGTGCGCGCCATCGCCTCGATCTGTTCGAGGGTCAGCCCGTCATCGGCATCGAACGGCCCCGACCAGAGCCGGCGCAATTCGCGCACATGCCCAAAACAGCCCAGCACCTCACCCAGATCGCGGGCGATGGACCGGACGTATCCGCCCTTGCCGCAGATCATCTCGAGCGTGACGTGATCGGCATCGGGGCGGTCGGTCAGGACCAGTTCCTCGACCCAGAGCGGGCGGGCCGCGATCTCGACCTCCTCGCCGCCGCGCGCCAGCTTGTAGGCCCGCTGTCCGTCGATCTTGACGGCCGAGAACTTCGGCGGCACCTGCATGATATCGCCCACGAACGCACCCAGCGCGTCCTTGATCGCCGTGTCGTCGGGGCGGATGTCGCTTTGCGCGATCACCTCGCCGTCGGCATCGTCGGTGTTTGTCGCCTGGCCCAGCCGCACGGTGAACCGGTAGGCCTTGAGCGCATCGGTGACATGGGGGACCGTCTTGGTCGCCTCGCCCAGCGCCACCGCCAAGAGGCCGGTCGCGTCCGGATCCAGCGTGCCCGCGTGGCCGGCCTTCTTCGCGTTCAGCGCCCAGCGCACCTTGTTGACGACGGCGGTCGATGTCATGCCCGAAGGCTTGTCGACCACCAGCCAGCCGGAAACGTCGCGTCCCTTTCTTGCCATGTCTGACCTTCGATAGTGGTTGCAGGTGGCGCGTTATACGGGCTTGCGCGGGGCGGTCAACGGGGAGGCGTGGCGATCCGTGCGGGCGGACATCACTGCGCCGGTTCGACCACCCCCACCACCGGCCCCATCGCGAAACCGGCGTCGTTGCGGCCAAGCGCGGGCGCATAGAGCCGCGATATGTTGCCATCGAAATACAGCGCGCTGGGCAGGCCAAGGCCGTCGCGGAACAGCCGCCCGAACTCGTGAAACGTCACCGGGGCGCGGGACATGGCGAACACCACGCGCTGACCGTCGGCGCTGGTGCCGACACCGTTGCGGACATGGCGCGAATCTGAATCCGGCAGGAACCGCGGATGCAACTCCCCGTCGATGACCAGCATCGGGCCGGACTGGGTGGCATGGGCGCAACCGGGGGCGCTGTCGATATAGGCCAGCGTTTCGATCACATCGGCCCGGCCTGCGCGGATGCAGAACACCCCGTTGGGCAGCAATCCGAAATTCCCTGGCCCGGCATCGGCGATCACGCGCATGATTTGCCGGCCGTTCTCGACATACAGGCCGACCGGACTGCGGTCGTCGTGATACATGCCGGCATTCATGGCAAAGCCGAGCCGCGCGCCTTCTGCCCCCAGCATCGAATCGATGTTGGTGAAATGACCGTAGGGCCTCCCCTCGCCGTCATGGAGAAACAGGCGCAGATCCTCGCGTGCCGCGTCCACCTCGCAGATTGTGTACTGGCGGCTGTCATGCTCGGTATCGCGGCATTCGGTTGCGGCAACCGGCATGGCGCAGACAGCCGCCAGCACGAAAGCCGCCGCGCGGATCACTCGTCCAGATCGCGGCGTACCGCGTCCTGGGCGAACATGCGCCGTGCATCGTCCATCCGGTCGAAAGTCTCGTCCAGCCGGAAGCGCAGATCGGGCGCGTATTTCAGCCCCAGCTTTCTGCCCGCGACCTTGCGCAATTCACCCTTGTTGCGCGCCAGCAGCTTCAGCGCATCTTCCTGGCCCTGGCCGCCCAGCGGCAGGACATAGGCGGTCGCCACCTTCAGGTCGGGCGAAACGCGCACCTCGCCCACGGTGATCGACATCCGGTTCAACTCGGGGTCGTGCACGTCGCCGCGCGCCAGCACCTCTGCCAGGGTACGCCGGATCTGTTCGCCCACCCGCAACTGACGCTGCGAGGGGCCGGGACCGTCATGAAACCTGTTCTTCGCCATGACCCCGATCTAGCCCTTCCCCGGGCCTTTGCCAAGCGGGCCGCGAAAGGGTATCGAACGGGTGAACGCAAGGAGGGCGGGCGCATGACACACAAGCCGGCAATCGTGGTGACGGGGGCATCGGGACGCATGGGGCAGATGCTGATCCGCACCATCGCGGGCAGCGAGCAGGCGCATCTCGTTGGCGCACTCGAAAGGCCGGGGCATGACTGGGTGGGGCGAGACGTGGGCGAGGCGCTGGGCGGCGCGGCGCTGGGCGTCACCGTCACCGATCAGGCGGTGGACGCGTTCGCGCAGGCGCAGGCGGTGATCGACTTCACCGCGCCCGAGGCCACGCTGGAATTCGCCGAACTGGCGGCCCAGGCGCGCGCCGTGCATGTGATCGGCACCACGGGGATGAGCCAGGAGCAACTGGAGCGCCTGAAACCGGCGGCCCGGCATGCGGTGATCGTGCGGGCCGGCAACATGAGTCTTGGCGTCAACCTGCTGGTGGGGCTCACCAGACGGGCAGCGGCCGCACTGGATGCGGATTTCGACATCGAGGTGATCGAGGCCCATCACGGGCAGAAGGCCGATGCGCCCTCGGGCACAGCGCTTATGCTGGGCGAGGCGGCGGCGGCGGGGCGCGGCGTGGCGCTGGCCGACGTGGCCGAGCGTGGCCGCGACGGCATAACCGGGCCGCGGCGGCGGGGCGATATCGGGTTTTCGGCAATTCGCGGTGGTGACATCGTCGGCGAACACGACGTGTTGTTCGCCGCGCCCGGCGAACGCATCGTGCTGCGCCATGTGGCCACCGACCGTGCGATCTTCGCCCGCGGCGCGCTCAGGGCCGCACTCTGGGGCCAGGGCAAGGCGCCGGGAGAATATGACATGACCGATGTTCTGGGGCTGTAGCACGCCGCCCGGGATGGCGCCGAATCCTTGAGAAAGGAATTGCACGCGGTTTTGCCACCGCGTGAACAATCCGTTGCGTGACGGATGGGCGCGTTTGTGCGCGGCATCGCGCCTCTTGCCCCGGCATTCGACTTCGCCCATAACAAGCCGCGAGACAAGAAGGACCGCTGCGAGATGACAATAAAGGCACCCGAAACCAGGATCGTGGATCGTCGCAAGATCGCCTGCGACGGCGGTGAGGGCGCGCTGGGTCATCCGCGCGTCTGGCTTCAGATCCCGCAGGAGCAGGGCTGGGTCGAATGCCCGTATTGCGACTGCAAGTTCGTCTACGCGCAAGAGTAGCAATCGCCCGATCCGATAGCCGTGCCATGGCGCGCTGACCGGCTTTTTGAGTATTTGCGACCAGAAAGAAGCATGGCGGACCCGCCGGGCGCCAGCGGATCACGGATACATGCGCGCCCCTTCGCGGTGGCGGCGCGGCCGGCCGGCGAGCAGAGCCGTGCATTCGGGCATCGTGGGGTATCCCGCACAGGTGGTACTGGCATCCGGTCCGGCGGCATGACAGAACGGACCGGTGCCAAGACGGGGAGACCGCGCGATGACCACACGATTCGGCAAGGGCTGTCATCTGCACCTGATCGACGGATCGGCCTTCGTATTTCGCGCCTTTCATGCGCTGCCGCCATTGACGCGCAAGTCCGACGGGCTGCCGGTCGGGGCGGTGGCGGGGTTCTGCAACATGCTGCAACGCTATGTCGACGGCGATCACGGCGCGGATGCGCCGACGCATATCGCGGTGATCTTCGACAAGGGCAGCCACACGTTCCGCAACGAGCTGTATCCCGACTACAAGGCCAACCGCGAGGAGATGCCCGAGGCTTTGCGCCCGCAGATCCCGCTGACCCGTGCCGCAACCGAGGCGTTCAACATCGCCTGCGAGGAGGTCGAGGGTTTCGAGGCTGACGATATCATCGCAACACTTTCCGTGCAGGCGCGCGAGGCCGGCGGGCGGGTGACGATAGTGTCGTCGGACAAGGACCTGATGCAGCTGGTCGGCGGCGGGGTCGAAATGCTGGACGCGATGAAGAACCGCCGCATCGACCGCGACGGTGTGGTCGAGAAATTCGGCGTGCCCCCCGAGCGTGTGGTGGACGTGCAGGCGCTGGCGGGCGATTCGGTGGACAACGTGCCGGGCGCCCCGGGCATCGGGATCAAGACCGCGGCTCTGCTGATCAACGAATACGGCGATCTGGAAACGCTCCTGAACCGCGCGGGCGAGATCAGGCAGCCCAAGCGCCGCCAGACGCTTCTGGACATGCGCGAACAGATCGAGCTGTCCAAGCGCCTGGTGCAGCTGGATGTGAACACGCCGCTGGATTTCGGGCTGGACGATCTGGAAATGCGCGATCCCGATCCGGACCGGCTGATGGCGTTCCTGGCGGAAATGGAGTTTCGTACGCTGTCGCGCCGGATCGCCGAGAAGCTGGATGTCGAGCCGCCGGCCATTCCCGAGACCCAGGCGCCGGATGCGGGCAGGCCGCTTCCGCCCGTCCCGTTCGACGCGGCGGGCTATGAATGCGTGCGCGATGCGGACCGGCTGAAGGCGTGGATCGGCCGGATCCGGGATCGCGGACTGGTGGCGGTTGATACCGAAACCACCGGGCTTGACGAAATGGTTGCCGGGCTGGTCGGCATATCGCTGTGCGTCGAGCCGGGATCGGCCTGCTATATTCCGCTGGCGCATCGCAATGGCGGCAATGACGACCTGTTCGGCACGGATGCGCTGGCCGAAGGTCAGATGCCCGTGGGCGAGGCGCTGGCGTTGCTGAAACCGGTGCTTGAGGACGCATCGGTCCTCAAGATCGGGCAGAACATGAAGTACGACGCCAAGATACTGGCCCGCCAGGGCATCGAGGTGGCCCCGATCGACGACACCATGCTGTTGTCCTACGCCATGCATGCGGGTTTGCACGGGCATGGAATGGATACGCTCAGCGAACGTTATCTGGATCACATCCCGATACCGATCAAGCCGTTGCTGGGCAGCGGCAAGTCGGCGATCACCTTCGACAAGGTGGCGGTCGGTGAGGCGACCGCCTATGCCGCCGAGGATGCCGACATCACCCTGCGCCTGTGGCAGACCTTCAGGCCGCAACTGCACCGCGAGAAGGTGACGACGGTCTACGAGACGCTGGAACGGCCGCTGGTGCCGGTGCTGGCGCGGATGGAGATGCACGGCATCAGGGTGGATCGCGAGACGCTGTCGCGCATGTCAAACGCATTCGCGCAGAAGATGGCGGGGCTCGAGGCCGAGATCCATGAACTCGCGGGCGAGAAATTCAACGTCGGATCGCCCAAGCAGCTGGGCGAAATCCTGTTCGACAAGATGGGGATCGAGGGCGGCAAGCGCGGCAAGACCGGCGCCTATGCCACCGGCGCCGACGTGCTGGAAGACCTGGCGACAGGGCACGAACTGCCCGCCCGGGTGCTGGACTGGCGCCAGCTCAGCAAGCTGAAATCGACCTACACGGACGCGTTGCAGGATCATATCAATCCGGAAACCGGGCGCGTGCATACCTCATACGTCATTTCCGGGGCGAGCACCGGGCGCCTTGCCTCGACCGATCCGAACCTTCAGAACATCCCCGTGCGCACCGAAGAGGGGCGCCGTATCCGCGAGGCGTTCGTTGCGGATCCGGGCAACGTGCTGCTTTCGCTGGACTATTCGCAGATCGAGCTTCGCATCCTGGCGCATATTGCCGATATCGCGGAACTGAAGCAGGCCTTTGCCGACGGGCTCGACATTCATGCGATGACCGCATCGGAAATGTTCGGCGTGCCGCTGGAAGACATGACGCCCGAGATCCGCCGGCAGGCCAAGGCGATCAATTTCGGCGTGATCTACGGCATCTCGGGCTTCGGGCTGGCGCGCAACCTGCGCATCCCGCGGGCCGAGGCGCAGGGCTTCATCGACCGCTATTTCGAACGCTTTCCGGGCATCCGCGCCTATATGGACGACACCGTGGCCTTCGCCAGGGAACACGGGTTCGTCCAAACCCTGTTCGGGCGGCGTATCCATACGCCGGAAATCGGCGCCAAGGGGCCGCGCGCCGGGTTTGCCTGGCGCGCCGCGATCAACGCGCCGATCCAGGGCACGGCGGCGGATGTGATCCGCCGCGCGATGATCCGCATGCCGGCGGCAATTGACGGGCTGCCGGCGAAGATGCTGTTGCAGGTGCACGACGAATTGCTGTTCGAGGTCGCGAAAGGGGCGGTCGATCAGGTGACGAAGGCGGCCCGCGACGTGATGGAAAATGCCGCCGACCCCGCTGTCCGGCTCGACGTGAAGCTGACCGTGGATGCGGGCCAGGGGGCCAACTGGGCCGAGGCGCACTGAACGCCCCCCGGCCATCGCGGCCCGGACCCGGCATTTCAGTAGTCGCGTTCGAAGAAGATACCCAGCGCGGTGTCGCCGGAATTGTCGACGGTGCCCTTCAGTGTCACCGAGTCGCTGACATCCAGGTTCAGGTTCAGTTCGGTTTCGCCCTCGGTGTTGACCGAGAAATCGGTATAGACGTTTTCCGACAGATAGCCGCCGCCGCGCAGCAGACCGGCGCCGCCGGCATCGGAGCCCACGCCGACGGTATCGGCGCCGGTCGCGTCCCTCACCGTGCCGGACACGCCGCCCCCGCCGCTGCGCAGCCGGGCCAGCGAGGCCGCCATCTGCGCGATTACCAGCGGCGAAAGTTCGGAAAAGCGGTTGCCGAACAGCAGCATCGCCAGCGCCTCTTCCGAGGGGCGCTCGGGTTCCGAGTAGACCTTGATCTCGGGGGCGTCCAGCGGCCCGGAGATTTCGATGGTGGCCTGGCCTTCCGAGGTGCTGGTGGAGGACTGGAAGTCGACATAGGGTTTGAGATCGCCTTGCAGGTCGATGACGCCGTGCGTCAGTTTCAGCCGCCGCCCGAACAGGTCCAGCGCCCCGCGGATCAGTTCGATCTGGCCCGCCGGTTCGACCTGCGCCGTGGTGCCGCGCAGAAGGATGTCGCCGCCCATCTCGGCCTGCAAGCCGTAGCCGCGCGCATAGACCCGGTCGCCGTTCACGAGACGCAGGTTCAGGCCGATCACCGGGCCGCCATTGCCGTTGCCGTTTTCGATCAGCCCGGCGCGCTGGCGCGTGGCGCGCACCGCCGCGGGTTCGCCCTGATGCGCCATCGGCGGTATCGGCGCCGCCCCCGCCGCGCCCGAGGCGGTGTTGAGGTTGATTTCGGTCCTGCCAAAGCGGATTTCGCCCGACAGGTCGCCGTTTCCGGCCAGAGGCCCGGCATAGACCAGTTGGCCGCTGGCCGATGTGGAATAGCTGAGGTTGTCGCTCAGCACCAGGTTCGACAGATCGGCGGTCAGGCGCCCGTCGAAGGGCGGGCTCAGCGCCACGGCTCCGCCGACGCGAAAATTGCCGCCCGCACGCAGCCCGCCGGTCATGGAGATGTCGGCGCGGCTGTCGGCGATAGTCACGGTGGCGCCGATGTTCTCGACGGTCTGGGCCACCGACGGGATGGCAATGACGGTGCCGGACGTGGTGACGGTGCCGCGCAGCGCGGCCAGTGAAGGTTTGCCCCTCAGCGTCAGGTCGAAATTCGCCGGGCCGTCGACGGAATTGGGCGAGATGAACAGGTTGGCCGCGTTGAGCCGCAATTGCCCCTTGGCCGCCAGATCGGTCTTTCCCGAACTTTCGTCGAACGAGCCGGTGACATGGCTGGATATGCCGGCCGGGCCCTCGGCGTTGGGGTCGATCTCCCAGATTCCCGCCGGATCGCGCCGGGCCCGGCCCTTTGCCGTCACGCTGCCGGTGAGTTCCGGCACCAGCCGTTCGAGCCGTGCAAGTTCGGCGCTGAACCTCACCCCCGCCCCGCCGTCCGGCGCGATGATCCCGGTCAGGTCGGCATGGGAGGATTGCGGCCCCACCAGCCGCAGCCGGCCGCCCCAGCCCTCGGGGCTGCGCCGGCTCTGGCCCGTCAGTTTCAGCGGACCGGACAGTCCGGGGATCAGCAGCGCCAGATCCGCGAGTTCCGCGCTCAGGCGCAACGTTCCGGCCTTGCTGCTGAGCCGGCCCTCGGCATCGGCTGAAAGCTGTGTGCCGTTCAGCCGGAAAGCGCGCAGGTTCATCCCGGTTTCGTCGCGGACGGCATCGAAATGCAGTACCGACTGCCCGGCGATCAGCGGGTCGAGCTTTTCGATTCCCGTGGCGAGATCCTGTGCGCGGGCGTCGAGCACGATATCGAAGCCGCCCGACAGCGGTGTGCCGCTGCCGGTGATCTGCGCGTTGGCCGTGCCGCCAAGGTCCAACCCCGCCAGCCCGGAAAAGCGGCTCAGATCGGCCGCGCCGGCGCTGATGCTGCCCTGCATCTTCAGGCCGCTGTCCAACCCGCGCAGGGTTCCGTCCACCGTGGCGCGGTAGTCGGGTCCGTTCACCCCGAACCCGTCGAGGCGAAGTACGCCATCGTTGCCGAAGGCGAAATGACCGTCCAGCGACAGTTCCGGCCCCACCGCCGCCGCCTGTGCCGGATCGGCCAGGTCGATGCCCTGCGCGACAGCGCGCACGTTGCCCTCGATGCGCGATCCGTCGGCGCCGCCCATACTGCCGGCGCCCGAGATGCGCGTCATGCCGACCGAGACGCCGGGCCGCTCAAGCCCTTCGGCCTGCATCTGCAGCGCCCAGCCGTCGCCCTGTGCCCGGTCCGTCCGGGCCGTGAACGCGGCGCGGGCGAGCGTCGTCTTCGGCCCGGTCATCGGCAGCAGAACGCGATTGCCGTCGGGCGGCGTGATGCCGCCCTGAAAATCCACCATCTCGACCGCGCCTTGGGCGTCGATGGCAAGCGATCCCTCAAGGCTCAGCGCGTCCGATCTGACGCTGAGTTCGCCGATCTCGACACGGCCTTCCCCGTCCCGCGCACCGTCCAGAACCAGGCGCGTGTCGGTGCCGAAGAACGCGCGGTATTCGGGGGGCAGAAATGGCGTCAGGTCGCCGCCCAGACCGGCCGCAAAGGTGATGCCGCCCGCAGTGTCAGGCGTGTCCGACAGCGCGTCGGCGCGCAGCCGAACCTGGCCCGAGACCCGTTGCACGCCGTCGCTGGCCAGCGCGATATCGGCGGTGAAATCGGAAACCGGCCCCTCGCCCGCGGCGGTCAGGCTCAGCGGCGGGCGGCCCGGCAGTTTCAGCGCCGCCGAGATCAGCCCGCCGGCGTTTTCGTTTACGGAAAGATCCAGCGCGATGTCGCGGGTCGCGTTGTCGAACCGCGCCATCAGCCCGATGGTGTCGCTTGGCCGGTCAAGCCGTGCGACCGAAAGGTTGGTATCAAGCGCGCCCTCGGCCAGCGTCAGCGTGCCGTCCACCTTCAGTTCGGCAGCGACACCGACCACCGGTTCGCCCAGTTCCAGCCGCCCGACCGAGATTTCGCCAAGTTCGATGGCCACCGGAAGGTCGGGCACCTGGAACGGCGTGGCTTCGGGCGCCGGCAGGTCGGTATCGGTCGTGGTCGGGCCGGGCAGGCGCTCGATGATGATCTCGTCGGCGCCCAGCGTATTGACGGAAAAGTGGCCGCGCACCAGAGCCAGGCGGTTCCAGTCGAGCACGGCGCCCTTCATCGTCAGCCACACGCCCCGGTCGTCCGAGACGGTAAGCTGTTCGATTGTGGCGCGCGAACTGAAAGTGCCCTCAAGGCCGCTCACGCGGACCTTGCGGTTTTCATCCGACAGCGTGTCCTGAAGGAAATTGACCAGCAGACCGCCGGCGTCCTCTCCTGAATCGCTCTCGTCCTGCGCCCGCGCCGGCGCGGTCAGGGCCAGGGTCAGGACCAGCGCATATGCCGCAAACCGCTTCAAAACGCCTGTCCTATGCCGATATAGAATTGCAGCCCGTCGCCGGTGCTGCCGCTCACCGGCCAGGCCAGATCCAGCCGCACCGGCCCGAAGCCGCCCAGATCGTAGCGCACCCCGATGCCGGCGCCGGCATGGCGCGGCGAGCCGCTGTCGATCAGAGAGCCGCTGTCCACGGCGCCGAAATCGTAAAACCCGACCAGCGAGATCTTTTCGGTGATATGTCCGCGCAGTTCGGTCGAAAGCCCAAGGAAAGACCGGCCGCCGGCGATGGCGGCACCGACCGGCACCCCGAGCGATTCGTAGGGCTGGCCGCGCACGGTGCCGGCTCCGCCGGAAAAGAACAGCAGATCGGGCGAGACCGTGGACAGTGGTGCGCCGACGACCGAACCGAGCTGAAGCCTGCCTGCCAGAACGATACGGTCCGAGGCGAGCGGGCTCCAGTATCCGCGTGCATCAAGCGTGATCTGGCCGCCCGATTCGGTACCGCTCAGCCCGACGAAGGGGCTGACCCGCGTGTTCAGATAGAAGCCTTCAGTGGCATTGACCTTGTTGTCGCGACGGTCCCATTCCAGACGGGCGGGCACCACGGCATAACGGAACTTGCGGCTGGTGCCGAACGCGTCGTCGGCCGACGAATAGGCCGCGTTCAGGGATATTTCGCCAAACAGTTCGGGGGAAAAGAACCGCTTGACACCGATCCCGAGCCGGGCGCGGGAGAGGTCATAGTTGGTCCGGTTCAGGCGTTCCAGTTCGGCGATGTAGAAGATGCTGTCATCCGGGCCCAGCCGGTCGGGCCGGTCCAGCCGCAGTGAAAAGGTGCCGTCGATATTCTCGGTGCCGCCGATATTGCGCACCCGCGATTCGAATTGCAGCCGTTCGGCGCCGTGAAACAGGTTCCGGTGCGTCCAGCGAAACGATAGTTCCAGCCCGGTGCGCGAGGACAGTTCGGCGCCGACCGACAGACGCCGCGGCGGCAGATCCTGGATTTCGGTGGTGAAGTCGAGCGTTCCATCGGCGTTGGGCTGTTCGGCCTCGCGTATGGCCACTGAGGAGAACGTGCCGGTACGCCGCAGCCGGGTGCCGGCGCGTTGCAGCTTGTCGGGGTCATAGACCTCGCCCGTGGGAAAGCCGGCAATGCGGCGGATCGAGGTTTCCCGCACCGCGCTTTCGCCCGTTACCGTCATCCTGCCAAAGCGCAGCAGGGGGCCGGGCCGCAGTTCGATATCGGCGTCGAGTTCTGCCGCGGGGTGGCGCGCGACGATGCGTTGCCGGCCCACGCCCGCCTTGGCATGACCCGCCGCGCGCCAGCCGTTCACGCCGGCAACCGCCGCTTCCTGGATGCGGCCCGTGCCGGCGGGCCGGCCCGAGGCAAAGTCATCCGGGATTTCGGTGCCGGGCGCCAACGGCGCGATCGCGGCCCGGCCGAACCGGAACGGGCGCCCGGGATCGACGGTGATCACGATCTTCGCGACCCGCGACGGCGGCGTAAGCGGTTCGATACTGGCGGCCTCGCGCCCGTCCAGCCGAATGTGGACGACGGAGCTGAAATAGCCTTCGTCGTAGAGAACCTGGACCAGCGTGCGGTAATCGGACAGCGACGCGGCCAGCAGTTCCTGAACCGTGTTCAGCCCGCGGGTCTGCGCCGACATCACCGCCGAGGCGCGGGCCAGGCGATCGCGAAGATCTTCCGGCGCGCCGGGCGCGTCAAGCGCGGTTTCGTAGGCCAGAACGGGGGCGCCCGCGAAAATGGAGCAAATCAGAACGATGGCCCGCAGCGCGGCGACGCATCGACCCTTGTTCGACATTGACGGGCTCCAGGCTGCCTCAATCTTCAACACGCGCCACCTTGTGCGTGACTCGCAACATTGCGGGCACAATACACACCATATCCGGGGGAACAAATGCGTTTCCCGGGCCTGCTCATCAAGTTGTTGTGGTCCGGCGGCTTTCCGCCCGGATCAGCGCGGCCGGTCGGCCCGGGGCTTGCGCGGCGCGGCGATCCGCGCCGGTTCACGCGGCGGACGACACCTGCGAAGCCCGGGGGTTCAACGGCGCGGCAGTCAGGATCATCGGGCCGCCGGGGCGCATGGTGAAGGTCAGAACCGGTTCGGGAACCGGATGTGCGCCCGGGGCGAATTCAAGCTCGCGCAACAGCGACGCCAACAGCACCATGATTTCGGTTTCGGCATATTGCGCGCCGATGCAGACGCGCGGTCCGTCGCCGAACGGAATGAACTGCCCGCGCGGATATTTAGTGCCCATGAACCGGTCCGCGCGGTAGCTTTCGGGGGCGTCCCACAGACGCGTGTTGCGATGCAGCGAATAGACCGGAAACATGATCACGTCGCCACGCCTGAAGGTCACTTCACCGATCGTGGTCTCTTCGGTCGCGTCGCGGGCAAACAGCGCCCCCGCCGGGTAAAGCCTGAGCGTCTCGCGCACATGCGCCAGCAGCCGCGGCATGTCGGTCAGCGTCTCGAACCGCACCGGGCCGTCGGGACAGGCCGCCATGACCTCGCGGCGTAACTCCGCCTGCGCCGCCGGGTATAGGGCCAGCAGGTAAAGACCCCAGGCCAGGGTATTGGCCGAGGTTTCATAGCCAGCGGCGACGAAGGTCAGCAGGTTGTCGACGGTGGTATCGAGATCTTCGCGATCCTCCTCCAGCGCCTCTATCATCAGGTCAAGAAAATCCTCGGGCTCGGCATGCCGCTTGGCGCGGCGGCTTTCGATCACGTTGCGGCCCAGCGCGCGGACATTGCTTACCGGCGCCTTGCCCTTCAGCCATTTCAGCCGCGGCACCCATTTGGGCAGCCCCATCAGGTCGAACAGCGACATGTAGCTGATGAAGTTGGTGAACTCGCGCAGCGCGTTGCGCACGTCGCGCTTGTCCACGGTCTCGGTGCCCGAGAACATCACGCGCGAGATATTGGTGAGCGTTGCTTCCTGCGCGGCGTCCGCCACGTCGATCTCGCCGGGCCGCGCGGCCATCGCACGGGCCATGTCCAGCCCGGTTTCGCCGAAATGCGCGGTCAGAACCGGCAGATTGCGCGCCGCGAAGAGGGGCGCGTAGCGGCGGCGCTGTTCCTTCCATTTCTCGCCTTCCGCCAGGATCATGCCGTTGCCGACGGCCGCCCCGATCACGTTGCGGGTGAACTGCGATTTCGGGAAATGCCGGCCCCTGCCGATCAGCAGTTCCGTTATCATGTCGGGGTCGCAGACATAGTGGATATTGGCGGGGCCGCGCAGGTAGGTCTGATGCCGGGTTGCGTCGGGGATCACGGAAAAGATGTTCCTGCCGGCCTTGTGGGCAAAGGCGAGCAATCCGATCTGTTCGCTTGCCAGCCTGGCCGCCATGGGGACTGGTGTGTTGGTCTGCTGCCCTGCCTGCCTTGCGCCCATCGGCGTGCCCTCCCCTGGGAACCGGTGCCGGATATGCCTGCCCGAAGCTGCATCTTTGGCGCATGTTAGACGGCGCCACCCGTTGCGGCAATGCCGCAATCGGCCGACGCACGAATTCGGCTCAGGCCGGGGTGCGGGGCGCGGCCGACATCAGGGCCGCCACGTCCAGCATCCGCGCCGAAAACCCCCATTCGTTGTCGTACCAGCCGAACAGACGCACCTGGCGGTCGCCGATCATGCGGGTTTCCGGCACCGCGATCACCAGCGATTCCGGCAGTGCGCGCAAATCCGAGGACACCAGCGGCGCTTCGGTCCAGCCCAGCACCGGCGAGGCGTCCGCCGCGTCGTGCAGGGCCTGGCGAAACGCCGGTTCGGGCATCGGGCGGGCCAGTTGCACCACCAGATCGACCGAAGACACGCTGGCCACGGGCACCCGGACGGCGGCGCCGCTGACGCGCCCGGCCAGATCGGGCAGCACCTCGTCGATCAGGTGGGTGGCGCTGGAGGTGGTGGGTACCATCGACAGCGCGCCGGAACGGCTGCGGGCGAAATCGCCGCGCGGTGCGTCTACCATCGGCTGGCTGTTGGTATAGCAGTGGATGGTGGTCATATGCGCCCGGTCGACCCCGGCGATGCGGTCCACGATACCCAGCAGCGGCGCCAGCGCGTTGGTCGTGCAGGATGCATTGGAAACGATCCGCGCATTGCCCAGCCGGTCTTCATTGGCGCCCAGCACAACGGTCAGTTCGGCGGCCGGCGACGGCCCCGAGATCAGAACCTTGCCCGCCCCCGCGCCAAGCCCCCGCGCCGCGACATCGCTGGTGCGCGCGATGCCGGTGCAGTCCAGCAGCACGTCGACCCCGCCCAGATCCGCGTGTGCCAGATCGGGTGTGTGGGTGACGGGAATCGCCCGGCCCGCTACGCGCAAGGCACCGCCGCTGCCCGAAACCTCGCCGGGGAAGGGGCCGAAGGTGCTGTCATAGGCGAACAGATAGGCCAGCATGTCCAGCGGCGCGATGTCGTTGATCAGCGTCACCTCGACGGGCGACGTTTGCGGGCGGGTCAGAACCTGCCGCAGGATGGTGCGGCCAATGCGGCCGAATCCGTTGATTGCAATCTTCATGTCGTGTGACGGTATGGCAGGAGCGCGGGGCGCTCTCAATGGGGGATCGCGAGGCGGGACGGTTCGGGGCCCATCCGGTCGCGATCACCCGACGCCGTCAGCGGCAAGCGACCTGCGAGAAGAAGTGGCCCGAAATGTTCTGCACCAGTGTCGAGCGGTCCACCCGGCAGCCTGTCGCCGCTTCGATGGCGCGGATCGCCTGGATCGTGCGCAGAGCAGCGGGCGGGCCGTAGGGGTTGAGATTGTTGGTGTCGCGTACCGCCCGATAGATCGCCGGTGTATCGGCAACGCGGGCCACTGCCCATGTCCGGCTCATCACCTCAACCCCCTGCGTCGGGTGATCGGTCGTGACCGGAACGGCATCGCAGGCCGAGAGCGCGAGGGCCGAAACCAGAATGAGGCGTTTCATGTCACTGTCTCCGGCTCCATGCCCGGGCTGCGAAACGGATGCGCACGCCCCTTGGGGCATATCGCTTCGGGGCGGCCAGGACCGTGGCGTTGCGCAAAAGGTTAGCGAATTTGCAGGCGGTTGCAAATGCGGATCCGCACCGGGGCGGGCGCCGCGGGCATTGCGGGTTTGGACAAGGCCCGCCGCAGGATGTATTCAGGCGGAGAGCCTTTTGTTCCCGCCAGTCAACCGAGGTAGCCATGAAACCCAGCCTATCGGTGTTGCCTCTTGTCGCGATGCTGGCGCTGGCCGCGTCTGCCGGCAAGGCCCAGACGCTTTCGCACATGATCCGCGATACCGGCCTGTCGCCGCAGGATTTCACGATGATGGACGCGGCCGCGGCCGGCCTTTACACCGCCGCCCGGCCCAGGGTCGGCGGCGAGGCGGCGTGGTCGAATCCCGAAAGCATGTCGCACGGCACCGTGCGGCTGGAGGCGATGCAGGGGGGCTGTGCCGTCATCCTGCATGCCTTCCACGCCAAGGGCGCCGCGAAGGCCCGCGACCTGCGCATCCGCCGCTGCAGGGACGCCGACGGGCGCTGGCTGCTGCAACCCTGAGCGGCAGTCGGGGGCGGCGCCGCTGAC
Source organism: Jhaorihella sp. (assembly GCA_047975215.1). Lineage (GTDB taxonomy): Bacteria > Pseudomonadota > Alphaproteobacteria > Rhodobacterales > Rhodobacteraceae > JAGRMG01. The sequence continues at coordinate 268,334 of JBKEDD010000005.1, forward strand.
GGCCCGCACGCCGGGCGTCTGTGCGACGGATCGTTGTCGCATCCGGGCCTTGCCGGGAGCGCCGGGCGCGGATAATGTGCGCCCGTGCATGCGGGAGAACCGGCGCAGCCGCGCCGGTGCCGAAGGAGCAACCGCCCCGGAAACTCTCAGGCCCAAGGGACCGCAGGCATGGACGGACTCTGGAGAGAGGCGCGCGCTGCGCCCGCCGAAGGGATAGCGATCTCAGGCCAAAGGACAGAGGGGGCATCGCATGGCGCCGGCGCGGCGCCGGAAAATGGGGTGCCGCACGATCCGTCGGGATTCGTGCCGGTTTGGAAACGGGACGGGCACATGGCGCAATCGCTAAGAACGCCGCTTTACGATCTGCATGTCGAACTTGGGGGCAAGATGGTGCCCTTCGCCGGGTATGAAATGCCGGTGCAGTTCGCCGGAATCATGGCCGAACACAATCACACCCGCGCGCGGGCCGGGCTGTTCGATGTCTCTCACATGGGCCAGGTGGTGCTTTCGGGCGTGTCGATGCAGGCCATCGCCGCGGCCTTCGAAACGCTGGTGCCGATGGATGTGGCCGGACTTGAGGCGGGGCGGCAACGCTACGGGCTGTTCCTGAACGAAAGCGGCGGGATTCTCGACGACCTGATGTTTGCAAATCGCGGCGATCACCTGTTCGTGGTGGTCAACGCGGCGTGCAAGGGCGAGGATATCGCGCGCATGAAGGCGGCGCTCGAACCCGATATCGCCGTGACGCCCGTCACCGACCGGGCGCTGCTGGCCTTGCAGGGACCGGCGGCCGAAGCCGTGCTTGCGGAACTGAACCCCGAGGCCGCGCGGATGCGGTTCATGGATATCCGGACGCTGGTTCTGGACGGGGTGGAGTGCTGGGTGTCGCGCTCGGGCTATACCGGCGAGGACGGCTATGAAATATCGCTGCCCGCCGGGGCGGGCGAGGCGCTGGCGCGGCGGCTGCTGGCCCATGACGACGTGATGCCGGTGGGGCTGGGGGCGCGCGATTCGCTGCGCCTCGAGGCGGGCTTGTGCCTTTACGGCCATGACATCGACGAATCCGTTCTGCCGGCCGAGGCCGGTCTGGCCTGGGCGATCCAGAAGGTGCGGCGCGCGGGCGGCGCCCGCGAGGGCGGTTTTCCCGGTGCCGGGCCGGTGCTGGCCCAGATCGCCGGCGGTTCAGACCGCAAGAGGGTCGGGTTGCGCCCCGAGGGTCGCGCGCCGATGCGCGAAGGGGTGGAACTTTTCGCAGCCGCGACGGGCGGCGATCCGGTGGGACGGATCACCTCGGGCGGGTTCGGCCCGACCGTTGGCGGCCCCGTGGCGATGGGATATCTGCCGGTCGGGCTGGCCGCGCCGGGAACCGAGGTATTTGGCGAGTTGCGGGGCAAGCGCCTGCCGATTACCGTATCCGCGCTGCCCTTCGTGGCGGCCGGATTCAAGCGTTGATCCACTGGAACATATCGAAGGGGACATCAGGGACATGAAGTACACCGAAGAGCATGAATGGCTGCTGCAGGACGGCGACGTGGTTGTCGTCGGCATCACCGAACACGCCGCCGAGCAACTGGGCGACATCGTGTTCGTCGAACTGCCCGAGGTCGGTGCCGAGGTCAGCCGCGACGACGAGATCGTGGTGATCGAGAGCGTCAAGGCGGCCTCCGACATCCTGGCGCCGCTGGATGGCGAGATCGTCGAGATCAACGAGGCGCTGACGGACAATCCCGGCCTGGTCAACGAGGATGCCCAGGGTGACGGGTGGTTCTTCAAGATCAGGCCGTCGGATTTGTCGCCGATGGACGATTACATGGACGAGGCGGCCTACAAGGATTTCATCGGATAGCCGCGTCTTGTCCGGGGGAGCCTCCGGCGGGGATATTTGCAGCCAGAAGAAGCGGGGGCCGCACGCCCCTTTCGGGAGTGACCGGGTATGACCTACAAGCCGACAGAGTATCTGCCATACGATTTCGCCAACCGCCGCCATATCGGGCCATCGCCATCCGAGATGGCCGAGATGCTCGAGATGGTGGGCGCCGCGAGCCTGGACGAACTGATCGACCAGACGGTACCGGCGGCGATCAGGCAGGAGCGGCCGCTGGATTTCGGCAAGCCCAAGTCGGAACGTGAACTGCTGTGGCACATGCGGCAGGTGGCTGAAAAGAACAAGGTTCTGGTCAGCCTGATCGGGCAGGGCTATCACGGCACGGTGACGCCGCCGGCGATCCAGCGCAACATCCTGGAAAATCCGGCATGGTACACCGCCTATACCCCCTATCAGCCCGAGATCAGCCAGGGCCGGCTGGAGGCGCTGCTGAATTTCCAGACCATGGTATCGGACCTGACCGGCCTGGAGATTGCCAATGCCTCGCTCCTGGACGAGGCCACCGCCTGCGCCGAGGCGATGACCATGGCGCAACGGGTGGCGAAGTCGAAGGCGACGGCGTTTTTCGTCGATGAGAACTGCCACCCGCAAAACATCGCGGTGATCCGCACCCGGGCCGAGCCGCTGGGCATCGAGGTGATCGTCGGCCCGCCCGAGGAGATGGAAGCCGGGAAGGTGTTCGGGGCGATCTTCCAGTATCCCGGCACCTGCGGGCATCTGCGCGATTTCACCGATGATATCGCGGCACTGCATGCGGCGCAGGCGGTGGCGGTCGTGTCCGCCGATCCGCTGGCGCTGACCCTGCTCAAGGAGCCCGGTGCGATGGGTGCCGACATTGCTGTCGGTTCGACCCAGCGGTTCGGCGTTCCGGTGGGATATGGCGGGCCTCATGCGGCCTACATGGCGACGAAACAGGCCTATGCGCGCAACATGCCCGGCCGCATCGTCGGCGTCAGCGTGGACAGCCACGGCAACCGCGCCTACCGGCTGAGCCTTCAGACTCGCGAACAGCACATCCGCCGCGAGAAGGCGACCAGCAACGTCTGCACGGCGCAGGCGTTGCTGGCGGTCATGGCCGGGTTCTATGCGGTGTTTCACGGGCCGCAGGGACTGACCGCTATCGCCGAGCGGATCCATCGCAAGACGGTGCGGCTGGCGCGCGGGCTTGAGGCGGCCGGGTTCAAGGTGGAACCGGCGGCGTTCTTCGACACGATCACCGTCGAGGTCGGCCTGTTGCAGCGCGGCGTGTTGCAGGCGGCCGTGCGCGAGGGGCTGAACCTGCGCCGGGTGGGCGATACCAGGGTCGGGATCACGCTGGACGAGCTGACCCGGCCCGCCACCATCGAGGCGGTCTGGCGGGCCTTCGGCATCATCCTCGAGGATACCGACTATTCGCCCCGCTACCGGCTGCCCGATGCGCTGCTGCGGACCTCCGAATTCCTGACCCATCCGATCTTTCACATGAACCGCGCCGAAACCGAGATGATGCGATACATGCGCCGGCTGGCGGATCGCGACCTGGCGCTGGACCGGGCGATGATCCCGCTGGGGTCCTGCACCATGAAGCTGAACGCGGCGGCCGAGATGATGCCGGTGTCCTGGGCCGAGTTTTCGCAGATCCATCCCTATGCGCCAGCCGACCAGGCGGCAGGATATGCCGAACTGATCGGCGATCTCAGCGACAGGCTGTGCGAGATCACCGGCTATGACGCGATTTCGATGCAGCCCAATTCAGGGGCGCAGGGCGAATATGCCGGCCTGCTGACCATTGCCGCCTGGCACCGCGCCCAGGGGCAGGGGCACCGCGACATCTGCCTGATACCCAACAGCGCGCATGGCACCAACCCGGCCAGTGCCCAGATGGCGGGTTGGAAGGTGGTGGCCGTGAAGACCGCGCAGAACGGCGATATCGACGTGGACGATTTCCGCGCCAAGGCCGAAAAGCACGGCCCGGCACTTGCCGGCTGCATGATCACCTATCCCAGCACCCATGGCGTGTTCGAGGAGACCGTGCGGGAAATCTGCGATATCACCCACGAACACGGCGGCCAGGTCTATATCGACGGCGCCAACCTGAACGCGATGGTGGGCCTTTCCCGGCCCGGCGACCTGGGCGGCGATGTCAGCCACCTGAACCTGCACAAGACCTTCGCCATCCCGCATGGCGGCGGTGGTCCGGGCATGGGACCGATCGGCGTCAAGGCGCATCTGGCGCCCTTCCTACCCGGCGATCCCTGCGATGGCGAGGGCGCGGTCTCGGCGGCGCCCTGGGGCTCGGCCTCGATCCTGCTGATTTCATGGGCCTCTATCCTGATGATGGGCGGCGCCGGGCTGACACAGGCGACGCGCGTGGCGATCCTGAACGCGAACTATATCGCCTCGCGGCTGGCCGGGGCCTATCCGATCGTGTTCATGGGCAACCGGGGCCGCGTCGCGCATGAGTGCATTCTGGACACCCGCCCCTTCGCCGAGCATGGCGTGACCGTGGACGACATCGCCAAGCGCCTCATCGACAACGGTTTCCATGCGCCCACCATGAGCTGGCCCGTCGCCGGCACGCTAATGGTCGAGCCGACCGAAAGCGAAACCAAGGCCGAGATCGACCGCTTCATCACCGCGCTGCTGGCGATCCGCGACGAGATCACCGATGTGGCGGAGG
>JBKEDD010000036.1:0-28183 GCA_047975215.1 Jhaorihella sp.
GGCTTCGGGCACGACCTGATCAACGGCGGCAGCGGGGCGGACAAGTTCTTTCATGTCGGTGGCAGCCGAGAACAGATGCTGGGCCACGGGTCGGACTGGGTGCAGGACTACAGCGCCGCCGAGGGCGACGTTCTGGTCTTCGGAGGGTCAGCGACTTCCACGCAGTTCCAGGTCAATTTCACCCACACCGCCAACAAGACCACCGGCGAGCGTTCGGGCGACGACGACGTGCAGGAGGCCTTCGTGATCTACAAACCCACCGGCCAGATCCTGTGGGCGCTGGTGGATGGCGGCGGCGAGGCGTCGATCAACCTTCAGATCGGGGCCGATACGTTCGATCTGCTGGCCTGACGACACAGGCGGCATAACGCCGCAGGGCATTTACAGGATTCGGCGGGCCGATATTTTCGACCCCGCCAGCGCGGCTACCGACCCGGGGGCTGTGCACAACCCGACACGCAAAGGCGAGCAGCATGACCACAGGAACCGCCGGCACGGTGTTTTTTGGCCCCGAGGGGCTTTCGAACTTTGGCCGCAAGGTCCGCAACATCGGCGACATCAACCATGACGGCATTGCCGATTTCGCCGTTTCCGCGCCCCATGCCGGCAACGGCTATGACGGCCCCGGCGACAGCATCGACCGGGTCGGGATCGTCTATGTGTTCTACGGTCGCGATGGCGACTTCGGCGAAAGCTTCGATCTGGACTTCGACGGGACGGTCCAGCCCGATGGCGTGATGTTTTCAGTCATCCAGGGCGATCTGGCCTCGGGCCGGATCGGCGATGCGCTGAACCCGGCGGGCGACATCAACCATGACGGCATAGACGATCTGGTGGTCGGTTCCGACGTGTATGGCGAGTCCGGCGCCGCCTTTGTCTATTTCGGCGCCGAGGGCGGGCTGCCTGCGGTCAGTGTCATCGGGGCGGTCGGCGGCGGTTCTGCCTGGGTCGGCCTTTCCGCGGCGCCGGGCGACCAGTTCGGCATCGAGGCCGAAGGCATCGGCGATTTCGATGGCGACGGCTTTGCCGATCTCTATGTCTCCAGCCAGAACGACCACACCGTAGAGATCCATTTCGGCGCCGCGACGCTGTTCGACGGGCGGCTTGATATCACCGGCGCGTACAGCCGTGGCGCCGCCATCGGCGACATCAACGGCGACGGGCTGGGCGATATCGCGGTACAGGCCGAGCCCAGCGGCGATCCGGTGATACTGCTGGGCGGCGCGGGCTGGGGGCCGGGCACGATCGACCTCGGCACGCTGGACGTGGACGGCAGCAACGGCTTCCGCCTCGCCGCTGGCAACGGCTGGACGACCGAAGGCGTCGGCGACGTCAACGGCGACGGTATCGGCGACCTGCTCTATATCACCTATGACGGTATGGCCTGCCTGGTCTTTGGCCGCGAAACAGGGTTTCCGGCATTGATCGCCCCCGAGGATCTGGACGGCAGCAACGGAATGCGCCTGACCGGGACCGGCGCCAGTTTTCAGATCGGCGGAACCGGCGATATCAATGGCGACGGGTTGCGCGATTTCGTTCTGGGCGACCCGAACAGCGGCGCCGGTAACGCCTTCATCCTGTTCGGCCGGCGCGACGGTCATCCGGCGGAACTGGACCTGACCACGCTTGACGGCAGCGACGGCTATCGGCTTCAGGGCGTGAATGAATATGACCGCCTTGCCGGCGGGCAGTTGGGCGATTTCAACAATGACGGTTTCGCCGACCTGATCGCGGGCGCGGCCCTGTTCGACGCCCCCGGCGATGGTGGGCGGCCGGTCTGGAATGTGGGCGCGGCCGTCCTGGTCTATGGCGGGCCCGAGCGCCTGCGCGCCTTCGATGCCGCCGACGGCGATGCCGACGGGGTGCTGCACCTGACACATGTCGGAGACAGCCTGACCTTTACCGAGCCCGACCCCGTGCCGGTCGGCGGCGACCCGGGCGTCACCCGCGAAGGCACCTCCGGCGACGATGTACTGGTCGGCGGCGCCGGCGCAGACCTGCTGCGCGGTCTGGACGGCAATGACCGGCTGATCGGCGAGGGCGGCAATGACACGCTGGAAGGCGGCGACGGCGCCGACACGCTGAACGGCGGCGATGGCGACGACCTGATCCGCGGCGGCGACACCGCGGCCGACAAGCGCGACGTGGTCTATGCCGGGGCGGGCAACGATTCCGTCGATGGCGGGTATGGCAACGATCACCTCTATGGCATGGGCGGCAACGACACGCTGGCAGGAGGCTTCGGGGCCGACACGATCGAGGGCCAGGATGGCGACGACGTGATTACCGGGTCGGCCTATTCCGACATCATCTGGGGCGGGGCCGGCGACGACTTCATCAATGGCGGGTTCGGACACGACCTGCTGATGGGGGATGTCGGTGCCGACAAGTTCTTCCATGTCGGCGGGACGCGCGACCAGATGGAAGGTCACGGGTCGGACTGGATCATGGACTTCGCCGCTGCCGACCTTCTGGTATTCGGCGACGCCACGGCGCGGGCCGACCAGTTTCAGGTCAATTTCACTCATACCGAAAACGCCGCAGGCGAGCGGTCGGGCGACGACGCAACCGAGGAAGCCTTCGTGATCTACAAACCCACCGGCCAGATCCTCTGGGCGCTGGTCGATGGCGGCGGCCAGGCCAGCATCAACCTCCAGATCGGTGCAGAGGTGTACGACCTTTTGGCATAGCGTCGAAGGCAGCCAAGGGCGGCGCGGTTCCCGGGCTCGGGTCGCCGGCTGTTCATCCTTCCGATGCGCGCTCCGCCCCCTCGGCGATAGCGCGGCGCAGCTTGGCCTCGAGCGATTTCTGTTTCGATCGGGAATGGTATTTAAGCCCGAACATGTCCTTGACATAGAAGGTATCGACGACCTGTTCGCCATAGGTCGCGATCACTGCGTTGGCGACATAGACGTGGTTGGCCGCCAGCGTGCGCGCCAGATCGTATAGCAGGCCGGGCCGGTCGCGGGTATCGACTTCGATGATCGTGTAGATCTCGGAACCGTCATTGTCGAAGATGATATGGGTCGGGCGCTTGAACGCCTTCTCGCGCTTCCTGATGCGGTCGCGCGATTGCAGCGCGTCCCGGGGCAACACCTCGCCTTTCAGTATCTTGTGAATCATCGTCGTCAGCCGCGGCAGACGGCGGGTTTCATAGGGCCTGCCCTCGGCGTCCTGAATCCAGAACGCATCGGTCACGTATCCGTCCCTCGTCGTATAGCTGCGGGCATCGACCACGTTGGCGCCCACCAGCGCCAGCGCGCCGGCCAGCCGTGCGAAGATGCCCGGATGGTCGGCCATCACGAAACAGGCGCGGGTGGCGTCGCGCTCTTCGTCGGGAAGAAGGTCGATAAGGATCGTGCCCGGATCGCCGGTTTCTTCCAGCTTGCGCAGCAGGCCGGCAAAGACCACATGCGCGCTGACATGCAGACCCTGCCAGTAGGGCGGGTAATGGCGGCTGGCCTCGCGGTCCAGCAGCTCGGCGGGCCAGTCCGACAGCGCCTCGCGCAGCGCCTTTTCGCCTTCTGCGCCGCGGTTCTCGCGGTTCAGATCCTCCATGCCGGTTTCCAGCGCCTTGCGGGTCTGGCGATAGAGCGCGCGCAGCAGAACCGCCTTCCAGTTGTTCCAGGTGTCCGGGCCGACGCCGCGGATGTCACAGACCGTCAGCACCGTCAGCAGGTCGAGCCGCCTTACCGTCTGAACCGCCTTGGCGAAATCGCGCACCGTGCGCGGGTCGGCGATATCGCGCTTTTGCGCCATGTCCGACATCAGCAGGTGATGGCGCACGAGCCATTCGACGGTTTCGGCTTCGTCCTTGTCCAGCCCCAGCCGCGGCGCGACGCGGCGGGCGATCCGGGCGCCGAGGATGGAATGGTCGCCCGGCTGGCCCTTGGCACTGTCATGCAGCAGCAGCGCGACATAGATCACCCGCCGGTTCAGCCCGTCCACGAGGATGCCCGACGAGATCGGCAGATCCTCGACCAGTTCGCCCTTTTCGATCATGGCCAGCTGCGCGATGCACTGGATGATGTGTTCGTCCACCGTATAGCTGTGGTACATGTTGAACTGCATCATCGCGACGACCGGCTCGAATTCGGGGATGAATGCCGCCAGCACCCCCAGTTCGTTCATCCGCCGCAGGGCACGCTCGGGATTGCCGTGGTTCAGCAGCAGATCCAGGAAGATGCCCTGCGCCTCCGGGTCGGCGCGCATGCCGTCATCGATCAGGTGCAGGTTCGCGGTGACAAGACGCATCGCGTCGGGATGGATCAGCATGCCGGTGCGCAACCCCTCCTGGAAGATGCGCAGCAGGTTTAGCTTGTCGGCGAGGAACGCATCGGGATCGACCACATCCAGCCGGTTGTGAACCACCTTGTAGCCGCGCCGGATTCCCGGCCGGCGGCGGAAGATGCGTTCCAGCAGCGGCTCGCTCTTGACATGGGCGGCCTCCAGCTTGGTCAGGAAGATGCGGGTCAGTTCGCCCACCGCCGTCGCCTCGCGGAAATAGCGTTGCATGAAGATCTCGACGCCCCTGCGCCCGGCGCGGTCGCGGTATCCCATGCGCGATGCGACCTCGACCTGAAGGTCGAAGGTCAGCTGTTCGGTGGCCCGTCCGGTGGCCAGATGCAGGTGCGAACGCACCGCCCACAGAAAGCCGGCGGCCTGAACGAAGGTGTCGAATTCCTCGGGCAGGAACACACCCAGCGGCACCAGTTCGGCGGGGTCGTGAACCCCGTGTATGTACTTGGCGATCCAGAACAGCGATTGCAGGTCGCGCAGGCCCCCCTTGCCCTCCTTGACATTGGGTTCGACCATGTATCGCTGGCCCTGCTTTTCGTGGCGCCGTTCGCGTTCCTCCAGCTTGGCCTCGATGAATTCGCGTTCGGTCCCTTTGAATAGTTCGCTGCGCAGCCTGGGTTCCAGCTTGTCCGCCAGCTTGCGGTCGCCGGCCAGGAACCGCTGTTCCAGAAGCGCGGTGCGAATCGTGAAATCCTCGCTCCCCAGCCTTATGCAATCCTTGATGGTGCGCGCCGAATGGCCGACCTTCAGCTTGAGATCCCACAGCATGTACAGCATGGATTCGATGCTGCTTTCGGCCCAGGCGGTCAGCTTGTAGGGAATCAGGAACAACAGATCGACATCTGAAAACGGCGCCATCTCGCCCCGCCCGTAGCCGCCCACGGCCAGCACGGCGATGCGTTCGCCCGCCGTCGGATTGGGGCGCGGGTGCAGCCAGGTCTGGGCGACATGCAGCGCCATGGCGACCAGCCCGTCGGTCAGCCAGGCGTAGGAGCGGGTCAACTGGCGGGCGGCAAAGGGCTGGTCGGCAAAGGCGGCGGCGATGGCATCGCGGCCGGCCCTGTTTACCTCGCGCAGGATGCTCACGCTCGCGGCCCGGATCGCGGCGTTGTCGGTTGCCTGTGCCGCCGCCTCGTCGATCCGGCGGCGAACGCCGACGCCGTCGAATATCGCCGATGGTTCGCAGATCAGCGGGGCGGAGGGTGCGGCAAGGACGTTGTCCATTCCGGCCGATTCAGAGGCCCGCGCCGGCAAAGCTGGTCGGGGCGGGGTCGATCACCACCACCTGACGGTTCTGAATCGTGGCCACCGCCAGCCCGCGTTCGTTGGTGCCGTCCGGGCGCAGCCGGAAGATGCCGCCGACCCCCTGAAAACCGGCCCCCTGGGTCAGCGCGGCACCGGTCAGCGCATCGGCCTTGCCGGCGCCGACCAGTGCGCCGATGGCGGCGATGCCGTCATAGGCCAGGCCGCCGATCGGGTGCGGAGCACCGCCATAGGCGGTCTGATAGCGGGCCTGGAACTGCTGGCTCTTGACCGGGTCGGGCAGCGCGAACCAGCCGCCCTGAACCCCCGGCAGCGCCAGCGTCTGCGACGGGATGTCCCAGCGGGTAAGGCCGATATACTGGGTCTCGGCGGGCGACACGCCGGCCTCGGGCAAGAGCTGGGTGAACAGCGGCAGCGCGCCGGCGGTGGTCGCGGTCATGAAGATCGACTGCGCGCCGTTGGCGGTGACGGCGTCCCGGACCGTTGGCACGGTGGCGATGACGCTTTGCTGCGACTGATCGAACGAAACGGTGCCCGCCAGCGTCGCGCCGGTGGCGCCGATGGCCTTCTGGATCGCGTCGCGGCCAAGTTGCCCGGCCTCGTCAGAGCCATGAACGACGAGGATCCGGCCCTTGCCCTGACGCGCGGCAAAGCCGGCCAGACGCCGCGCGGTGTTGTCGAATGTCGGCCCCAGCACGAAGACGTTGCCCCCGGCGATGCGGGTGTTGTTGGAAAACGACAGAACGTTGACCTTGTCGCCCAGAACCGCCAGCCCGGCGGCATTCGCGGCCTGCGCATAGACTGGGCCGAGGATGATCTTGGCGCCGTCATCCACCGCCTGCTGCGCCGCCCCGGCGGCGGTTGCGGCATTGCCGGCGGTGTCATAGACACGCAAGTCGATCTGCACGTTCTGCAAGTCGGCGATCGCAAGCCGGGCGGCGTTTTCCAGGCTTTGCGCCAGAACCGCATCGCCCGGCTGGGCCGAGCCGCGCGGCACCAGCAGCGCCACCGGTACCGGTCTGGATGTGTTGATCACCGGGCCGCCGCCGCCGATGGAAACCGGCTCGCAGGCGGCCAGCAGCACGGCCGCGATCGTGCCAAGCAGGAAAACGGCCACCTTGCGGGCAGGGCTGAAAACGGCAAACATCGAAACGAATACTCCCTGAATTCCGGCGGTTTGCAACCGCGCCACTGGTTGGCAGGGATAATAGACGTACAGGAAAGCGGGTCCAGCGTTGAATCACCAACTCGTCAGTTTGCCACCTGGTCTGTACTTCGTCGCCACCCCGATCGGGACGGCGCGCGACATCACGCTGCGGGCGCTGGATATCCTCGCATCGGCAGACGTGATAGCCGCCGAGGATACCCGCAGCCTGCGCAGACTGCTCGAGATTCATGGCGTGCCGCTGGCCGGCCGGCTGTTGCTGTCCTATCACGATCACAGCGGCACCGGCGCGCGGGCGCGGCTGATGCGTGCGCTGGGCGAGGGGCGGTCGGTGGCCTATGCCTCCGAGGCCGGAATGCCGCTGATCGCGGATCCGGGCTATGATCTGGGCCGTGTGGCCGCGCAGGCGGGGCATCGCGTGACCGCAGCGCCGGGTCCGTCGGCGGTTCTGACCGCGTTGACGCTGGCGGGGCTGCCCACGGATGCTTTCTTTTTCGCGGGCTTCCTGCCTGCCGCGTCGGCCGCGCGCAAGGCAAGGCTGGAAGAACTGCGGGCGGTGCCCGGTACGCTGGCGGTATACGAATCGCCCCGGCGCGTGGCGGCCTGCCTGGCGGACATGGCCCTGGTTCTGGGCGCCGATCGGCAGGCGGCGCTGTGCCGCGAGTTGACCAAGAAATTCGAGGAGGTGCGCCGGGGAACACTGGCCGGGCTGGCCGACGGTCTGGATGCGGCGCCCGTCAAGGGCGAGGTCGTGCTGCTGGTGGATCGCGAACGTTCGCGAATCGTTAACGAACCTGACCTAGAAAGGGACCTGACAGCGGCATTGCAGACCCATTCGGTCAGGGACGCCGCCGAACTGGTCGCCGGGATGCACGGGCTGGCGCGGCGGCAGGTCTACCAGATGGCGCTCAAACTCGGAAAGGAATGAGCGATGCAAAAGGCATTGCGGGGCAGAATGGCGTATATGGCGGGCGAGGCCGCCGAACAGTGCGTGGCGCGCGACTACGAACGCCGCGGCTTCAGCGTGGCGCGGCGGCGCTGGCGCGGGCCGGGCGGCGAAATCGACCTCATCACCCGAGACGGTGACGGGCTGGTCTTTGTCGAGGTCAAGCAAAGCCGCGATTTCGCCCGCGCCGCCGAACGCGTCAGCCGGCGCCAGATGGATCGCATCTGTGCTTCGGCCGAACAGTTCCTCGCCGGCGAACCGGCCGGATCGCTCAGCAATGTCCGCTTTGACGTGGCGCTGGTGAATGGCGCCGGGGCGGTGCGGATCATCGAAAACGCCTTCGGACTTGCATGACCGGTCCCGAAACGCATTGAACCGCATCGCCGGCTGGGCCATGTTTCGGGCAACCAGTCAGGGAAGTGGCCATGAAGATCGCCTTTCAGATGGACCCGATCGGGGCCGTCAACATCGACGCCGACAGCAGCTTTCGCCTGGCCGAAGAGGCGCAGACACGGGGCCATGACCTGTTTTACTACGCCCCCGACCGGCTGGCCTATCAGGAAGGCAGGATCACCGCGCGCGGGCATGACATGACGGTGCAGCGGGTGGCCGGCGACCCGGCGGTTCTGGGGCCGCTGCGCGAAGTCGATCTGGCCGATTTCGATGTCGTCTGGCTGCGCCAGGACCCGCCGTTCGACATGCACTATATCACCTCGACGCATCTCCTGGACCGGCTGAAACCCGGCACGCTTGTCGTCAACGATCCGTTCTGGGTGCGCAACTTTCCCGAAAAGCTGCTGGTGCTGGACTACCCCGACCTGACGCCGCCGACCGCGATCGCGCGCGACCTCGACACCATCCGCGCCTTCAAGGCACGCCATGGCGACATCATCCTGAAACCGCTTTACGGCAATGGCGGCGCCGGCGTGTTCCGTCTTGACGAGAACGATCGCAACCTCGGATCGCTTTACGAGTTGTTCACCGGATTTTCGCGCGAGCCGCTGATCGTGCAGAAATTCCTCCCGGCCGTGCGCCACGGCGACAAGCGGGTGATTCTGGTCGACGGCGAGGCTGTGGGCGCGATCAACCGGGTTCCGGCGGCCGGCGAGACGCGATCGAACATGCATGTCGGCGGACGCCCCGAAAAGATCGGGCTGACCGCGCGGGACCGCGAGATTTGCGCCCGCATCGGGCCGCTCCTGCGCGAGCGCGGCCAGGTGTTCGTGGGTATCGACGTGATCGGCGACTACCTGACCGAGATCAACGTGACCTCGCCCACCGGCATCCAGGAACTGGAACGATTCGACGGGCTCAACGTCGCCGCGAAAATCTGGGAGGCCATAGAGGCCCGGCTGGCCTGACGCCCTGCCGCCCCGCTTCAGGCGGGGACCGGTGTGCTCAGCCGGAAGCTGAGCGCCTCGGCGACATGGCCGCGGCGCACATCCGCCGACTGGTCAAGATCGGCGATGGTCCGCGCCACCCGCAAGACCCGGTGATAGCCGCGCGCCGACAAACCGAAGCGTTCCGCCGCGCGGATCAGCAACGCGCGCCCCTCGGCATCGGGGCTTGCGATCTGCTCCAGCAGCCCGCCTTCGGCATCGGCGTTCTGGCGCAGGCCGGGGGTATCGGCGAACCGCGCCGCCTGCACCGTGCGGGCGGCGAGGACGCGCTCGGCGACGGTTCGCGACGACTCTCCGCCCGCGGGCAGGTCGAGATCGCCGAAGGCCACCGGCGGCACTTCGACGCGCAGATCGAACCGGTCCATCAGCGGGCCCGAGATGCGCGCCATGTAATCCTCACCGCACACCGGCGCCCGTCCGCAGGCGCGGGCCGGGTCGCTGAGATAGCCGCACTTGCACGGGTTCGCGGCAGCCACCAGCATGAAACGGCAGGGATATTTCACATGCGCGTTGGCGCGCGCCACCACCACTTCGCCGGTTTCGATAGGCTGGCGCAGGGTTTCCAGCACGGCGCGGGGAAATTCGGGGAACTCGTCCATGAACAGCACACCGTTATGGGCGAGGCTGATTTCGCCCGGCCTGGCGCCGCGCCCGCCGCCGACGATGGCCGCCATCGATGCAGTGTGATGCGGTTCGCGGAACGGCCTGGTGCGGCTGATGCCGCCTTCGTTCAGCAGGCCGCAAAGCGAATGGATCATCGAGGTTTCCAGTGCCTCGGGTGCAGCGAGCGGCGGCAGGATGCCCGGAATTCGCGCCGCCAGCATCGACTTGCCCGACCCCGGCGTTCCCACGAGCATCAGGTGGTGGCGCCCCGCGGCCGCGATTTCAAGCGCGCGCTTGGCGCGTTCCTGGCCCTTGACGTCGCGCAGATCGCGGCCGGCGGCGGCCTGTCGCACCTCGCCGGGTTCGGCCGGAGCCAGTGGCGCCTGGCCGGTGTGGTGGCGGATCACCTCGCCCAGCGAGGCGGCGGCGATCACCCGGGCGGCACCGACCCAGGCGGCTTCGGCACCCGATGCCCTGGGGCAGAGCAGGGTCCGGCCTTCCTCGGCTGCCGTCATCGCGGCGGGCAGCGCGCCCAGGACCGGGATCAGCGAGCCGTCCAGAGACAACTCGCCCAGGGCCACGGTGTTTTCGGCCGCATCCGCCGGCACGATTTCGAGCGCCGCCAGCAGCGCCAGCGCGATGGGCAGGTCGAAATGGCTGCCCTCCTTGGGCAGGTCGGCGGGCGACAGGTTCACGGTGATGCGCCGGGAGGGCAGCGCAATGGCCATCGAGGACAGTGCGCTGCGCACCCGGTCGCGTGCTTCGGACACCGCCTTGTCGGGCAGGCCGACCACCGCGAAGGCCGGCAGGCCGGGGGTGATGGCGCATTGCACTTCGACCAGGCGGGCTTCGACCCCCTGAAAGGCAACGGTATAGGCGCGCGCGACCATGGCTTCCCGTGTGGCGGTGGCGAATGGTTAACGGCTAGCGGGGAAGGGGTTTAGGAACCGTTAACGCCGTGCCGGGGGCGGGGTTGGGCCTGAGTATTTTTTACCAGAAAGAAGCAGCAGGCCGGTTTTGCGCGCAAGGGTGGGCCGGTTCGGGCCGCGCCCGTTCAGGGCAGGCGATTGATTGCGCCGACCGACCAGCCGCTATCCGTGCGGGTGATGCGGGTCAGGGAAAGGTTGTCGATGCGCCGCGAAATCACGGCCGCGGCGGAAAGCCCCAGGGCGCGCTGGATCTGGGTCAGGATGACGCCGAGATGCGCGACGATCACGACATCGCCGCCGGCATGTTCGGCCATCAGCGCGTCGATGGCGGCGTCGGCGCGGTTGCGCATCTGGTTCCAGCTTTCGCCGCCGGGGGCGCGGATGTCGCCCGGGGAGCGCCAGTAGGCGCGGGCCAGTTCGGGGTCTTGCATCTCGATCTCGCGCATATCGCGCAATTCCCAGGCGCCGAAATCGATTTCGCGCAGGTCGCGCCGGTGCGGCAGACGGCGCCGCCTGCCCTGGATCGCGTCGGCGGTGGCGGCGGCACGGCAGAGATCCGAGGACACCACGACCGCTGCTGCGGGCAGGCGCGCGCTCAGCCGCTTGAGCGCGGCCCGGTCGCCAAGATCGGCGGGCAGGTCGGACCACCCGACCATCGCCCGCGCATGGGTCGGGCCGTGGCGGATCAGGTATAGACGGGTCACGCCGTGCCGCCCGGACCGGACCGGGCGGAATTCGGGCGGCAGCCGGTCTGCCCTGCGCGATCAAGAATTTGTGAACCTGCGGCGTAACGCTTTGATATGCCGAAAGTTTCATTGCGAGACTTGGGGCCGTGCGGGCCGTGCCCGGTCTTGTCGCAAAGAATGAATGTGACTCTTGGAAACACTTTTTGTAGCCTTTCCGTAACGGCCCGCCGTGCATCGGTGCGATCGCGGCGGGCGGACGCCGGATCCGGGGGAAGGCATGGCACTCGAGACAGCGGCTGACAAGACACTTTCGCGGCGGGCAATGAAGGCCGAATTGCTGGACGCCGAAACCGAGCTGGAGCTGGCCTATGCCTGGCGCGACCGGCGCGACGAGGCGGCGCTGCACCGGCTGATCAATGCCTACATGCGGCTGGCGATCTCGATGGCGGGCCGCTACCGGCGCTATGGCGCGCCGATGAACGATCTGATCCAGGAGGCGGGGCTGGGCCTGATGAAGGCGGCCTCCAAGTTCGATCCGGATCGCGGTGTGCGGTTTTCCACCTATGCGGTCTGGTGGATCAAGGCCAGCATCCAGGACTATGTGATGCGCAACTGGTCGATGGTGCGCACCGGTTCCACCAGCAGCCAGAAATCGCTTTTCTTCAACATGCGCCGGGTGCAGGCGCGGCTGGAGCGCGAGGCCTCGGCCCAGGGGGTCGAGATGGACGGATGGCAGTTGCGCCAGCTGATCGCCACCGAGATCGGCGTGCCGCTGCGCGATGTGGAGATGATGGAGGGCCGGCTTGCCGGGTCCGACTTTTCGCTGAACGCGGTTCAGGCCGCCGACGATGACGGGCGCGAATGGATCGACGCGCTGGAGGATGACAGCGCGCAGGCCGCCGAACTGGTCGAGGACCGGCTGGACAACGAACAGTTGCGCAAGTGGCTGGTGACGGCGATGCGCGGCCTGAACGAACGCGAGCGTTTCATCGTGCGCGAGCGCAAGCTGCGCGAGCAGCCGCGCACGCTGGAGAGCCTCGGCGAGGAGTTGAGTCTCTCCAAGGAACGGGTGCGCCAGCTTGAGGCGGCGGCGTTCCAGAAGATGCGCAAGAGCCTTGAAGCGCAATCGCGCGAGGTGCAACACTTCCTCGCATGAGAGGTTTCGCGATTCTGCTTTGCGCCTGTCTGGCGATCCCGGCCGCAGCGGTTCGGGCGGCTTCGCTGTCCGCCGAACTGCTGGCCGGGATGGCGGCGGCAGACGTGGTGTTGCTGGGCGAGGTGCATGACAACCCCGGCCATCACGCGGTGCAGGCGGCGGCGGTCGCTGCGCTGCGGCCCGGCGCCGTGGTCTGGGAGATGCTGGGGCCGGAAACGGCGGCGCGCTTCAGGGCCGGCTGGCTGGATGATCCGGGGCATCGCGCGCAGGCGCTGGAGTGGGCCGAAGCCGGGTGGCCCGGTTTCGACATGTATGTGCCCATCATGCGGGCCGCGGACGGCGCGCAGGTCTATGGCGGGCTGGTACCGCGCAAGGTGGCAACGGCGGCGATGGAGCAGGGGCTGGCGGCGGTCTTCGGGTCGGAGGCGGCCGAGTACGGCCTGATGATCCCGCTTTCAGGGGCCGAACGGGCGGCGCGCGAGGCCGATCAGGCACGCGCCCATTGCGATGCGCTGCCCGCCGAGATGCTGCCGCTGATGGTGGACGTCCAGCGGTTGCGCGATGCGGTGCTGGCGCGTGCGGTGGTGGCGGCGGCCGAGCGGCAAGGCGCGGAAGGTGGAGGGCCGGTGGTGGTGATCACCGGCAACGGCCATGCCCGCACCGACCGGGGCGTGCCCGAAGTGCTGGCCCGGGTGCGGCCGGGCCTGCGGGTCTTCGCGCTGGGCCAGTCCGAGGACGGTGCGATCGAGGGCAGCTTCGATGCGGTGCTGGACAGCCCCGCGCCCGACCGCCCCGACCCTTGCGCGGTGTTCGCCCGGCCGGCGGCCGGGTCGGATTAACCGCTGGCACAGGACTGCCGGCGCGCTTATGGTCGGGGCCGTTGACGGGCGGGAAGGGCGCGCATGCTGGCAGGAAAACGCATATTGCTGATCGTCGGCGGCGGCATCGCCGCCTACAAGTCTCTCGACCTGATCCGCAGGCTGCGCGAGCGCGGCGCCGCCGTGGTGCCGGTGCTGACGGCGGGTGGCGCGCAGTTCGTCACGCCGCTTTCGGTATCGGCGCTGGCCGGAGAGCCGGTTCACGACGACCTGTTCGACCTGACCGCCGAGGCCGAGATGGGGCATATCCAGCTGAGTCGCAGTGCCGACCTGGTGGTGGTGGCCCCGGCGACGGCGGATCTGATGGCCAAGATGGCTGGCGGGCTGGCCGGCGATCTGGCCACCACTCTCCTGATGGCGACCGACAAGCGGGTGTTGATCGCGCCCGCCATGAATGTCCGTATGTGGGAGCATCCGGCCTGCCGCCGCAACCTGGAGCGGCTGCGCGCCGACGGGGTTCTGACGGTCGGGCCCAATGCAGGCGACATGGCCTGCGGCGAACACGGCCCCGGCCGCATGGCCGAGCCGCTGGAGATCGTGGCCGCGATCGAGAAGGCGCTGGGGGGCGGGCCGCTGTCCGGCAGGCGGGTGCTGGTGACGTCCGGCCCGACCCACGAACCCATCGACCCGGTGCGCTATATCGCCAACCGTTCGTCGGGGGCGCAGGGCACCGCGATGGCGCGCGCACTGGCGGATCTGGGCGCAGAGGTGGTGTTTGTCACCGGACCGGCCGCGGTGGCGCCGCCCGGAGGCGTGGAGGTGGTGCGTGTCGAGACGGCGCAGCAGATGTCGGAGGCGGTCGACGCGGCGCTGCCGTTCGAGGCCGGGGTGTTCGCCGCGGCGGTGGCCGACTGGCGCATGGCCAGCGCATCGGAGCGCAAGCTGAAAAAGAGCCGCGACGGGCTTCCGGTTCTGGAATTCGCCGAGAACCCCGATATCCTGAAGCGGGTGGCGCAGATGCGCGAGGGACGGCCGCGGCTGGTCGTGGGGTTTGCCGCCGAAACCGACGACGTGATTGCGCATGCCACCGCCAAGCGGGCGCGCAAGGGCTGCGACTGGATCGTTGCCAACGATGTCAGTCCGGCGACCGGAATCATGGGTGGTGCGGAGAATGCCGTGGTTCTGATCTCGAAGGCGGGGGCCGAGGAATGGCCGCGGATGGGCAAGGACGAGGTGGCGCGGCGCCTGGCTGAGCGCATCGCGGCGGCGCTGGGCGACTGCGGCGGGCGTTGCGGCAATTGAGTATTTTCGACCAGAAAGAAGCAGGTATGTGGCGATGGTGGCGATCCGGGTAAGCCGGGAGACCGGGGCGGATGGAACGGTGCCTCTGCCGGCCTACGAGAGCGCGGGTGCGGCGGGGGCGGATTTGCGCGCCAACCTGCCCGACCGGGGTACGCTGGTGCTGGAACCCGGTGCGCGGGCGCTGGTGCCGACCGGATTGCGGATAGCGATTCCCGACGGATACGAGGTGCAGATACGGCCGCGCTCGGGGCTGGCGCTGAAGCACGGGATCACGCTGCCCAACGCGCCGGGAACCATCGACAGCGATTATCGCGGACCGTTGGGGGTGATCGTGATGAACGCGGGCACGGAGCCGTTTGCCATCGCGCATGGCGCGCGCATCGCGCAGATGGTGGTGGCACCGGTGCTGCGGGCGCGGTTCGACCCGGTTGACGTTCTGGATGCCACCGCCCGCGGCGAGGGCGGTTTCGGATCGACCGGGAGCGGATGATGCAGCCGGTTTCGGAGCAGGCGGCGGGCCGTCCGCCTTGCGCGGAGGGGGGCGGATCGCCGGCCCGCAGGTCTTGTCCGCCGGGTGGCGCGGCCTTTCGGGGGGAGATGGTGCGCCGGCCCGGACGTGGCGCCGGGGCGCGCGCGCGGCGCGGGCGGCGCGGGCAGGGCCGGAGGCAGGCATGAAACAGGACGCATTCAGCGAAAGGGAACTGGACCGCTATGCCCGCCATATCGTCTTGCGCGAACTGGGCGGACCGGGACAGAGGAAGCTGAGGCAGGCCAGTGTGCTGGTGATCGGCGCCGGCGGGCTGGGCGCGCCCGCGCTGCTGTATCTGGCGGCCGCCGGAATCGGCCGGATCGGCGTGATCGACGATGACGTGGTCGAGAACGCCAACCTGCAACGGCAGGTGATCCACGGCGATGCCGATATCGGCCTGCCCAAGGTGGTCTCGGCCCGCAGGGCGCTGGAGGCGCAGAACCCTTTTGCCGAGGTGCGGACCTATCAGTGCCGCCTGACCGACGAGACCGCCCCGGACCTGTTTTCCCGATACGATGCGATCCTGGACGGCAGCGACAATCTGCAAACCCGCTATCTGGCCAACCGGGTGGCGGTGTCGCAGGGCAAACCGCTGATCTCGGGCGCGCTGGCGCAATGGGAAGGTCAGCTCAGCGTGTTCGATCCGGGCGCGGGGGCGCCCTGCTACCAGTGCGTGTTTCCCGTGGCGCCGGCCGCCGGTCTGGCGCCCGGTTGTGCCGAGGCCGGAGTGATCGGGCCCTTGCCCGGCGTGGTGGGCGCGATGATGGCGGTGGAGGCGATCAAGGTGATCACCGGCGCCGGGCGGGCGCTGCGCGGCGAGATGCTGATCTATGACGCGCTTTATGGCGAAAGCCGCAAGATCGCGTTGAAGCGGAGGCCCGATTGCCCGGTCTGCAAAGGCGTGCGCGCATGACCAACCCCATCCTTGCCGACTGGGATACGCCCTTTGGTATCGCCCCGTTCGCGGCGATTTCCGACAACGATTTCGCGCCGGCGCTGGAGCGGGCGCTGGAACGGCACCGTGCCGAGATAGACACCATCGCGGGCAACGCCGCGCCGCCGTCTTTCGCCAACACCATCGCGGCGCTGGAAGCGGCGGGCGGCGCGTTGAAGAAGGTGCTTGCGGTCTTCTTCACCCTTGCGGGCGCCGACAGCAACCCCGCCCGCGAGGCGCTGCAGCGCGACCTCTCGCCCGTTCTGGCGGCCCACCGCTGCGACATCTTCACCAACGGCGCGCTGTTTGCGCGCATCGCGGCGCTGTGGGCGCGGCGCGAAGATCTGGACCTGAGCGATGAACAGGCGCGGCTGCTGATGCTGACCCATCGCGATTTTCTCCGCGCCGGGGCGGCGCTGGGCGGGCCGGAGCAGGAGCGCCTGAAGCAGATTGCCGCGCGGCTTGCCGCGCTTGGTACGCGCTTTGCCCAGAACCTGCTGGCGGATGAGCGCGCCTGGCACATGGATCTGGCCGAGTCCGACCTGGCCGAGTTGCCGGAATTCCTGGCGCGGGCGCTGCGGGCGGCCGGTGCGGCGATCGGTGCGCGGGGGCCGGTCGTGACCCTGTCGCGGTCGCTGATCGTGCCGTTCCTGCAATTCTGCCCGCGCCGCGATCTGCGCGAGAAGGCCTGTCGCGCATGGGCCGCGCGCGGCGCGGGCGGCGCACAGACGGACAACCGCGCCATCGTTTCCGAGATCCTGGCGCTGCGGCAGGAGCGCGCCGAGCTGCTGGGATACGAGAGTTTCTCGGCTCTGAGGCTGGAAACCGAAATGGCGGGTACGCCCGCGCGGGTCCGCGACCTGCTGATGGACGTCTGGGGGCCGGCGCGGGCGAGGGCCGAAAAGGATGCCGCCGTGCTGACCGCGATGATGCAGGCCGATGGCGTGAACGGGCCGCTTGAACCCTGGGACTGGCGCTACTACGCGCAGAAGCGGCGGCAGGTCGAACACGATCTCGACGAGGCGGCGCTGAAACCCTATCTGCCGCTTGATGCCATGATCGCGGCGGCCTTCGCCTGTGCGCATCGCCTGTTCGGGCTTGAGTTCACGGTGCTTGATGTGCCGCTCTACCATCCCGATTGCCGCGCCTGGGAGGTGAGCCGGGGCGGCGAGCATGTTGCGGTGTTCATCGCAGACTACTTCGCCCGAAGCGCGAAACGCTCGGGGGCGTGGTGTTCGGCGCTTCGGGCGCAGGCCCGGTTTCCACGGGCGCAGACGCCGGTCGTCGTCAACGTGTGCAATTTCGCCAGGGACGACCCGGCGCTGCTGTCATACGACGACGCCCGCACGCTGTTTCACGAGTTCGGCCATGCGCTGCACCACATGCTGTCGGACGTGACCTATGAAAGCATGTCGGGTACGTCGGTTGCCCGCGATTTCGTGGAACTGCCCAGCCAGTTGTTCGAGCACTGGCTGGAGGTTCCCGAGGTGCTGGCCGAGTTTGCCACCCATGTAGAAACCGGCGCGCCGATGCCGCGGGCGATGCTGGACAAGGTGCTGGGCGCCGCGAAATTCGACATGGGCTTCCAGACGATCGAATATCTGGCGTCGGCGCTTGTCGACCTGGCGTTTCACGACCGCGCCGCACCGGAAGACCCGATGGCGAAACAGGCCGAGGTGCTGGCCGACCTGGGCATGCCGCACGCGATCGGGATGCGCCACGCCACGCCGCATTTCGCGCATGTCTTCGCCGGTGACGGCTATGCCAGCGCCTATTACAGCTATTTGTGGTCCGAGGTCATGGATGCCGATGCCTTCGCCGCCTTTCAGGAAGCCGGCGGCGCCTTCGATAGCGAATGCGCCGCCGTGTTGGAGAGGCATATCCTCTCCAGGGGCGGTTCACGGGACGCCGAGGCGCTGTATCGCGCCTTCCGCGGCCGGCTCCCGGGGGTGGAGGCGTTGCTTGAGGGGCGCGGGCTGACGACATGACCGGCGATCAGTTCAACGCCTTCTGCGGCAGCCTTCCGGCGACGACGCACGTCGTGCAATGGGGCGGTTCGGACGTGTGGAAGGTGGGCGGCAAGGTATTCGCCATCTGCGGCTGGGGCGAAGCCGACCCGGCGTTCACCTTCAAGACCGGCGAGATCGCCTACGAGGTTCTGACGGGCATGGCGGGGCTGCGCCCGGCGCCATACCTTGCCTCTCGCGGGTTCAAGTGGGTGCAGCATTTCGCGCCGCCGGGGCTGCCGGATGCCGAATTGCGCGGGCACATCCGCGCGTCATACGAGATGGTTCGCGACAGCCTTTCCCGCAGGAAACGGGCCGAACTGGGATTGACGGGTCAATAACCCTGATTTCGGTCCACCAGATGCAGGAACGGCTCGCCCGCCTCGCCGCGGCGGATGTTCTCGGCGAGCACCTCGCTGCTGGTGCCGGGGCGGGTTTCCGACGCGATATGCGGTGTGACGGTGACGGCTGGGTGCGACCAGTAGGGGTGATCGGGGGGCAGCGGCTCGGTCCGGAATACGTCCAGCGTGGCATGGCCGATCCGGCCGCTGTCCAGCGCGCCCAGCAGCGCCGCGTCGTCGATCAGCGTGCCACGGCCGGGGTTGATGACCACCGCGCCGCGCGGCAGACGCGCAAGGGTCGCGGCGTTCAGCGTGTTTCGCGTGGCCGGGGTGTCGGGCAGCAGCAGTACGAGGATCTCGGCGCGGTCAAGCGCATCGGCCAGACCATCGGGGCCGTGCGACGTGCGTATGGCGTCGATCGTCTTGGCGGTACGGCTCCATCCCGTCACGTCAAAACCGAGGCCCGCCAGCGTCATCGCACAGGCCCGGCCCAGTTCACCCAGGCCGAGGACGCTCACGCCGCGATCACCGGCCAGCGGCGGCAGGGTCTTGCGCCATTCCCCGTTCAGCCCGTGGATATGCGCATCCATCCCGAGATGGTGGCGCAGGACATGGCCCGTGACCCATTCCACCATGCCCCGCGTCAGCCCGTGATCGACCATGCGCGCCAGCGGCGCCTTCAGGGTCGGGTTGGCGGTCACGGCTTCAACCCCGGCCCACAGGTTCAGCACCGCCTTGAGCCTTGTGTAGGGGGTGAAATCCTGCAGGTCGCTGTTGGGGGCATATACGATGTAATCCACCTGCCCGGGCGGGAAGGCGGTGCGCAGATCGCTGTCGACGCCGGCCCTTGCCAGCGCGCCGCGCAGCGGCTGTTCGTAGGTGGCAAAGCGATGCGCGCCGGCGGCGAACAGGATGTTGGCGGTCATGGCTTCTCCGTCCGGGGGATTGCGCGCGGCGTCATTTCTGGCGCGGCCGGTGGATATGGGCGCTTTGCACCAGTCCGAAGGCGGCCATCAGCACCAGCATGGCCGAGCCGCCGTAGCTGACCATGGGCAGCGGCACGCCGACCACCGGCGCCAGCCCCATCACCATCGACATGTTGACCGCGAAGAACAGGAAGAAGGTGAGGGCGATGCCCAGCGTCACGAGCGAAGAAAAGCGGTCGCGCATGGCCAGCGCCGTGGCGATGCAGAACACCAGGATCAGCGAATAGAGCGTCAGCAGCGACACGCCGCCCACGAAACCGAATTCTTCGGCCAGCGTGGTGAATATGAAATCGGTGTGCTTCTCGGGCAGGAAGTTCAGCCGTGTCTGGGTACCCTGCATGAACCCGCGCCCGGCCCAGCCTCCCGACCCCAGCGCGATCGTCGACTGGGTGATATGGTATCCCGCGCCCAGCGGATCGGTTGAGGGGTCGAGGAAGGTGTCGATGCGCCGGAACTGGTAGTCCTTCAGCAATTGCCAGTCGGTGCCGCGGCTTTGGAAAACCGCCGTGACCAGGCCCGCGCCGGCCGCGATCACCGCGGCGAAATAGGCCCAGTGTACGCCGGCCAGAAACAAGAGCCCGCCGCCGCCTACGACCAGCAGGATGGCGGTTCCCAGGTCGGGCTGGCGCAGCACCAGATAGGTGGGGATGAGAATGATGAGCACCGGCAGCAGCACCCAGAGCGGGCGCGAGATACGCTTGCTGGGCAGCCAGTCGTAATAGGCGGCCAGCATCATTATCATGGTGATCTTGGCCAGTTCCGAGGGTTGCAGGCGCATGAACCCAAGGTCGATCCAGCGTTGCGCGCCCATCCCCACGGCGCCGAAGAACTCGACCGCGACCAGCAGCAGGAGAGTGACAAGATAGGCCAGCGCGGCCATGTTGCGCCAGAACCAGATCGGTACCATCGCTATCGTGAGCATGACGGCAAAGCCCATGACGAAGCGTTCGATCTGGGGTCTTGCCCAGGGCGAAAACGACCCGCCCGCGACCGAATAGAGCATCAGGAACCCGACACAGGCCACCGAGACAAGAAGCAGCGTCAGCGGCCAGTTCATGTAAAGCACTTTGCGGATGCCTGTCGGAACCGACTTGACGGTATATTCGAGATAGCTCATGCCCGGTCGCTTCCGGCCGTTTCGCGCAGGCGGCGTTCGCGTTGCAGGCGTTCCTGCTGGGCCTTGATGCGGCCGCGATCCTTCTGGGGATAGGCGGCCAGCGGCGGCGTGTCGCCGTAAAGCGCCTGCAACATCACGTCGCGCGCCACGGGGGCGGCGACCGAGGATCCGCCGCCGCCATGTTCGATCACCACCGAAACCGCATATCGCGGGGTCTCGAACGGGGCGAAGGCAACGAACAGCGCGTGATCGCGCCGTTCCCAGGGCAGATCCTCGTTGCGGGTGACGCCGGCGGCGCGTTCGGCGGCGGTGATGTTGCGCACCTGGCTGGTGCCGGTCTTGCCGGCCATGCGGTAGGCATCGTCGATGACGCGGCTGCCATAGGCAGTACCCCGCCGGTCGTTGGAAACCGCGAACATTGCCCGGCGCACCTGGCGCAGGTTGTTTTCGTTCAGCCCCATCGGCGCGCCCGCGCCGCCGGGCTGTTCCACGCCGTTCACGGTTCTGACCAGCCGGGGCCTGACGCTGCGCCCCGATGCAAGGCGTGCCGTCATCACCGCAAGTTGCAGCGGCGAGGCCAGAACGAACCCCTGCCCGATGGCGGCGTTGGCGGTGTCGCCGACCAGCCACTCCCGGTTGTAGGTACGCTTCTTCCAGTCGCGGTCGGGCGTGAGGCCGCGCGCCACCGCCGACATCGGAATGTCGTGCCGCACTCCCAGCCCGAAGCGGCGCGCCATCGCCGAAATCCGGTCGATGCCGACCTTCAGCGCAAGATCGTAATAATAGACGTCACAGCTTTGCTCGATCGATTCCAACAGGTCCACATGGCCGTGTCCGGCGCGCTTCCAGCAGTGGAAACGACGGTTGGAAACTTCGAGAAAACCGGGGCACCATGTGGTGTCGTCCGCAGTTATCAGCCCCGCCTCGAGCCCGGCCATGGCGGTGATCATCTTGAAGGTCGACCCCGGCGGGTAGGTGCCCTGCACCGACTTGTTGGCCAGCGGCCTGTAGGGATCGTCGGTCAGCGCCTTGTAGTCGGCCACCGAAATGCCGCGCACGAACAGGTTCGGGTCGAAACTGGGGGTCGAGGCGACGGCGCGCAGATCGCCGGTCTCGATGTTCATCACGATGGCGCTGGCGCTCTGGCCCTCCAGGCGCGCCTGTACATAGGCCTGCAATTCGGCATCCACCGTCAGTTGCAGATCGGCGCCGGGCTGGCCTTCGCGGCGGTCAAGCTCGCGCATCACCCGACCTGTGGCGTTGACCTCGACGCGGCGGGCGCCGGCCTTGCCGCGCAACTCGTCCTCGCGCTTGGCCTCGATGCCGGACTTGCCGATCTGAAAGCGCGGAATGCGCAGCAGCTGGTCGGGCGCGTCGATCTGTGACAGGTCGTAGTCGCTGACCGGCCCGACATAGCCGACGATATGTGCGAAATCCGCCCCGCGCGGGTAAAGCCGGGTCAGACCGACTTCGGGTGTGATGCCGGGCAGGGCGGGCGCATTGACGGCGACGCGGCTGATATCGTCCCAGGTGACGCGATCGACCAGCGTGACGGGCAGGAAAGGCGGCGAACGGCGCATTTCGGCCACCGTCTTTTCCAGATCCTCCGCATCCAGCGGGATCAGCCGGCCCAGCCGGTCGATGACCGTATCCACGTCACCGGCATCCTCGCGCACGATCACCACCCGGTAGCTGGGCGAATTCTGCGCCAGGATCACGCCGTTGCGGTCGAAGATCTGGCCGCGCGCCGGCGCGATCAGGCGGACGTTGATGCGATTTTCCTCGGCCAGCAGGCGGAACTGATCGGCCTGTTCGACCTGAAGATATCGCATCCTCAGCGCCAGCGCCCCGGCAAAGCCCAGTTGCAGCCCGCCCACCAGCAGCGCCCGGCGCCCCATGCGGCGGTGCAGACCGTCGACCTCGCGCGGATTGCGTCTCATGGCCGCGATCCCAGCGCGCCGGTATCGCCGGGGGCGGGCTTGCGCACCCCCATCATCGACTGGCTGACCAGCACTACCGCCGGATAGACGACCATGGTGGCCAGCATCTGGATAAGGCTCAGCCCCAACTGGGCCTGCGGAACACCCGTAACCGCCAGCACCACCCGGTTGGCAACGGTGATCGCCGCAAGCGTCAGGCAGACGGCCAGCCACTCTGCGGCGAACCCGGCCTCGCGCAGGCCCGCGCTGCGGGTCTTGAGGTATTCGCAGCCCAGCACGACCAGAAGCGCCAGAATCCCGGGCGGGCGCTGCAACAAGAGATCCGCCGTCAGCATCACCACCGCGATGCTGAGGACCGGCACGAAATCGGGCCGCCGCAGCGACCAGGCAAAGGCGAAACCCACGATCAGGTCGGGCGGTGCCCAGGGGCGGGGCTGGGTGTTCAGCGGCAGCAGGTGAAAAAACAGCACCAGAAGCGCCAGACCGATGAACGCGGCGCGCATCAGCAGACGGCGGGCGGGGCTGGCCGGTTCAGCCATCGGCGGCCCCCAGCATCGGCGCACGAAGGGCGCCGGGCGCGACGATCCCGCCGGGGTCGGACACGGTTTCGGTGCCGTGGTGGCGCAGCACGCGCAGGAATTCCAGCCGCTCGAAGTCCGCCGACAGCCGCACCCGCAGCCGCCCCGACGGGTCGGACGCGACCTGCCCGATCAGCAGGCCGGGCGGAAACACCCCGCCATCCCCGGAACTGATGACGCGATCGCCCGGACGCACCAGGTCGGCGTTTTCCAGAAAGCCGATGGCGGGTGCCGACGTGTTGTCGCCGGTTACCAGCGCACTTTGCCCCGAGGGTTGAATCAGCGCAGGCACCGAACTGGCCGCGTCGGTGAGAAGCAATACCCGCGCGGTATCGCTGCCCGTGCCCGAGATGCGCCCGACCAGCCCGATACCGTCCATCGCGGCCCAGCCATCGACAATGCCGTCGCGTGCGCCCACGTTCAGCAGCACGGATTGGCGGAACGGCGATCCGCTGTCGGCGATCACCACCCCGGTTATGTAGGTCAGGCGCGGATCCAGCCGCACGTTGTTGAGATCCAGCAGCCGCGCGTTTTCCTGTTCGAGTTGCAGCGCGGCCTCCTTCCAGGCCTGCATCTGGCGCAATTCGCTGCGCAGTTCGCGGTTCTGTTCGGCCAGTTGCCGGTAGCTCTGGAAATCGCGGGCAAGGTTGACGATGCCCGTCACCGGCGCCATCGCCCAGCCCATCGGCGGCACCACCTTGTCGGTGACCTGGGCGCGGAATCGCTCGACGCGCGGGCTGTCGATACGCCAGATGACGAAGATGCCCAGCAGGCACAGCACGACCACCCCCAGCAACAGCCGGCGCAGCGGGGCCGTGTAGTCGTCGCGCTGTGAACGGTCCTTTGGCATCGGAATCCTTCCGGCGGTTTCGCGCGATTGCCCGGGCCAGTCCCTGAAAGGGTGCGCGCCCTAGCTGTCGTAGTCAATCGCGTGGCGAAGCTGCTTCTCGTATTCCAGCGCCTTGCCGGTACCCAGAGCCACGCAGTTGAGCGATTCATCGGCGATGGACACCGCCAGCCCGGTCTGTTCGCGCAACGCAAGGTCAAGATCGCCCAGCAGCGCGCCGCCCCCCGTGAGCATGACGCCACGGTCGACGATGTCGGCGGCCAGATCGGGAGGCGTGGTTTCCAGCGCCGTCATCACCGCCTCGCAGATCTGCTGTACCGGTTCGGCCAGCGCCTCGGCGATCTGGGCCTGGCTGATCTCGATCTCCTTGGGGACGCCGTTCAACAGGTCGCGACCGCGGATCTGCATCGACGCGCCGCGCCCGTCGTCGGGCATCCGGGCGCTGCCGATGCTGGTCTTGATGCGCTCGGCGGTCGATTCCCCGATAAGCAGGTTCTGCTGGCGGCGCAGGTAGGAAATGATCGCCTCGTCCATGCGGTCGCCGCCGACCCGGACCGAGCGGGCATAGACGATGTCGCCAAGCGACAGCACCGCCACTTCCGTGGTGCCCCCGCCGATATCCACGACCATGTTGCCGGTGGGATCGGTGATCGGCATACCCGCGCCGATGGCCGCCGCGATGGGTTCGGCGATGAGTCCGGCCTTGCGTGCGCCCGCCGAAAGCACCGACTGGCGGATCGCGCGCTTTTCGACCGGGGTGGCGCCGTGCGGTACGCAGACGATGATCTTGGGCTTGGAAAAGGTCGAGCGTTTGTGGACCTTGCGGATGAAATGCTTGATCATCTCCTCGGCCACGTCGAAATCGGCGATCACGCCTTCGCGCATCGGCCGGATCGCCTCGATGCTGCCGGGCGTGCGGCCCAGCATCAGCTTGGCGTCCTCGCCCACGGCCAGCACCTTCTTGACGCCGTCCTTGACATGGTAGGCCACGACCGAGGGTTCCGACAGGATGATGCCGCGCCCCTTGACATAGACCAGCGTGTTCGCCGTGCCCAGGTCAATGGCCATGTCGGCTGTGAACAGCCCGCCCAGTTTGTCAAACAAGCCCATTGCCCGTTGCCTTGATGAAATTGCAATCGGCCCGCGACTCCTTGGGCGCAGGCATCCTGCCTTATAGGGCCGCACCCGTCCGGGTGAAAGGCCCGAATCCCGCGAAACAGCGCGATTCCGCCTGCTGCCCGGTGCTTGCATCCGGCGGCGGGCGGATTATGCAGGGGCATGTTGTCCTACCAGCATATCTATCACGCCGGAAATCCGGCGGACGTGCACAAGCATGCGCTGCTTTGCGCCATGCTGGGGTACATGACCGCCAAGCCCAAACCGCTGAGCTATATCGAAACCCATGCCGGGCGCGGGCTCTACGCGCTTGATTCCGATGCCGCCCGGCGCACCGGAGAGGCGGCGGCGGGAATCGGGCGCCTTCTGGCCGGCATTGCCGCCAATCATCCCTACCGGCAGGTGCTGGCGAAGGTGCGCACGCAGCACGGGCCGGCCGCCTATCCCGGTTCGCCCTTGCTGGCGGCGGCGATGCTGCGGCCCGGCGATACGGCGCATCTTGCCGAACTGCACCCGCAGGAGCACGCGGCGCTGGTGCGGGCGATGGCGGGCAGCGGCGCGCATATACACCGCCAGGACGGGTTTGACATGGCGATGTCGGTTTGCCCGCCTTCTCCGCGCCGGGGGTTGATGCTGATCGACCCCAGCTATGAGGTGAAGGCCGATTACGAACGCATCCCCGGATGGATCGCCAGGCTGGCGGCGAAATGGAATGTCGGGGTCGTCGCGCTGTGGTATCCGGTTCTGGCCGACGCGGTGCATGGCCCGATGCTGGCCGCGCTCGAGGCGCAGGGACTGCCCGGCGCGTTTCGTCACGAGGTCGCCTTTGCGCCGGTGCGTGCCGGGCACCGGATGGTCGGGTCGGGCCTGTTCGTGATCAACGCGCCCTGGGGGCTGAAGGACGCGGCGGCGCAAGTATCGCGGCTGTTCGCCGGCGCCGGTCCGGGGAAACGCCATAGCGATACGCAATCCTGATTCGATTGATTGACGCCGGGCGCGAAGCGGATCGCAAGCCAACCCCGGGGCAAGTGACAGATGTCGCGAACTCTGGCTTTGGGTGAATTCGGTCGAAAGCGACACGCACACGGGCGCGTGTCGATGGGGGGGTGTCCTAGTCGAACTTGCGGCTCGGGGCCAGCACGGTGGCCTCGCCGACCAGCACCTTCCTGCTGTCCACGGCGCAATGGCAATCCAGCCGCACGCGGCGCTTGCCCATGTCGATGTCGATCACCCTGACCTCGGCGTGAACGGTATCGCCCGGGCGCACGGGGGCGAGGAATTTCAGCGTCTGCCCCATGTATACGGTGCCGTGGCCGGGAAGCTGTTCACCGATCACCGCCGAGATCAGCCCGGCGGTCAGCATGCCATGCGCGATGCGGCCCTCGAAGATCGTGTCGTTGGCATAATCGTCGTCCAGATGCACGGGGTTGCGGTCGGTCGAGACCTGCGCGAACATCTCGATATCGGCGTCGGTCACGCGCTTTCGCAGATAACGGGTCATGCCCATCTCGATATCTTCGATACAGATCGTGCCGCGGGGCAGATTGTCCAGCATGTCGTCCTCTTTGGGCATCGGTTGGGTAATTTTCAATCGGCGGACGCCTCAGTCAAGAAACTTTATTACTTTGCGGGCGCAGAAAATCAACCCCTTTCTGCCTAGCGCAACTGCCCGATCGCATAACGTGGGCTGGATTTTTCTTTTTCAAGATAATCGTTTAACGCCCGAGGATCCGGTTGCTGCGCGGTGTTGGTCTCGGCCGCGGCAAGGCCGCCGGTGATGAACAGGGAATCGATGTCCTCGCCCATCGCCCCGGCGATATCGGTATGCAGCCCGTCACCGATGGCCAGGATGCGGCTGTCGGGGGCCGACCGGCCGATGGCGGCCAGCCGCCGCCGCGCCAGATCGTAGATCGGGGGGTGCGGTTTGCCGAAATAGAGGCTCTCGCCGCCCATCTCCTCGTAAAGCCGCGCCAGCGCGCCGGCGCACCATTCGCGCCTGTCGCCGCGGTCCACCACGATATCGGGGTTGGCGCACAACAGTTTCAGCCCCTTCTGCTTGGCGTAAAGGAAGTCGGGCCGGTTCACGGCCGGGTCGGCAAACGGGTCGAACGGGCCGCAGCACACGATGCCCTCGGCGTCGGGCAGGGGCACAAGGTTGATCGTGACGGGATCGTCGAGCACCTGCATCGGCTCGAAGAAACCGGCATCGCGCTCCCGCTCGCCCATGAAAAACACCTTGCTGCCGACTGCGCCAAGGAACATCGCCGCCCGGGCGCTGTCGCCGGAACTGGCGATGGTG
Source organism: Jhaorihella sp. (assembly GCA_047975215.1). Lineage (GTDB taxonomy): Bacteria > Pseudomonadota > Alphaproteobacteria > Rhodobacterales > Rhodobacteraceae > JAGRMG01. The sequence goes on from JBKEDD010000036.1 coordinate 27,261, forward strand.
TCGTAGGCGTCCTCGGGCACGCCAAAGCCGACCAACTGCCGGGCGACCCCGGCGCGGGGCTTGGGCGAATTGGTCAGCAGCACGACTGTCCCGCCGCCAGCCCGGAACGCCCGCAACGCGGCAACGGCCTCCGGATAGGCCGAAATACCGTTGTGGACGCATCCCCAGAGATCGACGAACAGCACTTCGTAGCGGTCGGATATATCGGAAAGGGCGGGTATGATCTCGGTCATTGGCGGGCCTTGCAGTTGCCTGGGCGAAGATATGGTGCACTGGCGCAGATATGACAGACCGGCATGGCCGAAGCCACGCAAAACCGCTCCGTCGGTGCGCATACCGGCTTGCGGGCGGCAACATGAAAAAAGGGGGTGCGCTTGGCACCCCCTTCAGGTCTTACGATATACAAGCGGTCCGGCTTACATCATGCCGCCCATGCCGCCCATGCCGCCCATGTCGGGCATGCCGCCGCCGGCGCCTTCCTTGGCGGGCTTGTCGGCCACCATCGCTTCGGTGGTGATCAGCAGGCCGGCGATCGAGGCCGCATCCTGAAGCGCGGTGCGCACCACCTTGGCCGGGTCGATCACGCCGAACTTGAACATGTCGCCATATTCCTCGGTCTGCGCGTTGAAGCCGAACTTGGCATCCGTGCTCTCGCGGACCTTGCCGGCCACGACCGAGCCATCGACGCCGGCGTTCTCGGCGATCTGGCGCAGCGGAGCCTCGAGCGCCTTGCGCACGATGGTGATGCCGACGTTCTGGTCGTTGTTGTCGCCGGTCATGCCCTCAAGCGACTTGGCGGCCTGAATAAGAGCGACACCGCCGCCCACGACGATACCTTCCTGCACCGCGGCACGGGTGGCGTTCAGGGCGTCGTCGACGCGGTCCTTGCGCTCTTTCACCTCGACTTCGGTCATGCCGCCGAC
>JBKEDD010000006.1:0-7445 GCA_047975215.1 Jhaorihella sp.
CCCTGCGGCGCGGCTTTGACGCCACCGGTTCGCTTCTTGCGCTGCATGATCCGTACCGCGCTTGCAGCCGATATCCGCAAACGCCGCGCGGCTTCATGGCAAGACAGGCCTTCGTCCACCAACGCGACGACCCTCTCTCGTATATCCAGTGATAGCGATTTGCCCATGATTCACCTCCACATATGGTGAATCACAAAAATGGCCCCGTGGGAATCCAGCCGATTCAGATTTCAGGGACGACGCTCTAGCGCGCCCCACAACGGGTTGGCGGCGATGCGGTGCAGGAAGCCTTCGCGATCTACAAGCCCACCGGCCAGATCATGTGGGCGCTGGTGGACGGGGCCGGACAGGACAGCATCAAGCTCCAGATCGGGGCGGATCTGTTCGACCTGCTGGGCTGAGGCCGGCTTCGCAACCCAAGGTTGTCCCCGCGGGGACAACCTTGATTTCATTGGTTTCCCTTGTCCCGTTGCGGAAAAATGCGCCGGGGCCGGAACATCGGGGCGCATCACAGGGAGTCGCGGATGGCCTCAGCCGCGCGCCGCTCGAGGCCGCAATAGCCTTCCAGCACAGGCTGGATCGCCCGAAGCGCGGGCAGGCGCGCGGCGAAATCCGCGGGCGAGGCCGCCTCGACCGCGCGGCGTATGTCTGCCTCGTCGCGGCATTCGACGATGCCGCCGGTGTCCATGAAGTCGCCGAGGTTAGGGCAGCCCCAATAGATCGGCACCGTATTGCACAGCACCGCATCCACCAGCTTCTCCGAGAAGTAGTTCCGCTCGCGCACGTTTTCGATCACCACGGAATAGCGATAGGGCGCCAGACCCTCCGCCTTGGCCGCGAACGGGGTATAGCCGCGCCCCATGATCGCCACGTCCTGCCCGGTTTCGCGCGCCCAGTCGGCCAGCGCGTGACGCAGCCGGTGGCCAAGCGAATCCCGCTTGGCCGAGGCGATCAGCGAACAGTTGGCGGTCTTTTCCAGCGGCAGGTCGCGCCATTCGGGTACCCAGGTGGTGCCCAGCGGAAAGAAGATGCCGTTGGGAATGCGCGCCAGCAGATCCTCATTGAATGTCAGTACGCGAAAGAACCGCCTGTGAGACAGACGCAAGAGCGCCAGGTGCTTGGCATGGATCGCCGAGGGTTCGCCCAGGATCAGCGATATCTGCGCCGCCGTGCCGCGGCGCCAGGCGAAATGCGTAGAGGTTCTGGGGAACACGATCAGGTGATCGCTTTGCTCCAGATCGCCCACGCGGGCGCCGCGCAGCCGGTCCGGGCATCCCAGCGGCCAGGCCAGATCCACGACCGGACGCGCCGCCAGGCGCGGGCCGAGACCCTGCCCATAGGGCAGCACGGCAATGGCGGGCTCACTCATCCGGGCTGCAATCGCTGCCGGTGCCGGCGGGGGGCACGGCGCGTTGGCGCGCGTCTCACGCGGACCCGCCTGCTCGCGTCACCGGGCGTGTCAATGAACCGCGACCGGCGACAGGTCGTGCTGGCGGGCCAGTGTGAAGGCCAGCTTGCGGTCGGCGACCAGCGCCAGTTGCTGTCCGTCGGCATCATGCACCGCGTAAAGATGATCGCGGCCCGCGGCCTCGTCCCGGACCGCCTTCGGCAGGTCGGCCACGTCCACCGCCTTGACATAGACGATGCGGCGGCCCGCGGTGTTGAAATCGAATGGCGTGTTCATCGCTCGGCCCTCTCTGATCTGGCTTTTCTGATCTGGATCGTCTGCACCACGGCATCCGGCCTGGCGCGGGTCAGGTCGACATGCAGCAGGCCGTTCTCGATCACCGCCTCGCCGACCTCGACCCCGTCGGCCAGCACGAACATGCGCTGGAACTGCCGCGCGGCGATGCCGCGATGCAGGAACAGGCGGCCCCCGTCGTCCTCGCGCTGGCGGCCGCGGATCACCAGTTGCCGATCCTCGAGCGTGATCGACAGATCATCCTCGCCGAAACCGGCCACCGCCAGCGTGATGCGATAGGAATGCTCCGAGGTCTGTTCGATGTTGTAGGGCGGATAACCTTCGTTGCCCGACTTGGCCGAGCGTTCGAGAAGGCGTTCCAACTGCTCGAATCCAAGCATGTGCGGATACGAGGCAAGCGTAAGTTTCGACACGTCATTCGTCCTTTTCAAAAGCGACGTTTCGCGCGGTCCCGGTTCAGGCAACCGCGCCTGTCCAGAATATGGGAAGAAAACGCCAGCTTAACAAGGGCTAGGCGAAATCGGCCCTTCGACGTATCCTGACAACCAACAACAACAACAGGATCTGAGTCGCCGCAATGAACGCCCCGTCCGACCTGTCCATGAAAACCGACGACGTGCTGCGCATCGAACTGGAAGTGTTCCGGCGCCAACACAGCGATCTCGACCAGGCCATCGCCGCCCTGACGGACCGCGGCACCGCCGACCAGCTAACGGTCAAGCGGCTGAAAAAGCAGAAGCTGCGCCTGAAGGACAGGATAGCCCAGATCGAAGACCGGCTTACCCCCGACATCATCGCCTGAACGGGCGCGAAAACCGCACAGGCGGGCACCGCTTCGCATTGCCCGCCCCCCGGTTTTGGCTATAGTGCGCGCTCTGCACCGGCGAGGGCGAACATCATGGCCGAAACACATGTGGGCATCATCATGGGCAGCCAGTCGGACTGGCAGACCATGCAGCAGGCCGCCGCGATACTGGACGAACTGGCCGTGCCCTACGAGACGCGCATTGTCTCGGCGCACCGCACGCCCGACCGGCTGTGGGAATATGGCCAAAGCGCCGCCGGCCGCGGCCTGCGCGTGATCGTCGCCGGCGCCGGCGGGGCGGCGCACCTGCCGGGCATGATGGCGTCCAAGACCCGCCTGCCGGTGATCGGCGTGCCGGTGCAGACACGGGCGCTGTCGGGCATCGATTCGCTTTATTCCATCGTACAGATGCCGCGCGGCTATCCGGTCGCGACCATGGCAATCGGCGCCGCGGGTGCGGCCAATGCCGGGCTGATGGCTGCCCAGATCCTGGCCCTGGACGATGCCGCCCTGGCCGAACGGCTGGAGGCATGGCGCGCGGCGCTGTCGGCCTCGATCCCGGAGACGCCCCGCGATGACTGAACCCCTGGCGCAAGGCGCCGCGATCGGCATTCTCGGCGGCGGCCAGCTGGGCCGGATGCTGGCCATGGCCGCGGCACGGCTCGGCCTGCGCTGCCATGTCTACGACCCCGGCCATGACCCGCCCGCGGGCCAGGTGGCCAGCCGCGTCACCACCGCCCCCTGGGACGACGCCGCGGCGCTGCGCGCCTTCGCCGCTTCGGTCGAGGTCGTCACCTACGAGTTCGAGAACGTCCCCACCGCCGCGCTCGATCTGATCGAGGCGCAATGCCCGATCCGCCCGGGCCGCGAGGCTTTGCGGATCAGCCAGGACAGGCTGACCGAAAAGACCTTCCTGCGCGGTCTCGGGCTGCAAACCGCACCCTTCGCCGATGTCGACGGCCTTGCCGGCCTGAACCGGGCGATCGCCGAAACCGGCACCCCGGCGATCCTGAAAACCCGCCGCTTCGGCTATGACGGCAAGGGGCAGATCAGGCTGACCGGCCCCGACGACGCCGCGGCCGCCTGGGCGGACATGGCCGATGCGCCGGCGATCCTCGAAGGCTTCGTCGCCTTCAGCCACGAGGTTTCCGTCATCGCGGCGCGCGGCCCGGGCGGCGAAACCGCCTGCTTCGACCCCGGCGAGAACGTCCACGAAAACGGCATCCTGCGCACGACCGCCGTTCCCGCCCGCCTCAGCGCGGCGCAACGCAGCGACGCGGTGCTGCTGGCGGCGCGCATTTTGAACGCCCTCGATTATGTCGGCGTCCTGGCCGTGGAACTGTTCGTGACGCCGCGGGGCCTGGTCGTCAACGAGATCGCGCCGAGGGTGCACAATTCCGGCCACTGGACCCAGAACGGCTGTGCCGTTGACCAGTTCGAACAGCATATCCGCGCCATCGCCGGCTGGCCGCTCGGCGACGGGCACCGGCATTCGGACGTGGTGATGGAAAACCTGATCGGCGACGACATGGACCGGCTGGCGGATCTGGCCCGCATGCCCGATACGGCGCTGCACCTTTATGGCAAGACCACGCGCCGCCCGGGGCGCAAGATGGGGCATGTCAACCGGGTGATCCGGCCCGCTTCCTGACCTGCCGCTTCTTTCTGGTCGAAAATACTCAAATCCCGCCCCGGCGCTCAGCGGGCCGGTTGCGCCGCATCCGGGCGCGGCGCGCAGCCGGTATCGCCGCATGGCTCCTCGATGGTTCCCATCACCGCATCCAGCCAGGAAATCGACGGGTCGAACCGGCCGGTCTCGATGAAATGCACCGCCTGGGCGATCACCCGGGGGTTGTTCATCATGTAGGTATGCGTCACCGGAAGCACGATATGATCGCGCATGCCCTGCACGCGGGTCGAGGCGACCGAGACCTTGCCGTCATCGGGTCCGTCTATGATGGCCGAGAACACCGGGTTCAGCGAATGGTCGCCGGCAATCACGCCGACCGGATAATCCACCGGCGGCAGGCGGCGCGGCAGACTGGCGGGGCCGGTGCCCAGTTGCATCCCGGCGGGGCCGTTCAGCAGGCCGAACACCTCCCAGTCGCCCAGCGCGTCCACCAGTTCGCTGCCCTGGTTGGGCGGCCCCAGCATCACCACCCTTCCCAGCCAGCCGGGCTTGCGCCCGCGCAGCCAGTACCGCACCAGGATGCCGCCCATCGAATGCGTCACGAAATGCACCCGCGCGGCATCCCCGCAGGCAGCGACGCCGGCGGGGATGGTGCTTTCGGCCAGATCGGGGATCGGCAGGTCGGTGGAGGGGTATCCTTGCCGCACCACGGCATAGCCGCGGGCCTCCAGCACCTGTTCCATCACCGCAAACGAAGCCTCGGTCCGCGCCAGCCCGTGCAGCAGCACGACACAGTCGGCCCGCGTCACGGCGGGCCAGATCATCAAGAGGGCGGCGATCCAAAGGCGCATCGGTTGCCAGATACCCGCTATCGCGCGCACGAAAAAGCGGTTTGCGGGCCTGAACCGGCTCAGACCTTGAGGTTGGGTATGATCTGCTTCTTGCGGCTGACGACGCCGGGCAGCACCACGGCATCGCCGTCGGCATCGGCGCCAAAGCTCCTGGCGGCAACGCCGCGTACCAGATCGTTGGGCACAAGCAGGGTGGATTGCTGGTTGAGGATGTCCACCACGAACAGCAGCACCTGATCGACCCCGTCCTCGGCGGCGACCTGCGCCATGCTGCCGATCAGCCCGGCCTTGCGCTCCAGCACAGTAGCCGGAGATGTGGTTTCCAGCACCGAAACCCGGAACCTCGTTCCGTCGATGGCATATTCCTTGCTGTCCATCCGCAGCAGTTGCGCATCCGAGAACGACGACACGTCGGACTTGGCCGCGAACATCTCGGCGGCATAGTCGGGGATCGAAAGGCCCAGGCCATGCGCCAGCGCCTCGGCCACCTGGCGGTCGCGCGGCGTGGTGGTGGGGCTGCGGAATTCCAGCGTGTCCGAAAGGATGCAGCTCAGCATGAGGGCCTTGACCCGGTCGGGCATCCGGGTTGCGTCCTCGCCCATCAGGTCGTGCATGATCGTGGCGGTGCAGGCCACGGGCCGGATGGTGATGTCGATCGGGCCCCTGGTCTCAAGCCCGCCGGCCAGCTTGTGGTGGTCGATGATCGCGCGCACGTCGGCGCGGTTGATGCCGGCGGGCAATTCGGCGGGATTGTTGGTGTCCACGATCACGCAGGCCTGCCCGTCGGCGACATCGTCGATGATCCGCGGCGTGGGAACGTCCCAGCGTTTCAGCATGAAGGCGGCCTCGGTATTCGGTTCGCCCAGCAGCACGGCTTCGGCATCGCCTCCCTTCACCTCGTTGATGTACCACGCCCAGATGATGGGCGAGCCGGTGGAATCGGTGTCGGGGGATTTGTGGCCAAAAACGAGCGTGGTCATCGGATGAGTCCTGTTTGGGGGGCAATTCGCGCGCCTTATAGGCAAAGGGTGGGGCGATGTCACGGGCGCAATCGGCTGCGAAATGGACGCGCGGGAAGGCATCGCCTAGTCTGGCCACCATGACACGGGAACAGGAACTGTATGCGCCCGTCAAGGCGCTGCTGGAGCGGCAGGGATACACCGTCAAGGGCGAGGTCGGTGCTGCCGACATCGTGGCCCGGCGCGGCGATGAACCGCCCGTGATCGTGGAATTGAAGCTGCGCTTTTCGCTGGGGCTGTTCCACCAGGCGGTGGCGCGCCTTTCGATCAGCGATCTGGTCTATGTCGCGGTGCCCCGCCCCGGGGGCAAGACCGCGCGCCGGTCGCTCAGGGACAATCTGGCGCTGTGCCGCCGGCTGGGCCTGGGGCTGATCGTGGTGCGCACCTGCGGGCGGGCCGAAGTGCTGTGCGACCCCGGGCCCTACGCGCCGCGCAAGTCGAAGAAGCGCCGCGAACGGCTGCTGCGCGAGTTCGACCGGCTGCGCGGCGACCCCAACGACGGCGGGGCGACCCGACACGGAATCGTCACCGGCTATCGCCAGGACGCGCTGCGGGTAGCGGCGCATCTGGCCGAACACGGGCAGTCGCGCGGCCGCGACGTGGCGGCGGCGACCGGCGTCGCGACGGCCACGCGGCTGATGGCGGACAATCACTATGGCTGGTTCCGTCGCGTTTCGCTCGGCCTCTACACGCTGACCGAGGGCGGTCGCCAGGGGCTGAAACACTGGGCTTACAGCTGGGACGGGGATTGAGGCGATTTTTATCGCACGGGGCTGTTGACAGGGGCGCGGCCTGTCCCTAACTCACGTTCGTTGTCACTCGCCCGGGGTGAGTGCCAATGGTCCCCGCGGGGGTCTGCAAACAACAACCTTTGAGCCTCAAGGAGCTGCAAAGATGGCATTCAAACCACTTCATGACCGGGTGCTGGTGCGCCGTGTGGAAAGCGACGAAAAGACCAAGGGCGGCCTGATCATCCCCGACAGCGCCAAGGAAAAGCCCGCCGAGGGCGTCGTGGTGGCCTGCGGCGAGGGCGCGCGCAAGGACAGCGGCGAACTGATCGCGATGGCCGTTGCCGAGGGCGACAAGATCCTGTTCGGCAAGTGGTCGGGCACCGAAGTCACGATCGACGGCGAAGAGCTGCTGATCATGAAGGAATCCGACATCCTGGGCATCATCGAAACCAAGGCGAAGGCCAAGGCGGCCTGATCCCAACCGACAACCGAAATTCAAGGAGAGATCGAGAATGTCCGCAAAAGACGTACGCTTCGAGACCGACGCCCGCAACAAGATGCTCAAGGGCGTCAACATCCTGGCCGACGCGGTCAAGGTGACGCTGGGTCCCAAGGGCCGCAACGTGGTACTGGACAAGTCGTTCGGCGCCCCGCGCATCACCAAGGACGGCGTGACCGTGGCCAAGGAAATCGAACTGGAAGACAAG
>JBKEDD010000037.1:0-52048 GCA_047975215.1 Jhaorihella sp.
CCCCCTGCCCCGCCCCGCCGCGCGCCGCCGCGAGGGCGAGCGCCCGCTCGCCGCGCCTTCGGTGCGCCGCCGCGCCCGCGAGGCGGGGGCCGATCTGCGTCAGGTGATGGGCAGCGGACCGGCCGGGCGTATCACGCATGACGACCTGAGCACGTTTCTCGAACACGGGCCGGCACGCGATAGCGCGGCGCGCCGCCCCGATACGTCGGTCTCCGAGGAAAAGATCATCGGCCTGCGCAAACGCATCGCCGAGCGCATGGCGCTGTCGAAATCGCGCATTCCCCATATCACCATCGTCGAAGAGATCGACATGACCGATCTGGAGACGTTGCGCGGCAAGCTGAATACCGAACATGCCGGCACCCGCGGCAAGCTGACAATTCTGCCCTTCCTGATGCTTGCGATCGCCGAGGCGGTAGCCGAACAGCCCGGCATCAACGCCCATTTCGACGACGAGGCGGGCATCCTGCGCAAGTCCGGCGGCGTGCATGTCGGCATCGCCACCCAGACCGGCGGCGGGCTGGTGGTGCCCGTGGTGCGCCATGTCGAGGCTCTGACGCTGTGGGAAGCGGGCGCCGAACTGGCGCGCCTTGCGCAATCGGCCCGTCAATCCCGCGCCGGGCGCGACGAGTTGAAGGGTTCCACCATCACCATCACCTCGCTGGGGCCGATGGGGGCCATCGCCACCACGCCGATCATCAACTACCCCGAGGTCGCCATCGTCGGCGTCAACAAGATGCAGATACGCCCGGTATGGGACGGCAGCGGGTTCGCGCCGCGCCGGATGATGAACATTTCCTGCGCCTTCGATCACCGGGTGATCGACGGCTGGGACGCGGCGGTGTTCGTGCAGAAACTCAAGTCCCTTCTGGAAACGCCGGCGCTGCTGTTCGTGAAAGGATAGACCATTGGAACCCATCGAGACGGATCTTCTGGTGATCGGCGCCGGACCCGGCGGTTATGTCTGCGCCCTCCGCGCTGGGCAGCGTGGCGTCTCAACGGTGATCGTCGAACGAAACCGACCGGGCGGTACCTGTCTGAACGTGGGCTGCATTCCGTCCAAGGCGCTGATCCACGCCGCCGAGCTGTTTCATGCCGCGCGGCTTCAGGCGCGCGACGGCGGCGCGCTGGGGATCTCGGTCAGCGACCCCCGGATCGACCTGGCCGCTACCGTGGAATGGAAGGACGGCATCGTTTCGCGGCTGAATTCCGGTGTGGCGGGACTCTTGAAGAAGGCAGGCGTCAAGTCGATTCAGGGCGAGGCGCGGTTTGTCGACGGCAAGACCGTAACGATACGTTCGGAAATGGGCGAACAGCGCCTGACCGCACGCCGCATCGTCATCGCCACCGGATCGCACCCGGTGGAATTGCCCGCCCTGCCGTTCGGCGGCGCGATCCTGTCCTCGACCGAGGCCCTTGCGCTCACGGCGGTTCCCAAGACGCTGGCGGTTGTCGGGGGCGGCTATATCGGGCTTGAGATCGGCATGGCCTTCGCCAAGCTGGGTGCCAGGGTCACGATTGTCGAGGCCGAGGCAAGCATTCTGCCGCTATATGACGCCGATATGAGCAAACCAGTTGCCGCGAGGCTGAAGGAACTGGGCGTGCGCGTGATGACGGGCGCGCGCGCAAGCGGCCACGCCAAGGGCAAGCTAAGCGTCGAGACCGGCGGCGCAACCGAACGGATCGCCGCCGAAAAGGTGCTGGTCACGGTCGGACGGTCGCCGAATTTCGGCGGTCTGGGCCTGGACGAACTGTCGCTGGCGATGTCGGGCCGCTTCCTGCGCGTGGACGAACAGTGCCGCACCTCGATGCGCGACGTGTTTGCCATCGGCGACGTGACCGGCGAACCTATGCTGGCCCACCGCGCCATGGCCCAGGGCGAAATGGTGGCCGAGATCGCCGCCGGCCGTTCGCGCGGCTGGGACAAGGCCTGCATCCCCGCGATCTGTTTTACCGATCCCGAGATCGTGACCGCGGGGCTGGACCCGCAAGCCGCACGCTCCGCCGGCCATTCCGTCAGGATCGCGAGTTTCCCGTTCCGCGCCAACGGGCGCGCCATGACGCTGGGTGCCGAGTCCGGCTTCGTGCGCGTCGTGGCGCGCGAGGACAACCACCTGATCCTCGGGCTTCAGGCGGTGGGTGCGGGCGTGGCCGAACTTGCCGCCGCCTTTGCCGCCCTGATCGAGATGGGCGCCCGGCTGGAAGACGTGGCAGAAACGATCCACGCTCACCCGACCCAGGGCGAGGCGCTGCAAGAGGCGGTTCTGGCCGCCCTCGGCCAACCGCTGCATATCTGACCTCAACGCGCGCACCCTACGTTGCCGCCGGGCCTGCATGGGGCCGGCCGAACGGGTGCCGGTCGCGCGCTCAGGGCTTTGGCGCCGGTCCGTGACGCGGCGTTCGGCGTGACATGACGCGCACGTCACGCAAAGGTCGCGCCGAAAAACCGGAGATTGTCATGAACGATTACCCCCACCTTCTTTCGCCGCTGGATCTGGGCTTTGTCACGCTGAAGAACCGCGTGCTGATGGGTTCGATGCATACCGGGCTCGAAGAAACCCGCGACTGGAACCGGGTGGCCGAGTTCTATGCCGAGCGCGCGCGCGGCGGCGTGGGCCTGATGGTCACGGGCGGCATCGGCCCGAACCTCGAAGGCTCGATCCTGCCCGGCGCGTCGATGATGACCACCGACGAGGACGTGAAGAACCATGCGATCATCACCGATCGTGTGCACGAGGCGGGCGGCAGGATCGTCATGCAGGTTCTGCATGCCGGCCGCTATGCCTATGGGCCGAAATGCGTCGCGCCCAGCGCGATCAAGTCGCCGATCTCTCCGTTCGCGCCCACCGAACTGGACGAGGAGGGGATCGAAAAGCAGATCTCGGACATCGTCAACGCCGCAGTGCTGGCGCAGCGCGCCGGCTACGATGGCGTCGAGATCATGGGATCGGAAGGGTATTTTCTCAACCAGTTCCTCGTGACCCACACCAACAAACGTACCGACCGCTGGGGCGGATCTTACGAGAACCGGATGCGCCTGCCGCTCGAGGTCGTGGCCCGCACCCGGCAGGCGGTCGGCACCGACTTCATCATCATCTACCGCCTGTCGATGATCGACCTTGTGCCGGACGGATCGACCCATGACGAGGTGGTGCAACTGGCGCAGGCGATCGAGAAGGCGGGCGCGAGCATCCTCAACACCGGCATCGGCTGGCACGAGGCGCGCATTCCCACCATCGCCACCTCGGTACCCCGCGCCGCCTTTGCCTGGGTCACGCGAAAGCTGATGGGCAAGGTCGGCATTCCCGTCATCACCAGCAACCGGATCAACACGCCCGAAGTGGCCGAGGAGGTGCTTGCCTCCGGTTGCGCCGACATGGTGTCGATGGCGCGCCCGATGCTGGCGGATGCGCATTTCGTGGCCAAGGCGGCGGCGGGGCGCGGCGCCACCATCGCCCCCTGCATCGCCTGCAACCAGGCCTGTCTGGACCATACGTTCGGCGGCAAGCTGACCTCGTGCCTGGTCAACCCCACGGCCTGCCACGAAACCGAACTGGTGATCGGCAGGGCCGAAACGGCAAAGACCGTGGCCATCGTCGGGGCCGGGCCTGCGGGTCTGTCCACGGCGCTGACGGCGGCGCAACGCGGGCATCGGGTAACCCTGTTCGACAAGGCGGATGAAATCGGCGGCCAGTTCAACCTGGCCAGGGAGGTGCCGGGCAAGGAGGAGTTTCGCGGCTTTGTCGAATGGTACGCGACAATGGTGGCCGAGGCCGGCATCAACCTGCAGCTCGGAACCGAAGCGAGCGCCGACGACCTGGGCGGCTATGACGAGGTCGTGATTGCGACCGGCGTGCTGCCGCGCGATCCGCAGATACCGGGCCAGGACGGCCCGAACGTCGTGGACTACATCGACGTTCTGCGCGGCAAGGCAGCTGTCGGCAAGCGCGTGGCCGTGATCGGCGCGGGCGGTATCGGGTTCGACGTGTCCGAATTCCTGGTGCACGAGGGCGTATCGCCAACCCTCGACCTGCCGGAATGGATGAAGGAATGGGGCGTCACCGACCCGGCCGAACACCGCGCGGGCCTGGCACCGGAAGGACCGCAGCCACAGCCACCGGCACGCCAGGTGACGCTGCTTCAGCGCAAGTCCGAGCCGCTGGGCAAGCGGCTGGGCAAGACGACCGGCTGGATTCACCGCGCCGCGCTCAGGATGAAGGGGGTCGAGTTCGTCGGCGGCGTCAACTACGAACGCATCGACGAAACCGGCCTGCACATCAGCTTTGGCGAGTCGCGCGAGAACCCGACGCTGATCGAGGCCGATACCGTGGTGCTGTGCGCCGGCCAGGTGTCTGAACGGTCGCTGGCCGATGCGCTGATCGCCCGGGGCATCGGCTGCCATGTGATCGGCGGTGCCGACGTGGCCGCCGAACTGGACGCCAAGCGGGCCATCGAACAGGGCACGCGGCTGGCGGCAACACTGTAGGGCTGATAAGAGCGCGGGCAGCATCACCGGGGAGCCTTGCCGCGCATGCCGATCTTTGCCTTCGATATCTGGCCCGACGGCCGGGCCGAACCGGCCCGGGACATGGAACCGGCCGGCCCGGGCGCCTTTCGCTGGTTCCATTTCGATCTGGCCGACCCGGACCTGCCCGACTGGAGCCGGGCCAACCTGCCCGAGATTCCTGCGGGCGCGCTGCTTCATGCCGAAACCCGGCCGCGCTGCGATGCGTTCAACGAAGGGTTGATCCTGAACCTGCGGGCGATCAACCTGAATCCCGGCCAGCAATCCGACATGATGGTTTCGATCCGCATGTGGATCACCGCCCGTATGGTCGTGACCGTACGCAAGATGCGGGTGTTCACGCTGGACGACATTGCCGGCCAATGCCGCGGGAACCGGGCGCCGGGCAGCGTCGCGGCGTTTCTGGTTGCTCTGGTTCAGGGGTTGGCCCGGCGGGTGCACGACACGGTGCTGGAGCTTGACCAGACCACCGAGGAACTGGAGCTGCTCTACGAGGACAGCGACGAGGCCACGGACCTTTCCGCGCTGAAGGATCCCCGGCGGCAGGTGATCCGTATGCTGCGTTACCTGACGCCACAGGGCGAGGCGCTGAGCCGTCTGATGCAGACCGAAACCCCGGTGCTTGAGCGCACCGACCGCATCGCGCTGCGCGAGCCGGTCAACCTGATGGCGCTGTCGGTCGAGGAACTGGCATCGCTCAAGTCGCGGCTGGAGGCATTGCAGGAAGCCGGCCATGCCGCCATGACCGCCCGGCTTGCGCGTAACAACTACGTTTTGTCGCTGGTCGCGGCGGTGTTTCTGCCGCTGGGTTTCGTCGCCGGGCTGTTCGGGGTCAATGTCGGCGGCATGCCGGGGCTGGCGCATCCGGCGGCCTTCGCTATCCTGTGCGCCGGTCTTGCGATGCTGGGTGCGCTCTGCGTGCTTGTCCTGAAATGGCTGCGGCTTCTGTGAGCGGCGGGGCCGGGTTCCCATGATCTTTGGCGCCATCCTTGTTGGGCTGGCGCCCGTCTTTCTGCTGGTGGCGCTTGGCGGGCTGTTGCGCAAGCGGTTGTCGGCGAATGCCTGGCTGGGACTCGACCGGCTCAATTTCGAGATCCTGTTTCCCGCCCTGCTGTTCGTCGCGGCCTCGGACCGGCCGATCGCGCTGGCCGACCTCGCCCGCATCGGCCCGGCGGTCTGGACGATCCTGCTGGCCGGGCTGGTAATCGGCTGGGGCGCGCGGCGGCTGGGGCCGGCGCGGTTTCTGGATTTCGCAGGCGCCTGGCAGACAGCATGGCGTTTCAACACCGCACTGGGCTTTGTCGCGCTGGCCTCGCTAAGCCGCGGCAACGCGGCATTGTTGTCGGTGGCGGTGGGCATGGCTGTGCCTGTGGCCAACCTGTTCGCAGTTTCCGCCCTGTCGCGCGGCAGCAGCCTGGGGTTTCGCGGCACGGTGCTGAAGGTGGCCCTGAACCCGTTCCTTCTGGCCAGCATCGCCGGAGTGCTGGTGGGGCTGAGCGGCCGGACGATCCCGGCGCCGGTTCTGGCACCGCTGAGCATGCTGGCGCAGGCCGCCCTGCCGATCGCGCTGATTTCCGTCGGCGCGACGATGAATTGGGGTGCGCTGGCACGGCTGACGCCATTTGACGCCTATATCTGCACCACAAAGCTGGTTGCCCTGCCCGCACTGACCTTCGCGGGCTGCAAGCTGCTGGGCGCCGATCCCGCGATGGCCTCGGTGCTGATCCTGTTCTCGGCGCTTCCGACCGCGTCGGCGGCGCATGTCCTGGCCTCGGGATTCGGGGCCGACCGCGAACTGGTCGCGACCCTGATCGCGCAATCGACCCTGCTTAGCGCGATAAGCCTGCCGTTGTGGATCCTGGCCGCCGAACTCGGGTTCTGAGCCCTTTCAACCCTTCCCCCTTGTTTCCATGCCACGAACGATCCGCTACAAAACCCCGATATTATCCCAACGGCGCCGCGTTCTTGCCCCTTTTGCCGACGATAAGCTGACGAAAGAGAAAACAGCAGGATATCGAGCATGGACCGCCTGACCGAAATGGAAGCCTTTGCCAACGTCGTGGATCAGGGCGGGTTCACGGATGCCGCAAAGAAGATGGGCATTTCCAAATCCGCCGTTTCCAAGCACGTCTCGAGCCTGGAGGCGCGGCTTGGGGCGCGGCTGCTGAACCGCACCACCCGGCGCGTATCGCCCACCGAAATCGGCCTGGCATACTATGATCGCGCCCGCCGCGTACTGAACGACGCGGGCGAGGCCGACGCGCTGGTCACATCCATGCAATCGGCGCCCTCGGGCCTGCTGCGGATCAGCGTCGCCACCGATTTCGGCGTCAATCACTTGTCGCCGGTCCTGTCCGAGTTCCTGGCGGAGTTTCCCGAAATCACCGTCAACATGGTGCTGAACAACCGCTATGTAGAACTGATTTCCGAAGGCTTCGACCTGGCCGTGCGCATCGGAGAACTGGAAGACAGCACCCTGCGCGCCCGCAAGCTGACCGAAACCACCAAACGGATGATCGCGGCGCCCTCATATTTCGCCAGGTACGGCCGGCCCCAGAAGATCGACGAACTGAACGACCACAAGCTGTTGCACTATTCGAACCAGTCCAGCGGCAGCGTGTGGAAACTGACCGCGCCGTCGGGCGAAAAGCGCCAGGTGCGGACGGCGGGCTGGTTGTCGGTCAATGACGGGCAGTCGCTGCTGAACGCCGCCATATCGGGGCTCGGCATCGCCTATCTGCCCAGCTATCTCTATTATGACGCAATGGCCAAGGGCCAAGTCGAAGACGCCATGCCGACGCTCCCGGTCGAAACTCAGGGCATCTTCGCTGTCTATCCTCCGGGCCGCTTCACGCAGCCCAAGGTGCGCGCCTTCATTGATTTTCTCGTGCATTCCTTCGCCGAGAAGGGGCCGACCGACTGGTAGCGGCCCGATCAGGTTCCACGTTGCTTCCCCTTGGCAACCCGACTCCCCCGTGTTCGGATCAAACCGGCCACGGGGGCATTTTCGTCCGCTGCGCCCGGTTTCCCGACCTGCGGATTCCGGCTGTCGCATGGGGCCGCCAGCCTCAACGGGCCTCGTGGCTCGTGCGC
Organism: Jhaorihella sp.; assembly: GCA_047975215.1. Taxonomy (GTDB): domain Bacteria; phylum Pseudomonadota; class Alphaproteobacteria; order Rhodobacterales; family Rhodobacteraceae; genus JAGRMG01. The sequence goes on from JBKEDD010000037.1 coordinate 7,619, forward strand.
TGGCCGCTACTTGCCCGCCGGCATTGCCCGGATCTCCTGAACATAGGCGGCGGTCGGGCTGACGCTGACCAGCAGGCTCAGCGCGCTGTCCTCGCCACGGATTGCCGAGAGAAACCGGAAGTCGCGCAGGTTTACATACATGTCCGGGGCTGGCGCCACATCGACGGCAAAGCGGAAATCAAAGCCGCCGCATTCGGTATCGGCGCATTCGAACACGATCTCGTAGCCATCGGCGCCGATCTGTTCACGCAGCGGCGCAAGGATTTGCAGCGTCGTGCCCGGGCTGCCAGGGATGCGCCAGGTGCGCCGCTCAAGCCGCCCCTCGAAGCGCCGCGAAGGCACCGCGGAACCGGTGAAGGCGGCCATCGGCAACTCGTAGCTGTCCAGCGGGCTGGACCAGTCCGACAACAGCCGCGCCCCCTGCGGCAACCCCTGCTCCGCCGTCAGGGCCGACGGCGCAACGAGCAAGGCACTCAGTGCAAGTGTGGCGCGAATCATCTGAATTGCGCGTGATACTCCTCGTTCGGCAGCATTGCCGTGGCGCTTGCGACGCGGTTGGTCATGTTGAAGAAACCGGCGACATTGGCGATATCCCAGATGTCGCGGTCCGTAAATCCGACATCTCGCAGCGCCTGGCGGTCGGATTCCTCTATGGTTGCGCTGGCAGTGGTCATGAGCGCGGCAAAATCCAGCATCGCGCGCTGGCGCGCCTCCAGAGGCGCGACACGATAGTTCATCACCAGCATCTCGCCCAGGGTCGGGTCGCCCGACAACTGCCGCACCGCCGCACCATGCGCCACCAGGCAGTAGAAGCACTTGTTTATCGACGACACCACCACCGCGATCATCTCGCGTTCCAGCTTGCTCAGCGCGCTGGGGGCAAGCATCAGGTCGTTGTACATCGTCGTGAAGGCGTTCAGCTTGTCGATATTGAAGGCGTTCGCTTTCAGGACATTGGGAATCATGCCCAGTTTCTCGGTGCATATGTCGAAATACTTCTGCGTCGCCTCGGGCAACGGATCGACCATTGGCAGGTCGAGGGCGGTGGGCGGTTTCCGGTCGGTCACGGGCTGTCTTTCCATGTTGTGTTTCGCCGATAATGGTACTGTCCCACAACCGACATGCCTAGGGAAGCATATAGGGCGTTGGCACCGGCATTGGCACGGGTGCAGACCACGGCGAGCCTATCGGCGCCGTTCTCGGCCGCCCAGAACGCGGCACCGCGCAGCATCCATTTGCCCAGGCCCTTCTTACGTTGATGGGGCAGGATTTCCAGCGCATGCAGCATCGCCGCGCCGTCGTGTACCGCCACGAACGCCACGCCACCGGGTTTTTCGTCCCACCGTCCCAGCAACCCCGTTTTTGGCCCTGCGGCCCGATCCATCACCGCCAGGCGCGCCGGGCCGATGCCGCCCGAATCCCAGATTTCGCGCATGATGGCCAGCGGTTCCCAGATGGCAAAGGCCGTGACCCGCGGCAGCGGAATGCCGGTCAGTTGCGCCACCGGGCAGGCATAGGCGATCACCGGATCGAAAAGCTCGTATCCGCGCGAATCCAGCTGCGCGTCAAGCGCCGCGTCGCCCGGTCGGATCATGAACAGCGGGGTCTGGCCCATGGCGTACATCGCCGCTTCGGCGGCGTCGATCTGCACGGGTTCGATCGCATCGCTCCGCGGCATGGCGGGGTCTGTGTTGTCCAGGGTCGCCGCCGAAACGCGGCTGCCGCCGCCGCGGCCCTCGCGCAGGGTAAAGGGGCCAACCCTTTCATAGCGCGCCGCCGGCCAGGTGCCGTCCATCAGCGCGCCGAGATCCAGATCGGCGCGGCTCACGCGTCCAGGTCTTTCGCGAGCCGGGTCATCGCCGCACCGACCCGCGCGCCATCGCTGCCGCGCACCACGATATTGGCCCCGAACGCACCATCCTTCTGGAACGGATAGCAGCCGATCGAAAGATCGGGAAAAGCGCCGGCAATTGCGGCAAGCGTGGCCGCGATATCGCCCTCTCCGCGCATGACGCGCAAGGTATGCGACAAAAGCGGCGCGCCGCCTGTCAGGGTAGGCAGCACGCTGGCGACCATTGCCTTGAAAATCGCCGGCACACCCGCCATCACGTGCACGTTGCGCAAGGTGAATCCGGGCGCGGCGGAAACCGGGTTTTCGATCAGTTGGGCGCCATCGGGAACGCGCGCCATGCGCAGCCGCGCGTCGTTCATCGTCATGCCGGTCTTTTCGTAATGCGTCGCAAGGATCGCGCGTGCATCTTCGCGCACACCGATCCGGGTGTCGAACGCCGCGGCGATGCTGTCGGCGGTGATGTCGTCATGGGTCGGCCCGATGCCGCCCGAGGTGAAGACGTGGTCATGGCTGTCCGCAAGTGCCCGCACCGCCGCACCGATCGCGCCCGCATCGTCGCTGACCACGCGCACCTCTTTCAGGTCGATGCCATGGCTGGTCAGTTCGCCCGCCAGATGGTGCATGTTGGCATCGCGGGTCCGGCCGGAAAGAATCTCGTCCCCGATCACCAGCATCGCGGCGGTGGGATTGGCCATGACATGACTCCTTGAATGGTGCCGCGGGCAGGTATAGGCCGCGGATCATGCGCTTTCAAACCCCCCTTGTACCGGCCCGGCTGATCCGCCGCTACAAGCGATTTCTGGCCGATTGCCGGTTGCAGGACGGTCGCGATGTGGTGGCCCATTGCGCCAATCCCGGTTCGATGCTGGGGCTGGCAGAGCCGGGCACGAAAATCTGGCTCGAACCCAATGACGACCCCCGCAAGAAACTGAAATTCGGCTGGCGCCTGGTGGATCACGAGAACGGCCATTTCACTGGTGTCGATACCTCGCTGCCCAACCGCGCGCTGCGCGCCGCGTTGCAGGCCGGCGCGGTGGAACCGCTGGCGCAATACGCCACGGTGCGTGCCGAGGTCGCATACGGCAAAAACAGCCGCGTCGATTTCCTGCTGACCCAGCCGGGGTTGCGCGATGCCTATGTCGAGGTCAAGAGCGTGACGCTTTCGCGGACGCCGGGGCTGGCCGAGTTTCCCGACAGCGTGACGGCGCGGGGAACGCGGCATCTGAACGAACTGGCCCGCATGGCACAGGCGGGGCACCGCGCGGTCATGCTGTACCTTGTGCAGCGCACCGATACCGCGCGGTTCACCCTGGCGCACGACATCGACCCGGCCTATGCGGCGGCATTCCGCGACGCCACGGCGGCCGGGGTCGAGAGCCTGGCGTTCGGCTGTACGATATCGCCCCGGGCGGTCGAACTCGGCGCGCCCTTGCCCGTGGCCGCCCCCGCCTAAACCCGGGAACAGCGCGACGGGAACGGCCACCGGGACCGGCCATTCACGTCATTTCAGGGACAGGTCCGCGCCGGACAATCACCGCCGGTCGCCGCACCCTCTGGCGCTTTGCGCCCAAGCGGCCTAAATTCCGCAAAAGGCAGAGAATGGAGCCTCGCGTGAAGAACAATACCCGCGGCCGTCTGACACGGGACGGCATCCGCATCTACGAACCGGCCGACTTCGCCGGCATGCATACCGCCGGTGCGGTTGCGGCGCGCATTCTGGACGACATCGCGGAGCATGTATTCGTCGGCCAGACCACGCAGGAGATCGACCGCATCATCGCCGAGATGGTCGAGGCTTCGGGCGCCAAATCCGCGACCATCGGCTACAAGGGCTATCGCCACGCCAGTTGCATCAGCGTCAACCATGTCGTCTGCCACGGTATTCCCGGCGACAAGACGCTGAAGGACGGCGACATTCTGAATATCGACGTCACGGTGATCGTCGATGGCTGGTTCGGCGATACCAGCCGGATGTATGTGGCGGGCAAACTGCCGCGCAAGGCCGAGCGTCTGATCCAGGTCACACACGACTCGCTGATGAAGGGCATCGAAGCGGTGCGCCCGGGCAAAACGTTCGGCGATATCGGCCACGCCATCCAGAGCTATGCCGAGGCGCAGCGGATGAGCGTGGTGCGCGATTTCTGCGGTCACGGGTTGGGCCGGGTGTTCCACGCGCCGCCCAACGTACTGCATTACGGCCGCCCCGGAACCGGTGCGGTACTGGAAGAAGGCATGTTCTTTACCATCGAGCCGATGATCAACCTCGGCCGCCCCGAAACCAAAACCCTGGCCGACGACTGGACGGCCGTGACACGCGACAAGTCACTTTCGGCCCAGTTCGAGCATTCGGTCGGGGTGACTTCGGAGGGCGCCGAGATCTTCACCCTGTCGCCGGCCGGCCGGTTCCATCCGACCTACGGGGAATGACGGGCGGATTTTCCCCGCTGGCTGCCAGGAACGGCCCGCCGCCGCATCCGGGGCGGCATTCAACGGCCTGGCCGGTCACGGATACGCCATGATCGTGACCCAGGTATCGCCATAGCGGCGCTGATCCAGCAAGGTGCATCCCGGCGGCGGCGGCATCGCCGCGTTCTCCTCGCACACCGCCAGCGCGCCGGGGGCGAGCCAGCCGCCTTCCTTCGCCGCCGACAGCGCCCTTTCCCCCAGCCCCTTGCCATATGGCGGGTCAAGAAACACCAGATCGAACGGTTCGCCGGGGTTGTGCCCCGGCCTGGTCGCGTCGCAACGCAACAGGACGGTCTGCGCGGCGCTGCCGGTCAGGTCGACATTGCGCCCGATCAGCCCTTGCGCCACACGCCCGGACTCGACGAAAGTGACATGCGCCGCGCCGCGCGACAGCGCCTCAAGCCCCAGCGCGCCGGTACCCGCGAACAGATCGAGCACCCGCGCGCCCTCGCAAGCGCCATATCCGGCCAGCACGTTGAACAGGCTTTCGCGCACCCGGTCGGCGGTGGGGCGCAGATGCGCCCCCGCATCGCCCTTGCCGACGGAGGCCAGCCTGCGCCCACGGAACCGCCCGGCGATGATCCTCACGGCTTCAGCAGCGCCTTGAGGTCGGCGCCCGGGTCGGCAACCAGCGCCGCATCGGCACTGCGCCGCGCCTCGATCAGCCGCTTGCCGATCATGTAGGCGCGCGGATCGTTCATCGCATCCACCGCCAGCAGCCGGTCGCCCCCGTAGTACCAGAACGATGCCGTCCGCCCATCGCCCGGGCGGGTCACGACGCGGTCATATCCGGCATTCAGCCCGGCGATCTGCAACTTCACGTCGTATTGATCCGACCAGAACCAGGGCTTGGGCACATATTCCACCCCGGCGCCCATAATGTTGCCGGCCACGCATTCGGCCATGTCGATGGCGTTGGGCACGCTTTCCAGCCGCAGCCGGCCGCCACGATAGGGAAACGAGGCGCAATCTCCCGCCGCCCAGATATCGGGCGCAGAGCAACGGCCCAGCGCATCCACCGCGATGCCGTTCTCTATCTTCAGACCGGCCGTGGCCGCCAACGCGACCGATGGAGCGATACCGATCCCGACGATTACGAAATCGGCAGCGATCTCGCTGCCGTCGCCCAGAACCGCGCCGCTGACGCGCCGGCCCTCGGCCGTCAGCCGGTCCAGGGCGGTGCCTTCGCGGATGTCGACGCCATGCTCGCGATGCAGGGCGCGGAAATAGTCGCTGGTCTCGGACGCGGCGACCCGTTGCAGGATGCGGGGGGCGTTTTCCACCAGCGTTACCTGCACACCGCGACTGGCGCAGACCGCCGCCGCCTCCAGCCCGATATAGCCACCCCCTACGATCAGCGCACGCGCGCCTTCGACAACGCGGGGCGCCATCGCGTCGATATCGGCGAGGGAACGAACCGAAAAGACCCCTTCCAGATCGCCACCGATCGCTGCCGGAAGATGGCGCGGATCCGACCCCGTTGTCAGCACCAGCCCATCCCAGGCGATGATCTTGCCGCCGGCGGTCACGGTTCTGGCCCTTGTGTCGACAGCCGTGACCGGATGGCCCAGCCACAGGTCGATATCCTGGTCGCCGTAATAGCTCTCGGGGCGCAGGAACAGCCGCTCGGCCGACATGTCGCCCAGCAGGTAGCCCTTGGACAACGGCGGGCGCTGATAGGGCGGCACCGGTTCCGCACCGATCAGGGTAATCGCGCCTGCGAATCCGTCCTTGCGCAGCCGCGCCACCAGCGAGGCACCGGCCTGCCCGGCCCCGATCACGACGATATGGCTCATCTCCCGGCCACCTTCCGAAAAAACAATGGTCACGCTCCCGCGCGAGCCTATATTCGCACCCATCGGAAACGCAATTCCAAGAGGCAAGATAATCATGACGATTAAGATCGGCGACCGCCTGCCCGAGGCGACATTGATGCAGATCGGCGAAAACGGCCCCGAAGCGGTGACGCTCGCCGACAAGCTGAAGGGCCGCAAGGTGGTGATCTTCGCCGTACCCGGCGCCTATACCCCGACCTGTCATTCGGCGCATGTTCCCAGTTTCATCCGCACCCGTGACAAGCTGGCCGCAAAGGGTGTTGACGAGATCGTCTGCGTTGCGGTCAACGATCCCTTCGTGATGAAAGCCTGGGGCGAGACGACCGGCGCCAGCGCGGCGGGCATCACCATGTTGTCGGATCCCGGCTGTTCCTTCACCGAGTCGATCGGCATGCGCATCGACGCCCCCCCGGCCGGCCTGCTGGCCCGCTCGGCGCGCTATGCGATGCTGGTCGAGGATGGAGAGGTAAAGCAGATGAACGCCGAGGAAAGCCCGGGAGCCTGCGAAATCTCGGCCGGCGAGGGGTTGCTGGCCAGCATGGGGTGAAACCCGCCGCCCGGCACGCGCCCGCCCCGGCGGGGGCGTGCCGGGCGGAGAGGTCAGACCAAGCTGTCCATCTTGCGCGCCAGCTTGGCATCCAGCGCGCTGAGGCCGCCGACGTCGTGGGTGCTCAGCACCACTTCGACCGTCTTGTAGACATTGCTCCATTCCGGGTGATGGTTCCATTTTTCAGCCCACAGGGCCACCCGCGTCATCCAGCCGAATGCCTCGACGAAATTGTCAAAGCGGAAGGTCTTGGCGATGGCGTCACGATCCTCAAGCAGACTCCAGCCGTTCTTCGTCAGCGGTTCCAGAAGCAGGGCCCGGCCCTCGTCGGACAAGCGTTCGCTCATGGTTGTTCGCCTCCCTCGCATTTCCTGAACGGACCGTACTCGGTCAGTATCTCGATCTCTTCGCCCACCGCCGCGCGTTCGGCTTCCAGATAGCGGGCAACCGCGCGTGCAAATCCCGGATCGGCAACCCAGTGCAGGCTGTGCGTGCGCACCGGCAGATAGCCGCGCGCCAGCTTGTGTTCGCCCTGCGCTCCCGCCTCGACCCGAGCCAGCCCCAGCGCCATGGCCAGTTCGATGGCGCGATAGTAGCACAGTTCGAAATGCAGGAACGGGTGCTGTTCGACGCACCCCCAGTATCGGCCGAACAACGCCTTCCGGCCGATGAAGTTCAGCGCGCCGGCGATGGCGCGCCCCTCGCGGATCGCCAGAACAAGGGCGATATCGTCGCGCAGACGGTCCTGTGCCAGATCGAAGAACGCGCGTGTCAGATAGGGCGCCCCCCATTTACGCGCGCCGGTATCCTGATAGAAGGTCCAGAACGCATCCCAGTGTTCGGGGCGCAGGTCGTCGCCGCTCAGCACCCTGACGGTGCCGCCGAATCCGGCCGCCGCCGCGCGTTCGCGGCGGATGGCCTTGCGCTTGCGCGACGACAGATCGGCCAGGAAAGCGTCGAAATCGCTGTAGCCGCGGTTCTCCCAGTGGAACTGCTGGCTTTCGCGGCGCATCAGCGCCATTGCCTCGCCCGCCTCTGCCTCGCCTTCGGTGCAGAACGTGACGTGCAGCGACGACAGGTCGTTGGCCCGGGCAAGCTGCACCGCCCCCTGCACCAGCGCCCGTTGTCCGACCTCCTCATATCCGGGACGCACCAGAAACCGCCGCCCGGTTGCGGGCGTGAAGGGTACGGCGATCTGAAGCTTGGGATAGTATCGCCCGCCGGCCCGTTCGAAGGCATGTGCCCAGGAATGATCGAAAATGTATTCGCCCTGACTGTGCGATTTCGCGTACATCGGCGCGCAGGCGATCAATTGCCCATCCAGACGGGCCGTCAGATATTGCGGCTGCCAGCCGGTGCCAGGCCCCACCGACCCGCTGTCCTCGAGCGCCATCAGGAACCGGTGCGTGGTGAACGGGTCGGCGGGCCGCCCGCCTTCCGCCACCTCGGGGCAGGCGCAGGCGTCCCATTGCTCTGCCGCGATCCGCGACAGCGAGTTCAGCGTTGAAATTTCGATTGGTGCCTGATCCATGTCGTTCCCGCCCGCCCCCGACCCATGTGGCCCCGCCTCAACGGGGGTCAAGCCGGAAGGGCGGCAAGATAGTCCTCGAAGGTGATGTTGTCGGCGTGGCGGCGGGCGGCGCGTTCCTGCCCGGGCGAACGGATGGTCCAGCACAGCACGGGCACGCCGCCCGCGCGCAGCGCGGCGACGCGGGGGCGGGTCAGGTCCGCGGCCTCGTGGCTGATGAAGGCGGCCCCCGCCGGTTCGAAATCGGCGATCGCGCGAAGCCGCGCGATAGTGGCCGGGTCCAGGCCGGCCCGGTCTTCCGGGTCATCCCACGAACAGGTCACAAGGCCACGCGCGACGCCGGGCGCGATCCGCGCCATTTCCGCCACCGCCAGCGGGTTGAAGGACATCACCGCCACCGGCCCCGCATAGCCGCCGAGAGCGCGCACGACAGCCGCTTCCAGCGGCCCGATTCCCGGCCCGCCGGATCCCGTCTGATCCTTGATCTCGATCAGCAATGCCACCTGCCCGGCGACGATCTCCAACACCTCGTTCAGGGTCGGGATGCCCTCGCCGTCGCCATGCAGCAGCGGGACCGCCCCGGCCTGCCGGGCACTCAGGGACCGGACCGAACCGGGCCGGCCGGTCAGGCGCATCAGATCGGAGTCGTGAAACACCAGCGCCTGCCCGTCGGCACTGATTTGCAGGTCGATCTCGATCCCGTACCCGGCAGCCACCGCCGCGCGAACCGCCGCGCGACTGTTTTCGGGGCGGCCCCTGGCGCGGTCGTGCAGGGCGCGATGCGCAATCGGCGCGCCAAGGAAAGTACCGGGCAGCGGCGGGATCATCGGACCTGAAAGATGCCCTCTATCTCGACGGCAACGCCCAGCGGCAAGGCCGCCGCCGACACCGCCGAGCGCGCGTGCCTCCCGGCATCGCCCAACACCTCGACCAGGAAGTCGGACGCGCCGTTGACGACCTTGGGCTGGTCGGTGAACCCGGCGGTCGAATTGACGAATCCGGTCAGCTTGACGACCCGCACCAGGCGGTCCAGGTCGCCCTCGCACGCGGCCCGCACCTGGGCCAGCAGGTTGATCGCGCAGCGGCGTGCCGCCGCCGCCCCGGCCTCGACATCCATGTTCTCGCCCAGCTTGCCCAGGATCAGCCCGTTTTCGTCGTTCGAGATCTGCCCTGATACATAGACGATATCGCCCACCCTGACGAACGGCACATAGTTGGCCGCCGGGGCCGGGGCGTCGGGCAGTCTTATGCCCATCTCTGCCAGTCTGCCTTGAATGCTCATGCTTCACGTCTCTCCGTTGGCCGCGCTTTTGCGGGACGCTATCCGCGTTGAGCGGCGGCGGAAAGCCCCCGGGGCACGATTCGGCGGTTCGCGGTCGCACCGGCGCGCCTGTGGGGCGTCAGGATTCGCGGAACGCCTTCTTGAAATAGTCGGTCAGCGGCTTGACGAGATAGGTCAGCGGCGAGCGGTCCTGCGTGCGGATGAAGGCTTCGACCGGCATTCCGGGCAGCAGGATCGAACCTTCGGGCAGACGGTCGGTTTCGCCCTCGTTCAACACGATCTCGGCGCGATAGTACGACATGCCGCGATTCTGGTCGTCGAAGGCATCTGCCGAGATCTTGGAGACGGTGCCGTTCAGTTCCGGTGTCTGGCGCCGGTCCAGCGCCGACAGGTGAACGATCACAGGCTGGCCCACCGAGATCTCGTCGACATGAAGCGGATCGACTCGCGCCGCTATCACAAGCGGCCTGTCCTGGGGCACAAGAAACAGGACCGGATCGGCGGCACGAATGACCGACCGCGGCGTGTGGACCTGAAGGCCATAGACGATACCCGAAACGGGCGCCGTTATGTCCAGCCGGTTCTGGCGTTCGCGCAGCGACCGGCGCTGTTCGGCCAGTTCCAGTTCGCGCGAGCGCAGATCGCGCAGCCGCGCGATCGCCTCCTCGCGCTGTGCCGAGCGTTGCTTGAGTATCTCGATCTCGATCTCGGTTATGCGGCCTTCGGCCTGGGCCTTGCTGGCGGCGAGTTCGCCAAGCGTGCCGTCCAGATTGGCCGTGGTACGCCGCAGGTTCAGAACCGTCGCGGCCTGCGCCAACCCACGATCCAGCAGGGATTGCTGGTTCTTCAGTTCTTCCTCGATCAGGTCAAGCTGGGTTTCCAGAGATGCCTGCTGGGCGGAAATTCCTTCGATCTGGTTGCGGATCTGGCCGCGGCGTTTTCGAAGCTGTTCGACTTCCTTGGATCTGGAGTCGCGGCGCGCCTCGAACAGCCGTTTCTGCCCCTCGATCAGTTCGGCCACATCGGCACGGTTTCCCGCCGCCGCAAGCAGTTCGGGATCGAAGGTGATGGCATCGGTTTCTTCACGTTCCGCTTCGAGCCGGCCGCGCCGTGCCATCAGTTCGAATAGCTGACCCTCGACAATCAGCAGTTCGGAATGCAGCAGCTTGGAATCGAGGCGGATCAGGATATCGCCCATCTCGACCACGTCACCTTCTTCCACCAGAATCTCGGCCACCACGCCGCCATCGGGGTGCTGTACCACCTGACGGTTGCGGTCCACCTCGATCCGGGCGCCGGCGACGATGGCGCCCGCGATCTGCGACATCACCGCCCAGGTTCCGAAAAAGCCCACCAGGATCAGCAACCCGAACAGACCGAACAGGACCGGACCGCGCGCCGACCAGGTACGTTCGCTCATCGCACACCTCCGACGGCGGCCTTTTGCAGCTTTTCGTGGTTCGTGACCATCTCGCGCAAGACCTTGTCCTTCGGGCCGAACGCGGTGAGCGCGCCGTGATCGAGCACGATCAGCGTGTCGCATTCCTGAATCGCCGCCGGGCGGTGGGCCATGATCAGGACCGACCGGCCCTCGGCCTTGATCTGCCGGATGGCGCGGTTCAGCGCCATCGAACCTTCGTTGTCGAGGTTCGAGTTTGGTTCGTCCAGGATCACGATCACCGGATCGCCGTAAAGCGCCCGGGCCAGCGCAATGCGCTGCATCTGCCCGCCCGACAGCCGACCGCCCCCGGCCTTGACCCTGGTGTCGTAGCCATCCGGAAATTGCAGGATCATCTCGTGTGCCGCGGCCTTCTGCGCCGCCGCCACCACCTTTTCCGCGTCCGGTTCGGGGTCGAGCCGGGCGATATTTTCGGCGATGGTGCCTTCGAACAGTTGCACGCGCTGGGGCAGATAGCCGATATGCGTGCCCAGAACCTCGGGCGCGTACTGATCCAGCGTCGCACCGTCCAGCCTGATGGAGCCGCCAGCCGGGCGCCAGACGCCGGTGAGAGCCCGCGCCAGGGTGGATTTGCCCGACCCCGACGGGCCGATCACACCCAATGCCTGCCCCGGATCGACGCGAAAGCTGACTGTCTTGAGTTGTGCGCGCGTGTCACCCGGCGGCACCACCGTCAGCGCCTGCACGTTGAGCCGCGCCTCGGGCCTGGGCAGCGCGGTTCGTTCGGCTTCGGGGCGGACCACGCTCAGAAGCTCGGCCAGACTCGACCAGCCTTTCGCTGCACGCTGCACCATCGGCCACTGGCCGATGGTCAGTTCGATGGGCGCCAGTGCCCGCCCCAGCAGGATCGACGCGGCGATCATCACCCCCGGCGTCACCTCACCCTGCAACACCAGATAGGCGCCCAGCCCCAGCATCGCCGATTGAAGGAACATCCGCAGCGTCTTGGTCGTCGTCGAAAAGGTACCCCCGACATCGCCCGACGCCACGCTTTCGACCAGCGATTCGTCGCGCTGTTTCTTCCAGCGCCGGAAGGCGGCGTAGCGCATCCCCATCGACTGGATCATTTCGGATTCGGTCCGGATCTCTTCCGACATCAGCCCGGCGCGGTGCGACGACAGGCTGGCCTTGAGCATCGGCCCGCGCGAAAACAGCTGGTTGAGCAGCGTGATGAAGATCAGGAAGCCGCCCCCGCCCAGTGCCAGAAACCCCAGCCAGGGATGGAAGATCATGATCCCGGCCAGAAACACCGGAGTCCAGGGCAGGTCGAACACCGCCATCAGCACCGGCGAGGAAATCAGCCGCTGGATCGATTCCAGATCGACCAGCCCGGTCTGTGCATTCGGGTCGTTGGATACCGCCGACCGGCGGATCATCGCGTCAAACACCCGGTGATCCAGCGCCGCCTGAAACCGCGCCCCCACACGGGCCATGATTCGGCCGCGGGAATAGTCGAGAATTCCCATCACGCCGTAAAGGAACGCCACCAGCAGCGTCAGCGCCACCAGCGTCTCCTCCGAGCGGCTGCCCAACACCCTGTCATAGACCTGCAACATGTAAAGCGGGCCGGTCAGCATGAGAAGGTTGGCAAAGAAGCTGAAGGCGCCCACGAACCAGTAGAGCGGGCGGTGCTGGCGGCGGGCCCGGCGAAGTTCCTCGCGTCCGAATCTCGTGTCTGTCGCCACCGTGTCCTCTTACAAGCTTTCGCCGCAATCCGGCGCAATCGGCGGCAGGGCACGAATACGCCAAGATTGCCGGCGACCTGTTTCAATACCGCCGCAAATGCAATATGTGAACGCCAATCTTGCTTGCACCGCCCCGCAGTTCTACAGGCGCGGATTCCGATGTTGAAGCCGGAAATGACGATTGGACCGGGAAACCGATGCATATGAATCGACGATTTGCCGTGGCGGCCTGTCTCGTGCTGGCCGTACTCCTGCCGGGCGGCTGCGCCACGCCAACGCCCGAACAGGAGGCCGGCGGCGAGATCTTCGACCCCTATGAGCGGACCAACCGCCAGATTCACAAGCTGAACACGGCCGTGGACAAGGTGTTCTTCGGACCCGCATCCAAGGGCTATTCCAGCGTCGTTCCCGCGCCCATGCTGGACAGTGTCGGCCATTTCGCCGACAATCTGGGAATGCCTGCGGTTGCGGTCAATTCACTGTTGCAGGGCGATCTTGAACAGACCGGCATCGCGGTGCTGCGCTTTGTCATCAATTCGACAGTGGGTTTTGCCGGGCTGGCCGATCCGGCGACGGCCTTCGAGATTGCCCAGGCCGACACCGATTTCGGTGAAACCCTGCATGTCTGGGGGTTCGGCGAAGGCGCCTATGTTGAACTGCCGTTCTACGGGCCTTCGACGGCGCGCGATTCCATCGGCGTGGTGGCCGACTTCTTCACCAACCCGCTGACCTTCGCACCGCAACGCCCGATCGAGAATATCGGCGTGATCGCCAGTGTCCTACAACGCATGGGCGACCGGGGCCGGTACTCGGGCACGGTGGATTCGATTCTCTACGACAGTGCGGACAGCTATGCACAAGCGCGCGTCATCTATCTTCAGAACCGGCGATTCGAACTTTCCGGCGGTGGGGACGACAGCTATGCCGACCCCTATTCAGACATTTCAAGCGACCCTTATGACGATCCCTACCTGGATCCCTACAGCGAATAGAAAGCCACGCGAGGACGACCATGACGAATGAACCGATATTGCGCCGATTCTTTCTGAAATCCGCGGCCGCGGCCCTGGCGGTGCTGCCACTGCCGGCGCTGGCGCTCAACGAATCCGGCGCGCGCAAGCTGGTCGATGCGGTGGTGGCCGACATCAACCGCGTGATCGCATCGGGCAAGTCCGAAAGCGCGATGATCCGGGATTTCGAGAAGATTTTCGTGCGCTACGGCGATGTGCCGATCATGGCGCGCTATGCGCTGGGGGTGGACGGGCGCCGCGCCACACCCGCGCAGATGCGTGCCTTCACCCAGGCGTTCCAGGGCTATATCTCGCGCAAGTACGGCAAGCGGTTCCGTGAGTTCATCGGCGGCAAGATCGAGGTCCGGTCGGCGCGTCCGATCAAGGCCGGCTACGAGATCAAAAGCACAGCGTACCTGCGCGGCGAAGCCCCGTTCGAGGTTACGTTCCTGGTTTCGGACAAGTCCGGCAAGGACAAGTTCTTCAACATGTACATTGAAGGCGTCAACATGCTGCTGACCGAACGTACCGAGATCGGTGCGATGCTGGACAAGCGCGGCGGCGATATCGACAAGCTGATCGCCGACCTGGGCCGCGCGGGGTAGCAGGCCAACCCCTGCCCGCCGGGCCGCGTGCCACGGCGCAATGCCTGGCTGGCCGCAACCGCCCGGCCCCGCGGGTCCGTCAGCGGTTGGGCGGCTGCACCGGCTTTCCCTGACCTCCGCCACCGCCGAAGATATCCCTCAATATCTGGTCCACGGCCGAGCCGAGCCCGCCACCGGCGCCGCCGCCACCGGCCCCGCCGCCTGCGGGTTCCTGGCTTTGCGACGGGCCGGAGGGTGCGCGCATCGGCAGCGGGCGGGGTTCCAGCCCCTCGTGCACACGCATCATCGTCTCGCGCCAGATCTCGGCCGGAAGCCCGCTTCCGGTGACACCTGCCAGCGGCGTGTTGTCGTCATACCCCATCCAGACGCCGGTGACGTAATCTGCCGTGAAGCCGATGAACCAGGCGTCACGCGCTTCCTGACTGGTCCCGGTCTTGCCCGCCGCCTGCCAGCCGGCCAGCGCCGCCCGCCGCCCGGTGCCTTCCGAGATCACCTTCTCCAGCATCCAGATCAGTTCCTGCGCGGCCTCTGTGCGGATCACCCGTTCACCCATGCCCCCACGCGCGCCCATCAGCGGCGAATCCTCGCCCAGAAGGCGCAGTTCCACCATACCGTAGGGTTCGACCGACGACCCGCCGTTGAGGATACCGGCATAGGCGCCTGTCATCTCGATCAGCGTGCTTTCCGATGCGCCCAAAGCGAGCGCCGGCCCCGCCGCCAGATCGCTGTCGATACCGAAAGCACCGGCCACCCGGCGCACGTTCTCGCGCCCGACCTTTTCGGACACCTTGACCGCCGGAACGTTCAGCGACTTCGTCAATGCCTCGGTCAGCGTCACCGGCCCGTAATGCTTGTGGGTATAGTTGTCGGGGCACCACTGGCCAGACCCCGGAATCGACATGCAGAAGGGTTCGTCCACCACCGTATCCAGCGGTGATGCGCCCAGATCCAGCGCCGTGGCATAGACGAAGGGCTTGAAGGACGATCCGGTCTGCCGCTTGGCCTGGGTGGCGCGGTTGAACACCCCCGAAACGCGCGTCTTGCGCCCGCCGACCATGGCGCGCACCGCGCCATCGGCCGACATCACCACGATCGCCGCCTGCGCCTTGGAACCTTCGCGCACCTTTTCCTGGAAGATGAACTTCAACGCCTCCTCGGCCGAAGACTGGATGCGCGGATCGAGCGTGGTGCGGATGATGACATCCTCCGTGGTGTTGCCCCCGAAGTAGTCCGGCGCCTCGTCCATCACCCAGTCGGCGAAATATCCGCCCGCCCGGGCCGCCGCCGCCTCGGACAGCCGCGCCGGGTGCTCGCGCGCCTCGCGCGCCTGCTCTGCGCTCAGATAGCCCTGCTCCTGCATCAGCCCCACGATCACGTCGGCGCGGTTCTGCGCCCGCGTCAGGTTGTTGGTGGGCGCGAACCGGGTCGGCGCCTTGAGAAGACCGGCAAGCATCGCCGCCTCGGCGGGCGAGACATTGGCCGAGGACTTGCCGAAATAGCGTTGCGCCGCGGCCTCGAAGCCGCGCGCCCCGGCCCCAAGGAAGGCGCGGTTCATGTAGATCGTCAGGATCTCGTCCTTGGAGTATCGCACCTCCATCGCCATGGCAAACACGGCTTCCTTGGCCTTGCGCCAAAGCGATCCGCGGCGGCATTCGGCTTCGTATTCGGTCTCGGTCCGGCCCGATGCCGGGTCGAAAGGCTCTCCCAGGCACAGCAGCTTGGCGGTCTGCTGGGTGATGGTCGATCCGCCATGGCCCGATAGCGGGCCGCGCCCCTCCGAAAGGTTGATGCGCACGGCGCTGGCGATACCCCGGGGGCTAAGCCCGAAATGACTGTAGAAACGCTTGTCTTCGGTGGCGATGATCGCGTTCTTCAGATGCGGCGAAACGGTTTCGGTCGTGACCACGCCGCCGAACTGGTCGCCGCGCCAGGCGAACACCTTGCCGTGGCGGTCAAGCAAGGTGACGGAACCGCGGGCGCGGCCGTCGAGCAACGCGTTCATCTCGGGCAGTTTCGTATACTCATAGGCAATCGCCAGCCCGATCAGCAGCCCGACAATCATCGCCACGCGCCACGTCAATGCCCAGATCGCGCGCGCAACCCATCGAAGGGCCGACCGGATGGCGCCGCGGAAGCCGCCACGCCCGCCCCTTCCCCGCCTGACCGGGGCCTTGCGGCGCGAGGCCGGCTTTGCCTTGGGTTTCGGCTTTGGCCCGGGCTTCTTGCCTGACGAATAGCGCCTGTCCGCCACGAGGGGCGGTTTTCGCCGCCTGGAATCTGTCATGCCTTGACCCTGCCCGGTTCTGGTATTGCGCCCAGATTACAGTGCCACGCCCGGATTGTTGAGAGTCAGATGCAACACTGACGCCGTTTTCGTGCTGCCCAATAAGTAATCAATCAGCCGTATTTGTGCAAAAATTATGCAACCTCGGCGTCTCACGCCGGTCTGCCTGGCAAGATGGCGTTCCCATTTACGCGGTTCGGGTGCTGATTTCGCACGGCGGGCGACGCGGCCATGTGCCGGCAAGCCAGATGAAACCGTGCCGCAACCGGTGCCGGGAGCCAATCGAGAGAGAGGGAAAACATGAGAAAAATCGCGGCAACAACGGGCCTTTCAGCGGCGCTGTCGGCACTGGCTGTGCCGGTTCTGGCGCAGGATGCAGGCCCGGTGATGAACAAGGGCGATGTCGCCTGGATGATGGTATCGACGCTGCTGGTGCTGATGATGATCCTGCCCGGCCTGGCACTGTTCTATGGCGGGCTGGTGCGAACCAAGAACATGCTGTCGGTGCTGATGCAGTGCACCCTGATCACTGCGATGGTGATGGTGGTCTGGGTGGTCTATGGCTATTCCTTTGCCTTTGGCGGCGGTACCAACCCGTTCTGGGGCGGGACGGGCAAGCTGTTCCTGTCCGGCGTCACTGCCGATTCGATGGCCGCGACCTTCACCGATGGCGTGGTGATCCCGGAGTATGTGTTCATCGCGTTCCAGATGACCTTTGCCGCGATCACCCCGGCCCTGATCGTCGGCGCCTTCGCCGAACGCATCAGGTTTTCCGCCGTGCTGGCCTTTTCGCTGTTGTGGGTGACATTCGTCTATTTCCCGGTGGCGCATATGGTCTGGGACGGCTCCGGGCTGATCTTCGGCATGGGCGCACTGGATTTCGCGGGCGGTACCGTGGTGCATATCAATGCCGGTGTCGCGGCGCTGATCGGTTCGATCATGGTGGGCAAGCGCGTCGGATTCGGGCGCGATATGATGGCGCCGCATTCGATGACGCTGACCATGGTCGGCGCGTCGCTCTTGTGGGTGGGCTGGTTCGGCTTCAACGCCGGATCGAACCTCGAGGCCAATGGCGGGGCGGGCCTGGCGATGATCAACACCTTTACCGCCACCGCCGGCGCGATCCTGGCCTGGACGGCGATCGAAGGATTGCTGCGCGGCAAGGCGTCCATGCTGGGCGCGGCGTCGGGCATGATCGCGGGTCTGGTGGCGGTGACGCCGGCGGCCGGAACGGTGGGCCCGGTGGGCGCCATCGCGCTGGGCGCCATCGCATCCGCCGTGTGCTATTTCTTCGTCTCGACGGTCAAGAACGCACTTGGCTATGACGACAGCCTCGACGTGTTCGGCATTCACGGCATCGGCGGCATCGTCGGCGCCATCGGCACCGGCATCTTCACCGCCCCCGGGCTGGGCGGCACGGGTGGCGTCGACTATTCGATGCCGGGCCAAACCTGGATCCAGATTCAGGCGGTGCTCATCACCATTGCCTGGTGCGGCATCGTTTCGGTGATCCTGTTCAAGCTGGTGGACATGATCCTTGGCCTGCGGGTCGGCGAAGAGACCGAACGCCAGGGCCTCGACCTGGCCGAACACGGCGAAAGCGCCTATCACGCCTGACCTGCCCTCCGGTTGCGAAACACCTGCCGGGCCCGACATGGGGCCCGGCATCGCGTAGGTCCAGCGCGTAAGTCCAGATTGTAAGGGGCCTAGGTCCAGCCTATCCTGACCGCATGGGTATTTCCGTCGAGACCTTCTTTCTGAACCCCGATGCGCAGGGCACCTTGCAGGCGCAGATTCAGCAGATGGTCGCCCAGGGTATCCTGTCGGGGCGATTTCACATCGGGGAAAGACTGCCGTCATCGCGGCGGCTGGCATCACATCTTGGCGTCAGCCGGATAACGGTGACGCTGGCCTATACCGAACTCGTAGCCAACGATTATCTCGCCTCGCGCGGGCGCTCGGGCTATTTCGTTTCCGACAACGCACCGGTGCCACCGGCCTATGCGCCACCTCCGGCGCGTCTGCCCGACACCGTGGACTGGCCGCGCGCAATGGCGCGCCGATTTACCGGCGGCGACACGCCGCAAAAGCCGCAGAACTGGCGAACCTTTCGCTATCCGTTCATCTACGGACAGGCCGACCCCGATCTGTTCGACCATGCCAACTGGCGGCTATGCGCCCTGCGGGCACTGGGCCAGAAGGATTTCGCCTCGCTTACGGCCGACTATTTCGACCGCGACGATCCGCTGCTGGTGGAATTCATCGCCCGGCACACCCTGCCGCGCCGCGGCATCACCGCCCGGCCAGACGAGATCCTGATCACGCTCGGGGCGCAGAACGCGCTTTGGATCGCGGCGCAGATTCTGCTCAACCGCCGCCGGCGGGCTGCGATCGAAGATCCCTGCTACTATTCGCTGCGCGACGTGCTGGCGCAAAGGCGTTGCCATCTGACGCCGGTGCCGGTGGATGAAGACGGCCTGCCCCCGCAGGCGATACCGGCGGGAACCGACGTGATCTTCACCACCCCCAGCCATCAGAGCCCGACCACCGCCACCATGCCGCTGGCGCGACGCCGCGCATTACTGGCGCGGGCGCGCGAGTTGAACGCGCTGATCGTCGAGGACGACTACGAGTTCGAGATGGCGTTCCTGCGCGCACCCTCACCGGCGCTGAAGTCGCTCGACCGCGAAGGCCGCGTGATCTATGCGGGCAGCTTCTCCAAATCGCTGTTTCCGGGTCTGCGGCTGGGCTATCTCGTGGGGTCCGAACCGTTCATCCGCGAGGCCCGCGCCCTGCGCGCCAGCGTACTGCGCCACCCGCCCGGGCATATCCAGCGCACGGCGGCCTATTTCCTGTCCCTGGGCCATTACGATGCCCAGATCCGGCGCATGCGCGCCGCCCTGCACAACCGCAGACAGGCAATCGAGGCGGCGGTTGCGGCGCATGGGCTGACCATTGCCGGGCGCGGCGTCTATGGCGGATCGTCGTTGTGGATGCGCGCGCCGGAAGGGATCGACACGGCGCGTCTGGCGGCTGCGCTGCACGGGGACGGCGTGATGATCGAACCCGGCGCGCCGTTCTTCGCGGGCCCCGACCGGCCGACGCGGTTCTACCGGCTGGGATATTCCTCGATCCCCACGGCGCGGATCGCGCCGGGGGTGGAGCGCATCGCCCGGGCGCTGACCCACGCGGCCTGAGCATCCGCCCCTGATGCCGCGCCATGGCGCCATGGCAGGTTGCAACTGGACCTAGTTCAAGCCCTTCACTGGCCCTAACCGTTCGCCTTGCCAAAGCCTAGACCAAAGCCAACGGCCGGCCGGGCAGCCGGCCCTTTTCGCGTGTTTCATGGGAGTGTCCGCATATGAAGATGACCACCGAAGAAGCCTTCGTCAAAACGCTGCAAATGCACGGCATCGAACATGCCTTCGGCATCATCGGCTCGGCCTTCATGCCGATCTCCGATCTGTTCCCCCGCGCGGGAATAACCTTCTGGGACTGCGCCCACGAAGGCTCGGGCGGGATGATGGCCGACGGCTATACCCGCGCCACCGGGAAGATGAGCATGATGATCGCCCAGAACGGCCCCGGTATCACCAATTTCGTGACCGCGGTGAAAACCGCCTACTGGAACCACACGCCGCTCCTGCTGGTGACGCCGCAGGCCGCCAACAAGACCATCGGCCAGGGCGGTTTCCAGGAGGTCGAACAGATGGCGTTGTTCCGCGACATGGTCGCCTACCAGGAGGAAGTGCGCGACCCCGCCCGCATCGCCGAGGTTCTGAACCGGGTGATCCTGAAGGCGCGCCGCGCCAGCGCCCCGGCCCAGATCAACGTGCCGCGCGACATGTTCACCCAGGTGATCGACATCGCGCTGCCGGCCATCGTTGAATTCGAACGCCCGGCCGGCGGCGAAGCAGCTGTCGCGGCGGCCGCCGATCTGCTGTCGGGGGCGAAATTCCCGGTGATCCTGAACGGCGCCGGCGTGATCCTCTCGGGCGCAATCCCCGACAGCATGGCCCTGGCCGAACGGCTGGATGCGCCGGTCTGCTGCGGCTATCAGCACAATGACGCATTCCCCGGTTCGCATCCTCTGTTCGCCGGACCGCTGGGCTACAACGGCTCGCGCGCCGCCATGGAACTGATCGCACGCGCCGATGTGGTGCTGGCGCTGGGCAACCGGCTGAACCCGTTTTCCACCCTGCCGGGCTATGGCATCGACTACTGGCCAAAAGCGGCCAGGATCATCCAGGTCGATCTCAACCCCGACCGCATAGGGCTGACCAAGGACGTAAGCGTCGGTATCGTCGGGGATGCGGGCAAGGTGGCCCGTGCCATCCTTGGGCAGTTGTCCGACAGTGCCGGTGACGAAGGCCGCGACGCCCGCCGCGCCACCGTCGCGCAGACCAAATCGGCATGGGCGCAGCAGCTTGCCTCGATGGACCACGAAGACGACGACCCCGGCACCACCTGGAACCGTCGCGCCCGCGATGCGAAACCCGACTGGATGAGCCCGCGCATGGCCTGGCGCGCGATCCAGGCGGCATTGCCGAAAGAGGCGATCATATCCTCGGACATCGGCAACAACTGCGCCATAGGCAACGCCTATCCCAGCTTCGAAACGGGCCGCAAATACCTGGCTCCGGGGCTATTCGGCCCCTGCGGCTATGGCCTGCCCGCCGTGATCGGCGCCAAGATCGGCTGCCCGGACGTGCCGGTCGTGGGCTTTTCCGGCGATGGCGCTTTCGGCATCGCCGTGACCGAACTGACCGCCATCGGTCGCGGACCCTGGCCCGCCATCACCCAGATCGTGTTCCGCAACTACCAGTGGGGCGCGGAAAAGCGCAACTCGACCCTTTGGTTCGACGACAATTTCGTCGGTACCGAACTGGATGAGGGCGTCAGCTATGCCGGCATCGCCAGGGCCTGCGGATTGCAGGGCGTCGTGGCGCGCACGATGGAGGAACTGACATCCGCCCTCGGCCAGGCGCTCAGGGACCAGAAGGCCGGCAAGACCACGCTGATCGAGGCGATGATCAACCAGGAACTCGGAGAGCCGTTCCGCCGCGACGCCATGAAGAAGCCGGTCGCGGTGGCCGGGATCGACAAGGCCGATATGAGAACGCAACAAATCTGATGCGCGGCGGCGGCGGGGCGAACAAATTTCTTCAAAGAAATTTGCGCAGGCTATTTAAAAAGCCTGCCTCGGCTCAGGCACATGCCGCCGTGATTACCGTCGCCGCCACTATGTCCTCGGCCGTCGCGCCCCGGCTCAGGTCGCAGACCGGACGGGCAAAGCCCTGCAGGAACGGACCCAGCGCCTGCGCACCCGCCAGTTCCTGGCACAGCTTGTACGCGATGTTGCCCGCATCGAGCGAGGGAAACACCAGAACGTTGGCATCCACCGGCGCTATGCCCTTCTTGCGGGCGATGGCCGGGTTCAGCGCCGCATCCGCCTGCACCGGCCCGGCAAAACCGGTCGCCCGGGCCGCCGCCCGCACAGCGGCCACGCTGTCGCCCTCGCCCGACGAGTCGGTGGAATACGACAGCAGCGCCACCCGGGCGGCACCCAGAAGGGCGCGCGCTGAACCCGCCGAGGCACGCGCGATATCGGCCAGTGCCGCAGCGTCGGGGGCGACGTTCACCGCGCAATCGGCAAACACCATGTCGCGCCCGTCGGGAAAGAGCATGAGAAAGAACGACGACGGCAGCGCCACGCCCGGCGCCAGCCCGATGCAGATACCCGCCGCCTCGATCACCCGGCGCGTCGGCGCATCCGCCCCGGCGACCATGGCATCCGCCTCGCCACAGGCCACCATCGCTGCCGCCAGGTACAGCGGCTTGCCCAGCATCCGCCGCGCGATGCCCTCTTTCATCCCGCGCGAAGCGACAAGGGCGTCGACATGGGCCTGCGAGGGCTGCGACAGCGGCACGGGCCTGACCAGCCCGTCGGCGCGAAGCCGCGACACTGCATCGGCCACCCGCGAATCCTCCATCTCCGGGAATACCACCCGGGCCTGGCGCGCACGCGCGGCGGCATATGCACTGTCAAGCACCGGCATCCGGATTTCCCCTGCTGCTTCCGAAAGGAGCCACCCATGAGCGATGACGTCAAGATCAACCGTGGCCTCAAGGGGGTCTATTTCGAACGCAGCGGCGTATCCGACATCGACGGGGCGGCGGGCGAACTCGGCTATCGCGGATATTCGATCCACGATCTCGCCGCGCAATCGACATTCGAGGAGGTCGCCTTTCTGCTGATCCATGGCGAGTTGCCCACCCCGGCCCAACTGGCCGATTTCGACGCGGCGCTCAGATCCGCACGCAGCCTGCCGCCAGAAATGTTCGACATCATCGCCGCCTGCAAGCACGGCCATCCCATGGATGTGCTGCGCACGGCCGTCTCCGCGCTGGCGGCGCTTGAACCGGACAGCCAGCGAACCGGCGAGGCCGCCTTCATCGAAAACGGCATTCGCCTGATCGCGCAGGTTCCGATGATCGTCGCCGCCCACGAGGCGATCCGCCAGGGCCGCGCGCCGGTCGCACCCGACCCCGCGCTCGGGCATGCCGCCAACTGGCTGTGGATGCTGAAAGGGCAGAAACCGTCCGGCAATGCCGCCCGGCTGGCGGATGTCGATTTCATCCTCCATGCCGAACACGGGTCCAACGCCTCCAGCTTTGCCGCCCGCGTCACCATCGGAACAGAGGCAAACCTGCACGGCGCCATCGTTGCCGCGCTGTCGACGCTGGCGGGCCCGGCGCATGGCGGCGCCGCCGAGGACGTGATGAAGATGGTGCACGAGATCGGAACGCCTGAAAATGCGGCCGCCTACGTCAAGGCCAAACGCGCCGCGAGGGAGGCCGTCACCGGCTTTGGCCACCGTGTCTATCGCCGCGAGGATCCGCGCGCGCGCCACATGCGCGAGGGCGTCCGCCGGCTGGGCGAGGAGATGGGCGCGCCGGAATGGTACGCGATCCTGCAAGCGGTGGTCGAGGCGATGCAGCCCTATGCCCGCCACGGGCTGAACGTGAACGTCGATTTCTATTCCGGCGTGATCTATCAGCTGCACGGCATCGCGATGGATCTCTACGTTCCGATCTTCGCCATCGGGCGAATGCCCGGCTGGATCATCCAGTGCATCGAACAGCAGCGCCGCAACATCCTGATCCGGCCGCTAACGCTGTATGACGGACCGCAACCGCGCGCCTATGTGCCGCTGGCCAAGCGGGCGTGATGGCCAGACGCCGCCGCGCGGTCACATTCCAGAAAACAGTCGCAATTATTGGAATGTTAAAATAGGCTGCGCGCAATCGAAGAGGAACGCAGGCATGGCTTACCAGCAACCGGTCGTCGACACGTCGCCGCAGGTTTCGGACGAGGTGCGCCGCACAACCTGCTACATGTGCGCCTGCCGCTGCGGCATCAATGTCCACATGAAGAACGGCAAGGTCGCCTATATCGAGGGCAACCGCGACCACCCGGTGAACAAGGGCGTGCTTTGCGCCAAGGGCAGCGCCGGCATCATGCAGCACAACGCGCCCTCGCGCCTGCGTGCGCCGCTCAGGCGCACCGGGCCGCGCGGATCGGGGGAATTCGAGGAAATCGGCTGGGACGAGGCGCTGGAACTGGCGGTCGGATGGCTGCAACCGATTCGCGAGGAAAACCCCGAAAAGCTGGCCTTCTTCACCGGCCGCGACCAGTCGCAGTCGTTCACGAGCTTCTGGGCGCAGAATTTCGGCACGCCGAACTATGCCGCACATGGCGGCTTTTGTTCCGTCAACATGGCCGCGGCCGGTATCTACACGATGGGCGGCGCTTTCTGGGAGTTCGGCCAGCCGGACTGGGATCGCACAAGACTGTTCATGCTGTTCGGGGTCGCCGAGGACCACGATTCCAACCCGATCAAGATGGGCATCGGCAAGATCAAGGCGCGCGGCGGGCGTGTCATCGGCGTGAATCCGATCAGGTCGGGCTACAACGCCGTGGCCGACGACTGGGTCGGCATCGCGCCCGGCACCGACGGGCTGTTCATCCTGGCGCTGGTGCATGAACTGCTGAAAGCCGGCAAGATCGACCTCGACTACCTGGCCCGGTTCACCAACGCACCCTGTCTGGTGAACCAGGATCCCGACAGCCCCGACGGCGGCCTGCTGATGCGCGATGAGGACGGCAAGCCGCTGGTGATCGATCGCGCCACCGGCAAGCCCGCGCCCTTCGACAAACGCGGCGTGCGTCCCGATCTTGCCGGCAGCCTGCGCAAAGGCGGCATCAGCTATCGCAGCGTGTTTCAGCACATGCTCGACCGGTACCTGTCGGAGGATTACGCACCCGAGGCGGTGGCCGACCGCTGCGGCGTGCCGGCAGACCGGATTCGCGCCATTGCCGCCGAACTGGCGCGTGTCGCCTTCGACGAGGCGTTCGAACTGGACCACGCCTGGACCGATTTCCGCGGCGAGAGCCACGACAGCATGACCGGCCGCCCGGTCAGCTTTCATGCCATGCGCGGCGTCTCGGCACATGCCAACGGCTTCCAGACCTGCCGCGCGCTGCACATGCTGCAAATCCTGCTGGGCAGCGTCGAGGTGCCCGGGGGCTTCCGCTTCAAGCCGCCCTACCCCAAGCCCGCCACCGCGCACCCCAAACCGCATTGCAAGGTTACGCCCGGTGCGCCGCTGGATGGCCCGCATCTGGGCTTTGTGCAGGGCCCCGACGATCTGGCGCTGAAACCCGACGGCAGCCCGGCGCGCATCGACAAGGCATTCACCTGGGAAAACCCGATGAGCGCGCACGGGCTGATGCATATGGTGATCCCCAACGCCCATGCCCGCGATCCCTACGGGATCGACACGCTGTTCATGTACATGGCCAACATGGCGTGGAACTCGTCGATGAACAGCGCCGGCGTCATGGACATGCTGACCGAAACGTACGAAAACGGCGACTACGTCATCCCGCATATCATCTATTCGGATGCCTATTCCTCCGAGATGGTGGCCTATGCCGACCTGATCCTGCCCGACACCACCTATCTGGAACGCCACGATTGCATCTCGCTGCTGGACCGCCCGATCTGCGAGGCCGATGCCGCGGCGGATGCGATCCGCTGGCCGGTGGTCGAACCCGACCGGAACGTGCGCGGTTTCCAGTCGGTGCTGATCGAGTTGGCCAACCGCCTGAAACTGCCGGGCTTCACCGATGCGGACGGAAAGGCGAAATGGGCCGATTATGCCGACTACATCGTCAATCACGAACGCAGACCCGGCATTGGCCCGCTGGCCGGATATCGCGGCGACGGCAGCGAATTCGGGCGCGGCGCACCGAACCCCGGGCAGATTGATCGCTACATCGAGAATGGCGGTTTCGCACTCCACCACATTCCCGAAGGCGCAGACTACTACAAGCCGTGGAATGCCGACTATCAGGACTGGGCGGTCGCGACCGGTCTATACGACAGCCCGCAACCCTACCTGTTCCAGATCTACTGCGAACCGCTGCGCCGGTTCCAACTGGCCGCCGAAGGCCATGGCGAGCGCCAGCCGCCCGATCATCTGCGCGACCGCATCCGCGCCACGATGGATCCGCTGCCGATCTGGTATCAGACCGACCAGACAGGCAACGAGGGCTTCACCGTCAACGCCCTGACCCAGCGCCCGATGGCGATGTATCACAGCTGGGGCAGCCAGAACGCCTGGCTGCGCCAGTTGCACGGGCGCAACCCGCTCTACGTCCCGAGCAGGCTGATGCACGAACACGGCCTGAAGGACGGCGACTGGGCGCGGCTGATCTCGCCCCATGGCACGATCACCGTGCCGGTGATGGAGATGGCCGCACTCAATGACAACACGGTCTGGACCTGGAACGCCATCGGCAAGCGCAAGGGCGCCTGGGCGCTGGACCAAAACGCTCCCGAAGCGACCAGGGGATTCCTGCTCAACCACCTGATCCACGAATTGCTGCCGCCCAGGGGCGACGGGCACAGATGGGCCAATTCAGACCCGATCACCGGCCAGGCGGCATGGTTCGACCTCAAGGTCAGGATCGAAAGGGTCGCAGCCCCCGAAGAAATGAACGAGAGCCAACCGCAATTTCCGCCGATCGTATCGCCGGTCGGCAAGGGCCCCGGCACCCTGGTCTGGAAGGTCGGCAAATGAGCCGCCCGATTTTCCTGGAAGAAAATTACCCGGAATTTTCCAAGATTCCGGGCCCCGCCGGCCCGGATCGGAGCACACGATGACTGAACTTCCCGCCGGGACCGACCGCAAGCTGGGGCTGGTGATCGACCTCGACACCTGCGTCGGCTGCCATGCCTGCGTGATTTCCTGCAAGGGCTGGAACACCGAGAACTACGGCGCGCCCTTGTCCGATCGGGATGCCTATGGGGCCGAACCCAGCGGCACATTCCTCAACCGCGTGCATTCGTTCGAGGTTCGACCCGATGAGGGCGCCGCGCAGCTGGTGCATTTCCCGAAATCCTGTCTGCATTGCGAGGACGCGCCCTGCGTTACCGTCTGCCCCACCGGCGCCAGCTACAAGCGCCGCGAGGACGGTATCGTGCTGGTCAACGAGGATCATTGCATCGGCTGCGGCCTCTGCGCCTGGGCCTGCCCCTATGGTGCACGCGAACTGGACCGCGCGGCCGGGGTGATGAAGAAATGCACACTTTGCATCGACCGGATCTACAACGACAACCTGCCCGAGCGCGACCGCGTACCTGCCTGTGTTCGCACCTGCCCCGCCGGAGCCCGCCATTTCGGCGATCTCGGCGATCCCGACAGCGCCGTGTCACAACTCGTGGCCGAGCGTGGCGGCATCGACCTGATGCCCGAGCAGGGGACGCGACCGGTCAACAAATACCTGCCGCCGCGCCCCAGGGACAGGATCGGCACCACCCCGGCGGCCCTGGCCGCCGTGGCCGAGACACCCTCGGGCTTTCTGGCCTGGCTCGACCGTGCGCTTGACCGTCTGCCGGGCGGTGGCCCGGCCCGTTCAAGTGCGCACCCGGAAAGAGAGAAGACCTGACATGAACCCGGCGCCGTCCGTCATCATATTCACAACGCTTTCCGGGGCCGGTTTCGGCCTGCTCGTCTGGCTTGGCCTCGGCCTGCCGGGCGTGACCGGCCTGACCGCGTTCGGATTCTTCGCTGTCGCATATCTGCTCGCCGTCGGCGGGCTTGTCGCCTCGACCTTTCACCTCGGCCGCCCGGAACGTGCCGTCAGGGCCTTCACCCAGTGGCGAACGAGCTGGCTGAGCCGCGAGGGCTGGGCATCGGTGATCGCGCTGATCCTGATGGCGGGGTACGGTGCCGGGCTGGTTTTTTTCGACACGCGATGGACGGCCCTGGGGCTGGCGGGTGCAGTGATGAGCGTCGCGGTCGTGTTCACGACCTCGATGATCTATGCCCAGCTCAGAACCGTTCCGCGCTGGAACATGGCGCTGACGCCGGTGATGTTTCTCACCCTGTCGCTGACCGGCGGCGCGCTGCTGGCCGGACAGGTGGCTGCAGCCAAGATGTTGTTGCTTGTCTCGGGGCTCGTGCAGGTCGCGTACTGGGCTCTCGGCGACCGTGCGCTTGCCGGATCGGGCACGACGCTGGCCAGCGCGACCGGCCTTGGCACGCGCGGCGCGGTCCGCGCCTTTGAGCCGCCCCATACCGGCACCAATTACCTGCTTCAGGAATTCGTGCATGTGGTGGGCCGCAGGCATGCGCTGAAACTGCGGATCATCTCGCTGTTGCTGGCGGTCGTGCTGCCTCTGGTCCTGCTCATGACGGGTGCGGGCCACCTGCTTGCCGCGTTGGCGGTGCTGAGCCATCTGGCCGGCATCGCCGTGTCGCGCTGGTTGTTCTTCGCGCAGGCGGAACATGTCGTCGGGTTCTACTACGGCAAGCGATAGCGCGTTGCGCTGGCCATCCGCCGGGTTCAGGGGCACGGCATGACGATCCTGGGGCAGAGCGGGAGGCAGGGCCAATGACGGCAAACTCAATCGTCGACGCGATCGGGCGCACACCGGCGGTGTGGCTTGATCGGATGGTGGCGGCACGGGGGCTCGACGGGCGGATACTGGCCAAGCTCGATTACCTGAACCCGGGCTTTTCAAAGAAGGACCGCGCCGCCCTGGGCATCATCGAGGCGGCCGAAGCAGAGGGTGCGCTTCGGCCCGGACAGACGGTCGTGGAGCTTACCAGCGGCAACATGGGTACCGGGCTGGCCATCGTCTGCGGAGCGCGCGGCTATCCGTTCGTGGCGGTGATGAGCCGGGGCAATTCCCCGGAGCGGGCCCGGATGATGGAGGCACTGGGGGCCGAGGTGGTGCTGGTGGATCAGTGCCCCGAGAGCGTCCCGGGCGAGGTGTCGGGGGCCGACCTGGAACGCGTGGAGGCCGAGGCGCGGCGGCTTGCGAAGACGCGGCGCGCGTTTCGCGCCGATCAGTTCCGCCACCCAGGCAACGCCGATGCGCATTTTTGCACCACCGGCCCCGAACTTTGGGCGGATTCGGATTGCACGCTAAGCGCATTTGCCGATTTCGCCGGTTCGGGGGGCACCTATGGCGGCACCGTGCGTGCGCTGAAGGCGCGAAATCCCGCCCTGCGCGGCTATGTGGTGGAGCCTGAAGGTGCGGCGGTTCTGGCCGGAAGCGCGGCAACGCGCCCCGGCCACCCCATACAGGGGGGCGGCTACGCGATGGCCGATCTGGCCATGCTCGATGGCGCGCCCGTGGACGGATACCTGAGCGTTTCGGGCGAGACAGCACGCGCGACCGCCCGCGCCCTGGCGCGGGAGGAAGGAATCTTCGCGGGCTTTTCCTCGGGCGCCAATGTTGCCGCCGCGTTGCAATTGCTCGACGGTGCAGAGCGCGGTGGCCGCGTCGCCGTCATCATATGCGACAGCGGATTGAAGTACCTCTCGACCGATCTGTGGCCCTGACCGGCGCGCCTCAGGGTTCCAGCCGCAACCGCCCGCCTTCGGTCAGCAGCCAGCAATCGCGCCCTTCGAACACGGCCGGGTGAAGATCCCGGCCATGGCCGGCGCCGCCGTCGAGATCGATGCGGTTGCCGAAATGCTTCGGGCTCTCCAGCGCGGTGTGCCCGTGGACCACCAGCCACGGGTGCGGATCGGGATGGTCGAGAAACTCGTCGCGGATCCAGATCAGATCGTCGGGATCCTGCTCGGCCAGCGCCACTCCGGCGCGGATACCGGCATGCACAAACAGCAGCTCACCGCGTTCCGCCCAGCGCGGCAGCCCGTCAAGAAAGGCGCGATGTTCGTCGGGCACCACGGCGCGTGCGGCAGCGGCAAGTTCGTCCGCAGGCATGCCGGGGTCCGGCTCGAGCCCATAGGAAGCCAGGGTGCCCAGCCCGCCCAACCGCGGATGCGTCCAGCCGACCCCCGATTTTATGCGCCGGTCGTGCAGATCGCCATCGGCCAGGAACCGCGCGAACATGGCATCGTGATTGCCCATAAGCACCTGCCAGGAACGGCCCGCCGCCTGACCCTGGATCAGGCGTTCGATAACACTGCGGCTGTCGGGGCCACGGTCGACCAGATCGCCCAGGAACACGACCTCGGCCGTTCCGCCGCCATCGGCGGCGATCAGATCGAGCGCGCGATCGAGCTTGGCCAGATGGCCGTGAATGTCGCCGATGGCGTAGATCGGGGTATCCATGCCATCGGGCTAGCGCAGGATCGCGGCAATGGGAAGGGCCGGAACCCGCCCGCCCTGTTGCGGTGCCGCGCAGACGGCACCGCAACCCGTATCAGGCGACATCGAAAGCAAGCGACTTGACCTGTCGGAACATGCCCGTGGCCTCAAGCTTGTTGACGATCGGCGCCGGCACCGGTTCGTCGACATAGAGAAGCGCGATCGCCTCGCCGCCCTTGTCGGAGCGCCCGAGGGTGAAGTTGGCGATGTTGACGCCGTTTTCGCCCATCGTCCGACCCAGGGTGCCGATGATGCCGGGCACGTCCTCGTTGGTGGTATAAAGCATGTGCGCGCCGACCTCGGCGTCGATATTGATGCCCTTGATCTGAATGAAGCGCGGCTTGCCGTCGGAAAACACGGTGCCGGCAACGGAACGTTCGCGTTTTTCCGTGACCACCGTCACCTTGACATAGCCGTCGAACGCGCCCGACTTGTCCTGGTTGGTTGTCGAGATCTGGATGCCGCGTTCCTTGGCGATGAAGGGCGCCGAGACCATGTTCACATCGGGGTTCACCTTCGTCATGATCCCGGCGACGACCGAGCAGTTCAGCGCGTCCAGGTTCATCTGCGACACCGTCCCGTCATAGAGGATGTTTATCGCCTTGATCGGTTCATCGGTCATCTGCCCGATGAACGCACCCAGATGCGCCGCCAGTTTCACCCAGGGGCCCATGACCTTGGCATCCTCGGCGGTCATCGACGGCATGTTCAGCGCGTTCTCGACCGCACCGTCGAGCAGGTAGTTCGACATCTGTTCGGCCACCTGAAGCGCCACGTTCTCCTGTGCCTCGGTGGTGGCCGCACCCAGATGCGGCGTACACACCACGTTGGGCAGACCGAACAGCGGGTTCTCGGTGGCCGGCTCCTTCGAGAACACGTCGAACGCGGCCCCGGCGATATGGCCCGATTTCAGCAGATCGGCCAGCGCCTGTTCATCCACCAGGCCGCCGCGGGCGCAGTTGATGATCCGCACGCCCTTGCGGGTCTTTTCCAGATTCTCGCGGCTGAGAATGTTGCGGGTCTGGTCGGTCAGCGGCACATGCAGGGTAATGAAATCGGCGCGCTTTAGAAGCTCGTCCAGTTCGACCTTTTCCACGCCGGTCTTGGCGGCCTTTTCCTCGCTGAGATAGGGATCGTAGGCGATCACCTTCATCTTGAGGCCGCGGGCACGGTCACAGACGATGCCGCCGATATTGCCCGCCCCGATCACGCCCAGGGTCTTGCCGGTCAGTTCGACCCCCATGAAGCGTGACTTCTCCCACTTTCCGGCATGGGTCGAGGCGCTGGCCTCGGGCAGTTGCCGCGCGACCGCGAACATCAGCGCGATGGCGTGTTCGGCGGTGGTAATCATGTTGCCGAACGGCGTGTTCATCACGATCACGCCGCGCTTGCTGGCCGCGTCCTTGTCGATGTTGTCGGTGCCGATACCGGCACGGCCGATCACCTTGAGATTGGTGGCGTTATCGAGGATCTTCTCGGTAACCCTGGTGGCCGAGCGGATCGCCAGACCGTCATATTTTCCGATCACTTCGGCCAGCCTGTCCTTGTCCTTGCCGAGATCGGGTTCGAAATCCACCTCGATGCCGCGATCGCGGAAGATCTGTACGGCGGTGGGGCTGAGTTTGTCGGATACGAGTACCTTGGGAGCCATGTTCATCGGTCCTTTGCAGAGGGTGGGTTGCCGCCCGCCCTGCGAATTTCGGGAGAATGGGGTGGGCGCTGGCCCACCCAGATTTCACGCGTTTTCGGAAAGTGCCGCGATCTCGGATTCGAACGCCCATTCGATCCAGGGCAGAAGCGCCTCGATATCGGAGGTTTCGACCGTACCGCCGCACCAGATGCGCAGACCCGGCGGGGCATCGCGATAGGCACCTATGTCATGGGCGACCCCGGCCTCGTCGAGCCGCCTGGCCACGGCTTTGGCAAAGGCGGCGCCGTCCTCTATCCGGTTGTCGGTGAACTTCAGGCAGACGCTGGTGTTGGACCGCGCGCCCGGTGCGCTTGCCAGATTGGCGATCCAGTCGCGCGCATCGCAGAAATCGAACACTGCCTGCGCGTTGGCATCCGCGCGTGCGATCAGACCGCCCAGACCGCCCACCGAGCGCGCCCAGTCCAGCGCGAACAGGTAATCCTCGACCGCCAGCATCGAGGGCGTGTTGATGGTTTCGCCCCTGAATATGCCCTCGATCAGCTTGCCGCCCTTGGTGAGGCGAAAGATCTTGGGCAGTGGCCAGGCCGGTGTGTCGCTTTCCAGCCGCTCGACCGCCCGGGGGCTGAGAACCAGCATGCCGTGCGCGGCCTCGCCGCCCAGAACCTTTTGCCAGGAGAACGTCGTGACATCCAGCTTGTCCCAGGGCAGGTCCTGCGCGAAGGCGGCCGAGGTGGCGTCGCAGATGGTCAGCCCGGCGCGGTCCGCGGCGATCCAGTCGCCGTCTGGAACCCGCACGCCGCTGGTGGTGCCGTTCCAGGTGAACACCACGTCATTTTCGAAATCCACCGACGCAAGGTCGGGAAGCTGGCCGTACCCGGCCGTCTTCACCTCGGCGTCGATCTTCAGTTGCTTGACCACGTCCGTAACCCAGCCTGCGCCAAAGCTCTCCCAGGCCAGCATTTCGGCCTTGCGCGCGCCCAGGAGCGACCACAGCGCCATTTCCACGGCGCCGGTGTCCGAGGCCGGGACGATGCCGATGCGGTAGTCGGCCGGAATGCCCAGCAGCTCGCGGGTGCCGTCGATCGCGGATTTCAGCTTTTCCTTGCCGATGGCCGCGCGGTGGCTGCGGCCAAGTGCGGCACCGGCCAGCCTGTCAAGCGTGAATGTGGGGGGTTTGGCACAGGGGCCCGAGGAAAATCGCGGATTGGCCGGCCGCGCGCCGGGTTCGGTCATAGCCATGTCAGCTACCCTTCCAGATAAGCGCCCCTCGTTGGGGAGGGGTGTCCCGCGGACGGCAATACGCTCAGCCCGAAGGAACGGCAATATCCAAGCCCCCCTGCACCGCGCGTTTTTTTCGTTCTGCACGACGATTCCGGGCCCCGTGTTTCCGATCGGCACGAAACCGGCACAAAGCGCACCACGCCCGTGGCCCGCCGGCAATCGCCTGGCCCGAACGAAAGCGGCAAGCGCAAGCAGAACAGATCGGGGCGCGACCAATCCGGCGGGCCAGTTCGGCCCTCGCAACCCGCGCCCGTGCCGTCAGAGGTTATGGAAGCGGTGCGCGCAAGCCGACGCCGCGTAGCAGTTCGACGACAGCCCGGGCGCGCTTGGCCGAAGGCGGTGAAAAGTCGGAAAATCCACGGATTCGCCCTTGTGGTCCAACCTGATTGCCACTATCTACCCCCCATTGGCGCGGGATGGAGCAGTCCGGTAGCTCGTCAGGCTCATAACCTGAAGGTCGCAGGTTCAAATCCTGCTCCCGCAACCATCTTTACTTGCTCGGGGCGCAAGTTGTGATCATATCCTGCCCCCGCAACCCTCTTTACTTGCGACCCCGTAGCACCTGCTGCGGGGTTTTTGCTTTGCGTGGAAATCGTAAGGATTCCAGCGAGATCACCGCGCACGTCGATCTCCACCTTGCCCTCGACCGGGGTCAGTACGATCTGGTCCACGAGCGATCGCAGCGTGTCGGCGGCCTCAATGCGTTTCCCTTCGTCGTCGTCCTGCAGGGCGTCGTAGAGCTGCTGGACGCGCTTGCGGTATTGCAGCGCCATGTTTGGGTGCAGCAGGGGCGGTGGCTCATCCGCTTCGGCCAGGAACAACTCGAGTTCCTTCTTACGTTTCTCGAGCGTCACCATCTTCGCGTTGAGCGCGTCAGCGGCCCCACCCTTCAGGATCAGATTGAGTAGGGTCTCAAGCTCCCGATCGATCTTCGCAATCTCCGCCTCGGCCGCCGCGATTTCGGCGCGGCCTTCCAAGCGCAGCCGGTTCATTTCCTGCGTGAAGACTTCGCAGAAATGGGTGAAGAGCTCCGGATCGACGAGTTTGGTGCGCAGCGCGTTCAGCACACGCGATTCCAGCTCGTCGCGGCGGATGTTGACCCGGTTGTCGCAGGTCCCCTTGTTGCGGGCCGTCGCACATCCGATCAGCGTTGCCGAGATCGCGGAATAACCGCCACCACAGCAGGAACATTTGGTCAGGCCCGAGAAGAGGTATTTGGGGCGGCGGCGGGTATTGATCCGTGAGAGATCGGCCTCGCCGTTCTCCTTCCGGGCGATCTTGTTCTTCTCCTGCCGCGCCTTCACCGCGTTCCAGAGATCGTCATCGAGGATGCGCAGCTCCGGCACTTCCTGGATGACCCATTCTTCTTCCGGGTTGGGGCGGGCCTGCCGCTTGCCGGTGTTCGGGTCTTTTACGAAGCGTTGCCGGTTCCACACGATCTTACCGACATACATCTCGTTGTTGAGGATCCCGTTGCCGCGCTTCGGATTGCCGTTGATCGTGCTGAAACCCCAGTCGCCCCCCGAAGGGGCGGGAATGCCTTCCTTGTTCAGGGCGAAAGCGATGGCCTTGGCCGATTTGCCGGCGGCGTAGTCGCGGAAGATGCGGCGCACGACTTCGGCCTGGAATTCGTTGATGGTGCGATCGCCGCGGATCGGTTCGCCGTTCGCATCGAACTTCTTGACCACATCGTAGCCATAGGCATTGCCGCCACCCGATTTGCCGGCTTCAACCCGGCCACGCTGTCCGCGCCGGGTCTTGTCGGCCAGATCCTTCAAGAACAGCGCATTCATCGTGCCCTTGAGGCCGACATGCAGGTGCGT
Source organism: Jhaorihella sp. (assembly GCA_047975215.1). GTDB lineage: Bacteria > Pseudomonadota > Alphaproteobacteria > Rhodobacterales > Rhodobacteraceae > JAGRMG01. The sequence goes on from JBKEDD010000037.1 coordinate 42,624, forward strand.
CACCTCGCCTTCCGACAGGGTGAACATCTTCACGTCCGCATATGACATGCGCTTGAAGATCCCCGCGATGTCTTCCTGGTCGCGGGAGAGGCGGTCCATCGCTTCGGCGAGGATCAGATCGAAACGGCCGCCCATGGCGTCGGCCATGAGCGCCTGGATGCCCGGGCGGATCAGCGAGGCGCCGGAGATCGCGTGGTCCGAATACTCTTCGACGATGTGCCAGCCCTGTTTTTCGGCATGGAGGCGGCACATGCGGAACTGGTCGGCGATGGAAGCGTCGCGTTGACTGTCGGAAGAATAGCGGGCGTAGATCGCGACTTTCAAAACATGGCTCCCATCCGCATCAGGAGGAGCGCTTCCTCCTTTGCCTGTTTAACTTTATTTCCTCTGCATAGCATTCCCGCGCCGCCTGCCTTGCCAGGATGCCGACCAGACGCAAAAGGCGAGGGTCGGGATTGCCGCGCGGTGTAAACGTCAGCTCCGGCTCGTCCAGCAGCAAGGATTCGAGCAGCGCTTCGCGCTCTCCTCCTGTCATCTTTGCTGTGTTTCCTGGGGCTCGCAAGGTCATAACTTGCAGCATTCGCCCCGAGGGAAGCATAAGCAACGGAAATTGAAGGCGAATATTCGGCGACAATTGGCGCGGGCGAGCGGGCTCTGGCGTAGCCCAACGTGTCCTGGCGAGCCATGGCGTAGTAAAATAACCTATCGGAATCCCTTGCTGGCCCGGTCATCATTGGCCTCGTCGCCTCTCCTCATGAGGTCATTGACTGTTGACGCAACCTTAGCGTATTGTAATTCGCGATACAAGGCGCTATATGCCGACCAAGGAGATTCGCCATGGCCACGACCGCCGAACGCAAGGAATACCCGATCTCGATGCGCCTGCCCGAGGCGGATGTCGCAATGATCGATCGCGCCGCAAACCTGCGCGGCCGCTCGCGCACAGACTTCGTGCGCGATGCCGCCGTGCGTGCGGCCGAGGAGGTTGTCATGGAGCAGGGCCTGATCCGGATGAGCCCGGAAGGCTTTGCGCAGTTCATGGACGTGCTGGCGCGACCAGCCGCTCCCGTTCCGGAGATGGTGGAAATCCTGAAGCGTCCCGCGCCGTGGGAGCCCGGCTACGTGGCGAAGCGGTGAGCCATTGCAACTGTCAGGTCCTGAACCGCTTTCCGCCGCTCACGATGTTTCCGAGTTCTCCTGTGGCAAGCCCACGCTTGACCACTGGCTGAAGACGCGCGCGCTCTCCAATCAGCAGAAGGGCTTCACGGCCGTTCTCGTCGTGCATGAGGCCGAGCGCGTGGTTGGCTACTACGGCCTTGCGCCTACCGGTGTGGTGCCTTCGGTATTGCCGCGCTCGATCAGGACGGGGCAGCCGCCCAATCCGGTCCCGTGCATATTGCTCGGCCAGCTCGCGACCGACGCTGGATGGGCAGGGTTGGGCATCGGGACCGGCCTTGTGAAGCATGCCCTCCAGCGCTGCGTTCAGGCCGCTTCGCTGATCGGCGGACGGGCCTTGTTGGTCAACGCCGTCGACGGGGAGGCGGCCGAGTTCTGGAGGCGGCGAGGCTTTGAGCCGTCCAGGGATGACCCGCTGGTCCTGCTTCGCTCGATCAGCGACATCGCGGCGTCGCTCGGTGAGGGCGGCGGGTGACTGTGCCTCCGTTTGCCCTGTCTCATCAGCTTCCGAGTTAGGCCGAACTGCCCAGTCGACCGCATTCTGAATGGTAGCGTGAATAATTTGCTCTTGATTTCGTAAAAGCCCCTCGGTATTCTAAACGAAAATAGCGAGGCTCGAGCGTGTCATTTCCCAGCCAAACCACAGTGCGCCCCGTACTGGACGAAATTCGCGACCACATCGTCTCAGCCGTCCTTCACGCGTGGGACGACTGGTTGGCAAGCGGATTCGCTGGCATTTGGCGATGCAAACGCAGTCGCGCCAATTTCGTCTGGGAACAGATCATCGACCGGGCTCAAACCACTTTGATGGGCCACGATGCTGTCCACGCGATCGATGGCAATGAGACGATGAAGTTCCTCGTTCGGAACGAGGTCCTGTTTCGGTTCAAGAAAGCCGACGCGACGGGCCGCACCTCGAATGTTGCTACGCAGCTTGCGCTCGCTTTCCATGATCATGAACAGGACCTCTTCGGTCTGCCGGAAGTGCAGCGTGTCGAGGTCGTCTACAAGCTGAACAGGCTCGAAACGCAGGTCGAAGACGTATGCGTCGTTGCTCGCAATGGAGATTCGGTCGCCTGGGAATACAGCCTTCTGGATGCGAGCGAAGCGGTGGTGCCGTTGCCGATGTCCGAGCCGCAACCCGAGCGGCCCGCCGCGAAGATCGTTAAACTCAAGGGCGCTTCGGACGACCGCAAGAAGCGGCAAGAATGATGTCAGCCGAATTCAATCAGGATCTGCTGCGAATAGCGCGGCAGGCGCGAGGATGGAGTCAAACCGAACTTTCCAAGCGCTCGGGGGTTTCTCAGGCCAATCTATCAAAGCTCGAGAACGGACTGATCGGTCCGACCGATGACGTGCTGACCAACGTCAGTGCAGCTCTGCGCTTCCCTATAGATTTCTTCTTTCAGAACGACAGGGTTATCGGTTTGCCGATGAGTGTCCAATACAGGAAACGCGCAAGCGTCGGACAGAAAGCAATCGAGCGTCTTGAAGCCGAACTGAACATCAGGATTTTGCACATTCGCCGGCTGCTCGATGCTGCCGAACTTGAACCTGAGCTTTCGCTTCCCCGCCTCGATGTTGACGAATACGGCGGCGACCCGGACCGAATTGCCGATCTAATAAGGCGAACGTGGCTCGTACCGTCTGGACCGATCCGCGATCTGGTGGCGTGGGTGGAGCGAGCAGGATGCATCGTCGTCCATTGTGACTTTGCCGCCCTCAAGGTGGATGGTTTTACCGTTCAGATACCAGACATGCCGCCATGCATCTTCCTGAACCGGAATATGCCTGCGGATCGCCAGCGGTTCAGTTTGGCACACGAACTCGGCCATGTTGTGATGCATCAGGTCCCATCTCCGCAAATGGAGAACGAGGCCAACGATTTTGCGTCAGCGCTGCTTATGCCCGCGCGCGATATTCGCCCCCACCTCTCCGGTCGACGTCTCTCGATACAGCAACTCGCGGCGCTGAAACCGGTTTGGCGCGTGTCGATGGCAGCACTGCTCTACCGGGCAAATGCAATCGGAGCCATTACCGAGAACCAGAGCCAGTACCTGTGGCGGCAGATGAGCGCGATGGGTTATCGCCGCGCCGAGCCGCCTGAACTCGACCTCAGGGTTGAGACGCCGACGGTATTGCCGGAGATCGTGCGACTACATCTCGAAGATCTTGGGTATGGTTTATCCGACCTCGCCGAGGCGCTTCGTTCGAGTGAAGAAGATGTGCGGGCTCTGCATCCGCTACCATCAAGCTCACCACACCTTCGCCTTGTGAAATAGCGCTCGCCGAGAACCCCTGGATACGATTTTCGCCAGCTCTCACCTCACGACCTAGAGGTTCTGACCCGTGATCTCCGGCTGGCGCGTTGGCTGACCAGTGGCGAACACGTCCTCCAAGGACGAAATCTGAACTGGCTACTCACCCACCGGGCCGCCGACGTCCCGCTGATGATTGGCTACGCATGCCGTCCCGCAAGGCGCTCGTCGAGGACCGGCTCGTCCCAGTTACGCGCCACACCGAGCCACTTGTCGATCACGGCCTGAAACTGGTGCTCTGCGAAGCAGGTCTGGAACGTGTAGAGGCGATTGACCACCTGGCGCATCAGGTCGCGCATCTCGTCATCGTCGAACCGCGACACGGTTACCCAGGGGATGCGATTGCCGTCCACGTCCATGACGAAAACATCGGAATAGTCGCCCGTCTTCGTGACCGGGACCGGCCCCGCATGCAGGTCCTCCAGCATGCTGTTCCGAACGCAGATCATCGCCATCGCCTTGGCGAGCGTAGCCGCTAACTGCTCTTCTTCCTTCCGGCCCATTTCCTCCTCCGAATCATTGTTCAGATGCCCGGCAGCATGCCATCGGCGGCTGTGCTGGTTGGCGCTTCCAGGACCACCAGCCGATCATCGGGTAGCGGCCGTTGCAGGCCCTTCGCTTCTTTCCAGTCGGCGGTTAGCCAGGTCTCGACCTCATCCGAGCTCGTCAGAATGGCGGGCATGGCCCTCGGATGGATCGGCTTCACCACGCCATTGGCAACGGTCGTCAGGAAGGCGAACAGCTGATGATCGCCGGGGCGCGGGGTGCGGTTCGATCCGCGGGTTCCGCGCCATGGCGTCCAGATTCCCGCAAAGAAGAACAGGGGCTGGGTCTCATCGAGGGCGAACCAGTGCAACGGTTTGCGCCTCGTGACCGGATCGGGCTTCTGCCCGTATTCGGAAAAGGCGGTGGCCGGGACCACGCAGCGATACTCGACTCCGAGCCATTTGCGCCAGTGGGGGCTGCCCGTGTTGCGGATATTGGTGACGCCTGTGTCCGGCGCGTCCCGGGATTTCAGATATTCGATGGGTGTCGGCATGCCCCAGGTCAGCGAAGCCAGTTGCCGCCCGCCGTCGGTGTTGCGTACCACCGGGGCCGGTCGGTCGGGATAGACGTCGACCGACGGTTCCAGATTGCCGATATTGTCATGGGTGGCGGCCACGAAATGCCGGATCGCCTGCTGATTGGTCGTAATACGATACAGGTTGCACATCGCCCCGCCACTCTCCTTGCGAATACTCTACGCCACCATAGGGCATCGCGCTCCGTCGATCACTTCCGGGATGGCCGAGATTGACTCTCGACACGCAAGAGAACAAATAAAGAACATAGCAACGGAATCGACCAGTGCAAAGCCCCGGAGACACTATCCTCATATGCCGAGACGTGCAGACAGCCCAGCCATTGCCGACCTTCGGGCGCGCATCGCGCGGCTCGAAGGCGATGGGGCGCGTCCGCACGAGGTGCTGCCTTTCGAGATCGCGCCACTGGATCGCAAGCTGCCCGGTGGCGGGCTGGCACTCGGATGCCTCCATGAAGTCGCGGGAGGCGGCAACGGGGCGGTGGATGGGGCGGCTGCGGCCTGTTTCACCGCCGGGGTCGCCGCCCGTACCACCGGCCAGGTGCTCTGGTGCGTGGCTCTACAGGATCTCTTCGCGCCGGGGCTGGAGCAGGCCGGATTGCCGCCCGGCCGGGTGATCTTCGTCGAAGCCGGAGACGACAAGGCCGTTCTGGCCTGTATGGAGGAAGGGCTGCGGCATGGCGGGCTGGGGGCGGTCGTCGGCGACGTCGCGCGCCTGCCGATGACCGCCTCGCGGCGGCTGCATCTCGCGGCGAAAGGTTCGGCAACCCTCTGCATCGCGCTGCGCCGTTGGCGGCGGCAGGCGGAGGCCAGCGATTTCGGGCAGCCGACTGCTGCGATGACCCGCTGGCGGATCTCGGCGCTGCCGTCTTCGCCCCTTCCGGTTGCCGGCGTCGGGCGGCCGCGCTGGCTGGTCGAGCTGATCCGGGCGCGGGCGGGTGAATGTCTCGATATCGAACTGGAGGCGTGCGATGGCTCGGGTCATCTCCGTCTTCCTGCCGAACTGGTCGACCGACCGGCTGCGGCGGAAGGCGGGCGACGCAGCGCCGCCCGGTGAGGCGCCGCTGGTCATTGCCGGAAGGGAGAAGAACCGCCGGGTGGTGACGGCGGCCGATCCGGTCGCGCGGGCGCTTGGCCTGCGCGCTGGTATGCCCGTCACCAAGGCCCAGGCGATGGTGCCCGGCCTCCACATCGAGCCCGCCGATCCGCAGGCCGATCTGGACAGCCTCGAACGTCTCGCGCTCTGGGTGCTGCAACGCTTCAGTCCGATCGTCGCCGTCGACGCGCCGGACGGGATCGTGATCGATGCGACCGGCGCCGACCATCTGCATGGCGGTGAAGCGGCCATGCTGGAGGCGCTGACCGGACGGCTTGTCATGTCCGGCGTCACCGCCTGCGCTGCCATCGCCGATAGCTGGGGCGCAGCCCATGCGCTGGCGCGCTATGCGGCCGATCCGCTGTTTGTCGTTCCTCCCGGCGAAACCATCCCGATCCTCGCGCCGCTTCCGCTGCAAGCCCTGCGCCTGCCGTCCGCGATCGCAGCGGGGCTGTACGATCTCGGCTTTGTCCGCATCGGCGACCTGATCGGGCAACCGCGCGCGCCCCTGACCCGGCGCTTCGGCCCGGAGCTCTGCCGCCGTCTCGATCAGGCCCTGGGTGTGGTCGCCGAACCCATCGAACCGATCCGCTCGGAGGAGTTGGTCTCGGTTCGCCGCGTCTTCGCAGAACCGATAGGCGCCGCTGAGACTATCGCGCGCTATATCGGCAAGCTGGTTATGGCGCTCTGCGAGGCGCTCGAAACGCGGGGCCTTGGCGCACGCCGTCTCGACCTGCTCTGCCACCGGGTCGACAACCGGATCGAGACGGTGCGCATCGGCCTGGCCATGCCGGTGCGGGATCCCGCGCGCTTGACCCGGCTTCTCTGCGACAAGATCGAGACCATTGCGCCGGGCTTCGGCATCGAGATCATGTCGCTGACGGCGGCGCTGGCCGAACCCTTGCCTTTGCGGCAGGCGGCCAGCAGCCTGATTGAGGAGGGCGCGCCGGATCTCTCCGGCCTGATCGACACGCTGGCGAACCGCGTCGGCGCGCGGGCGGTCTATCGCTTCGCCCCGGTGGCGAGCGACGTGCCGGAGCGCTCGATCTGCCGCCTTCCGGCGCTTGCCGAGGATACGGGCGCGGGCTGGCCCGACCACTGGCCGCGCCCCTCGCGGCTCCTGGCCCGGCCGGAGCCGATCGAGACCATGGCGCTCTTGCCGGACCATCCGCCGAACTGGTTCTCCTGGAAGGGCGTGCGCCGCCGTGTCCGCCGGGCTGACGGGCCGGAGCGCATCTTCGGGGAATGGTGGAAACGCGATGCCGAACTGATCGCGGTACGGGACTATTTCCGGGTCGAGGACGATGCCGGCGAACGCTTCTGGATCTTTCGCTCCGGCGATGGCGAGGATGCCGCCACCGGCTCGCATCGCTGGTTCCTGCACGGGATTTTCGGATGAACGCGCCCGCTTACGCCGAATTGCAGGTGACGTCGCATTTCTCCTTCCTGCGCGGCGCCTCCTCGGCCGAAGAGCTCTTCGCCACCGCGGCGGCGATGGGAATCGACGCGCTCGCCGTGACCGATCGCAACACGCTGGCCGGTATCGTGCGCGCCCATGAGGCGGCGAAGGAGGCGGGGGTGCGGCTGATCGTCGGCTGCCGCCTCGATCTTGCCTGCGGCATGTCGCTGCTGGTCTATCCGACCGACCGGGCGGCCTATTCACGGCTCTGCCGGTTGCTGTCGCTGGGCAAGGGGCGGGCGGGCAAGGCGCGCTGCCACCTCGAATGGGATGATCTGGCCGCCTATGGCGAGGGGTTGATCGCGGTCCTGGCGTCGGACCTTGCGGATGAGACCTGCGGCCTGCGCCTGCGGCGCCTGCGCGAGGCCTTCGGCGATCGCGCCTTTCTCGGTGTGACCCTGCGGCGGCGGCCCAATGACCAGATGCGCCTCTGGGAGCTGTCGACGCTCGCCGCGCGCCTCGGCGTGCCCACTGTCGTGACCAATGACGTGCTGTTCCATGAGCCCGGACGCCGCATCCTGCAGGATGTCGTCACCGCGATCCGGCACAATGTCACCGTAGATGCGCTCGGAGCCCGGCGCGAGCGCCATGCTGACCGTTATCTGAAGCCGCCCGCCGAGATGCACCGGCTCTTCGCGCGCTGGCCCGAGGCTTTGGCCCGGACGTGTGAGATCGCGGATCGCTGCCGCTTCTCGCTCGACGAGCTGCGCTATCAATATCCCGAAGAGCGCGACGATCCGGCGCTGAGCCCGCAGGAATCCCTGGAGCGGCTGACCTGGGAGCGCGCGGCGAGCCGCTATCCCGAGGGTGTCCCCGACGAGGTGACAGCGGCGCTGAAGCATGAGCTGGCCCTCATCGGCAAGCTCGATTACGCGCCCTATTTCCTGACGGTGAACAGCATCGTCCGCTTCGCACGGTCGCGCGGCATCCTCTGCCAGGGGCGCGGATCGGCGGCGAACTCCGCCGTCTGCTATGTGCTCGGCATCACCGCGATCGATCCCGGCCGCAACGATCTTCTCTTCGAGCGCTTCGTCTCCGAGGAGCGCCGGGAGCCGCCCGACATCGATGTGGATTTCGAGCACGAGCGGCGCGAGGAGGTGATCCAGTGGGTCTATGAGCATTACGGCCGCGAGTGTGCCGCGCTGACGGCAACCGTCATCCGCTATCGCTCCAAGGGCGCGCTGCGGGACGTGGGCAAGGCCATGGGGCTTCCCGAAGACCTGATCCAGACGCTGTCCGGCCAGCTCTGGGGCTGGTCCGAAGCCGGGGTGACCGAGCAGCAGCTCCGCGATCTCAATCTCAACCCGGAGGATCGCCGGTTGCGTCTGACGCTCGAACTGGCCGCCCAGCTTCGCGGCGCGCCCCGGCATCTGTCGCAGCATCCGGGCGGTTTCGTTCTGACCCATGACCGGCTCGACGATCTCGTGCCCATCGAGCCCGCGGCCATGGAGGGGCGCCAGATCATCGAATGGGACAAGGACGATATCGACGCGCTGCGCTTCATGAAGGTCGATGTCCTGGCGCTCGGCATGCTGAGCTGTATGCGCCGGGGGCTCGATCTCCTGGCCGAGCACAAGGATATCCGCCTCGATCTGGCGTCGATCCCGGCCGAGGATCCGCGCACCTATGCGATGATCCGCAAGGCCGATACGCTCGGCACCTTCCAGATCGAAAGCCGGGCGCAGATGTCGATGCTGCCGCGCCTGAAGCCCCGGACCTACTACGACCTGGTGGTGCAGGTCGCGATCGTGCGGCCGGGGCCGATCCAGGGCGATATGGTTCATCCCTATCTGCGCCGGCGCGAGGGTCTGGAAGAGGTCGATTATCCCCGGCCCGAGCTGGAGAAGGTACTGGGCAAGACGCTCGGCGTGCCGCTATTCCAGGAACAGGCGATGCGCGTCGCCATTGAATGCGCGGGCTTTACCGCCGGAGAGGCAGATCTCCTGCGCAAGAGCATGGCCACCTTCAAGCATACCGGCGGGGTTTCGAAGTTTCGCGATCGGCTGATCTCGGGGATGGTCGCGCGCGGCTACGAGCAGGACTTCGCGGAGCGGACCTTCCAGCAGCTCGAAGGCTTCGGCTCCTATGGTTTTCCCGAAAGCCATGCGGCGAGCTTCGCGCTGATCGCCTATGCATCAGCCTGGCTCAAATGCTGGCACCCGGATGTCTTCTGCGCCGCGCTCCTCAACGCCCAGCCCATGGGCTTTTATGCGCCGGCCCAGATCGTGCGCGACGCGCGCGAGCATGGGGTGGAGGTCCGCCCGGTCTGCATCAATGCCTCCCGCTGGGATTGCA
>JBKEDD010000038.1:0-2440 GCA_047975215.1 Jhaorihella sp.
GCACTCAGGGCTGAAAATGCGCTCGCCCCGCGAGTTCATTGCCGCTCAAATCGCAACCGCCTGAGTGTCCGGCGAAACGGGGGCAAGACCATCTTGTGATGGGAGCCATTAACGCAGAGTGTCAAGATTTGCCGGAATGAACTAAAAATGTAGCAATCGCTGAAATTGGAATATGAGGCCGCCTAAGCGGCGACCTCATCGTCTTCGTCGATCAAGGGCTGCAGGCCGTGCAGGAAGTCTGCCGCGCGCTGCGCGTGCGCGGCGGCAGTGAAGATCGCCCGCTTGTCATTCTTCAAAACGTTTAACCAACTGCCGATATAGGCGGCGTGGTCTTCACGGTCTTCAAGGGTAAGCCCGAGATCGGCGCAGAGGAACGCGGCGCCGAGCTCGGCCACGAGCTCTTCGCGGGCATAGCCCTCGTCACCGAACTTCTGGCGCCCGAAATCGCGATCCAGGCGGCTCTTGTGCCGCGTCCAGTGTGTGCATTCATGCGCCAGCGTCGCGTAGTAGCTTTCGGCATCGCGGAAGCTCTCGAAGACTGGCATCTGAACGTAATCCTCCGGCGGGCAGTAATAGGCGCTGCTGCCGCCATGGCGGATATCGGCACCAGTTTCGGCGAAAAATGCATCGACCGCTGCGATCCGCTGATCCGGATTAAGCTGTGCTTTGGCCGGTGCATAGTAATGATCCGGCAAGCCCTCGACCTGCTCGATATTGAAGACCGTGTAACCCTTCATGAAGGGGATGGTCTGATCGACTTCCTCGCCAGTGGCTTCATCAAGCTCGGTGCGCGTCAGCGTATTGGCGTAGACAACCGGCGATCCTTTCTCACCTTTGCGGACATGGCCGCCAAGTTCGCGGGCCTGCTTGAAGGTCATCCAGATTGGAGCGGCGAAGTGGCGCTCCATCGATGAGGCCCAGAGTGTCAGGACGTTGATGCCGCTGTAAGGCTGGCCGTTGTGACGGAGCGGGCGCGAAACAGGACCTGCGGCGTGAGCGGCGTTCCAGGGCTGCGTCCAGGGTTTGATGCCTTGCTCCAGGGCGGCAATGATCTGATCGGTAATGCGGGTGTAGATGTCTGCCCGATTATCCCGGCGGTTGCTGGTGCGGTTGGTTTTGTTCTTGCGGGTCATGGCTGTCTCCTTCCGTTTGGCGTTTCCTCAAGACGCGTCACGGAAAGGACGGGGGTATTAGACGACTGGTCACCCGCCGACGCCCGTCAGGGCGATGGCGCGGTTTACGGCCAACACGGTCTCGTCGTAGCCGAAGGCGAAGACGGGATGGTGCGGGCAAGCCGTTGACCGGGCGGCGCCCCCGGCCAAGGATGCGTCAGAGATTGAGGAACGCCCTTACGGAAGGTGCCATGACCGCGCCGGGCAAAGACGCACCGGCAAGCACGGTACGGGGCTAGAATGCCCGCCATATCGATCATGGACGCCCGATGTGGTAAATCCCAACTAATGCAGCGACGCCACTCAGGCGTGTCTCAGCCACTTCGCGCTCGCGGATCAGCGGCTAGACTGGGCACAGCGAGGAACCTGACCTTCTTTGCCAGATGGAGTGCGACCGGACACGATCATTGCACCTTCAAGCCCGCCGAACGGACCAAGTAAGGCCACAAGCGAAAGGGATACCAAGTTGATCGCCATCGATCCCGCCTGCAATAAAGCCAAGGCGAACAATCAAACCGGCAAGCCTTCAGAAGCACGCGACATTGTTTATGATCGAGTAGATTGAGGCGGGTCAGCTTTACGCCGACCAGCATGCCACGGGATCAGATAGAAGGAGCGCAGATGTGATGCCAAACAAAACGATGCAGAAACTGGCCACAATGGCATACTTTCTTCTGCCTACCGCTGCGGCCAGCGCCGATACGAGCTATCCAGACTTTGCAGAAATGGATGCCGACGCCCGTATCATGGTCATCCGGGAAGAAATGCATCTCCAGCTTCAAGAGGCCGAGCAGGACGCGCCGGTGAAAGCAGCCTGTATTGCCGAACTGTTCTCGCCACAGGGGGATGGACAGCTATCGCTCGGTTATCGCACCGCGATCGAAGTTGTTGAATTTGGTGCCGCCCGATACGTAACGGATGACGACGCGCAAACGGTCGAAGATGCGGTTACGCAGATGATCGAGCTATTTTGCCCGATCTGACAAGGGAAAGACGCGCCACAAGATTTGCCACAAATTTGGGCGATTGTATATTTGACAAACCCGTCATTCTGAGCGATCACGCAAGAGCGTGACAGGCCGGATCAGTCGTCGGACGGTTTCTTGTCGTCCGGTTTCTGCTTCACCAGCTTCTTGATGCGTTCCTCAAACCGCACTTCGTCGTCGTCCGTCTCTAGCTGGCGGGCGGCTTCCTTGAAGCGGTCTAGTTGGGTTTTGTCTTGTTCCATAGGGCCAAGATAACATGCGACACAGGACACAAAAAGGGGC
>JBKEDD010000039.1:0-45178 GCA_047975215.1 Jhaorihella sp.
ACCTACATCTATGTCGGCCAGCGTTGGTAGGCCGCACCGCTTTGTCCTTTTCCCGGGCGCGCCCTTGCCCTACAAGCGGCGCCGACACCGCCAGCCCCGGGCACAGCACCTGCGATGAACGAACCAGCCATCACGCCCGATCTGATCGCCAGCCACGGCCTGAAACCGGACTAATCCCAGCGCAATCTCGAGATCATCGGGCGTGAACCGACCTTCACCGAGCTCGGCATCTTCTCGGCCATGTGGAACGAACATTGTTCCTACAAGTCCTCGAAGAAATGGCTGCGCACCCTGCCCACCAGCGGCAGCCAAGTGATCTGCGGCCCGGGTGAAAACGCGGGCGTCGTCGATATCGGCGACAATCAGGCGGTGGTCTTCAAGATGGAAAGCCACAACCACCCCTCGTATATCGAACCCTACCAGGGCGCGGCGACCGGCGTGGGCGGTATCCTGCGCGATGTCTTCACCATGGGCGCGCGCCCCATCGCGGCAATGAACAGCCTGAGCTTTGGCGAGGTTTCCCATCCCAGAACCCGCCGCCTCGTGCATGGCGTGGTCGAGGGCATCGGCGGATACGGCAACTGCTTTGGCGTGCCCACGGTGGGCGGCGAGGTCCGCTTCGACCCGGCCTATAACGGCAACTGCCTGGTCAATGCCTTTGCCGCCGGACTGGCCGATGCCGACAGGATCTTCTATTCGGCGGCCTCGGGCGTGGGCATGCCGGTGGTCTATCTCGGCGCCAAAACCGGACGTGACGGGGTTGGCGGCGCGACCATGGCATCGGCCGAATTCGACGACAGCATCGAGGAAAAGCGCCCCACCGTGCAGGTGGGCGACCCGTTCACGGAAAAGCGGCTGATGGAGGCGTGCCTTGAACTGATGGCAACCGGCGCCGTCATTTCCATTCAGGACATGGGCGCGGCCGGGCTGACCTGTTCTGCGGTCGAGATGGGCGACAAGGGGGGGCTGGGCATCAAGTTGCAGCTTGACGACGTACCCCAGCGCGAAGCCGGCATGAGCGCCTATGAAATGATGCTCTCGGAAAGCCAGGAACGCATGCTGATGGTGCTGCGCCCCGACAAGGAGGCCGAGGCCCGCGCGGTGTTCGAAAAATGGGATCTGGATTTCGCCATCGTCGGCGAGACGATTCCCGAGGACCGGTTCCTTATCCTGCATGGCAACGACGTGAAGGCCGATCTGCCGCTGGCCACGCTGGCCGGGTCGGCCCCCGAATACGACCGGCCCTGGATCGCCACGCCACCGGCCGAACCGCTGGGCGGGGTGCCGCAGGTCGATCCCGTCGACGCGCTGAAGGTGCTGATCTCCTCGCCCAACCACGCCGCGAAACAGTGGGTTTACGAACAATACGACACGATGGTGATGGCCGATACGGTGCGCGCGCCAGGGCTGGGCGCCGGGCTGGTGCGGGTGCATGGCAGCGACAAGCTGCTGGCCTTCACCTCGGACGTGACGCCGCGCTATGTGCGCGCCAACCCCGAAGAGGGCGGCAAACAGGCGGTGGCCGAAGCCTGGCGCAACCTCACCGCCACGGGCGCGCGGCCCCTGGCCTGCACCGACAACCTGAATTTCGGCAACCCCGAAAAGCCCGAGATCATGGGCCAGTTCGTCGGCGCCATCAAGGGCATAGGCGCGGCGTGTTCGGCGCTCGACATGCCCATCGTGTCGGGCAACGTGTCGCTATACAACGAAACCGACGGCGCGGCGATCCTGCCCACGCCGACCATCGGCGCGGTGGGGCTGCTGGATCACGCCGACCAGATCATCGGCACCCAGGTACGCGAAGGCCACGAGGCGCTGGTTATCGGCGAAACCCGTGGCCATCTGGGCCAGTCGGCCCTGCTGGCCGAGGTATTCAACCGCGCCGAGGGCGATGCGCCGCCCGTCGATCTTGATGCCGAACGGCGCAACGGCGATTTCATCCGCGCCAACCGCGACCTGATCCGCGCCTGCACCGATCTTTCCGATGGCGGGCTGGCGCTGGCGGCATTCGAACTCGCGGAAGGTTCGGGAATCGGCGTGCAACTGGGCGCGGGCGATATCGAAACCCTGTTCGGCGAGGATCAGGCGCGATACCTGGTGGCCTGCAATTTCGATCAGGCCGAGGCGCTGATGTCCGCCGCAACCCGCGCCGGGGTCGCCATTGCCAGCGTCGGCCGGTTCGGCGGCGATACCGTCCGGCTGGGCCAGAGCGAGGCGCCGCTGGCGGAACTCGCCGACCTCTATCGCGGCAGCTTTGCCGCCGCCATCGCCTGAGCGTGACCACGCGAGGGGTTCCCTTGCACAGATGCCCGCATCGCTCTACATCAATGCCAGGATCACGAGGAGAAGACCGACATGCCAATGCAGCCGCACGAAATCGAGGAACTGATCCGAAGCAGCTTTCCCGACGCCACTATCGTGGTCGAGGGCGATGATGGCGTACACATGGCGGCGATGGTGATCGACGAGAGCTTTCGCGGCATGAACCGGGTGCAACAGCAACGCGCAGTCTATGCCGCACTCAAGGGCAGGATGGACGGGACGCAAGGCGATCTGCATGCCCTCGCGCTCACCACCAAGGCGCCCGACTGAACCCTACCTGACCACTCACGCCCACGGAGCATTCAAGACATGACCGACGCAGCAAACCGTATCCGGGAAACCAACGCCGCCAACGACGTGGTGCTTTACATGAAGGGCACCAAGACGATGCCGCAATGCGGGTTCTCCTCGCGCGTTGCCGGTGTGCTGAACTACATGGGGGTCCAGTTCCAGGACGTTGACGTTCTGGCCGACGACGCGATCCGCCAGGGCATCAAGGATTTCTCGGACTGGCCGACCATTCCTCAGCTTTACGTCAAGGGCGAATTCGTCGGCGGTTGCGACATCATCACCGAAATGACGCTGTCGGGCGAACTGGACGAGTTGTTCAACAAGTCCGGCATCGCGTTCGACAAGGACGCCGCCGAGAAGATCCGCCAGGCCAACGGCTGAGCACCCTACCGCCGCGTCCGCGCCCTATTGCGGGGCGGCGCGGCAGCCGCCCAGGATCGTCACTTCCCCGGCGGTATGATCGGCAGCCATCCAGGCAACGAACGCCTCGTCGCCCTTTGTGTACAGGCGATAGCTGTCCTGTTCATCGGTTGCCACATAACGCACCCCCGACGCCGCTGAGATCGCCCGCAGCGCCACCAGCTTGCCTTCGATCGCCATGACCGCGATGCCCGCCTCGCCCGGCGGGTTGATGAACCTGACCGAAAGTTCGACGCCGCGATCGCAGGCATAGGTGACTTCGACAATCTGCGTCTGCGCCAGGCCGGCCGTCGCGGTGAACCCGAACACAATGCCGCAAGCCACCGCCGGAAGGGCCGCGCGTATCACGCCGGCCCCGCCTTGCCCTGCGCTTTCTCCTCGATCTCCGCCGCAAGAGCCTCGGCCCGGGCCGCCAGTTCGGCCAGCGTGTCGGTCACGGCCGGGGGCACCACCGGAACCTCGATGCGTTGCGGTTCGGGGGCACCCGCCGCGCGCAGCTGATCCAGTTCCGCCTGCACCACGCGGATGCGATCCTCGACCGCGGCGGTCTTGTCGGCCAGCATCAGCCCCGCCATCAGCAGCATCCGCGCCTCGGGCATGCGCCCGATCTGGTCGGACAGTACCTGCGCCTCGTCGTCCAGCATCCTTGCGGCGGACTGCAGATAGCTTTCCTCGCCTTCCTGGCAGGACACATCGAAGCTGCGGCCACCGATATGGATCGTCACCTCGGGCATCATTCGTCCTCCCCTTCCATCAGTTCGGCCGAACCGGCCAGCAGCGTTTCCAACTTGCGCAGCACCGCGCCGGCCTCGGTCGCGTCGCTGGCCCGGGCGGCGCGCAGCCCCTCGATCTCGGCCAGCATGGCCTTGTTGATGAGTTCCGGCTCGCCGACGCCGTCGCTGTTGGCCTCGCGCAACCGGGCATTGACCTCGCGCAGCTGGTCGTTGGACTGGCGCATCCGCTGCACTTCCATGTCGAGGCGCGCCAGGATGTTGCCCTGTTCTTCGGCCCCGGCGCGCAGCCTGTCCATTTCGGCCTGCGCCGCCTCGCCCTTCTCGGCGGCGGCAAGATCGGCCTTCAGCCTTTCGATCTCGCCCGCGATCGCCTCGGCATCCGTCTTCAGCCCTTCGATCTGCGCCTTCAGCGCGGCGTTTTCGGCTGTCAATTCCCCGTTTGCCGCCGTCATGGTTTCGATCTGCGACGCCAGGCGCCCGTTGTCGGACTTGAGCGCGTCCAGTTCGCCGGACCGGTCAAGCTCATCGCGCAGCGCCTGCATGTCTTCCTCGTGGCGCGTCTTGATCGATTTCAGCCGTTCGCCCAACTGGGCGTTGGCCAGCTTTTCCTCGTCCAGCGCCGCTGTCAGGTCGGCCACGCTTCCGGCCGCGCCCGGACCTGCCGCCAGGGCCTCCACGCCGTTGCCGATGCGATCCATCGCTGCGGCAATCCGGCTTTGCAATTCCTCGATCTGGCTCATGCCCCTCACCTTCCCCGTTCGATCGGTCTTGTCTGCCCCGTCGCGTCCCGTTCATCTGCCAGGGCCGGGCGCCGCGAATCGGACATGTGAATGCCGCGATGCTAGACCACCCGACGCGCGGGCAAAATACCCTTGCTTTGCTATCAAGCACTTGGACGCCTGACCTGAAGTAATGGCGAAAGTAGCGGCGGAATTCCGCCCGGGCGCGCACCCTTGATCTTTGGGGCGCGACTGATATTGAGCGGCAAACCCGCCCCGAACGCGCCCCCGGGCGCGCCCGCAAACCCGACCCAAGCCGAAGGATGACACAAGTGGATCTGACCGCCCTGCGCAAAGCCAACCCCGATCACTGGGCCAAGGCCACGGCCATCCGCGCCCTGACCCTCGATGCCGTCCATGCCGCCAACTCAGGCCATTCCGGCATGCCCATGGGCATGGCCGACGTGGCCACGGTTCTGTTTGAAAAACACCTGAAGTTCGACGCGTCCCATCCCGGCTGGCCCGACCGCGACCGGTTCATCCTCTCGGCCGGACATGGCTCCATGCTGCTCTACTCGCTGCTCTATCTGACCGGCCATGCAGACATGACACTGAACGAAATCAGGAATTTCCGCCAATGGGGCGCACGTACCGCGGGACATCCCGAATACGGCCATGCGCCCGGAATCGAGACCACGACCGGCCCGCTGGGTCAGGGGCTGGCGAATTCCGTCGGCTTTGCCATGGCCGAAGAGATGCTGCGCGCCCGGTTCGGCCGCGCCGTGATGAACCATCATACCTATGTGATCGCCGGGGATGGCTGCCTCATGGAGGGCGTCAGCCACGAGGCGATCGCCATCGCCGGCCACCAGAAGCTGGGCCGCCTGATCCTGTTCTGGGACAACAACGATATCACCATCGACGGCCGGGTCGATCTGTCGGACCGCACCGACCAGATGGCCCGGTTCCGCGCCGCGGGCTGGCATGTACAGGAGATCGACGGCCACGACCCCGAGGCCATCGACGCCGCCATTCTCAAGGCGAAGTCCACCAGCAAGCCAAGCATGATCGCCTGCAAGACGCATATCGCGTTCGGCTCATCTGCGCAGGACACCTCGAAGGGCCACGGCGCGCTGACCGACCCGGGGCTGATTGCCGATGCCAAGGCCGCCTATGGCTGGACCGCCGGCATCTTCGACGTGCCCCAAGACATCAAGTCCGCGTGGGAAACGATCGGCACCCGGGGCGCGGCCGAGCGGGCCGAATGGCAGACCCGCCTTGACGCCATGCCCGAGCGGCGGCGGGCGGAGTTCGAGCGCGCCTTCGCGCTGGAGCCGCCCAAGCGGCTGAGCGCGACCATCCGCGCGCTGAAGAAACAGGCCAGCGACGCGGCCCACACCGTCGCCACGCGGCAAAGCTCGCAAATGGTGCTGGAAGTGGTGAACCCGGTGATGCGCGAAACCGTCGGCGGATCGGCCGACCTGACCGGATCGAACAACACCAAGACCGCCGACCTGGAGGCGTTCGCGCCGAACTGCCGCAAGGGCCGCTATGTCTACTGGGGCGTGCGCGAACACGGCATGGCAGCGGCGATGAACGGCATGGCGCTGCACGGCGGCATCCGCCCCTATGGCGGCACCTTCATGGCGTTCACCGACTATGCCCGCCCGGCCATGCGCATGGCGGCACTCATGCGCATTCCCACCGTTTTTGTCATGACCCACGATTCCATCGGTCTGGGCGAGGACGGGCCGACGCACCAGCCGGTCGAACATCTGGCGATCAGCCGCGCGACCCCGAATACCCGTGTGTTCCGCCCCGCCGACACGGTGGAAACCGCCGAAGCCTGGGAGCTGGCGCTGACCTCGAAGGAAACGCCCTCGGTCCTGTCGCTGACCCGCCAGGGTGTGCCGTCCGTTCGCGGCGAACACAAGGCGCGAAACCTGACGGAGCAGGGCGCCTATGTGCTGGCCGAGGCGAGCGCGCCGCGCAAGGCGATCCTGATCGCAACAGGATCGGAGGTTTCGGTGGCGCTGGAGGCGCGGACGATGCTGGAGGGCGAAGGCATCGGAACCCGAGTCGTGTCGATGCCCTGCATGGAGCTTTTTGCCGAACAGGACGAAACCTATCGCCGCCGGGTGCTGCCGGCGGGGCCGGTGCGCGTCGGCGTCGAGGCGGCGGTGCGTGACGGCGGCTGGGATCGCTGGCTGCTGGGCGAACGCGGCCGCGCCAGCCGCGCCGGGTTCGTCGGCATGAGCGGATTCGGCGCATCGGCCCCGGTGGAGGAACTGTTCGAAAGGTTCTCCATCACCGCCGGGGCGGTTGCCGACCGGGTGAGGTCACTGCTGGGCTGAGACACGGGGGCACTCTCTGCCCCCGGCACTGTCCGCCGCCCTGTTCGCCGCCCTATTCGCCGCCCTATTCGCCGATGGCGAACACCATCGCGACCGAGACCGACAGGGTCACCTCGCCGCCCGCGACCGGCACGCCGCCGCCGCGCGCGGCCGCCATTTCCATCATTCTCGGCTGCGGCCGGCCCATCCCGTGTTCAGTGATCGACTGCACCGGCCCCAGGGCAACCCCGGCAGCAGCCGCAAGCTGTCCGGCCTTGGCGATGGCATCCGCGACCGCCCCGGCGCGGGCCTTCTCGATCAAGGCGTCCGGGTCCTGAACCGAAAAGGTCAGGCCATTGAAATCGTTGGCGCCGGCATCGATCACCGCATCAAGGACCGCCCCCAGCTCGTCAAGTTCGCGCACCCGCACGACGATGGCGTTGCTGGCGACAAAGCCGGTGATGCGGGCGGGGTCGGGCGATGACGACGACTGATTCGACCAGACCGGGTTCAGCGTCAGCCGCTGCGTCTGGATGTCGCGCGGCTGAATGCCGAAACCGGTCAGCCGGTCGAGCACCTGCGCCACCGCCTGCGAAGTCGCACGCATCGCGGTACCGGCGTCGCCGGCATCCTGCGTCACGCCCAGAACGATGGTTGCCATGTCCGGCGCAGCTTCGACCTGGCCTTCGCCGCTCACGCTGATCTGGCGCGGTTCATCAGCGCGCCCCGGACCGGCCTGGACGGCCGACAGCGCGGCGGTCAGTCCGGCAAGCAGAAGCAATTTCTTCAAGGTTGTTCTCCTTCGGTTGCGGGATCAATATGTGCCGGCTGGGGAATCTGGACAAGACGCCGCCGCTCTCAAATCTTTTACTCGGCAGGCTCCTGCTCTACACTCCGCCCGGGTGCCGGTGCGCCAGATACGAAAACCGGGTCATGTGATCACGCGATGAAGCCGAATTTTGCGCTTTCCCTTTCTTTCGACGGCATTGCCCTTCTGCATCGCGCGGCGGGGGGCTGGCGGCACGTCGACACCATCGCGACGGACGCACCCGACCTGACCCGGCAGTTGAACGCAATGCGCGCCAAGGCGCTGGCGCTGGAACCGGACGGGCCGCGCTGCAAGCTGATCATCCCCAACGACCAGATCCGCTACATGACGGTCGAGACCGGAACGGTCGGCGGGGATGCGCGGCGCGACGCGGTGCGCGCGGCCTTGCGCGATGCCACGCCTTACGCGCTGGACGAACTGGCCTTCGACATCGCCGTGGACGGCGCGCAGACCCATGTCGCCGCCGTAGCCCGTGAAACCCTGGCCGAGGCCGAGGCCTTTGCCACGGAGCACGGTTTTCACCCGATCGGCTTTGTCGCGGTGCCGGGGGACGAGCCGTTCCTGGGCGAACCGTTCTTCGGCGCTTCGGACCACGCCGCCAGCCTGGCAGGCGGCGAGCGCGTCGAACCCGACGGCATCGCCGTCGTTGTGATCGGCGATGCCGTCATTCCCGATGCAGCCTGCAATCAGCAGACGGCAGCGCCGGCCGACCCGGCGCCAAAAGAGCCGGACGAACCCCAACCCGCGCCGGACGAAGCCGCCACACCGTCCGCATCCGAAGGCGCCGCCCCGCCGCCGCCGGCCGCCGGGTTTTCCAGCCGGCGGACCAGGCAGGATACCTCTGTACCGGCCTTGGGCGGCGTGGCGCGCGACACGGCGCCAACGCAACCGGCGCGGCGCTTGACCATCGTCGCGCAAGCACCCGATGCTGCAGCGCCGCCGGTCGGCGCAACGCCGCGAAAGCCGGATTCGGTCAAAGCGCCTGATCTGGCCGTTCCCATCGCCGATCCGCCGGACAAGGCCGCCGGACCGACCGCCCCGCCCACGGCCAAACGCGGCTATTTCAGCCGCAGGGAATCGGCCAAGCCCGAGCCAAGCGCGGCTGCCGTCTCCCGCCCCGGCCGCGCCGCCTCGCCCCGGATCGACGATCTCCCGGCCAGCGACGAAACCGGACGGATGACGCGGTTCGGCGCCCGCGACGTGGCCGGAGTGGGCGGCAAGCCACGCCATCTCGGGCTGATCCTGACGCTCGCGCTGCTGTTGTTTCTGGCCGCTGTCGCGGCCTGGGCGGCGCTGTTTCTGGACAATGGCATCGCCGGGCTGTTCCGTCAGAACGAAACGAAAAGCGACTTTGCGCTTGTCCCCGCCCCGCGCCAGCCCGCCGCACCCGAAACGGGCACGGCGACCCAGCCGCCCCCCGGGGCCGGCCTGCCGGTGCCCGCCGCGGTACCGCTGCACGGTGACGCACCCACGCCGGGCGGGGATGGCACGCCCGCACCCGCCGATGACGCCGCTCAACCGGAGTTGAGCGACACCGACAGTGCCGTGCTGGACGCATTGCGCGAACCCGCCGATGACGGCGCCGCCGACCCCGCCGCCCTGCCCGGCCCGCAGGATCGGGCGCTCTACGCCGCAACGGGTATCTGGTCGGCGGCCCCCGAAGTGCCCCGGACCCCGGCGATCATCGGGCTGGACGACCTTTACGTTGCCTCGATCGACCGCACCGACCTTTCACAGGATGCCGTTGCCCTGCCGGCGCCGGGGGCGCTGGATACCGATCATGCCTTGGTTACGCGCACATCGCCAGCGGCGGCCGATACGGTGTTCGACATCGGCACCGACGGGCTGGTCGTGCCCACCGCCGCGGGAACCGTCAGCCCCGAGGGCATCACCGTATATCTGGGCCGGCCCCCGGTGGTGCCGCCACCGACCCCGGCGCGGACCGACCCGGCGCCCGAACTTGACGCGATCCGCGACCGGCTGGCGCAACTGCGTCCGCGTCCGCGCCCCGGCAACCTGATCGAACGCAACGAACGCGTACGGCTGGGTGGTCTCAGCCGGGACGAACTGGGCGGCGTGCGTCCGCGGCTGCGTCCCGAAAACGCCAAGCAAGAGGCCGAAGAAGACGAAACCCCGACCGCTCAGGCGGTTGCGGCGTCTCGTGCGCCCAGAGCACGGCCCGGCAATTTCGCGACAATCGTGGCGCAAACCGTGCGGCAGCCCAGCCAACCCCGGGCCGGGCCCGAGCCCGAGGCCGAAGCCGATGGCGAACCCGAGGTTCGAACTGCGGCCGCCGCGCCGGCGACCGTATCGCCACGCATTCCGTCCTCGGCCTCGGTTTCGCGTCAGGCAACACTGAACAACGCAATCAACCTGAGGAAGGTCAATCTGATCGGCGTCTACGGCACACCGTCCAACCGCCGGGCGCTGGTACGCCTACCTTCGGGGCGCTACAAGAAGGTGAAGGTCGGCGATGCCGTCGATGGCGGCCGGGTGGTGGCGATCGGCGACAGCGAGTTGCGCTA
Organism: Jhaorihella sp.; assembly: GCA_047975215.1. Taxonomy (GTDB): domain Bacteria; phylum Pseudomonadota; class Alphaproteobacteria; order Rhodobacterales; family Rhodobacteraceae; genus JAGRMG01. Next base: position 10,174 of record JBKEDD010000039.1, read on the forward strand.
TCAGAAGGGCGGGCGCAACATGACGCTGAAAATGCCCCGGGGCTGATCCGCCCGGCACAGGAAACGCCGCGGACATGCTGCCCGCGGCGCCCTTCTCCGGGCAATTCCTTGTGTGCCCGGAGCCCCCCCCTTACCGTTTTCAGCCGACCTTGATCTCGCCGCTGTCGATCTGTTCCTGTTCGATGCTTTCGAACAGCGCCTTGAAGTTGCCCTCGCCGAAGCCGTCATCGCCCTTGCGCTGGATGAACTCGAAAAAGATCGGCCCGATCACGGTTTTCGAGAATATCTGCAACAGGATACGGGTTTCGCCGCCATCCACGACGCCTTCGCCGTCAATGAGAATTCCGTGCTTCATCATCCGGTCCTTGGGTTCGTCATGGCCCGCCACACGGTCATAGGACATATCGTAGTAGGTCTCGTTCGGGCCGGGCATGAATTTCAGCCCCCTGTCGGCGATGGCATCGACCGAACCGTAGATATCGTCGGTGCCCACCGCGATATGCTGGATGCCCTCGCCTTTGTACTTCTTGAGATAGGATACGATCTGGCCGGTCTCGCCGCGATCTTCGTTGATCGGGATGCGGATACGCCCGCAAGGCGAGGTCAGGGCCCGGCTGAACAGGCCGGTGTACTTGCCCTCGATGTCAAAAAACCGGATCTCGCGGAAATTGAACAGGTCGCGGTAGAAGGCGAACCATTTGTCCATGTTGCCGGTATAGACGTTGTTGGTCAGATGATCGAGATAATAGAACCCGACGCCGCGCGGCTTGGACTGGGCCAGCCACTCGAATTCCTCGTTGTAGGGTGAGGTGTCGTAGTACTGGTCGATGAAATAGATCAGAGACCCGCCGATGCCCCTGATCGCCGGCACGTTCATGGTGCGGTCGTCGCCCTGATAGGATTGCGCGCCTTGCGACACCGCATGGTCATGAGCCTTGCGCGCATCCGCGACGCGCCAGCCCATCGACGGCGCGCAGGGGCCGTGTTCATCGACGAAACGGGCGGCAAAACTGCCCGGTTCGTCGTTCAGGATATAGGTGATGTCGCCCTGCTGCCACAGCTCGACCGCCTTCTGCCTGTGGCGCCCTACCAGCGCAAAGCCCATGCGCGCAAACAGGTCGCGCAGTTCTTGCGGATCGGGATGGGCGAACTCGACAAACTCGAACCCGTCGGTGCCGGCGGGATTGTCGGGCGAAATCCGGGAACGGGGGGCATTGTGCGGGAACGGGCCCATCGGTCGTCTCCTTGCTGTACCAGGGTGGTGCGAACCTTGACCTGAAATAGCATATCTCAAACGCATGTTTTGCGCGTTCTTGCGCAAGAAGGGGGCTGCGCCTGCTGTTTTCCCGCATTATCATGGGGCAAAACCGGGAAAATCACGCACATGCTGGACAGTATCGACACTAGGCTTCTGGCGGCGATCCAGAACAACGCACATCTGACGGCCCAGGAACTGGGCGACATGCTGCACCTGTCACCCAGCCAGGCCGGGCGGCGGCGGCAGCGGCTTGAGACCGCAGGCTATATTCAGGGCTACAGCGCCCGGCTCGACCCGCTGCGGCTGGGGTTGACGGTTCAGGGGTTCGTGCAGGTGCATCTTGGTACCCACGGGCCGGACCAGTCCAAAAGCTTCGCCCGGCTGGTCGCCACCCGCCCCGAAATCACCAGCGCCTGGACCATGACCGGCGAGGCAGATTACCTGCTGCGGGTCTATTGCGCCGATCTGCCCGCGCTCAATGCCCTGATTCATGACGTACTGCTGCCCCACCCCGCCGTGGCCCGCGTGCAAAGCCAGATCGTCATGGACCAGATCAAGCGCGACGCGCCGCTGCCGACCTGATATTCGAAAGGACCGCGCAGAAATGGAAAGTTTCCTTTACCAGGCCTCCGTCTACCTGGCCGCGGCGGTGATCGCCGTGCCGATCGCCGCACGGCTGGGGCTGGGCTCGGTGCTGGGCTATCTCGCCGCCGGTCTCATCATCGGCCCGGCCCTGAACCTGGTGGGGACCGAGACTGAAAACCTGCGCCATTTCGCCGAGTTCGGCGTGGTTATGATGCTGTTCCTGATCGGTCTGGAGCTGGAGCCGGCCGCCCTCTGGGACATGCGGCACCGGCTGATCGGGCTGGGCGGGTTGCAGATCGCGCTCAGCACGCTGGCGCTGATGACGGCGGCCCTGTTTGCCAACCAGAGCTGGGAGGCGGCCCTGGCCATCGGTCTGACATTATCGCTGTCATCGACCGCCATCGTCCTGCAGACACTTTCGGAAAAGGGACTGATGCAGACCGCCGGCGGCAGGTCGGTGTTTTCGGTGCTGCTGACACAGGATATCGCGGTCATCCCGATCCTGGCCTTGCTGCCGCTTCTGGTCGTCGCGCCGCCGGCACAGATCCTGCATGACGGCTCCATCGGGGTCAACGGCGACGCCGGGCAGGACGCGGCCGGGCACGGCGCGCTGTCGCTGGTCGCTGGTCTGCCGGGGTGGGCGGTGACGCTGGTCACGATCGCCGTTATCGGCTTCATCATCCTGGCGGGCATCTATCTGACCCGGCCGCTGTTCCGCTTCATCCACGCCAGCCGACTGCGCGAGATGTACACCGCACTGGCATTGCTGATCGTCGTCGGCATCTCCTTCCTGATGTCGCTGGTGGGCCTGTCACCGGCCCTGGGCGCGTTCCTGGCCGGCGTTGTTCTGGCCAACTCCGAATTCCGGCACGAACTGGAAAGCGACCTGTTGCCGTTCAAGGGGCTGTTGCTGGGCCTGTTCTTCATCACCGTCGGATCAGGCATCGACGTGCGCGCCTTCTTTCGTGACCCTGGCGACCTGATCGGGCTGGCGCTGCTGCTTGCCGTGGTCAAGGGGCTGATCCTCTACTTTCTGGGCCGCATATTCGGATTGAAGGGACGCGACCGCTGGCTGTTCACGCTGGGGCTTGCCCAGGCCGGCGAGTTCGCATTCGTGCTGATCGGATTTTCGCTGCAACTCAACGTGTTACCCAACGATCTTGCACAAAAGCTGCTGCTGATCGTCGCCCTGTCGATGCTGATCACACCGCTTTTGTTCATTCTCTACGACGTGCTGTCGAAGCGCATGCAAGACCCCGCGCCGCGCCAGCCGGCCGACACCATTGACGACGAAGGCCCGATCATCATCGCCGGCATCGGGCGGTTCGGCCAGATCGTCAACCGGCTGGTGCGCGGCAGCGGCTTCAAGACCATCGTGCTCGATCACGACATGGAAACCATCCAGTTGATGCGCCGCTTCGGGGTCAAGGGGTTTCTCGGCGATCCCACGCGGCCCGAACTGCTCAAGGCCGCGGGGCTGGCCAAGGCACGGGTTCTGGTGGCCGCGCTCGACGATCCGGCGCAGGTGACAAAGCTTGTCACCTATGCAAGGCGCGAACGCGCCGATCTGCATATCGTCGCCCGCGCCCGCGACCGCCATCACGTATTCGAACTCTACCGCGCCGGTGCCAACGACATCGTGCGCGAGACGTTCGACAGCTCGCTGCGGGCCGGGCGCTATGTGCTGGAAAACATCGGGCTGAGCGAATTCGAGGCAGCCGGTGCCGAGCAGACATTCTTTGCCCATGACCGTCAGGCCCTGCGCGATCTGGCCGAGGTCTGGGACCCGGCCCTGCCGGCAAGCCAGAACGCGGCCTATATCGCGCGGGTGCGAGAACTGGAAAAGGAACTGGAATCCGAGCTTCTTGCCCTGGCCGAGGAGAACGCGAAGAAAACCGCCTGAGAAATCCGCGCGCCAGCCCCCCGCGGCTGCGCGATTGACCCGGCTCGCCTGGCCGACTAGCTATGGCCAGCGCGCGCCGCAAGGGCGGAAACGGTTTGCGGATCGCGTCGCGTGTCAGGCACCTGCGCCAAACTGCGTGATCCCCGAGATCACGGGAGTTGCCGCAAGAGGGATAGGTGGAACATGCTTTACGCATCGGCGCGGGACTGGCGCGAGGCGGCGCACAAGCGGGTGCTTCTGTTTGGCATGTCGGGGCTGGGCAAGACCCATGTCAGCAACATGCTGCGCGAGGCCGGCGGCTGGTTCCACTACTCGATAGACTACCGCATCGGCACCCGCTACATGGGCGAATACATCGCCGACAATGCCAAGGCCGAGGCGATGAAGGTGCCCTTCCTGCGTGACCTGCTGCTTTCGGATTCGATCTATATCGGATCGAACCTCAGCTTTGACAACCTGACCCCCGTTTCGGCCTATCTGGGCCGGCCCGGCGATCCGTCAAAGGGCGGGCTGGCAATTCAGGACTACCGGCGCCGGCAGGAACAGTTTCGCCATGCCGAGGTCTATGCGCTTCTGGATACCGACTATTTCATAGACAGGGCCGACCGGCTTTATGGCTATCCGCATTTCGTCTGCGATACCGGCGGTTCGATCTGCGAATGGGTCGAGCCTGAAAATCCCGACGATTCGGTGCTGCGCGAGTTGTCAAAACGCACGCTGATGATCTGGATCCGGGGGGACGAAGCGCACACCGCTGAACTGATCCGCCGGTTTGACAAGGCGCCAAAGCCGATGTCCTACCAGCCCGATTTCCTGACCCGGTCCTGGAACGGATACCTGAGCGAAAACAACTGTCAGGAAGACGAGGTTGATCCTGATTCCTTCATCAGATGGACCTATGCAAAGGCGATGGCGCACCGCCAGCCACGCTATGAGGCGATGGCGCGCAACTGGGGCGTCACCGTGACGGCCGATGAGGTCGCGGCCATTCGCGACGAAGGTGATTTCGCTGACATGGTTGCTGCGGCACTGGAGCGGCGGGCGCACCCCTGAACCAGCGCACTAGCCCGTACCGGCATCCCGGCGCACCGGTTCAGCCCTGGCAGTTGGCGATGGCGTCGCCGATGGCGGTCCGCGCATTGCCCAGGCCGACCTGCATGACGAACCTGCCGGCGGCGTCGAACACCTGAACCGACGCCCCCCGCGTCAGCGCCGAGATGAAGGGATTGGTGCGGTGCAGAGGTGCTGTCAACTCGACGCGCGCGCGGTCGAAATTCATCCAGTGGTCCACCCCGTCGACGCGCAGCCGGTATGGTCCGGCCAGCCCCGCCATGCGATAGAGCACGAGGTAGCTCTCGCCGCTTTTCGTGCACATGTAGTAGAGCCCGCGCCCGCTGTTGTCCTGAAAGGCGATACCGGCGCTGTAGGTGCGCCCGTCGCCGGCCAAACCAAAGGACCAGACGGGTTCGGGCGTGTCGGTTTCATGCCCGTCCGCGCTGCAAAACCTCATCACGCATTGCTGGTACTGCAGGCTGCTCGCGCCGGGCGAGTTGGCAAGGCAGGACCACACGCAGCGTTGCATCGCCATCGGATCCTCATCCTGGGCCATGGCCGGCAAGGCCATGGCAAGCAGGGCCGATATCAGAACGGATCTGCGCATCGTCACCTCTCTCGCGCCGCCGGGTCCGAAGCGAAACGGCGCACATAGTTCCGGCCGGTTCGAGAATAGCCCGCCGGCGCTGCCTTGTCTTTGAAAAACGTACGGAAATTCGCCCGGCCATGCGGCGGCGGAAGTACTGAATCCGCACCGCCCCTTGGCAGCTACGCCAACAGCGACTATCAAACGTACCTGCCGACAGGAAAGAACAGAAGATGCCGATCAGAATTCCCGCCGATCTGCCTGCATATGACGTGCTGACGCGCGAAGGTGTCATGGTCATGTCCGAGGATCAGGCCGACCGCCAGGACATTCGTCCTCTGCGCATCGGGTTGCTGAATCTGATGCCCAAGAAGATCCAGACCGAAAACCAGTTCGCCCGGCTGATCGGGGCCACACCGCTCCAGATCGAACTGAGCCTGATCCGCATGACGGAACACCAGACCAAGACCACCGCCGCAGAACACATGGAGAGCTTCTACCGCCCGTTTCAGGAGGTGAAGGGCGAAAAGTTCGACGGCCTGATCATCACCGGCGCCCCGATCGAGCATCTTGAATTTGACGACGTCACATATTGGGACGAGTTGCGCGAGGTATTCGACTGGACCCAGAGCAACGTGCATTCCACCTTTGGCGTTTGCTGGGGCGGCATGGCGATGATCAACCATTTTCACGGCGTTCCGAAACACATGCTGGACCGCAAGGCGTTCGGCTGTTTCCGGCACCGCAACTGCGCCCCTGCCTCGCCCTATCTGCGCGGCTTTTCCGACGATTGCGTGATTCCGGTCAGCCGCTGGACCGAGATGCGCCAGGCCGAGATCGACGCGGTGCCTGACCTGCGCACGCTGCTGGGCAGCGACGAGGTCGGCCCCTGTCTGGTGCAGGATCCCGGGCGCCGGGCGCTCTATATCTTCAATCATTTCGAATATGACAGCGACACGCTGAAACAGGAATACGACCGCGACGCAGCAAGCGGTACGGCGGTCAACGTCCCGGTCAACTACTACCCCGACAACGACCCGACCAAGGCACCGCAGAATCGCTGGCGCAGCCATGCGCACCTGCTTTATGGCAACTGGATCAGCGAAATCTACGAAACCACGCCCTATGAAATCGCCCGGATCGGGCTGGATGAAACCGATCTGCGGGGGCGCAAGTGACACGGCGCGCCTCAGCCGGCGCGGGTTTGCGTTAATCCGGTCAACATTCCATATTGCGGGCGAACATCCAACGGAAAGGCCGGGGCATGGAAATTCCCTTCGACGGCGCCATCTCGCGGTTCTATGCAAACGAGGCTCCCGACGATATCCGCAAGGCTATCGGGGAAGCGCGCAAGGGCGAGATCCTGAACCAGACCTACCCGCATGGCAAACGCCTGTCGCGCACGACATACCGGGAAGAACTGGCGCGTCTGCAGATCGAACTGGTCAAGCTGCAATCCTGGGTCAAGTCCGTCGGCGCCCGCGTGGCGATCGTGTTCGAGGGCCGCGACGCCGCCGGAAAGGGCGGCACGATCAAGCGGTTTCGCGAATACCTCAATCCCCGGGGCGCGCGCGTGGTGGCACTGGCAAAACCCTCCGAGACCGAACGGAGCGAGTGGTATTTCCAACGCTATGTCGAGCATCTTCCGGCGGGCGGCGAGATCGTGTTCTTCGACCGCAGCTGGTACAATCGCGGCGTCGTGGAAAAGGTGTTCGGCTTTTGCACCGAGGCCGAACGCGAGCGGTTCTTCCGCCAGGTCCTGCCATTCGAACAGGCACTGGTGGATGACGGCATTCATCTCTTCAAGTTCTGGCTGAATGTCGGACGCGCCGAACAGTTGCGCCGGTTTCTGGAGCGCGAGCGCGACCCACTGAAACAGTGGAAGCTGAGCGAGATCGACGTGCTTGGCCTGGCGCGGTGGGACGCCTATTCGGACGCAATCGCCGAGACCCTGCGGCGCAGCCAGTCCGACCCGGCCCCCTGGACGGTGATCCGGGCCGATGACAAGCGCCGCGCGCGCATCGCCGCCATCCGCCACGTTCTTCTGGCGCTGGACTATGGACGCAAGTCGCCCGAGGCCATCGGCGAACCGGACCGGAGCATCATCGGCGGCCCCGATCTGTGGCCAGACCTCTGGCCCGATCTCCGGCCGGAACCCGGGAATGCGTAAGCGGGGCTATCATCACGGCAACCTGCGCCAGGCGCTGGTCGAGTCGGCGTTGCGCCTGATCGAGCAGCGCGGGCCGACCGGGTTCACCCTGAGCGAGGCGGCCAAGCAGGCCGGGGTAACGCCCGCCGCCGTCTATCGCCATTTCGAGGGGCGCGAGGATCTGATCGCCGAGGCCGCGCGCCAGGGCTACGAAATGTTCGCCGAACTGATGCAATACGCCTATGACAAGGGCCAGCCTTCGGCGCTGGCGGCGTTCGAGGCCACGGGACGGGCCTACCTTGCCTTCGCCCGCAAGTACCCCGGCCACTACGTCGCCATGTTCGAAAGCGGCATCTCGGTCAACCGCAACCCCGATCTTGCCGCGGCGGCGGCGCGGGCGCGCGGCGTGCTCGAGCAGGCGGCGACCGACCTGTCCCGCCACATCCCGCCGCAGAAGCGCCCGCCCGCGTCGATGTTTTCCGCCCATATCTGGGCGCTGAGCCACGGGGTCGTGGAACTATACGCGCGAAACAGCCCCGGAACCACCTCACCATTTCCGCCCGAGGAGCTGCTGGAAAGCGGCATCGGCATCTACCTGCGCGGGCTGGGACTGATCGCGCCGGACGGCTGAGGCAAGCGCCGCGTCGGGCCTTGTTTGGCGCCACGCCTGCCTGTAGATGATATCATAGCGCCGGCCCGACCTGCGCAACCTGGAAGGTCATGCCCCCCGTGTCACATCTCATTTCCAACACCACCATCACCCGCAAGGACCGCCTGCACCAGTTGAAGGAACGCGAACGCGGCTATTTCGACCTGCAGTTCATCAAGGCGATGGATGCCGGTCACCGGAACCGCTGCATCGACCTGTTGGGCCGCTCGCGCTCGCAGTTGCGTCAGGACCTTTTCGCGCTGGCCCAGATGGATTTCAAAGAGGGCGGGTTCTTTGTGGAGTTCGGCGCCACCGACGGGGTCGAACTGAACAACACCTGGCTCATGGAACAGGATTTCGGCTGGTCCGGCATCCTGGCCGAACCGGCGCGCGGCTGGCATGGCGACCTGAAGGCCAACCGAAATTGCACCATCGACACGCGCTGCGTCTGGAGCGAAAGTGGTGGAACGCTGCGCTTTACCGAGGCGCCACGCGGCGAAAACTCGGCGATTTCAAGTTTCGTGAAGACCTCGCGCAAGCTGCGCGGATCGCAATACGACGTGCAAACCGTTTCGCTGAACGATCTGCTGGACGGGCACGGCGCGCCGGATGTGATCGACTATGTGTCGGTTGATACCGAGGGCAGCGAGTTCGACATTCTGAATACCCTGGATTTCGATCGCTGGTCGTTCCGGGTCATGACGGTCGAGCACAATTATGCGCCCCAGCGCGAGGACATCCATGCGCTGCTGACCGCCCGGGGATACAGGCGCGTACTTGATTCGGTCTCGCGCTTTGACGACTGGTACGTCAAGGCAGGCTGAACCCGTTCGCGGTTTGATCGAGCGCCTTCGGCGCGTTGCTTTTGTCTCGGCGCCGGCCTGCCGGCCGCCGCCTCGTGTGCCTCCGGCGGGAGTTTATTGGGCAAGATGAAGGCTTAGTCCGGTCCGCGCGTTCGCTGGGCCGCCACCTTGGCCGCCAGGTCGCTGGCGATGGCGAACGCACCCCTGATCTTGTCGGCGTTCTTTTTCCAATCGCGGCGCACCACCAGCTTGTTGTCGCGGATCCGGGCAAGCCCGTTCTGCGCCTGGATGAATTCGACGAGGCCGGCGGGCGAGGCGAACTTGTCGTTGTGAAACTGTATCGTGGCGCCTTTCGGCCCGCCATCGAGCCGCGCGATGCCGGCACGCCTGCACATGTCCTTGATGCGAACCACGGTGAGCAGGATGTTGACCTCCTTGGGCAGTTTCCCGAACCGGTCGATCAGTTCGGCGGCGAACCCTTCCAGTTCGACCTTGGTATGCAGCGCCGAGAGGCGCCGGTAGAGGCCCAGGCGCACGTCAAGGTCGGGCACATAGTTTTCCGGGATCAGGACAGGCACGCCGAGATTGATCTGGGGCGCCCACTGGTCGTCGGCCTGCGACAGACCCTCGAGTTCGCCGGCCTTGATCCGGGCGATGGCGTCTTCCAGCATCGACTGGTACAATTCGTAGCCCACATCGCGCATCTGGCCCGACTGCTCTTCGCCCAGCAGGTTGCCCGCACCCCTGATGTCGAGATCCTGGCTGGCGAGGGTGAAGCCTGCGCCCAGCGTATCGAGGCCGCCCAGCACCCGCAGCCGCTTTTCCGCAGCCGGGGTCAGCCGGGCGCGGGGCCGAGTGGTCAGGTAGGCATAGGCGCGGGTCTTCGAGCGGCCCACCCGGCCGCGGATCTGATAGAGCTGCGCCAGACCGAACATGTCGGCGCGATGCACCACCATGGTATTGGCCGAGGGAATATCGAGACCGGATTCGACGATGGTCGTGGCCAGCAGCACATCGTACCTGCCGTCGTAGAAGGCATTCATGCGCTCGTCGAGTTCGCTTGCCGTCATCTGCCCGTGGGCGACGGCATAGGTCAGTTCCGGCAACTGTTCCTTCAGGAAGGACTCGATCTCGGGCAGGTCGGAAACGCGCGGCACTACGAAAAAGCTCTGCCCGCCCCGGTAGTGTTCGCGCAAGAGCGCCTCGCGGATCGTCACCGCGTCGAACTCGCTGACATAGGTGCGGATCGAGAGGCGGTCGACCGGCGGGGTGGCGATGATGCTGAGATCGCGCACCCCGGACAACGAAAGCTGCAATGTGCGCGGAATCGGCGTGGCGGTCAGGGTCAGCACATGCACATCCGAGCGCAGCGCCTTCAGGCGTTCCTTGTGGGCGACGCCGAATTGCTGTTCATCGTCGATCACCAGCAGCCCCAGATTGCTGAACCGTATCCCCTTGGCCAGCAGCGCGTGGGTGCCGATCACGATATCGACAGTGCCCCGGGCCAGCCCGTCGCGGGTTTTCTGCGCCTCGGAGGCTGAAACGAAACGCGACAACTGTCTGACGCTTACTGGAAATCCCCGGAACCGTTCGGCAAAGGTGGCATGATGCTGGCGGGCCAGCAACGTGGTGGGTGCGATCACCGCCACCTGCACTCCGGACATGGCGGCCACGAAGGCGGCGCGCATCGCGACCTCGGTCTTGCCAAAGCCCACGTCGCCGCAGACCAGGCGGTCCATCGGGGTGCCGCGTTCGAGATCGTCCAGCACATCGGCAATGGCGCGCAACTGGTCGTCGGTCTCCTGGTAGGGAAAGCGGGCACCGAAGGCCTCCCAGGCGTGGTGTTCGGCCTCGAACACCGGCGCGCTGCGCAGGGCGCGCTCGGCCGCAACCCGGATCAGCCGGTCGGCCGTCTCGCGGATACGTTCCTTGAGCCTGGCCTTCCTGGCCTGCCATGCGCCGCCGCCGAGCCGGTCCAGCAGCCCGTCTTCATGGCCGTAGCGCGACAGCAGTTCGATGTTCTCGACCGGCAGGTAGAGCCTGGCACCTTCGGCGTATTCGAGGCTCAGGCACTCATGCGCCGCACCCGCCGCCGCGATCACCTCGAGCCCCTGGTAGCGTCCGACGCCGTGATCCACATGCACCACCAGGTCGCCGGGCGACAGCGACTGCGCCTCGGTAAGGAAATTCTCGGCCTTGCGCCGGCGCCTGGGGGCGCGGATCAGCCGGTCGCCCAGCACGTCCTGTTCGGCGATCACCGTCAGGTCGGGGGTCTCAAAGCCATGTTCGAGCGCCCAGACCGCCAGATGCAACCCGGCGCGGCCGATCCTCGCGCCGTCGGAAATGGCGATGGTTTCGGCAAGGCCCTCATCTTCGATAAGGCCGGAAAGCCGTTCGCGCGCACCTTTCGAATAGGATGCCACAACCACCGGACCCTTGGCCATCTTCGCCTGAATATGATCTTTCAAGGCTCCGAAAAGGCTGATGTTTTCCTGTTGTCGTTCGGGCGCGAAGTCGCGCCCCATGCGCCCGCCCGCATCTATCACACCCGGCCCGCTGGCCTGGGGCAATGGGTGAAACTGCAAGACCCGGCGATCTGCCAGTTGCGCCTGCCAGGCGGCGTCGTCCAGATACAGCAGACCCGGCGGCGCCGGTTTGTAGACCGTATCCATCCGGCCCTTGTGTTCCATCGCGATCTGGCGCGTTTCATACTGGTCGGCGATGCTGTCCCAGCGTGCCAGCCGCGCCGGTGTGACCTGGTGGTCAAGCGTGACGGTCGCGCCGGGCAGATAGTCAAACAGCGTTTCCAGCGTCTCGTGGAACAAGGGAAGCCAGTGTTCGAACCCCTGATGCTTGCGCCCCGCGCTTACCGCCTCGTATAGCGGATCGTCGCTGCCGGCGGCGCCGAACTCGATGCGGTAGTTCTGACGGAACCGCAGGATTGCGGCCTCGTCCAGGATGACCTCGCTGACCGGCGCCAGTTCCACGAATTCCAGCTTTTCGGTGGTGCGCTGTGTGGCCGGATCGAACCGGCGCGCACCGTCGAGAACGTCGCCGAAGAAATCCAGCCGCACCGGGCCGCCGGGACCGGGCGGATAGATGTCGACGATGCCCCCGCGGATCGCGTAGTCGCCCGGCTCCATCACCGTCGGGCTTTGGCTGAATCCCATGCGCACGAGGAAGGCGCGCAATGCGGCATCGCTCACCCGGCTTCCGACCCGTGCGACAAACGCCGCCTCGCGCAGCACCGAGCGCGCCGGCACGCGCTGTGTGGCCGCGTTCAGTGTGCTCAGCAGAACGAACCGGTCGGGCATCTGGTGCACCAGCGCCGCCAGCGTCGCCATGCGGGCGGCCGATATCTCGGCGTTGGGCGACACCCGGTCATAGGGCAGGCAATCCCAGCCCGGAAAAGAGAATACCGGGATGTCGGGGGCGAAGAAGGCAAGCGCCGCGCGCATCGCCTCGGCGCGCTTGTCGTCGCGCGCGATGTGGCACACCGGCGCCCCCGAGCGCGCGATCTCGTCCAGGATCACCCTTGCGTCGAACCCCTCGGGTGCGCCGCCGACGGTGATATGACCCTTGCCCGGCATCGGCGGCCTAACCCAGCACGCCGATCGAAAGGTTCTGATACATCCCCCAAAGCGACGTGACAAATATCGAGAAAGTGCCGATCATCTGGGTATAGAGACGGCATCGCGTCAGGCGCTTGCGCAACAGATCGCCCTGCCCGCCCTCGCTTTCGATCTGTCGCGCGGTCGAGATGTTCAGCAGCCCCACCAGCGACATGGGAAAACCCAGCAGAAACAGCGCCTGCGCGAATTCCACGTCATAGTAGAAGCCGAGCATCGCCAGACCCGAAAGCACGAAACAGCCCAGCCCCAGCAGCCACAACCCCGATACGCGCGCGATATAAAGCAGGCGGTTCACGTTGATCCGGGTAATGTCCTCCAGGTCTGTCTCGGCCTGTCCGCCGATGCGGCGGGCGCGCATGACCATGTCGAACGGCACCCCCAGAACCCAGTGACTCGCCGACGACCAAACAACCGCCAGTGCGATCCAGAACCAGAGGTTCGAGAACGAGCGCATGTCGATCAGTTCGAAAACCGAGGATAACCAGTCCAAATGCCCTGCCCTCTTGCCGGCGCCCCGGCGAAGTCCCTGTTCCCTGTCCGCCCTTGCGAGCGGTGGCTTTCCATGCCACCCAGTGACCGATTGTTCAAGGAGTCAGGCCCATGAAACCGACTGTCGCCCCGTTCCCGGCCGCGCGGCTGCGCCGCACCCGCCAGTCGCCCGCCATCCGCGCGCTGGTGCGCCAGAACACGCTTGGCGTCGGCGACCTGATCTGGCCCGTATTCGTGCGCGACGGCGAGGGCGTCGAGGAGCCGGTACCCTCCATGCCCGGCGTGATGCGGCGCAGCGTCGACCTGATCGCCGGGGCGGCGCGCGAGGCCGCTGACCTGGGTATTCCGGCGATCTGCATCTTTCCCTATACCGACCCTTCACTGAAGACCGCGGACTGCGCCGAGGCCTGGAACCCCGACAACCTCTCGAACCGGGCGATCCGCGCGATCAAGGATGCGGTGCCCGAAATCGCGGTGATGACCGATGTCGCGCTCGACCCCTACAACGTCAACGGTCATGACGGCTTTGTCGTCGAAGGCGAGATCGTCAATGACGAAACCGTCGAGGCGCTGGTCAGGATGACGCTGGCCCAGGCCCGTGCCGGCGCCGACATCATCGGCCCCTCAGACATGATGGACGGGCGCATCGGCGCGATACGCAAGGCGCTTGAATCCGAAGGCTTCCGCAACACGATGATCCTGAGCTATGCCGCGAAATACGCCAGCGCCTTCTACGGCCCGTTCCGGGACGCGGTCGGCGCTTCGGGCGCATTGGTGGGCGACAAGAATACCTATCAGATGGATCCGGCCAATTCCGACGAGGCGCTGCGCCTGATCGAGCGCGACCTGAGCGAAGGCGCGGACATGGTAATGATCAAGCCGGGCATGCCCTATCTCGATATCTGCCGGCGGGTGAAGGACACGTTCGGGGCGCCAACCTTCGCCTATCAGGTCAGCGGCGAATACGCCATGATCCGGGCCGCCGCCCAGAACGGCTGGATTGACGGCGATCGCGTGATGCTGGAAAGCCTGATGGCTTTCAAGCGGGCGGGCTGCGATGGCGTTCTGACCTATTTCGCCCCCGCCGCGGCGCGTCTTCTGAACGGGTGAGCCCCGAAACCGGGCCCCGGCCCAAAAAAACAGCGGCATACCGCCGATCCAATGCGCTTGCCCCGTGACAGGCGTGGCCGACTTGCGTATATGTTGCGTCAAGACCGGAAAAACCGGCCAGATACAGAACGATTGCAGGCAGATCAGATCATGAGCAGCACATCCACCCCCCGATTGACCCGGCGCGGCTTCGCGCTTACCGCCCTTGCCGGCGTCACCTTTGCCGCCGGGTGCGGAAACGGTGTCGGAAATTCCAACGCCGCCAAGATCGACGCACGCGTCGATGCGACCCTCAGCCAGATGTACACGATGTTTCCCAACACCCAGGACCTGGCGGCGAAATCGACCGGCATGCTGGTGATGCCGCTGATGACGCGGGCCGGTTTCGGCCTGGGCGGCGCCTTCGGGCGCGGCGCGTTGCGGGTGAACGGCGCAACGGTGGATTATTACTCCTCGGTCAAGGGCAGCGCCGGCTTCCAGATCGGGGCCCAGCAATACGCCCATGTGTTGTTCTTCATGACCGATGACGCGCTGGCCGAGTTCCGGCATTCCTCGGGCTGGGCCGCGGGCGCCGATCTGGTCTATGTGCTGAACGACCGGGGCGACTCCATGGCAGCCGACACCAATACCCTGCGCTCGCCAATTCTGGCGGCCGTGTTCGGCCAGGCCGGAATCTATGCCGGGGCGTCGCTGGAAGGCGCCAAGTACACGCGCATCATTCCCTGACCGGACGGCGCGTCAGTCGCTGGTTTCGACCACCATCAACTCGCGCTCGGACGCGCCTCGTGCATGGTTCAGCGCCGCCTGATACTCGGGCGAGTTGTAGCAGGCCACGGCGGCATCGACGCTGGGAAATCTGGCCACCACGTTGCGCGGCCGCTCCCTGCCCTCTAGCTGGACAAAGCGGCCGCCTCGCGCGATGAACGTGCCGCCATGCTTGGCGATCGCCGGACCGGCGAGTTCGGCATAGCGCCCATAAGCCTCGGCGTCGGTGACGGTTACATGTGCGATCCAGAGTGCGGCCATTTCATTTCTCCAGAAGGGTTTGCGCGGCCCTGATCGCCGCCTGTGCATTGCCCGCGTCGCGGCCACCACCCTGCGCCATGTCGGGACGCCCGCCGCCGCCCTTTCCGCCCAGTTCGGCAACCGCCGCGCGCACCAGATCGACGGCTGAAAGCCGGTCGGTCAGGTCCGTCGTGACCCCTGCCGCCACCGCCGCCTTGCCGCCGGTATCGGCAATCAGCAGCACAGCCCCCGATCCGATCCGCGCCTTGTGCTCGTCGATCAACACCGGAAGGTCCTTGCCCGTAACCCCGGACACGACCTGAGCAACAAAGGCCATCCCGTTGATATCCTTTGCTTTTGGTTCGGAACTTCCGCCACCCGCCATCGCCAGTTCACGCCGCAGTTGCGCCAGTTCGTTACTCAACTCGCGCATTCGGGCCTGATCGCCGCGAACCCGCTCCAGCAACCCCTCGGGCGCGACCTTGAGTTCGCTCTGCACATCACCCAGCACCTGCAACATCCGGCCGACGTGGCGTTGTGCCCCCTGCCCGGTCAGCGCCTCGATACGGCGCACGCCGGCGCTCGAGGCGCTATCGCCCAGCAGCACGAACGCACCGATATCGCCGGTGCGCCGGACATGGGTACCGCCGCACAGTTCCAGCGAATAGGTCGCCCCGTTGCCGCCCTTGCCGCTGCCCGGGTCAAGGCCCATCGACACGACGCGCACTTCCTCGCCGTACTTTTCGCCAAACAGCGCCTGGGCCCCGATCGCACGCGCATCGTCGGGCGTCATGATCCGGGTCTCGACCGGTGCGTTCTGGCGGATATACTGCCCGACCTCGGCCTCGACCTGCGCCATCTCCGCGGGCGTCAGCGCCCTTGAATGGCTGAAATCGAAACGCAGCCGGTCCGCATCGTTCAGCGATCCGCGCTGCGCCACATGATCGCCCAGGGCACGGCGCAGCGCCTCGTGCAGCAGATGCGTCGCCGAATGGTTGGCCCGTATCGCGGTGCGGCGGGCATGATCCACCTCCAGCACCGCGGACTCGCCCCTGGCGATGGCGCCTTCGATCACCTCGGCGACATGCACAAAGACGCCCGCGGTCTTCCTCGTATCCGTCACCCGCGCGGCGCCGTTTTCGGTGCGGACGATCCCCGTATCGCCGACCTGACCGCCGGCCTCGGCATAGAACGGCGTCTGGTTCAGCGCGATCTGTATCCTTTCGCCCTTGCCCGCCGATGCCACCTGTGCGCCGTCGCGCACCAGCGCAACGATCTGGCCCTCGGCGGTCTCGGTGTCATAGCCCAGGAATTCGGTGACGCCCCCCTGCTCGGCGATATCGAACCAGATGGCGGCGTCAGCACTTTCCCCCGAACCGGCCCAGGCGGCGCGGGCCTTGGCCTTCTGTTCGGCCATCGCGGCATCGAAACCCGCGGTCTCGACGGTGCGGCCCTTCTCGCGCAGCGCGTCCTGCGTCAGATCGAGCGGGAATCCGAACGTATCATAGAGCCTGAACGCCGCCTTTCCCGGCAGCGCCGCCCCCTCCGGCAGCCCTTCGAGTTCCTCGTCGAGCAGCCGCAAGCCGCGCTCCAGTGTCTGCCGGAAACGGGTTTCCTCAAGCCGGAGCGTTTCCTCGATCAGCGCCTGCGCCCGGCCAAGCTCGGGATAGGCGGCCCCCATCTGGGCAACCAGCGCCGGCACCAGGCGGTGCATCAGCGGATCGCGCGCGCCCAGCAAATGCGCATGCCGCATCGCCCGCCGCATGATCCGGCGCAACACGTAGCCGCGCCCGTCATTGCCAGGCATCACCCCGTCGGCGATCAGGAACGAGGTCGAGCGGAGGTGATCGGCGATGACCCGGTGATGCGTCCTGCCAGGGCCGTCGGGGTCGGTGCTGGTGGCATCCGCGCTGGCCTCGATCAGGTTGCGCATCAGGTCGGTGGCGTAATTGTCGTTGGTGCCCTGCAACAATGCGGCCACGCGCTCGATCCCCATGCCGGTGTCGATCGACTGCGCCGCCAGTTCGCGGCGCGAACCATCCTCGAACTGTTCGTATTGCATGAAGACCAGGTTCCAGATTTCCACGAACCGGTCGCCGTCCTCCTCCGGGCTGCCCGGCGGGCCGCCCCAGTATTGTTCGCCGTGATCGAAGAAAATTTCCGAACAGGGGCCGCAGGGGCCGGTCGGGCCCATCATCCAGAAATTGTCGTCGGTCGGGATGCGCAGGATTCGGTCGTCGGGCAGGCCCGCGACCTTCTTCCAGATCGCCGCCGCCTCGTCATCGGTGTGATAGACCGTCACCAGCAGCCGGTCTTTCGGGATGCCGAGTTCGCGGGTTATCAGCTCCCAGGCGAAGGGAATCGCATCTTCCTTGAAATAGTCGCCAAAGCTGAAATTTCCCAGCATTTCAAAGAAGGTATGGTGGCGCGCGGTATAGCCGACATTGTCGAGGTCGTTGTGTTTTCCACCGGCGCGCACGCATTTCTGCGCCGTGGTCGCGCGCTGATAGCCGCGATGTTCGACACCGGTGAACAGGTTCTTGAACTGCACCATGCCGGAATTGACGAACATCAGCGTCGGGTCGTTGCGCGGCACCAGGGGCGAGCTGTCGACCACCTCGTGCCCCTGTTTGGCGAAATAGGTCAGAAAGGTCGATCGGATATCGTTGAGCGTGCGCATGGCGGCGGCCTGTTCCGGCGGGTTCGTGGTTTTCGACGGTTTATCCGCCCGTTCCGCCGCTGTCCACAGGCCATGGCAGTGCCGCGAAACGAAAGCCGGCACGGACCGCCACGCCGCTTGCGTTTCTTGCGCCCCTCAAGCCTCGACCACGTCGCCGCCGCCGTCTTCGCCGAAATCGGGCATGTCGAAATCAAGCCCGTGCGCGGCGCGTATCTTGTCCTCGATCTCCAGCGCGATGCGGGGGTTTTCGCGCAGATACTGCTTGGCGTTCTCACGGCCCTGGCCGACGCGTTCGTCGCCGTAGCTGAACCAAGAACCGGACTTGGCCACGACCCCGGCCTTGACGCCCAGATCGAGCAGCTCACCCATCTTCGAGATGCCCTCGCCATACATGATGTCGAACTCGACCTCCTTGAAGGGCGGTGCGACCTTGTTCTTGACGACCTTGACACGGGTGGCGTTGCCGACCACCTCGTCGCGGTCCTTGATCGCGCCGATACGGCGGATGTCCAGACGCACCGACGAGTAGAACTTGAGCGCGTTGCCCCCGGTCGTGGTTTCGGGGCTGCCGAACATGACGCCGATCTTCATGCGAATCTGGTTGATGAAGATCACCATGCACTTGGAGCGGCTGATCGACCCTGTCAGCTTGCGCATTGCCTGGCTCATCAGGCGGGCCTGGACGCCGACGCTGCTGTCGCCCATCTCGCCCTCAAGCTCGGATTGGGGGGTCAGCGCGGCGACCGAATCGACCACCACCATGTTGACCGCGCCGGACCGCACCAGCGTATCGGTGATCTCGAGCGCCTGTTCGCCGGTGTCGGGCTGGCTTATCAGCAACTCGTCCAGATCGACGCCCAGCTTGCGGGCATATTGCGGGTCGAGCGCGTGTTCGGCATCGACGAAGGCGCAGACGCCGCCGGATTTCTGCTGTTCGGCGATGCAGTGCAGGGTCAGCGTTGTCTTGCCCGAGCTTTCGGGGCCGTAAATCTCGACGATCCGGCCCATCGGCAAGCCACCGATCCCCAGCGCGATATCGAGCCCGAGCGAGCCGGTCGAGCTGGCCTCGACCTCCTGGATATAGCTGCCGTCGCCCAGCTTCATGATCGAGCCCTTGCCGAACTGCCGTTCGATCTGCGCCAGGGCGCTGTCCAGCGCCTTCTGCTTGTCCGCGCTCCGCTTGCTGTCCATTGTCAGAAGATCCGCCATGTCCCGTTTCCTGTCCTTTTGTCACACCCGTGATCGGGCGGCAATCGCCACTTTGTTCGCCTCTTGTTCCTTATGGGACCAAAAAGAGAACATTTCAACCGCTTTTTGTCACGATCCGAAGGTTCCGCAATTGAGTTAAGGATTGGTTTACGCCAATCTGGCCCCGTTCGTACCGCGCGGAGCCCGTCTTGATGCTTGTTTTCTTTAAGGAACGGCTGGTCTTTCTGTCCGTCCCTAAGACGGGGACGACGGCCTGGCAGAGCGCGCTGCGCGACCGCGCCGATATCGTCATCTCGGACCCGCCCGAGTTGAAACACGCGCCTCTCTATCGCTACAACCGGTTTTTTCGCCCGATGTTCGAGAAGGTTTGCGGCATCGAGATGGAAACGCTGGCGGTGATGCGCGAACCGGTCAGCTGGCTTGGCAGCTGGTACCGCTACCGGCGCCGGCCGTTCATGCGGGGCAAGGAGAATTCCACCGAAGCGATCGGGTTCGACGACTTCGTCGCGGCATATGTCGGCGGCGACCGTCCCGGCTTTGCCGATGTCGGGAGCCAGGCGAAGTTCCTCGAACCCCGGCCAAACGGCACGGCGGTCACGCATCTCTTCCGCTACGAGGAACCGGCGCCGCTGCACCGGTTTCTCGAGGAGCGGCTGAATGGCCGATTCGATCTGGCGCGCGAAAACGTCTCGCCCCGGATGGCGCTTGCCCTGTCACCCGGGACCGAGCGCCGCTACCGGCGCAAATGTGCCGCTGAGTTCGATCTCTATGACAGCATTGCCTGAAGCAGGTTGTCCCGCTCAGGGCATCTGCTGGCGCACCGTGTCGGTCAACTGGTTGAGCGAGAAGGGTTTTGGCAGGAACACCGAATTCGGCAAACCGGTTTCGGCCTGTCCGAACGCGCCCTCGGCATAGCCTGAGACGAACACCACGCGCACCCCGGGCCGGTCCTGCATGGCGCGGCGCACCCAGGTCGGGCCGTCCATGCCGGGCATCACCACATCGGTCACGAACACATCCACCTCGAGCGCGGAATCGGCCAGAATGCGCAGAGCATCCTCGCCCGAGTCGGCCTCGATCACGGTGTAGCCGCGCAGCCGCAACGCCCGCGAAGCAAAGGCGCGCACCGGCGCCTCGTCCTCGACCAGCAGCACGACACCGTCGCCATGCCGGGCCGGCACATCGGGCGCGGCGTCCCCGGCGGGCGGCGGCGTACCCTCCGAAGGCGCCTCGAAAACCGGAAAATACAACGAGAACTCGCTGCCATGCCCCGGAACACTGTCGACAAAGATGAATCCGCCGGTCTGTTTGACGATGCCATAGGCGGTGGACAGGCCCAACCCGGTACCCTCGCCGGTGCGTTTGGTGGTATAGAACGGCTCGAACACCTTCTGGAGCTTGTCGGGCGCAATACCGATACCGGCATCGACAACCTTGACCGTGACATACTCGCCGGCCGGCAGTGTGGCCCGGTCCCGCTCAAGCGGTTTTTCCAATGCGACGACCTCGGTTTCGATGCGGATCTCGCCCCCCTGCTGCATCGCGTCCCGCGCGTTGACCACCAGGTTCATCAGGACCTGTTCCAGCTGGCGCTTGTCGGCGCGGATCGGCCGCAAGACCGGATCGTGGCACAGCGAGAGCGTCACCTTTTCGCCGACCAGCCGGTTCAGAAGCTGCGTGAGATCGGCCAGGGTATCACGCAGGTCCAGCACTTCGGGGCACAGCGTCTGCTTGCGCGAGAATGCCAGCAACTGGCCGACCAGGGCGGCGGCCCGGTTGGCGTTCTCGTTGATCTGCACCAGGTCGCCAAAGTCCTGATCTCCCTGGTCGTGGCGCAGCAGCAACAGGTCGCAATGTCCCGAAATCGCGGTCAGCAGGTTGTTGAAATCATGCGCGACCCCGCCCGCCAGCTGGCCGATGGCCTGCATCTTCTGGCTTTGCACGAACTGCGCCTCGAGCGTCTTCAACTCGGTGGCGTCGTTCAGCACACCGATCAGGACAGGCTCGACGGCCCCGCCCGCGCGACTAAGCGTGACCTGAACGAACACCTCGCGATCCGTCCGGGTCAGGCGCAGGAATTCGGATTTCTGCCGCTCGCCACCATCGAGCGTGGCCCGCAGCCAGTCGGAGACGGGCCGGCCCAGCCCGGTCATGACCTGTCCAAGCCCGACACCGGGCATTGCCCCGGAGCCCAGAAGTTCGGCCCCGAGACGATTGATCTCCAACAGCTTTCCCGACACCGCCACCTTTATCATCGCAACCGGCAGGGTTTCGAACACCGCTTCGCGTCCGGGCTGGGCGCGGTCGGCCCGCATCAGGAAAATTTCGCGCCGTCCGACCGAAAGCTGACGCTCGGCGACCAGCACAGGGATACGGCCATCGTTGGTTTGGATATCGTGGAACTGCCCGGCCCGCAGCGGCAGGTCGGCAAACAGCCGGTCCAGCGACCGTACCCGTCCCCCGACCAGGTCACGCGCGGCGGCATTCATCGACAGAATTGCGCCCGAGCGCGACACCACAAGCGCCGCGACCGGCAGCGACCCGGCCCGGCCGGGTGCCTCGGACCGGTCGGGCAAATCCTCCATCCGCCACAGGAATCCGTTCTCGCCCAGCCGGTGCACGGCCAGGCGCAGCCGTCCGCCCCGGATCGCGACATCTTCCTGCGCTGCCCCTTCCGCACGCGCGCGCGATTGCAGGCGGAACAGCAGCGGCGACGGGTTGGCGAGAAGTCCGCGCAGCAACGCCGCCAGGGTTTCACCGCCGCCGCTGCCGAACCGCGTGCGGGCCGCCGCGTTGCGGGCATGCACCAGACCGTCACCGTCCGTGACGACGCCAGGCGCCGCGTCGCGTTCGATGATCCCGGCCAGCAATTGTTTGACGTTTGCGCGGGTGCGATCCTGGATGCGCCGGTTCAACGCCATTCCGGCGGTGACGATGATGACGCTCAGGCCCGCCGCGATCAGCCCGCGGCGCACCAGTTCGGGCAGGTCGGGCAACCAGGCGCCGCCAATCAGCGCCGCCGCCAGCAACAGGGCCGCGCCCGTGCGCCCCCGGTCGGGCGCCGACACGCGCAGATCGGGCACCGGGATGGCGTGGCGGTCGGACATGTCGTGGCTCCGTCTGCGGACAATCGGCCCCTTATTTGCGGCATCGCGAGTTAATCCGGGTTTAACACGCGTAACTCCCGCATGGGTTGTCTATATTGTCACGCATTCCCGCGTCAAGAGAGCCGCGAAGAACCCGTCCGCTCCGTCCAGGGGCGTCCAGGATCGCTGCGAGGTACAGACCCAGCCCGCGGCCCGTTCAAGAAACGCGGCGATCCGTCCGCCGTTTTCCTCGTGCAACAGCGAACAGGTGACATAGGCCAGAGTGCCCCCCGGCGCCACCAGCGCGGCCGCCCTGTCCAGAATGTCGGCCTGAATCCGGGCCAACTCGTCCAGGCGCGCCGGGGTCAGCCGCCATTTTCCGTCCGGCGCCCGCCGCCAGGCGCCACTGCCCGAACAGGGAACGTCGCACAGCACCAGATCAAAGGGCGCCTCGGCCGCGAGGGCCTCACCGTCCAGAGCGACCACCGGCACCCCCGCCCGCGCCGCGCGCTCGGGCAGGTCGCGCATCCGTTCGGGCGCGGCGTCATGGACATGCAGCGCGATCCGCGCCCGGGCCCCCATGGCCAGCGCCTTGCCGCCCCCACCGGCGCAATAATCCAGCACCCTCATGCCGTCGCGCAGCGGCAGACCGGCCACGACGGCCTGGCTGGCGGCGTCCTGCAACTCCACCAGCCCGGAAAGATAGGCATCGCTGCGACGAATCCGGCGCTGGCCCGCGGTGACCTCCAGCGCCGTTTCGGCCGCCGGGTGAAAAACGCATTCGATCCCTTCGCCAAGCAGGGAGGCCATGGCGCCCGCGCGGTCAGACCTGCGCAGATTGACCCGCAGATGCACAGGCGCGCGCTGTTGCAGGGCCGCAGCGACCGGCTCGGCCGCCTCTCCGAGACTGGCAAGCAGCCGCGGCCAGAGCCAGTCGGGCATATCCAGCCTTTCGGCGTCACCTTGCGGATCGCGCCCGCTGCCGCATTCCGTCTCGCTCAGCGGTTCGGGTGCATGGGCGGCGCCGGTAAAGACCTCTGCCGGATCGGGGCCGCACCTGCGGCACAAGCCCAGAATCAGGCCCCGCCCCGTCTCGGCTCCGCCAAGCGCCGCCAGCGAACGCCGCGATCTCACCGCGTCAAACACATGATCGCGGACCGCGGCGCGGTCCTTCGAGCCGGCGAAACGGCTGCGCCTGGCCCAGTTGGTCAGTGCCTGTTCAGCCGGTTTGCCCGCCAGCACCTCGTCGAGAACGGCAATCGCCGCCGCCAGGCGAGCGGCCGGGGTCATGGCCTTGATCTCATGTCAGGAATGGCGCGCAGAACATTGAATCCAAACAATTACATGACGCGATAGTTCGGGCTTTCCCGGGTGATCTGCACATCGTGAACATGGCTTTCCTTGAGCCCCGCGCCGGTAATCCGCACGAATTGGCAGTTGCGCCGCATCTCGTCCACAGTCGCACATCCGGTATAGCCCATCGCCGCGCGCAACCCGCCGATCAGCTGATGCACCACCGCGCTGGCCGATCCCTTGTAGGGCACCTGGCCCTCGATGCCTTCCGGCACCAGCTTGTCGCTGGCGGCATCGGCCTGAAAATAGCGGTCGGCCGAGCCGCGCGCCATTGCGCCCAGGCTGCCCATGCCCCGGTAGCTCTTGAAGCTGCGGCCCTGATAGAGGATGACCTCGCCGGGGCTTTCGTCGGTTCCCGCGATCATGCTGCCGACCATGGCGCAGGAAGCCCCGGCAGCGATCGCCTTGGCGAAGTCGCCGGAATACTTGATGCCGCCATCGGCGATCACGGGCACGTCGCCCGCAGCCGCCGCACAGTCCATGATCGCGGTCAGTTGCGGCACACCGACCCCGGCGACCATGCGCGTGGTGCAGATGCTGCCGGGGCCGATGCCGACCTTGACCGCATCGGCGCCGGCGTCGATCAGGGCGCGCACCGCCTCGCCGGTGGCGACGTTGCCGGCCACGATCTGCACCTCGTTGGACAGCGACTTGGCGCGGGTCACGGCGCGCGCGACACCTTCGGAATGGCCATGCGCGGTGTCGATCACCACCATATCCACCCCGGCCTCGACCAGCGCGGCGGCACGTTCGAAGCCGCCCTCGCCCACGGTGCTGGCGGCCGCCACCCGCAACCGGCCCAGCGCGTCCTTGCAGGCGGTCGGGTTCAGCACCGCCTGTTCGGTATCCTTCAGTGTCAGAAGGCCGGTCAGCCTGCCCTGCGCGTCGGTAATCAGCAGCTTTTCGATCCGCCGCGCCTTCATCAGGCTGATCGCCTCGTCGCGGTCGGCGGGCTCGCGCAGGATGGCCAGGTCTTCGTTGGTCATCATCGCGCGCACCGGTGTACGTTCGTCGTTGGCAAAGCGCATGTCGCGGTTGGTCACGATGCCCACGACCCGGCCGTCCCCGTCCACCACCGGAAAGCCCGAAACGTTGTAGCGGGCGCGAAGCTCGGCCGCGTCGGCCAGGGTCTGATCGGCGCGCAGGGTGACGGGGTTGTAGACGATGCCGCTTTCGAAGCGTTTGACGCGGCGCACCTCTTCGGCCTGATCCTCTATGCTCAGGTTGCGGTGAATGACGCCCATGCCGCCGGCCTGGGCCATGGCGATGGCCATGCGCGATTCCGTCACCGTATCCATCGCACTGCTGAGCAGCGGAATGTTCATCGAGATCTGGCGCGTGACCCGGGTGGCCGTGTTCGCGGTCGAGGGCAGCACCGTGGAAGCCGCCGGAACCAGAAGAACGTCGTCGAAGGTAAGCGCCTCGCGAATCTGCATCACGTCATCCCCATGCATGAACCCGTTTGGCGGCAACCCTATCGCACGGATGCCGCGCAGGGGGAAGAGGCGCGATGGAATATTGCCCGCCCCGGCGGCACCAGCCGCTCAGCGCATCGCCTGGATCAGATCTCGCAGGGCCTGCAACGGGTCGTCGCTGGCCCAGATCTCCTCACCGATGCCGAAGAAATCTGTGTGCGGCGCCAGACGGCGCACCAGGGCCGGTGTCAGGCCGCCTTCGGCCACCACCGGCAGTTCGATCATCTCCGACCACCACTGGAACAGATCATCCCCCGCCACGGCCCCGTCGCCCAGCGCGCCCGCGGAGACCGGGCCGAAACCGATATAGTCCGCCCCCGCCTCGCCCGCCGATATCCCGTCATGGCGCGAGGCGCCGCAGAAGGCGCCGACGATGGCATCCGGCCCCAGCGCCTTACGCGCAGCCCGGACCGAGCGGGCGGCGTCGCCAAGGTGCACGCCGTCCAGGCCGAGGCGCTGGGCCACAAGCAGGTGATCGGCGATCACCAGCGCGATGTCGCGGGCATGCGCCAGTTCGCGCAGCGCATCCGCCGCCCGCAGCACCGCATCTTCGTCGCGGCTGGCAAGCTGCAGCCGGATGCAGGCGACGGCCACACCATCGAGCACACGCGCCAGGCGGCCGGCAAATTCGTCGGGTTCGAAGGCCGGCGGCGTCACAAGGTAGATTTGCGGCTGTTCTGGACTGTCCATGGCCCCTCCCCCGGTCCGGTCTGGCGGTGGTGTAGCGAAATGCCACGGCGATGCAAATTCGTTTGTGGCCGGATTCGAGTATTTGAAACCAGAAAGAAGCAGGGTCCGGGTTGCCCGGGCCCGGAAGCGGCGCTAGAGCGGGGCGGCTTCCAGCCGAGGACACCATGCCCACCGACCGCCCCCAGCCCGTGTTCGTCCTGACCCGTCCGCAAATGGGCGAGAACATCGGCGCCGCGGCCCGCGCGATGTGGAATTTCGGACTGGACCGGATGCGCATCGTCAGCCCCCGCGACGGCTGGCCCAACCCGGCCGCGGCGGCAATGGCCAGCGGCGCAGGGCGGCTTCTGGACGAGGCCGTGTTGCATGACGATCTGGCCGGCGCGGTGGGCGATTGCAGCTTTGTTCTGGCCACCACGGCACGGACGCGCGAGTTGACCAAGCCGGTCTACAGCCCGGAATACGCCATGCGGCTTGCCGCCCGGAAGATCGCCGCGGGCGAACGCGTGGCGGTGCTGTTCGGCCCCGAGCGCGCGGGGCTGGAAAACGAGGAGATCGCGCGTGCCAACGCCATCGTCTCGGTGCCGGTCAACCCGGACTTTCCCTCGCTCAACCTGGGGCAATGCGTGTTGCTGACAGCCTATGAATGGCGGCGCCAGAGCGCACCCCTGACCCATCAGCGCAGCGATCCGGGCGGCGACGGCTGGGCCAGCGCGCTGGAGGTCGAGAAACTGGCGCGCCACTACGAGGAGCGGCTCGATGAGGCCGGGTTCTTCTTTCCCGCGAGCAAGGCCCCCGGCATGAAGCTGAACCTGCGCAATCTGTGGAGCCGGATGCGCCTGACACGGGCCGATGTGCGCATGCTGCACGGCATCATGCGACAGATGGTCCGCTGGAAGATGCGCGGCGGTAGCGGCTGACGGCTGGACGGCGCGCGCCCGGTTGGCTAGCTTTCGCGCAGATTTCCAGGCGAGGTTCCCATGTCAGGCCAGCGCAGCATCTTCGAAGAGGTCTCCGGTGACCCCCGGAGCCGGTCCTCCGCCCAACCCGGGGCGATCGACCGCGGCCGCGGCGGCGCGCGGAACGGCATCAGGATATGGCTGATCGTCCTGTTCGTGCTGCTGGTGGCGATGATCGTGGTCGGCGGGCTGACGCGTTTGACCGACAGCGGATTGTCGATCACCGAATGGCGCCCCGTCACCGGCGCGATCCCGCCACTTAACGAGGCCGACTGGCAGGCCGAGTTCGACAAGTACAAGCAGATCGACCAGTGGGCGATCCAGAACCAGTGGATGGAACTGGCCGATTTCAAGGAGATCTACTGGTGGGAATGGGGGCACCGGCAACTGGGCCGGGCCATCGGCCTGGTCTGGGCGGTCGGCTTTTTCGGATTCCTCGCGGCGCGCAAAATTCCCGCCGGCTGGACCGGCAGGCTGTTTCTGGTGGGTGCCCTGGGCGGGTTGCAGGGCGCGGTCGGCTGGTGGATGGTCGCCTCGGGGGTCACGCAGGGCGAGGACATGGATTCCGTCGCCTCCTACCGGCTGGCCACGCATCTCGGTCTGGCTTTCGTCATCCTCGGCTTCATCGCATGGTACGCCTTCCTGCTGGGGCGCGGCGAGCGCGACCTCATGCAGGCACGGCGAGTGCGTGATAGGCGTCTGCTGGGGCTGTCCACCGGCTGGATGTATCTTGCATTCCTGCAAATCGTGATCGGCGCGCTGGTCGCCGGAATCGACGCCGGGCGCAACTATGTCGACTGGCCGCTGATGGCCGGCCAGTTCCTGCCACCCGACGCCACCGACCTGACGCCGCTGTGGCGCAACTTCTTCGAAAGCCCGGGCCTGGTGCAGTTCATTCACCGCATGGTCGGCTATGCGCTGCTGGCCTATGGCGTCCTGGCCTGGCTGGCCGGGCGCGGCTCGGTCCATGGCGCGACGCGCCGGGCCTTTACCATCGCCTTTGCCGCGCTGCTGAGCCAGGTGGTTCTGGGGATCGTGACGGTGCTTTATGCCGCGCCCTGGGACATCGCGATTACCCACCAGCTTGTGGCGGTGATCGTTTGGGTACTGATCCTGCGCGCCCGCTATCTCGCCGCCTATCCGGTGGCGGGCTCGATCCGGGATCGCGCGGCTTGAGCGCGTTTAATTCGTTGATGGCGTTCCAGCGCGACACCGAGGCGCTGGGGCAGATCGCCGGGCGGCTGGGCTGGGACCAGGAAACCGTGATGCCCCGTGGCGCAGCCGTGCAGCGGGGCGAGGAGATGGCCGCGATCGACGCGGTGCTGCACGCGCGCCGCTGTGATCCGCGCGTCGGCGAGTGGCTGGAAGCGGCAACGCCCCCGGACGCGACGGGGGCCGCGCAGCTGCGCGAGATCCGCCGCGCCTTCGAACGGGCAAGGAAGGTGCCCGCCGCCCTGTCCCGCCGGATCGCACGGGTCACGTCCGAGGCGCAGGGCAAATGGGCCGCGGCGCGCGCCGACGAGGACGTGGCGGCGTTTCTGCCGGTGCTGGACGAGGTGGTTGCGCTCAAGCGCGAGGAAGGCGCGGCACTGGCCGAGGGCGGAGACATCTACGACGCCATGTTGCAGGACTACGAGCCCGGCACCAGCGGCGCCGCAATCGGCGCGATGTTCGATGCGATGCGGCCGCGGCTGGTGGCGCTGCGGGCGGCCGTGCTCGAGCGCCCCGCGCCCGGGCGGCTGGAAGGTGCGTTCGATCCCGCCGCGCAGATGCGGCTGGCGCGCGAGGTCGCGCGCGCGTTCGGCTATGACATGACTCGCGGGCGGCTGGACAAGGCGGTGCATCCGTTCAGTTCAGGCAGCGGCGCCGATGTCAGGATCACCACCCGCACCGATCCGGCCGACCCGTTCAACTGCCTGTATTCGACCATCCACGAAACCGGCCATGCCGGATATGAACAGGCCGTCGATCCGGCCTATTCCCTGACCCCCTTGGGGGGTGGCGCGTCGATGGGCGTGCATGAAAGCCAAAGCCGCATCTACGAGAACCAGATCGGCCGGGGGCGGGCCTTTACCGGCTGGCTTTTCGGCCGGATGCGCGAGGCGTTCGGCGATTTCGGCATCACCGATGCCGATGCCTTCCATGCGAGCGTCAACCGGGTTCATGCCGGCTTTATCCGCACCGAGGCCGACGAGGTGCAGTACAACCTGCATATCATGCTGCGCTTTGATCTGGAACGCGCGCTGATGTCGGGCGATCTCGGGCCGGGCGACCTGGAAGCCGCCTGGAACGACCGCTTTGCCGCCGATTTCGGCTATGGCGTGGACAAGCCGTCGAACGGCTGCCTGCAGGATGTCCACTGGTCGGTCGGACTATTCGGTTATTTCCCGACCTACGCCCTGGGTAACGTCTATGCCGGATGCCTATACGGCGCGCTTCGCGCCGCGGTACCGGATCTCGATGCGCAGCTGGAACGCGGCGACACATCCGGCGCGACCGGATGGCTGCGCGACAACCTGCAACGGCAGGGGCGCCTCTACGCACCGCGCGAAACGATCGAGCGGGCCAGCGGCGTGACCCCGTCCGAGGCGCCATTGCTGGACTACCTGGAAGCGAAATTCGGCGCGCTCTACGGGTTGTAAAGGGATGGGCGGGCCGGTTCTGAAGGACCGGATGGAACCGGCCCCGGCATGGCCTTGGCGGCTGTCCAGCGCACCGCGCCGGGTTGGCGACGCGCAGCCTGTGCGCGGTTCATTCTGAAACACGATCGGGTCACAGAAAGCCAGCGGCCGCATGATCGCCGAACCCCGCATGGGTGGCTTGCCCTCATGTAGTGGCGCCCCCCCCCCGGCCGGGCGGGCAGTGTTTCACTCCGAAGCAATCGGCTGTGCAGCGTATTCGGCCGTGATCATGGCGGCGCATTTCTCGCCGATCATTACTGTCGGCGCGTTGGTATTGCCCGAAACCAGCAGCGGCATGATCGACGCATCTGCCACGCGCAGCCCCTCCAACCCGCGAACCTTGAGGTCGGGGCCGACGACCGCCATGTCGTCGATGCCCATCTTGCAGGTGCCGGCCGGGTGATAGACGGTGTCGGCCCGGTTGCGGACGTGTTGTTCCCACTCGGCGTCGGTGGTGTGGTCGTTCACCCCGAACAGCTCCTTCTGGCGGTATTTTCGCATCGGCCCGGCCTGAAGGATCTGGCGGGTCATCTTGGCGCCCTTGACCAGCGTGGAAAGATCGCGGTCGTCGCTGAGAAAGCGCGGGTCGATCCCCGGCGCGGTCATCGGGTCGGCGCTTTGCAGGAACACCTCACCGCGCGAATGCGGACGCAGCACGCAGACATGGCAGGAAAAGCCGTGGCCCAGGTGCAGCTTGCGCGCGTGGTCGTCGACGATGGAGATGATGAAATGGGTTTGAACATCGGGCCGGTCAAGGCCCGGATCGGTCTTGAAGAAACTGCCCGCCTCGGCCAGCGGCGAGGCGACCATCGAATTGCCGTCGCGCCGCCAGCGCAGGATATGGCCCGTCAGCGAGGCGCCGGCGCGCAGGCCGATCCCGAAATTGTCGCGGTCGCGGGTCTTGTAGGCGAGGATGAAATCCAGGTGATCCTGAAGGTTCTGGCCGACACCGGGCAGTTCGTGAACCATCGCGATACCGTGCTGCCGGATGTCCTCGGCCCGGCCGACCCCGGAGAGTTGCAGCAGATGCGGCGAATTGAACGCGCCGCCGCACAAGATCACCTCGCGGCCCGCGCGTGCTTCCTTGTCATTGCCGCCCTGGCGATAGGCCACGCCCACAGCGCGGGTGCCGTCGAACAGGATGCGCGTGGCACTGGCGCCGGTGATCACGGTGAGGTTCCCGCGCTTGCCCATGACCGGCAGCAGATAGCCCGCCGCCGCCGAGCACCGTTCGCCATTGCGGGCCTTGTCGTGGAATTGCGTGACCTGATAGAGGCCCGCGCCCTCGTTGTCGCCACGATTGAAATCCGCCACCCGGCGGATCTGCATCTCTTCATTGGCCTGCACGTAGGCTTCGGAGATCGCGCGCGGTGCCTTCTGGTCCGAGACTTGCAACGGCCCCTCGGCGCCGTGCAGGTCGTCGGCCCCGCGCTGGTTGTTCTCGGCCCGCCTGAAATAGGGCAGCACGCTGTCCCAGTCCCAACCGTCGCAGCCCAGATCGGCCCAGCTGTCATAGTCGGCCTTCTGCCCGCGCACGTAAAGCATGGCGTTGATCGCGCTGGACCCGCCCAGGCATTTTCCGCGCGGCTGATAGCCCCGGCGCCCGTTCAGCCCCGGCTGCGGCACGGTCTGATAGGCCCAGTTGTTGATCCTAGCGGGCCGTCCCGGCAGCATCGCCACAACGCCGATGGGCGCGCGCACCAGGATGCCGTTGCCGCCGCCGCCGGCTTCAAGCAGGCAGACCCTGACCGCGGGGTCTTCCGACAGGCGCGACGCGATCGTCGCCCCGGCCGATCCTCCCCCGACTACCACGAAATCATAGGACATGGTGAGTTCCTCCAGCAATGTCCGGGCCTACCGATCGGGCGGCCCCGGCGCGGATCCCGGCCGGTTTTCGGCTTCCAGACGCCCGCGAGATCATTCGGCATCGGCACCGGAAAGAGATTATCCCCGTCAGGCGCCGCGGCGGCAATGGCGTTTTCGGTGTCGTGGCGGCCGGGGTGGCAGGGAGAAACCGGATTCCAGTGGCATGGAAGGTAAGCCTCATCGCATTCCGAGCGAATGAACCAAGAGCGACCCCACGCTGACACCCACCTTCCCGCAGTCTTGTCGATGCCGTTGGGCATGGCTCCACCGCGCAACAACGCGAAGCCATGAATGCCCGAAATCCGCTCCCGAAGGTCCAGAGGGTATGGTATGCTCATGTTCCACCTCCAATCAGAGGTGCATCAGACAACGGCACGCCCGCGAATCCCGTTTCGCTTCGGACCAAACGCAAACCGCTTTGGCCGACGATCCTCAAGACCCCCTCATCGCTATCGCGGGGGCAAAAGATGTGCTAGAGTATCATCTTTATACGAGCCGATCTCGACCATGTTTCGCCCTGATAGCCTATCGCAGCTGATAGCGCGCCTTTGAGTCGGGGGGATACCGAAGGCAAACGAAAATTGCTCGGAAACCTTGAGGTTCTTCACCGGGCGCAAGACTGATGAAAGTAGCACATGAGCCCATCATAAGGAGCACAGAACATGCTGAAGTCATCTTCAAGGACATTGCTGCTAAGCGCGACGCTGATCGCAGGGCATCACGCCACCGAAGCCGCAGCCCAGTCAGACGCGCAGGCGGTTCTGCCCTACGCCGAACAGAAGTTCACCGGCGCTGTCGGCACCACCTATCTTGACTCGGATCCGGCGCAGTTTCCAAAGCCCCTGACCCCGCCCGAAGGTGCGCCGAACGTGTTGCTCATCCTGCTCGACGATGTCGGCTTCGGCCAGTTCTCGGTCGCCGGTGGGGGCGTACCCGCGCCGAACATGGACAAGCTTGCTGCCGAGGGCGAGTTGTTCACCCGCTTCCACACCACCGCCGTCTGTTCGCCGACACGTGCGGCGCTGCTGACCGGGCGCAACCACCACGTCGCGGGAACCGGGAACATCACCGAGGTTGCCACCGGCTATGACGGCTATACCGGCATCATTCCCAAGGACACCGCGACCGTGGCCGAGATACTGCGGCTGAACGGCTATGTCACCTCGTGGTTCGGCAAGAACCACAATACCCCGATCTACGAGACCAGCGCCGTGGGCCCGTTCGACCATTGGCCGAACCAGCTTGGCTTTGACCATTTCTACGGCTTCATGGCGGGCGACACCAACCAGCTTCGGCCTTTTCTTTTCGAGAACGGAACGCCGCTGGGCACACCCCAGGCCGACGACTATTATCTCAGCGTCGATCTGGCAGACCGGGCCATCGAATGGCTCGCCAACGCCGAAGCGATCCAGCCCGACAAGCCATGGTTCACCTATTTCGCGCCAGCCGCGACCCACGCACCGCATCAGGCCCCGAAGGCGCTGATCGAAGAGTTCAAGGGGCAGTTCGACGAGGGCTGGGACCAGTACCGCATCGACACGTTCGCGCGCCAGAAGGAGATGGGCATTATTCCGCAGGATGCGGTGTTGACCGAACGGCCCGAAAGCATGCCCTCGTGGGAGTCGCTGAACGACGACCAGAGAACCCTTTATTCGCGGATGATGGAAGTCTTCGCAGCCTATGGCAATCAGGTGGATCACGAGGTCGGGCGGGTGCTCGACTATGTCGCGACCTTGCCCGATGCGGACAACACGCTGATAATCTACATCATCGGCGATAATGGCTCATCCGCCGAAGGCGGCTTTGACGGCACGCTGAACGAGAACGCTTTCTTCAACAACTACCAGATGAAATACGAGGACATGCTGCCGCGTATCGACGAGATCGGCACGGACATGCATTTCAACCATTTCCCTGCCGGATGGGCGCTGGCGATGGACACGCCGTTCCAGTGGACCAAACAGGTGGCCAGCCATCTTGGCGGCACGCGCAACCCGATGATCGTCAAATGGCCGGCCCGCTTCGATCACCAGGGAGAGACGCGCACCCAGTTCACCCATGTCATCGACATCGCGCCCACGATCCTGGCGGCAGCGGGCATCGAGGAGCCGCGCAGCGTCAACGGGACCGCGCAGACCCCGATCGAGGGCAAGAGTTTCCTTGATGTTATCGAGAACGCCGACGCCCCCGAGTTTCGCACCGCCCAGTATTTCGAGATATTCGCCAATCGAGGCATCTACAAAGACGGCTGGTGGGCCGCTTCGCTGGCCTTCGAGCCCTGGCAGTCGGAACGCGGCGACTTCGATCCGCTGACCGCGGAATGGGAGCTTTACAATCTCGACGAGGATTTCACGCAGGCCAACAATATCGCCGCCGATAACCCGGAGAAACTGGCCGAACTGACTGCGCTCTGGTGGGCAGAGGCGTCGCGCAACAAGGCGCTGCCGCTCGACTGGCGCGGGGCTGAACGGTTCAGTGCTGAACTGACCGGCAAGCCGAACCTTGCGGCCGGGCGGACGACCTATGTCTATCCCATCGCCCTGTCGGGCCTGCCCGAAGCTTCGGCGCCTGACTTGAAGAACAAGTCTTTCACCGTAACCGCCAAGGCCAGGATCGAGGACAATGCCAGCGGCATGATCTTCACCCAGGGCGGCAATACCGGCGGTTGGGCCTTCTACCTGAAGGATGGCAAACTGGTGGTCGCGCATAACTATATCGACGTGGAGCACTATTCCGTCTCAAGCAACGACGTCGTGGCCGCGGGCGAGCGCGAGTTGAAGATGGCTTTCACCTACGAGGGCGGGGACGAGACCGGCAAGGGCGGAACCGTCATCTTGTCCGTCGACGGCAAGCAGGTCGGAACCGGTGAAATCGCGCAGACCACACCGTTCAAATACTCGCTGTCGGAGAACCAGGATATCGGCACCGACACCGGCACGCCCGTCACCTACGATTATCGCGAACCCTTCGATTTCCAGGGCGAGCTTGAGCAGGTGGTCGTGGACGTGTCACAGTGACAGCCGCCCGTCACGCGACAGGCGCCGCCCGAACCTGAACGAACTGGGGGCGGACGGCGCAATTCGCCACTACTCTGCCAGAGGACGAAGAGACGCGTGGCCAGTTGATCCGCGCCGCGGGCCGTGTCTCGGATGTGCTGGAGGCTGCAGGGTAAGGCGCGCCCTGCGGGCCAGCCTCCGTTTCCGCCTGACTGCCCTTCCACTGGATGACTGTCGGCGCTTGACCTTGCCCTATCATTTCAATATTTCATGATTCATGGATATGAATCACGCTCTCGACGCTTTTGGCGCCCTCAGCCAGTCCACGCGCCTCAACGCGTACCGTCTGCTGGTCAAGGCAGGCAAGACGGGAATGCCGGCTGGCAGTATCGGAGAGGTTCTCGGGGTCCGCCAGAACACCATGTCCGTGAATCTCGGCATCCTTGCCCGTTCCGGTTTGATCAGGAGCGAGAGAGACGGCCGCAGCATCCGCTATTTCGCCGATATGGAGGGAATGCGCGGCTTGCTTGGCTTTCTGATGGAGGATTGCTGCGGCGGATGCCCCGACATTTGTCAGCCGGTCATAGACGAGATCGCCTGCGCCTGCCCCGAAGATCCGCAGATTGCGGGTGAATCGCCGATGATGGCGACCGTGACGTTACCACATGCCCCAACAGATTCTCGAATACGGAAAGACTGACATGACGGACACATCCCTTCCCGCCGCAGCGGGCCTTGGCTCCTTCGAACGCTGGCTATCCGTCTGGGTCGCGCTTGCCATCGGCGCCGGG
>JBKEDD010000007.1:0-1742 GCA_047975215.1 Jhaorihella sp.
GACATAGCGCATGGTATTGCGCAGCCGGCGATAGCTGTCGGCCACGCCTTTCAGGATCTCTTTCCCGATGCGCAGGTCGACGGTGTAATCGCTCAGCGCCACCCAGAGCCGCAGGATATCGGCGCCATACTGGTCGATCACCTCTTGCGGCGCCACGGTATTGCCCAGCGACTTGGACATCTTCATGCCCTTCTCGTCGAGCGTGAAGCCATGGGTCAGCACACCGCGATAAGGCGCACGGCCCTTGGTGCCGCAGGCTTGCAGCATCGAGGAATGGAACCAGCCGCGATGCTGGTCGGTGCCTTCCAGATACAGGTCCGCCAGCCCGTCTGCCGTGCCATCCGGCCGGTCGCGCAGCACGAAAGCATGGGTCGAGCCAGAGTCGAACCACACATCCAGCACGTCAAACACCTGCGTATAGTCGGCCGGGTTCACGATGCCGTCCAGCACCTGCTCCTTGAAGCCGGGCTGATACCAGACATCGGCGCCGTCCTTTTCAAACGCCGCGATGATACGGGCATTCACCTCCGGGTCGCGCAGCAGGAAATCGGCATCCGTCGGCTTCGCCCCCACCTTGGTAAAGCAGGTCAGCGGCACACCCCAGGCACGCTGGCGGCTCAGCACCCAGTCGGGCCGCGCCTCGATCATGGAATACAGCCGGTTGCGCCCGGTCTGCGGCGTCCATTTGACCAGATCGTTGATCGAGGTCAGGGCGCGGGCGCGGATCGTGTCGCCATAGGTGGACATGCCGTCGTCGAGTTTCTCGTCGATGGCCACGAACCATTGCGGCGTGTTGCGGTAGATCAGCGGCGCCTTCGACCGCCAGCTATGCGGGTAGGAGTGCTTGATCTTGCCCTTGGCGAACAAGGCCCCCGCATAGGCCAGCTGCTTGATGACAGAGACATTGGCCGGGCCGTCCTTGCCATCGGGCAGGATGATCGCCTCGCCTCCAAAGACCGGCAGATCGGCGCGGTAGCTGCCGTCCGGCTCCACGTTATAGGTCATCGGCAGGCCGTATTTCAGGCCAAGCTGGTAGTCGTCGTCGCCGTGGCTGGGCGCGGTGTGGACAAAGCCCGTGCCTGCGTCCTCGGTGACATGGTCGCCGGGGAGCATCGGGACGTCATAGTCCCATTCGCCGTTCGCGCCCTCGATGCCCCGGAAGGGGTGGGCGAGGGTCAGGGCGGAGAGTTCATCGGCGCTGACATCACGCAGGCGCTTGTGGCTTTCGACCCGCGCGGCGGCAAAGATCCCCTCGGCCAGCGCATCGGCGACCACGATCGCCTCACCACTTTTCGCGGCGGAGTTTTCGGCAACGTTGCCAACCTCATAGAGGCCATAGCTGATGTCGGGATTGAAGGCGACAGCGCGGTTCTGCGGGATCGTCCAGGGGGTCGTGGTCCAGATGACGACCGAAGCGCCGTCCAGCGCGCCCGCGTCCCGGGCCTGACCCGGGACCTCGGCGTCAGAGGCCCCGGCTCGGGGGCCGGGGCGCGGTGCGACCACCTTAAACCGCACCCAGATCGTGTGGCTGGTGTGGTCGTGATACTCGACCTCCGCCTCGGCCAGCGCGGTCTTTTCGACCGGGGACCACATCACGGGCTTGGACCCCTGATACAAGGTCCCGTTCATCAGGAACTTCATGAACTCGCCCGCGATCACCGCCTCGGCGTGGTAGTTCATCGTCAGGTAAGGATCGGCCCAGTTGCCGGTGACGCCGAGGCGCTTGAACTCCTCGCGCTGGA
>JBKEDD010000040.1:0-110551 GCA_047975215.1 Jhaorihella sp.
ACCACGCTGATGTTCGAGGGCATCCCGAACTATCCGACGATCTCGCGCTTCTGGGAGGTCGTGGACAAGCACAAGGTCAATATCTTCTACACCGCGCCGACCGCGATCCGTTCGCTGATGGGCGCAGGCGAGGAGCCGGTGAAGAAGACGAGCCGCGCCTCGCTGCGTCTGCTCGGTTCGGTCGGCGAGCCGATCAACCCGGAAGCCTGGGAATGGTATCACCGCGGCGTCGGCGACGGCCGCTGCCCGATCGTCGATACATGGTGGCAGACCGAGACCGGCGGCATTCTCATCACCCCGCTGCCGGGCGCGATCGCGCAGAAGCCGGGCTCGGCGACCAGGCCGTTCTTCGGCGTGAAGCCGGAAGTGCTGGACGCCAACGGCGTCGTGCTCGAAGGCGCCTGCGAGGGCAATCTCGCGATCGCCGATTCGTGGCCGGGCCAGATGCGCACGGTCTACGGCGATCACGAGCGGTTCATGCAGACCTATTTCAGCGACTACAAGGGCTACTACTTTTCCGGTGACGGATGCCGGCGCGACGGCGACGGGTACTACTGGATCACCGGCCGGGTCGATGACGTGATCAACGTGAGCGGGCACCGCATGGGCACCGCCGAAGTGGAAAGCGCGCTGGTCGCGCATGCCGCCGTGGCCGAGGCGGCGGTGGTGGGCTATCCGCACGACATGAAGGGACAGGGCATCTATTGCTATGTCACGCTCATGAACGGGGTGGAGCCCAGTGACGATCTGCTGAAGGAACTGCGCGGCTGGGTGCGCAACGAGATCGGCCCGATCGCCTCGCCCGACGTGATCCAATGGGCGCCCGGCCTGCCCAAGACGCGGTCGGGCAAGATCATGCGCCGCATCCTGCGCAAGATCGCCGAGAACGATTTCGGATCTTTGGGCGACACCTCGACGCTGGCCGACCCCTCGGTGGTCGATGATCTGATCGAGAACCGCAAGGGCAGGTAGACGCGGGTCCGAAGCCCGCAACACCCGTCAACTGCCCCCGGATCGCTCGCGATCCGGGCCGCTTGGCCGTGTCGCGGCCAGGAGCGGGCACCCGGAACGGCGCACGGGCATGGACAATCGCGCGCCGCCGTGGCACCCCAATCGGGATGTACAATCGCGCGATCACATGACCGAAGAAATCATCGTCCCCGGCCCCGGCACGGCTCGTGCCTATCGCGATGCGCTGGCCTGTTTCGGCACCGGCGTCACCGTCATCACCACGCGGACCGAAACCGGCCCGCTGGCGATGACCGCGAATTCATTCGCCAGCGTTTCGCTGGATCCGGCGCTGGTGCTGTGGTGCCCGGCCAAGGCCTCGCTGCGCCACGACGCGTTCATCGCCACTGAACGTTATGTCATTCATGTCATGACCGAGGATCAGTTGGACCTGGCGCTGCATTTCTCGCGCAGCGGCGACGATTTTTCCGGCGTCGACTGGCGGCCGGGACCGCACGGTCTGCCGGTCCTGCACGGTTGCCTGGCAAGGTTCGAATGCGAACGCGAGGCGGTGCATGACGGCGGCGATCACTCCATCGTGCTGGGGCGGGTCGAACGCGCCTCTTTCCATTCCGGCAAGGGGCTGATGTTCAAGCACGGCGCCTATGGCGGGTTCTTCCGGCTGGGCTGAACGCGCCGGGCCCGGATCAAAGCTTGCGGGTCAGCCGCGACATCTGGCGCGCCTGGCGGGCCATCTTGCGAGCCTGACGTTGCTGGCGGCGCTCGGCCGGGGTGGGTTCGCCGCCATTCTCGGCGGCGCGCGGCTCAGTCGGTCGCGACGGCGCCTTCCGTTTGCCGCGCCCGACACCCGAGAGCGAGTTCACGCCCCTGTCGATTCCGAAACTGACGATCCTGTGCAGGAACACCCGCACGATCATGTTGATGATCTGGTTCGCGTTCATTGCCAGTGCCCCTTGGTTCTGCCTGTCGCTTGCATAGGTTAAGAATGCGCCGATTTCGCGGCATTTGCCGGGATCAATCCTGAAACAGTTCGGATTGCCCTTCGGCCGCGTCCTCGTCTTCGTCCTCGGCCCCCGGCGGCAGCATTCCGGGCGGCGGACGGTTTTCCAGCAGTCCGGCGGCGCGAAGCTCTTTCAGACCGGGCAGATCGCGGGCGCTTTCCAGACCGAAATGATCCAGGAATTCCGGCGTCACCACGAAGGTCACGGGCCGGCCCGGAGTCATCTTGCGGCGGCCAAAGCGGATCCACTCCATGTCAAGCAACTGGTCGATGGTGCCGCGGCTGACCGAAACGCCGCGGATTTCCTCGATCTCGGCCCGGGTGCAGGGCTGATGATAGGCGATGATCGCCAGCGTCTCGATGGCAGCACGCGACAGCTTGCGCGTCTCCACGGTTTCCTTCTGCATCAGAAACCCAAGATCGGGGGCGGTGCGGATCGCCCAGGCATCGCCGACCCTGACCACCCGCACGCCGCGCCCGTCATAGCGGCGGCGCAGGTGTACCAGCGCCTCGGCCGCATCGCAGCCATGGGGCATCCGCGCCTCCAGATCGCGCACGCTGACGGGCGCAGCACTGGCGAAGAGCACCGCCTCGACCATGCGTTCCTGCTCGGCCATGGGGGGGGGCGCGAACAGGCTTTCGGGCGGCGTTTCGGTATCGTCCATCAATGCGGATCCTTCTTTCGCAACTGGATCGGCGCGAAAATCTCGCTCTGACGCAGTTCGAGCCGGCCTTCCTTGACCAGTTCCAGCGAGGCGGCGAAGGTCGCCGCCGTGGCCGAACGGCGGCGTACCGGGTCGCCGTCCCAGCCTTCTGGCAGATAGCTTGTCAGATCCGTCCAGCTTCCGGCAAAACCGATCAGCCCGCGCATCCGTTCAAGCGCCTGTTCCATCGTGAACACACTGTCGCGATCCATCACGAAGGGGCGGAATTCGTCGCGGGTGCGGATGCGGGCATAGCCCTGCATCAGGTCGAGAAGGGTCGCCGACCAGGTCACGGTGCGGATACGGGCGACATCCTCCGCCTGGCCGCGGGCGAAGAAGTCGCGGCCCAGCCGGTCGCGCCCCATCAGCCGCGCGGCAACGTCGCGCATCGCCTGCAGGCGTTCAAGCTGGAACGCCAGATGAGCGGCCAGTTCCTCGCCCGTGGGGCCGTCCTCGGCCGGATCGGGCGGCAGCAGCAGGCGTGACTTGAGAAACGCCAGCCAGGCGGCCATCACCAGATAGTCGGCGGCCAGTTCTATGCGCAGCGCCTTGGCGTGTTCGACAAAGGCGAGATACTGGCGCGCCAGATCGAGAACCGAGATGCGGCGCAGGTCGACCTTCTGCGTGCGCGACAGCGTCAGCAACAGGTCAAGCGGGCCTTCGAACCCGTCCACATCGACGATCAGCGCCTCGGCGGCCAGCCGGTCGGCAACCGAAAGCGGATCTTCGCTGAAAATGTTATCGCTCATCGCGCCGGCCGCCCATCAGAACGGAAAGTTCGGCCTCGGCCGCCGCAATGTCAAGCGGGCAAGGCACACGCCGGAGCGCCAGTGCCGCCAGCGCCCGCGCCTGTGCCGCCGGCGTCATCGTACCCGCCGCCCCGGCCACCGCGGCACGCTCGGCCAGCGTTGCGTTGCACAGCAACACCACGTCGCAACCCGCACCCAGCGATGCACGGGTCAGATCGGTCAGATCGCCGCTGAGCGCCTTCATCGAAATGTCGTCGGTCATGACCAGCCCGCCGAATCCGATATCTTCGCGGATCAGCCGCATGAGGCGCGGCGAAAGCGTGGCCGGAGCAGGG
Organism: Jhaorihella sp.; assembly: GCA_047975215.1. Taxonomy (GTDB): domain Bacteria; phylum Pseudomonadota; class Alphaproteobacteria; order Rhodobacterales; family Rhodobacteraceae; genus JAGRMG01. The sequence goes on from JBKEDD010000040.1 coordinate 3,758, forward strand.
TCGAGCGCGTCATAGACCAGATGCGCCGTCATCCCCATGGGCAGATCGTTCAGCGCCCGGAACGGCGCGAAATCGGTGCTGTCCAGTTCCGTCGCGGATGCGACGACGCGGGGAAGATCATGGTGGCTGTCGGCCGTGGCGCGGCCATGTCCGGGAATGTGCTTCAGCACCGGAAGAACGCCGCCGTCCAGCATTCCGCGCGCCGCCGCGCGGGCCAGCCGGGCGACCGTTTCCGGGGTCTCGCCGTAGCAGCGGTTGCGCAGGAACGGATGGGTGTGGCCGAACGCCAGATCGGCCTGCGGCGCGCAATTGCTGTCGATTCCAAGGCTGCGCAGTTCATCCGCTATCAGGCGATAGCGCAGGTACATGGCACGTTCCGCCCCTGCCCCGGCACGGGCAACGAAATCGAGCGGCGCAAGCCAGTCGCGTGCCAGCGGCGGGCGTAGCCGCTGCACCCGGCCGCCTTCCTGGTCGATGGTGATCGGCGCCTCGCGGCCGACCGAGTCGCGCAATTCGTCACACAGCGCACGGATCTGCCCGGGATTGTCGAGATTGCGGGAAAACAGAATGAAGCCGAACGGATTTGCGTCGCGAAACAGCGCCCTTTCCTCACGGCTCAGCCGCAGCCCCTCGGCATCCAGGATCGTGGCGCCAAAATTCGCCGCGCCGATGTTCAACGCGACGTTACCGGGATGCAGTCGGCGTTTTCCGCCACCAGCGCCGAACAGAACCGGCGCGCATCGCTCAGGTCGTCAAACCCCATCGCGCGCAGCCGGTAGAAGGTCCGGCCGCCGCTGCTGGCCTGCTGGATCACCCGGTTCTTGCCATCCAGATAGTCGCCGAACCGCGCATAAAGACGATCCCATTCCGCACGCGCGATTTCGGCGGTGTCATAGGCGCCCAACTGCGCCAGGCGCGTACCCGCCGGCAGGCTGTCGGGATCGACATCGAGGCTGTCGGAGGCCCGGGCCGAGGCCAGCATCACGGACGCACCGCCCTGGCTGGCCGCGTCATCGGCCAGCGAACGCACTGCGCGGGCCGGGCGCGTCTGCGGGCGAAGGGAACGTTGCAGGCCGGGTGCGTTCAGAACCGCCGGGTCGGGGCGCCCCGCATCGTCCGCATTGCCGTCCGCTGCCGCACCGGCTTGTTCAGGCGGCGGCACCTCGTTGCCCGAAAGCGGTGTCGCGCCCGAAGTCAGTTCCTCGACCAGTTCCGCGATGGCGGCCTCCGACATTTGCGTACCCGCAGGATCCGCGTCCGCTTCGCCCACCGCGCGGGGCGCGGGTGCTGTTTCGGTGCCGCTCTGGGCCGCCGCCGGTTCGATCCGGCCCATCGGCGCGTCCTCCTCGCTCAGACCCACAGGTCGCGGCGCCAGGATCAGCCTGTCGGCGGGCGGCGATGCGGCGCCCTCCGCGGCCACGGCGTTGACCGCGAGCCCCTGGTAGTCGGCAGGTTCGCCGCCGGGGTTTTCCGGCTGCACCCTCAGCGGTCCTTCCAGCGCCCGCACCACCGGCACGCCGCTGACATCGCGCACCAGCAGCCAGTAGCCCCAGACGCCGACCCCGGCGACCAGCGCCAGAGAGGTCAGCGCCCCCAGCACGTTCACGAAAAAGCCAATGGACGACCCGCCCGCTTCGGGATACGCGCCGTCCGCGCGCACGTCGCCCGCATACTCGATATCTGCCATGTCCGCCTCACTGCCCTGGTGCGCGCAATCTCCGCGACCGGGTTTTCTTGTGTCTGCCTCGGACCGGCGTTTCGGGCGGCTTGCTACCGCATCTCCTGCGCCGGCGTGACACCAAGAATACCAAGACCGGCGGAAATGACAACGGAAACGGCCCGTGCAAGGGCCAATTTCGCCTGACTTGTGGCTATATCCCCCTCCTGGAGGAACCGCAGGCCGGGCTGATCGTTGCCGCGGTTCCACAGGCTGTGGAAATCGCCGGCCAGTTCGTAGAGATAGAAGGCGATGCGATGCGGCTCGTGCGTGCGCGCCCCAACCTCGACCAGACGTGGCCATTCCGCCAGTTTGCGGGCCAGCGCGAGTTCCGCGTCGTCGTCGATGCGCGAAAGATCCGCGCCCGCCAGCGTGGCATCGTCGGCGGCGATCGCTGCCTCGGCGGCCTTGCGCAATACGCTCATCACCCTCGCGTGGGCATATTGGACATAGAACACCGGATTCTCTCGGCTTTGTTCGAGAACGCGGGCAAAGTCGAAATCCAGCGGCGCATCGTTCTTGCGCGTCAGCATGTGAAACCGCGTCACATCGGGGCCGACCTGATCGACCACATCGCGCAGGGTGACAAATGTGCCCGCCCGCTTGGACATCTTGAACGGCTCGCCGTTCTGCCACAGCTTGACCAGTTGCGTCAGCTTGATATCGAGCGGCACACGCCCGTCGCCAAGCGCCGACACGGCCGCTTTCATGCGTTTGACATAACCACCGTGATCGGCGCCGAACACATCAATAAGAGCGTCGAACCCCCTGGCAATCTTGTCATAATGATAGGCGATATCGGGTGCGAAATAGGTCCAGCCGCCATCCGATTTCATGATCGGGCGGTCTACGTCATCGCCATGTTCGGTGGATTTGAACAGCGTCTGTTCGCGCGGCTCCCAATCTTCGGGCATCTTGCCCTTGGGCGGTTCCAGTACACCACGATAAATCAGCCCGCGTTCGCGCAGCGCGTCTATCGCGGCCTCGATCCGCCCGGTGCCGTAAAGCGATTTCTCGGAAAAGAACACGTCCATTTCGATGCCGAGCGCCGCCAGGTCGGCGCGGATCAGATCCATCATCGCTTCGGTGGAGAACGTGCGTGCCTCGGCCAGCCAGACCTCTTCGGGCTGATCTACCCAGGCGTCGCCGACCTTTTCGGCCAGCGCCCTGCCCACCGGGATCAGGTAGTCGCCGGGATAGGTGCCATCCTCGAACGCGACCTCGCGGCCCAGCGCCTCAAGATAACGAAGATAGACCGAGCGGGCCAGTACATCGACCTGCGCGCCGCCATCGTTGATATAGTATTCGCGTGTCACGTCATGGCCGGAATAGGCCAGCAGACCGGCCAGCGCGTCGCCGAACACCGCGCCACGGGTATGGCCGACATGCAACGGACCGGTGGGATTGGCGCTGACATATTCGACATTGACCCGCTGCCCCCGCCCCATGTCAGAGCGGCCGAATACCTCGCCCTCGGAGAGGATCGTGGCCAGAACGCCCTGCCAGACGGAAGGCGTCAGCCGCAGGTTGAGAAACCCCGGACCCGCCACTTCGGCCCCGGCGATACGCCGATCGTCCGATATCGCGGCCGCCAGCGCCTGCGCGATGTCGCGGGGTTTCATGCCCGCCTGCCTGGCCAGCAGCATCGCCGCGTTGGTCGCCATGTCGCCATGCGCGGCATCGCGCGGCGGTTCTACGGTCACGCCCGCGAAGTCGAGCCCGCCGGGCAGCATGCCCTCCGACTGCATCGCCTTCAGGCGGTCGATGACGAGATCGCGGATCTCGGCAAAAAGGTTCATTGGTTCGCATCCTTGCTGTCGTCCCCGCCTTTACCAGAGGCACCGGCGGGGTCAATGTCGCCGTCGCGTGCCCGCGGCGGGCGCAGCGCGATCAGGCAATAGTCGGGTCCGGTCTTGGGTTCGCTGTCCTCGCGCAGCATCCGCACCGCGCCGGAAGGCGCGATAACGCCCAACAGCAGCGCCTGCGGGTTGTCCGTGCGCCAGTCCTGCCGCCCGTATTCGTCGCTCAGGCGGGTGCAGCGCACGCTCCAGCCGGCATCCGTCAGGCGCTCCAGTTCGTCATGGCCCTTGTCCGGGCCGAACGGCTTGCCGCCCAGCGTGCGCGGCAGGTGATGCAACGCGCTGTCGAACTTGCGCCGGCGCAACTGGAACACGCGGTCGCGGCCCAGATCGGGCGCGAGCTCGGTCGCGACCAGAGTATTGTAGGCATCGTTGTCGGATGCGGCGATAACGGTTTCGTACTGCATCATCTCGACCACATGTTCGGCATGTTCGGCCAGGATATCGCCGGAAAACGTGTCTATTCCTTCGGTGCGGGCCCGCCACAGACGCCCCGGGTTCGGGTCCGCGATCAGAACCGGCAGATCGGCCCGGCCCAGTGCGGCGGCCAGTGACCGCGTGAATGCCGAGCCGCCGACGATCAGAACCCCCGACCTGCGCGTAACCGTCAGATTCAGCACCCGGGCCAGCGGGCGCAGGGTGAAACCATGCAGAACCACGGTGACGATGACCAGGATCAGCGCCAGCGGCGGGATCAGGCGGCCATCTTCGATACCGATACCGGCCAGACGTTCGGCGAACAGCCCCGACACTGCCACCAGTACGACACCGCGCGGCGCGGTCAGGCCGACCATCAGCTGTTCCCTGAACGGGATGCCGCTTCCGGCCAGCGACAGAAACACCGTCAGCGGGCGGACCACAAGCACCGCCAGCGCCACAAAGACGACAGCCCGCCAATTCAACTGGCCAAGCGCCGTCAGATCGACCGAGGCGGTCAGCAGGATGAATACCGCCGAGACCAGCAGCACGGTGGCGTATTCCTTGAAACGGCGCAGATGGTCGAAACTGGCGAGATTGGCATTGGCGATCACCACGCCCATCACCGTCACCGCAAGCAGGCCGCTTTCGCGCAGGGCCGTGTCCGCCAGCGCGAACACGCCCAGGATGGTGACGACAAGCACCGCCACCTTCATGAACTCGGGCACCCAGGCCCGCCGGAATGCCTGCGCCAGCCCCAGCCCCGCGGCCAGCCCCAGCCCGGCAGCAAAGGCGATGCCGAGGATGAAATGCAGCAGCGCGATGCCGAAGTCCGAATCGTCCTGCCGCACCAGCACCACGCCGAAGGCAAGCACCGCGGCCAGCGCGCCGAGCGCATCGTTGATGATCGCCTCCCATTGCAGCAGGGCGGCGGGGCGGCGGGCCAGTTTCGCGCTGCGCAAGAGCGGCGCGATCACCGTCGGGCCGGTAATGATCATGATACCGCCGAACACCGCCGAGCTTTGCCAGCTCAGCCCGGCGCCGAAATGCAGCGCCAGTGCCGAAAGCACCCAGCCCAGCGGGCCGCCCAGCATCACCAGACGCCCGACACCGCGCCCCGCATCCCGCAGGTCGAAGAAATTGAGCGTCAGCCCGCCCTCGAACAGGATGAAGGCCACGGCGATGGAGATCATCGGTTCGGTCAGCGGCCCGATATCGCGGTGCGGATCGAAGACGCCCAGCACCGGACCGGCCAGCAGACCCACTGCGAGCATCACGACGATCGCCGGTAGGCGCAGCCACCACGCCAGCCACTGCGATCCGACCCCCAGCGCACCGACCAGGCTGAAGGCGAGAACCGGCGTCAGTCCGCCGGCATGTTCAACTGCCATGATCGCCGCCCCCCTGCCCGCCGATCAGGCGCGCGTGTTCCTGAAACGCAAAGCGGTCGGTCATGCCGCTGATGTAATCGGACACGATTCGCGCCAGCGCGGTCGCATCGCCCGCCTCGTCCACGTCCTTGCGCCACTGTTTCGGCAACCGGTCGGGGTTGGACATGAAATGCGGGAACAGGTCGTGGATTACCACCGTTACCCTGGCCCGCATCCGCACCACGCTGGGCGCGCGGTACATGCGGTCGAACAGGAAGACGCGGATCGCCTTCAGGTCGTCGAAAACCGGCTGCGAGAAGCGGATCACCGGGCGCCCGGCATGGCGGATGTCGGCCACCCTTCGCGGATCGAGATCGCTTAGCGCGGAACGGGCATACGCAATCACGTCCTCGACCAGCACCCCGAAGAACCGGCGCAGCGCCTCGTGCCGGCGGCGATAGTAGTTCAGGCCGGGATAAAGCCTGTCGACTTCGGCGAAACACTCCGCGAGGATCGGCAGCCGCGCCAGTTCGTCGGTCGAAAACAGCTCGGCGCGCAGCCCGTCATGCAGGTCGTGATGGTTATAGGCGATGTCGTCGGCAATGGCGGCCACCTGCGCCTCGGCGCCGGCATGTGTGTGCAGTTCCAGATCGTGCCGGTGGTTGTATTGCGCAAGCGCCCAGGGGACCGCATCGGGCGCGGGGCCATCCTCCCGAAGGGATGTAACCGGCCCGTTGTGTTTGGCGATGCCTTCCAGCGTTTCCCAGGTCAGGTTCAGCCCGTCGAAACGCGCATAGTGGCGTTCCAGGCTGGTGACTATGCGGATCGCCTGGGCGTTGTGGTCGAACCCGCCGTAGGGTGCCATCAGCGCGTGCAGCGCGTCCTCGCCGGTATGGCCGAAGGGCGGGTGGCCCAGATCGTGCGCCAGCGCCACCGCCTCGGTCAGATCCGGGTTCAGACCCAGCGCACCGGCGATGGTACGGGCAACCTGCGCCACCTCGATCGAATGGGTCAGGCGGGTGCGGTAATAGTCGCCCTCGTGTTCCACGAACACCTGGGTCTTGTGCTTTAGCCGCCGGAAGGCGCTGGCGTGGATGATCCTGTCGCGGTCACGCTGGAAACAGGAGCGGAAATGGCTTTCCTCCTCGGGCACCAGACGGCCCCGGCTGGCATCCGCGTCGGTCGCAAAGGGCGCGCGCATTCTCGGTCCTGTCCTTGTCGGCTGTCCCGCCTGCTTCTATATTGTACGGTACGTTACATGAAAACCGTCGGAGCATCTCAAATGCAGATTCCCCCGAAAGTCACCGACCGTGCATTCGCCCGTCTGGCCGAGATCGGCGCGGCGCAGCAGGGCCAGGCCCTTCGCGTCGCGGTCGAAGGCGGCGGCTGTTCCGGGTTTCAGTACCAGATCGAGCTGGACGCCCCGGCGGCCGACGATCTGGTGCTGGAAGGCGGGGGCGAAAAGGTCGTCGTGGATTCGGTATCGCTGCCGTTCCTGTCGGATGCGGTGATCGACTTTTCCGAGGAACTGATCGGCGCGCGTTTCGTGATCGTGAACCCAAACGCGGCCTCGTCCTGCGGCTGCGGCACGTCCTTCGCGATGTAGGCGGCCTCGCGCAAACCAGCGCATGTAGCGTCCGGCCCCATTCTCCCGCAGTGCCGAACGCGACGTTCTTTCCAATGGCGCGGCCGCATTCCCGCGCGAATGGCCGAAACCCGGCAGGTGGCGACCTGCGAAAACGACAACGGGCGACTGCCCTGCCGGGGTCGCCCGTTCGTTGCCCGCTGCGCGAGCGGGCCGGAAACCTGGTGGGTGATAACGGATTTGAACCGCTGACATCTTCGATGTGAAGAAACGCCGCCCCGCTCAAAACAAGCAAATATGTGCAATCGCACGCTTTTTAAAATGGGCTTGAATCCGGTGTTCTCAATATATCCCGGTCAACGCGGGTTCAATGAACCGCCGCACACTTCGTAAATACAAAAAATACCGCCAGCCGTCAGAACAGCGGGTCAGTTTCGGAACGCAAATGGAACAATCAGGTTTTCCACCTTGTCGCGAACGGTTCCCGGCGCACCGCCGTTATTGGCGTCGGACGCATTGTACCGCCCCGGCGCACCCGCGTTGACGATGCTGTAAAGGTCCAGCAACCCCATTCCCGGCTTCACACCGAATGCGAGGAAATACCTTGCAACGGCGCCCTGGCCGCCAAGCTGCGAGCCTATCGGGTCCGACCAGTCAACGCCATATTGCCGCGCCTGCGGTTCCCCGAACTGGATAAGGCCGCGATGCTGCCCCTATTACGTCGTCGGCCCCTTTATGGCCGGGTCGAACGTGCCGCCGGTCTCGTATGAAATGATCGTCGCCAAATCGACGGGATCAATGCCAAGCGATGCCGCCGTTTCCGCGATGCCGGATGCCAGCACCGCCGGGGGCATATTTGCGCGGTCGCCTACCACGTCAATACCCACGATCTTTCAGGAAGGCTTCTATCTCTTCCTTTGCGGATTCTGAAGACAGCAACATCCCGCCACCAGCCACGCTGTTGAATTGGATGATCTCGGATAATGTCGGGTGTTCGTTGACGAACTTGCGGATGCGCGCGGCGGTCTTCGGTGCCCGCTTCTTCATTGCATCGGGCGATGCAATGTACTGCCGGATTGCCTCGGCCATGTATTCCCGATCTGCGTCACCTTTCTTCACGTAGCCAATGTGTTTCGGCTCCATGAAATGCCTGGCTCTATCTCTGCCTTCGACCTCGTAGCTGTACAATGGCCGCAGCTCGCGACTCAGCCCGGATACGGGAATTTCTCCAACCACATGGTCAATGATATGCCCGGTTTCATGGCGCGCCGCGTTGTTGAACTGATCGCGCGCAAGACTATTCAGGACCCGAGGGTTCTCAAGTGATCCTCGTCTAGTAACGTCGACCGCCCCAATTGCTTTTCCAGGAAGTGCAGACGCCGGCACCGCCTTAATTGGGCCGCCCGCGTATCGCGTTGCGATTTCGTCAAGAACCTTCTTATTAAGGGATCGGTCGATAGGGCTATCTTCCGTTCGGCCCACGACATGTCGCGCCACAAGCGGCCGTCCTTCAAGGTCAAATCCCCCGGAACCTGATCTTCCCAATGCATCGCCAACCTCCGAGTTGCTTGGAAAATTATACAACCTTTCCGCACGAGAAGCCATATATTCAGCGCCGTCGCCTACATCCCTCATCATTTTTGCACCGACGAACGGCACCGCCAGCGCCGCCCCGGCAGTCGCGTATCGCAGGGCATTTTCCAGCGACGGATCGTTCATCAGATTTCGGGATGCCTCGGCCGCCACCATCAGATCACCCGCGTCCGTATATTCCAAAGCTTGTCCCAAGGCGTTGAGGCGCTGCGGTATTCCCGTCGGGCCAAGATAGTAGTTCAAGGCATTGACCACCGGTTCAAGCTGGCCTTCAAGCCACGCGCGGCGCCTCTGAACGGCATGACCCGCGCGGCCCTGGTTGCCGCCCATGAGGCCGCGCTTTCGGATTACGTCGTCGAATACGCCGCGGGGCCGGTGAAGAATATCCGCAAGGGTGTCATGGGCGCGGTGGAGCGGTCACGTCCGAATCCAAGATCTGCGCCACATAGCCGCCGTGACGATGCTGTCAGCCGGGCATCCTATCGAGCTTGTCGCGCAGGTTCTCGGACACTCGAATGTAAGCATGACCTACAAGGTCTACGGAAGGTTTTTGCCAGAGAACATGGCGCCCGCCGTGGACGTTTTGAACTTCACTGCGCTTCGCTTGGGTTCACAGAACCAATGAGCACTTCGCGGAAATGCGCTAACGCATTGAAAAGAATGGTGGGTGATAAGAGATTCGAACTCCTGACATCTTCGATGTGAACGAAGCGCTCTACCACTGAGCTAATCACCCGTGCGGTGGCCTGATACAGCTACTCGGCGGCCTCTGCAAGAGGGTCCTTGGGCGGAACCTTGGGGCCGCTGGACGTATCCTTGGGCTGGCGCAGCTTGCACACGATGATGCGGCCGTTCGCCTTGTCCTCGACCCGGTTGATGCGCATCTTGCCAAGCGGCGCCAGGTTCAGTTCACGCCCCGACGCCAGGGCTTCGCCCAGAACGGCCAGCATCGCCTCGACCACCGGCTTGGCATCCTTCTTCTTGGCGCCCGAACGCTCTGTCACCAGGGCAATCAGTTCCTTCTTCTTCATGTCGGCCGATGCCACCACCGGTGCCGACACCTTGACCACCGTGGGCGTTGCGCCGTTACCGGCCGCGGTTTTCCTTGCCGCCGGCTTGGGGGCCGCCGGTTTTGGGGCCTTGGTACCTGAGGTCGCAGCCGTCCGTCCGGCCTGCGCCTTGCGCGCGGCCGTGGTGGGTTTTGCCTTGCTCGTCGTCATTGTCTCGCCTCGAATTGGTTCCTGCCTGCGCGCAGCCTAGCCGGTTGTTGCGTGATTTTCCATCGGACAGGGCTGGATGTGGCAGATTTTCTGCACGATTGCGGCTATCCAACCATATCTGGTGGCACGGGCCGGGCAAGAGACATCACCACCCAGGCCGGCCAGCCCCCGGGCGAATGACGAAGGGGCAGGCCCGTTACCGGACCCGCCCCAAAAGGCCTTGCCGTGGCCAGCGCCGAGGATCAGTGCGCCGTGGCCGATGCCCCGTCGCCCTGTTCGATGGCAGCCTTGGCGGCAGCCGCCTCTTCCTCGGCGGCTTCGTCCCATTCGATCGGTTCGGGTTCGCGCACCAGCGCCAGTTTCAGAACCTCCGAAACGTGACTTACCGGGATGATCTTCAGCCCGGCCTTCACGTTATCGGGGATCTCGGGGAGATCCTTCTCGTTCTCCTGCGGAATCAGCACCGTCTTGATCCCGCCCCTGAGCGCCGCCAGCAGCTTTTCCTTCAACCCGCCGATGGCCAGCGCGTTGCCGCGCAGCGTGACCTCGCCGGTCATGGCGATATCCTTGCGCACGGGGATCTGCGTCAGCACCGAAACGATGGACGTGACCATCGCCAGCCCCGCGCTGGGGCCGTCCTTGGGGGTTGCGCCTTCGGGGACGTGAACGTGAATATCCCAGCGGTCAAAGCGCGGGGGCTTGATGCCGATCCGGGGGCCGATAGAGCGGACATAGGAGGATGCCGCCTCGATCGATTCCTTCATGACCTCGCCCAGCTTGCCGGTGGTCTTCATGCGGCCCTTGCCGGGCAGACGCAGCGCCTCGATCGACAAAAGCTCGCCACCGACCGACGTATAGGCCAGCCCGGTAACGACTCCGATCTGGTCTTCCTTCTCGGCCAGACCATAGCGGTACTTTGCCACGCCGAGGAAGTCATCGAGGTTTTCTTTCGTTATTACAACGCGTTCTTCCTCTTTCTTGATGATCCTGGTCAGCGCCTTGCGGCAGACCTTGGCAATCTCACGCTCAAGGCTGCGCACGCCGGCCTCGCGGGTGTAGGTGCGGATCATCTCGTTCAGCGCCGGTTCGGTCAGTTCGAATTCACGCGCCCGCAGCCCGTGGTTCCCGACCTGCTTGGGGATCAGGTGGCGCCGCGCGATTTCGCGCTTTTCGTCCTCGGTATAGCCGGCAAGCGGGATGATCTCCATCCGGTCCAGCAGCGGGCTGGGCATGTTGTAGCTGTTGGACGTGGTCAGGAACATCACGTTGGAAAGGTCGTATTCCACCTCGAGATAGTGGTCGACAAACGTATTGTTCTGTTCCGGGTCCAGCACTTCGAGCATCGCGCTTGCCGGATCGCCTCGAAAATCCTGGCCCATCTTGTCGATCTCGTCGAGCAGGATCAGCGGATTGGTTGTCTTGGCCTTCTTCAGCGCCTGGATGATCTTGCCCGGCATCGAACCGATATAGGTCCGCCTGTGACCGCGGATCTCGGATTCGTCGCGCACGCCGCCAAGGGAAATGCGGATGAACTCGCGTCCCGTGGCGCGCGCGACCGACTTGCCAAGGCTGGTCTTGCCCACGCCCGGCGGGCCGACCAGGCACATGATCGGGCCTTTCATCTTCTTGCTGCGCTGCTGAACGGCCAGGTATTCGACGATACGCTCCTTGACCTTTTCCAGCCCGTAGTGATCGTCATCCAGCACCTTCTGGGCACGGTTCAGATCCTTCTTGACGCGGCTTTTCACGCCCCACGGGATCGACAGCATCCAGTCGAGATAGTTGCGTACCACGGTCGCCTCGGCGCTCATCGGCGACATGCTTTTCAGCTTCTTCAGTTCGCCGTCAACCTTCTCGCGGGCTTCCTTGGACAGCTTGGTATTGGCGATCTTCTGTTCCAGCTCGGCGATCTCGCCCGCGCCTTCCTCGCCGTCGCCCAATTCCTTCTGAATGGCCTTCATCTGCTCGTTCAGATAGTATTCGCGCTGGGTCTTCTCCATCTGGCTCTTGACGCGGGTCTTGATCTTCTTCTCGACCTGAAGGACCGACAATTCGCCCTGCATCAGGCCATAGACCTTCTCCAGCCGCTCGCTGACCGAGAGGGTTTCCAGCAGGTCCTGTTTCTTGTCCACCTCGATGCCCAGATGCCCGGCCACCAGATCGGCCAGCTTGGCGGGATCGCCGCTTTCGTCGACCGCGGTCAGCGCCTCTTCGGGGATGTTCTTGCGAACCTTGGCGTAGCGCGCGAATTCATCGGCCACGGTGCGTACCAGCGCCGTCGTGGTGGTCACGTCGCCGGGAATCTCGGTCAGATACTCGGCCCGGGCCTCGAAAAAACTGTCATTGTCGAGAAAATCCACGATCTTCACGCGGTTCTGGCCCTCGACCAGCACCTTGACGGTGCCGTCGGGCAGTTTCAGCAGTTGCAGCACGTTGGCCAGTACGCCGGTGCGGTAGATGCCGTCGGCCTCGGGGTCGTCCAGCGAAGGGTCGATCTGGCTGGACAGCAGTATCTGCTTGTCATCCGACATCACCTCTTCCAGCGCGCGCACCGAGTTCTCGCGGCCCACGAACAGCGGCACGATCATGTGAGGACACACCACGATGTCGCGCAGCGGCAGAACGGGATAGGATGAGTTGAGGGGCTCTTGCATGCTCAGTTCCTTGTTTTTGGCAAGACGCCCGGCCCCTGTCTCGAGGCAGCGCGAGCGTCTCCGTGTCTTGGCAGTCTGATTTGGGTCTTGCCCCGACCCATTTCAACCGACGCGCCCACAATGCCCGTGGCCCCGGGCGGGGGCAACCCCAAACCCCCCCGGCCGCCCCCGCACCACTACGCGCGGCCCCGCGCTCTTCGCCCCGTTGCGAAAGTTGAATCACGCATCGGTGAAGATCGCAGAAGTTTCGCATAACTGTTTCAAAATACGCAACAATCACACGGCATAGATGCGTCTCACGCGCCGAAATGTGGCGCAAACTTGTTGGAAACATGTCCCTTTCGTGCCACCCAAACAGACATAATACCTTAACGAGATCCTGTTTCTTTGGAGGAAACGCAATGAATTACATTACCAAACTCGCGACCTCGGCGGCGTTCGCGCTGTCGGCGGGCATGGCCTCGGCGGCCGTGATCGACTTCAACGGCGAGGGTCCGAACACCAGCGATCCGGTTGTCGTCGACGGCTTCACCTTCGACTATGTCGACAATAACGGCTGGGGCATCGGCAACATGTCCAACGGCTTTGTCATGCAGTTTGACAACGGCACCGATGCGATCATCTGCCGTGACACGTCCGACGGTGAATGCGGCATCAACATGTCGTCCGCCTCGACCTTCAGCCTGAATTCCTTTGACGGGGCCGACGGATCGCTTGGTGTCGGCGGGCGCACGATTTCGGTGGTCGGCAATCTGTTCGGCGGCGGCACGATCGCCCAGTCCTTCACCACCGTCGCCTCGACCTTCACGACGTTCAGCCTGTCGGCGGGCTTCACCAACCTGACATCGGTCGAGTTCAGCGTATCGGGGGCCGGAGACACCTGGATGCAGCTTGACAACATCGTCTATGACGCGGCGGCACCCGTGCCGCTGCCCGCGGGCGGCCTGCTGCTGATCGGCGGCCTGGGCGGTCTGGCCGCGCTGCGCCGCCGCAAGAAGGGCTGAGGCCGGTACAGGGCTGACGTTATTGCGGAACGCTCCGGCTTCGGGGCGTTCCGGTTCTTTGGGATGGCGCGCGAACACGCCGTTCGCAAGCCACCGGATAGGTGGTGACGAACCGCCTGCTGACCGGATCAAGGAAAACACGTTCGCGCACCGCGCCCGGATAACATGACCCGGACGGGCGGAAAGCAGAACGGACCAGCCGAACGCCACCGCCCGCCCCTGCTTTCGGCCATGCGCCGCCTTGGGCGGTGTCACAACTGCGCGATGCTCGCCGCCCTGCACGCTACGCGCTCTGAGCGGTCGGGCATCACTTGTGAAGCAATGCCCGAGCAGTCGAAATGGACGGATCAGGCAGTCTTGGGCTTGCGCCGCCGTCCAAGCGCGACGAGTCCGAACAAGGCGCCACCGATCAGCGGCAAGCTTGCCGGCAACGGAATCGCCGCGGCCACTTCGAGGTCGAGCTGCATGTAATCGACGATGAAGCCGTCACCGCCCGAAGACGCGGTGATGTCGACAATGGAGCTGCCGGCCAGCAGCGCCTCTATCCCACCGAATACCCCGAGATCGACCAGCTGGAAAGCATCCGGCCCGAAGGTCTGCAAGGTTCCGACGCTGGTACCGTTGACCTTCACGTCGCCGCCGGTCGCCAGTTCGAGACCGGCATAGAAGATCGAAAGCGAGGCCGAAACGATCGTCCCGACACCGCTCAGATCGAACGAGATGCTCGGGCCGCCCAGTGCGGCGGAGGTGTCCCAGTTGTCGGTCCCGACCGGATCGGAGGCGGTCGAGTAGTCGGTGAAGAACACCCCGCCCAGATCGTCGCGCCAGCGATCCCCGACGGCGCAGGTGCCGCCGAGCCCGAAGCAATCCTTGTCGCCTTCGACCAGCGTTACCGGTGCGGCCGACCCGGCGGTGCCAATCCCTGCCGCGACAACGGCTGCCGAAAGTACGTGAGTCAGTTTTCTCATAATTTTCCCCCTTCTCGAAATAGTCACCGTCAAACCTGGTGAAGCCGCAGTATGGCACGTCCTCCAACCCAAGTCCAACGCGCTGACTGTCTTCAGATCGCGCCGGAACCAAAGAGCCGGCGCACTCAACCGTCGCGGCAAGCCACCGGATAGGTGGTGACGAACCGCCGCGCGGGGATCGCGACGCGAGGGTCGAAACAGGTGACACGCCCCGGCCCCTGCACCCAGAACAGTTGCGGATCACGCGGCGTGGCATAGCGCGGGTCTTCGCCTTCCAGCACCTCGAAATGCAGATGCACCATCATGCCCAGCGCGCCGGTGGCGCCCATCGTCGCGATGCGTTCGCCGCGCGCCACCCGGTCTCCGCTGGCTACCAGCCGTTCCTTGAGGTGCTTGTAGACGGTCCAGTGACGCGCGCCGCCGGCGTCGCGGCCATGATCCACGACGATGCGGTTGCCATAGGCCGGTTCGTAGAACGACGCCGTCACCAGCCCCGGCGCCGCCGCCAGAACCGGCGAGCGCAGCGCGCCCCAGATGTCGATACCGATATGCCCGCCCGATCCCTGCTCGACCGGCTCGGAAAACTGCTGCGAGATGTAGGGGGCGCCGGGCGGCAGGATCACGGTTGTCCGCTCAGGCCCGTCGTAATAGACGGCCGAGCCGTATTTCTCGATGCCACAGCCCGTCACGGCCAGTGCAAGCGTCACGCAGGCCGACATGCCGGCAAGCCATCGCCACACCCGAGCTATTGCCGCATTCATCCACCAGCCCCGCTTCCAACCCCATCTGCCGCAGCATGACCACAGCGGGCATATGGCGCAAGCATCGGTTTCAGACCGCAGAACGCCGCTGGTCGGGCCGCTGCGCGGATCCGCCCGCACCACAATTCGGGGTCGCGCGGCGCCAGGACAATCTGCGTCGATCCACTTACCCAGCGACAATGTTAACAACCGCCGCGCATTGTTTCATTCAACCGGACAATCGCTGGATATTTCCGGGACAACAAGGCGTTGAAGTGTTTCTAAGTTGGCATTTTTGTGTTATGTTTTGGGCACGTACTAGTACCCAATTTTCAGGAGGGAATCATGAAAGCCATCAACTACTGTGCCGCCTTGGGCATCGCCGCGCTCGGATTTGGCGCCGCCGCGCTGCCTGCCGCCGCCTCGACGGCGGTCGGGCCGGGCGCCTCGTCGTACTCGGTCGTGTGGGATACCGACGGGGGAACCATCTCCGATATCGACAGCTCGGGCGAAAGCGACTTCTCGCTTTCGGTCGCCGCCGGGACCGTGGCAACGGTCAGCTACTCGATCCTCGATTGCTGCATCATTGGCGATACCTATGACGCGACGATCGACGGCGGCATCGTGGCCTGGGACAGCGAAGGTTTCAGCGGCCCGGGCGGTCTGTGGGAAGGCACCCTGACCACCATGCTGGCGGCAGGAACCTATATCTTCGACGCCATCATCGACGCCTCCGGCTCGGGCTATGTCCTGCCCGCCGGCGGAACCGCGTCCTTCGATGTGTCGATTGCGCCCGTTCCGCTGCCAGCGGGCGGCCTGCTGCTGATCGGCGGCCTGGGCGGACTGGTCGCGCTGCGCCGCCGCAAGAAGGCCTGACATCTGACGTTCTGAAACGCTCCGGCCTCGCCGGGGCGTAGCGAACAGAAGCCCCCGCCATTGGCGGGGGCTTTTTTCATTGGCCGGACGCAACACAAGGCTGATGGCTGCGATGAAATAAGGGCCAGGCGGGCTGATACCGCCTGGCCCCCGTATTCGGTTTCGTGCCGCTTGGGGGGGTGCGACCGAAACCGTACCCGACCGGTGCCCGGCAGGGATGACCGGCACTTGCGCGGACATCCCCGACCGGCCCTTCCGATCAGGCTTTGTCTGCCTTGCGGCGACGCCCGAACGCGATCAGCCCGAACAACGCGCCGCCCAGCAGCGGCAGGCTGGCCGGGACCGGTATGGCCGCCATGTCCGCGGTAAGCTCGGAATAGTCGATCGCCCATGAATCGCCGCTGACGCTGTCGAAGCTGACCGTGGCCATGCCATCGGCCAGAAGTGCGGCGCCGACCGCGAAGGTGAAGGTTTCCACCAGAATATGGCCGAAACCGTCAAACGGCATCATGCCGACCGACACACCGTCGACAAGCACATCGTAGGGTCCGGCGATATCGGCGATCCCGGCGGTCCTGATGCTGAGCATTCCGCCCGTATAGGTGCCCGCACCGAACGAATGGGTCCAGGAGGTCGTGCCCCCGCTGGACGTGTGGATATCCGTGAAGGCGGGATCGCCGCCACCTTGCGTGACCGCGCCCCAGCCGCCTGGCAGCGTGGCCCCCTCGGTGCAGGCGCCGCCGGCGCCAAAGCAGTCCTTGTCGCCGATCAGATCCAGCACCGCGGCCGAGGCCGCCGTGCCCATCCCCGCCGCGACGACGGCGGCCGAAAGTGTCTTAACCAGTCTATTCATGAGTACCCCCTTCTGAAAAGATCGCCCAAAAGGTCGGCGAACGACCCATGATGACATGTTTTGCGGCTCAAATCCAATAATTCCGGCATTCGGGATACCGGCACATCGTGCCGGGCATCGCCAACCTGACCACGGCAAGTGCTTACAGCGGTTCGATATCTCCCTGCGCCCGCGCGGCGTGGAAATCCCTTTCCCACGCGGCGAAGGTGCCCTCGGCGATCGCGCCCCGCATCCCGGCCGTGAGTTCCTGATAGTAATGCAGGTTATGCCAGGTCAGGAGCATGGAACTGATAATCTCGCCCGCGCGGAACACATGATGCAGATAGGCCCGCGAATAGCCCCGGCAGGCCGGGCAGGTGCAGGATTCATCCAGCGGGCGCGGGTCGTCCTGGTGGCGGGCGTTCTTGATGTTGATCTGTCCGCGGCGCGTGAACGCCTGCCCGGTGCGCCCCGAGCGCGAGGGCAGGACGCAATCCATCATGTCGATGCCGCGCGCCACCGCGCCGACGATGTCGTCGGGCTTGCCCACCCCCATCAGGTAACGCGGCCGCTCCTCGGGCAGCATGCCGGGCGCATAGTCCAGCACAGCCAGCATCGCCTTTTGCCCCTCGCCCACGGCCAGCCCTCCAACCGCATAGCCGTCAAAGCCGATTTCCCTTAGTTTTTCGGCGCTTTCAGCGCGAAGTTCACGCGACACGCCGCCCTGTTGGATACCGAACAGCGCATGTCCGGGCCGGTCGCCAAAGGCGGCGCGCGACCTCTCGGCCCAGCGCATCGAAAGGCGCATGCTTTCGGCTACGGCGGGTTCGGCGGCGGGCAAGGCCGGGCATTCGTCGAAACACATGACGATATCCGACCCCAGCAGCCGCTGGATCTCCATCGACCGTTCCGGGGTCAACTCATGCCTCGACCCGTCGACATGCGACTTGAAGGTGACTCCGCTTTCGCTGAGCTTGCGCAGCCCGGCCAGGCTCATCACCTGAAACCCGCCCGAGTCGGTCAGGATCGGGCGATCCCAGTTCATGAACCGGTGCAGCCCGCCCAGCCGCGCGATGCGTTCGGCGCCGGGGCGCAGCATCAGGTGGTAGGTGTTGCCAAGCAGGATATCGGCACCCGTGGCCGCAACGCTTTCGGGCAGCATCGCCTTGACGGTTGCCGCCGTGCCCACCGGCATGAAGGCGGGCGTGGCGATGGTGCCACGCGGCGTCGCGATGGTACCGGCGCGGGCGCGTCCATCGGTGGCGGTCAGGGCGAATGAGAACCGGTCGGACATGGCTGCGTTCCTGCTGGGTCGGCGTCGGTGCCGGCTTTGCCGCATCGGCCGGGGCGATGCAAGCCGCTCGCGCCCTACCCGGCCCAGCGCAGCCAGGCCTCGGGGCCGCCGCGGAATACGTTCAGATCGACCTTGCCCGCGACCCCGGGAACCAGCCCCGTGCCGGTGTACTGCCACAACGTCCAGAACGCGCCGGGATAGACCTGCCGGGGATGGCCCGCGACCGAACGCAGCCAGAACTCGGTGCCCTGCAAACGCCCGATGCCGGTCTCGCGGAAGAAATCGACCGTGGTGTAGACGATCGGGCGGCGGCCATAGTGACGTTCCAGGATATCCAGGAACGTCAGTGCCTCGGCGCGCACCGTGGCACCGTCGGGGCGCAGCGTGCAAGTGGGCGAACGCGGGTTCCATTCCATGTCAAGCACATGGGGCAACGCATCGGCATCCCGTGGCACATGCCGGATGAACCAGCGCGCCTGTTCCGCCGCCTTACGGCAGAAATAGAAGTAGTGATAGGCGCCATAGCGCACCCCCGCCGCTTTCGCCCCCTGCCGGTAGGCACGGACTTTGGGGTCGGCCACATCGCCGCCCTCGGTCGCCTTTATATAGACGAAACTCACCCCCGCCGCCCGGGCGGTGGCCCAGTCGATTTCGCCCTGCCAGCGCGATACGTCGATACCGTGGACGGCATAGGATCGCGGCGCCCGTCCGCTCCAGCGGTGCGGATCGGTATCGTCGAACTCGGGATGTGTGACCAGCGTGTCGGCGCGTTGCGCAGCACCCGGCGCCGATGCCGGCACCGGTTCGGGCAGGCGCGGCGCCCGGTTTGCGCAGCCCGCGGCAAGTGCTGCGACCATCGCCATCCATGCCAACCTGCGCATCGTTCCTCCACCTGCCGTCGTGCCCCAAGTAATCGCGTCGTTGCAGCCGATTGGCAACAGGGCGGCACAAGAGCGTTGCCTTGAACGGGATTCCCGCCGACCCTGCCCGCAGGCGCGCCGAATCATCCGCCGTTGGCGCAAGAGCATGGCAACCAGCACGGGGAACGGCATGAGCGAAGACCAGATCATCGGGATGATATCGCAGAACATCATCTATATTCTCGGCGCGATCTTCCTGATCGCCGTCATTCTCAAGGGCGTGCGGATCGTGCCGCAATCAGAGAAATTCGTGGTCGAACGTTTCGGCAGGCTGCACGCGGTGCTCGGGCCGGGGATCAACTTCATCGTGCCGTTCCTCGATTCGGTCGCGCACAAGATCTCGATCCTCGAACGGCAACTTCCGACCGCCAGCCAGGACGCGATCACCAAGGACAACGTTCTGGTACAGGTCGATACCTCGGTTTTCTACCGCATCATCGAACCGGAAAAGACCGTCTATCGCATCCGCGACGTGGACGCCGCCATCGCCACCACCGTCGCAGGGATCGTGCGCGCCGAGATCGGCAAGATGGATCTGGACGAGGTACAGGCCAACCGTTCGCAACTGATCGCCACAATCAAGACCTCGGTCGAGGATGCGGTGGACGACTGGGGCATCCAGGTGACGCGGGCCGAGATCCTCGATGTGAACCTCGACCAGGCGACCCGCGACGCGATGCTGCAACAGCTGAATGCCGAACGCGAGCGCCGCGCCCAGGTGACGCGAGCGGAAGGCCAGAAACGCGCTGTGGAACTCAGCGCCGATGCCGAACTTTACGCCGCCGAACAGGTCGCCAAGGCGCGCCGCATCCAGGCCGATGCCGAAGCCTATGCAACGCAGGTCGTCGCCCGCGCCATCGCCGATCACGGCATCGAGGCGGCGCAGTACCAGGTGGCGCTGAAGCAGGTCGAGGCGCTCAATGCGCTGGGCAAAGGCGAGGGCAAGCAGACCATCGTGCTTCCGGCCAATGCGCTGGAAGCCTTCGGCGATGCGTTCCGCATGCTGAAGGGGGGCAAGTGATGGGTTCCGCTCTCTGGTCGATCTGGTGGGTATGGCTGGCGGGTGCGCTGGTGCTGGCGATCCTTGAGGTGCTGGTGCCCGGTTTCGTGTTCCTGGGTTTCGCCATCGGCGCGCTTGCAGTGGCGCTGCTGCTGCTGAACACCGGGCTGGCGCTTGGCCCCGCACAGCTTGCGCTGGTCTTCGCGGCGCTGTCGCTGATTGCCTGGCTCGTGCTGCGCCGGGTATTTGCCGCGCGCAACGGCCAGGTGCGCCGGTTCGAGGACGATATCAACGACTGAGCGGCGCCCGCGACAATTCTCCGCCCCGGCAGATTCACTGAACTCTGGACGCGCGGCCCGCATTCCCTATATAATCGGTCAGGAAACAGATCGAGGCCAAGATGACTCATTCCCCACAACCCATGGAGGGCGCGCCGCTTATCGCGCCATCGACAACCAATCACCCGCTTTACGATCAGGTCGTGGACGCCTGCCGTTCCGTCTACGACCCGGAGATCCCGGTTAACATTTACGAACTGGGCCTGATCTACACTATCGATATCAATGACGAAAACGAGGTTTTCATCATCATGACCCTGACCGCGCCGGGCTGTCCGGTGGCTGGCGAGATGCCGGGCTGGGTCACCGATGCGGTTGAACCGGTGCCCGGCGTTCAGCGCGTCGACGTGCAACTGACCTGGGATCCGCCCTGGGGAATGGACATGATGTCGGACGAGGCGCGCCTGGAACTGGGGTTCATGTGACCCCACCCTTGCGCAACCGCGCGCCCGGACTACATTGAGGCCCAACAGCAGGAGACCCGCATGTTCGGCATTCCCGGCAAGCAGGCCGTCACGATGACCCCCAGGGCCGCGGCCCAGATCGCCCGGCTGATGCACAGCGCCGGCCACGCCGGGCTGCGCATCGGCATCAAGAAGGGCGGTTGCGCGGGCATGGAATACACCATGGAATACGTCGATACGGCCGACCCGAACGACGAGGTGGTCGAACAGGACGGCGCCCGTATCCTGATCGCGCCGATGGCGCAGATGTTCCTGTTCGGGACCGAGATCGACTATGCCAGCGGGCTGCTTGAGTCGGGGTTCAAGTTCAACAATCCCAACGTGTCCGAAGCCTGCGGCTGCGGCGAATCGATCAAGTTCAACGAAGCCCCGGCGGGCGACGGCAGCGCCTGAAGGCGGCGCGATCAGCCGTTACCATCCGCGGGCGCGGCGCGCTGGCGACGACAAGCCACAGCGTCATGACGCGGCGCCGGGTGTGTGCCGCCCTGCCCTTCGTCCTGCCCGGTGCCGGCCTCGCGCCGCGCCGCCCGCCGTCCCGCGATTGTCTCGCTGTGACGCGGATGCTACCACGGGCACGAGCAAACACAATCGGGGCGGGCGGGCGATGCGGCGCAAACTGGCGGCAGGCAACTGGAAGATGAACGGCACCGGCGCGGACCTGGCCGAGATAGGATCGCTGGCGCAGGGCTATCCGCAGGCTGGCGTCGATATCGTGATCTGCCCTCCGGCGACCCTGATCCACCGCGCCGCCGCCGTCGTCGCGGACAGCGCCGTCACCATTGGCGGGCAGGATTGTCACACGCGAACCGCCGGCGCCCATACCGGAGACATCAGCGCCGAGATGCTGCGCGATGCCGGTGCCGGCCATGTCATCACCGGCCATTCAGAGCGCCGCGAAGATCATGGCGAGCGCAACGAGGCCGTGCGCGGCAAGGCCCGCGCGGCGATGCAGGCGGGGCTGTGCGCGATCGTCTGCATGGGCGAGAGCCAGGCCGAACGCGAGGCCGCCAACACGCTCGACATCATCGCAGGCCAGCTTTCGGGATCGGTTCCCGACATGGCCACCGGCGAAAACCTGGTGATCGCCTATGAACCGATCTGGGCCATCGGCACCGGGCTGGTTCCCTCGCTTGAACAGATCGGCGAGGTGCACGGGTTCATCCGGGTCCGGCTGGAACGCCGCTTTGGCGCCGGGGTCGGGCGGTCGGTGCGGCTGCTCTATGGCGGGTCGGTCAAGGCCGACAACGCGGCCGCGATCTTCGCGGTCCCGAACGTGGATGGCGCGCTGGTCGGCGGCGCCAGCCTGAGGGCCGCCGATTTCACCCCCATCATCGCCGCGCTTGAAGGCGCCTGAACCCGGACGGACAATAGCGCGGCGCCGGTTTCCCGGCGCCGCGTGCGGGCGGACTTGTTCTTGCGTGAGTGGTGCCGCCCCTTGAGCCCTTTGTGTCAGTTGGTGATGATCTCCGGCCCCATCAGCGCGTTGGGCAGAACCGTCGATATCCACGGAATGTATGTCACCATGATCAGGAACACGAACAGTACCGCCAGGAAAGGCAGCGCGGCATAGACCACGCGCATCATCGGCATACCCGCCACGCCCGAGGTGACGAACAGGTTAAGACCCACCGGCGGCGTGATCATCCCGATCTCCATGTTCACCACCATGATGATGCCCAGATGGATCGGGTCGATGCCAAGCTGGATGGCGATCGGAAACACCAGCGGCGCCACGATCACCAACAGGCCCGACGGCTCCATGAACTGCCCGCCGATCAGCAGGATCACGTTGACCACGATCAGGAAGGCCACGGGTCCCAGCCCGGCGCCCAGCATCGCGTTGGCAATGGTCTGGGGTACCTGTTCGTCGGTCAGCACATGTTTCAGGATCAGCGCGTTGGCGATCACGAACATCAGCATGATCGTCAGCTTGCCGGCCTCGAACAGCGTATGCACCGTATCGCGGTGAAAGAACGCGGTGACGATTGCCTTGGGCTTGTCCAGAACCGTCAGGTTGCGCCCCTCGCCTTCGGTCTTGAGCGGCCCCATGTCGCGATAGATGAACGTGGCGACGAAGAAGGCGTAGACCGATGCCACGGCCGCTGCTTCGGTGGGGGTGAAGAAGGCGCCAGTCAGGCCGGGAATGCCGTAGATGCCGACCATGATGATGACGATCAGCATCAACCCCCAGAACGCGTCGCGGAAACTGTCGGCGATCTCGCCCCAGCCCTGCCATTCGCCCTTGGGCATACCTTTGACCCGCGCCAGCACATAGATTGCCAGCATCAGCATGAAACCGGCCAGAAGGCCCGGGATCACCCCGGCCAGGAACATCCGTCCCACCGACACCTCGACCGCGGCGGCATAGACCACCATGACGATCGACGGCGGGATCAGGATACCCAGCGTACCGGCGTTGCAGATCACGCCGGCGGCAAATTCCTTGGTGTACCCGGCCTGCCGCATCGCCCCAATCACGATCGAGCCGATGGCGACAACGGTCGCGGGCGAGGAACCCGAGAGGGCGGCGAACAGCATGCAGGCGAACACGCCCGAGATCGCCAGACCACCCCGCAGATGCCCGACGCAGGCAATCGAGAAACGGATGATCCGCAACGCCACGCCACCGGTGGACATGAAGCTTGACGCGAGGATGAAGAACGGGATCGCCAGCAGCGTGAAATGGCCCTCGAAGGCGGAAAACAGCGTCTGCGCCACCGAGGCCAGCGAACTGTCGGAAAACACCAGCAGGAAGATGATCGAGCTAAGGCCCAGCGATACCGCAATCGGCACCCCGATCAGCAACATGCCGATCACCATGATGAATAGAATGGCTACGGACATGGGGGTCAGCTTTCCTGATGGGCGCGGGCATCCGCGATCTCGTCTTCGACCTCGTGGCTGGCCACCAGCCGGTCGATATCGCCGCGCCAGACCTTGACGGCCGCGACGCCAAAGCGGAACAGCAGCATCGCCATCGAAAGCGGCAGTACCGCGTAGGGCAGAAACCGGGGTATCTTCTCGTATTCGTCGCCGTCATTCATCAGCGGCTCGATAAAGCGCAGCACCTGCGGCATGGGTATGTCGTTGACCTCGTACCAGCCGTTGTCCCGAAACTCGGCTTCGAACCCGGTGGGAAACCAGCGGCCGGTGGTCTGGGGCAGATTGGCGAAGTTGGCCCAGTAGTCCCACGCCCCCTTGAGAATCAGCGCCGAAAACACCAGGCACAGCCCCACCGAGATCAGCGCCAGCACCCGGCGCGCGGGTGCGGACAGCGCGTTGACGATGGCATCGACGCCCAGATGCGCGTTGGTCTTGACCAGATAGGACGCGCCCAGCAGCACCAGCCAGGCGAACAGGAACACGGTCAGTTCCAGTGCCCACAGGATGTTGGAGTTGAACGCCTTGCGCGCCACCACATTGGCGAAGGTGATAAGCGTCATGGCCCCGAGAATGGCAGCGATCAGCGTTTCCTCGATGCGATCGACGAATGAACGCTCGTGCATTGGTTCCTCCCTGTCCCACGGTCCCGCGCCTTTGGGGCGCAGCCATCGTCCGGCGCGTCCGGCCGCGCCCGTGACCCGGCGCCTTTTGGCCCGGCGTGGACACGGCGCAACGCCCAAAGGGTTGCGCCGCGCCCAGGCTGCCCGGTCGGGCCTACATGCCGGCGTTGATCGCCTGGGCGGCGTCGATATTTTCCTGTCCGACGTCGTCCCTGAACTTTTCCCAGACCGGTTTCATCGCATCGACCCAGGCCTGGCGCTGTTCCGGCGTCAGGGTGCGCACGGTGCCGCCGGCGTCGATCACGGCCTGCTTGGCGGCCTCGTTGACCTTGGTCGATTCCGCGTTGCGGGTCTCGGTCACTTCCTTGACGATGGTCAGGAACTGGTCACGCACGTCCTCGGGCAGGCTGTCCAGCCAGTCGACGCTGGTCACCAGCAGATAGTCCAGCGCGCCGTGGTTGGTCTCGGTTATGCCGTCCTGAACCTCGAAGAACTTCTTGCCGTAGATGTTGGACCAGGTGTTTTCCTGTCCGTCCACGACACCCTGCTGTAGCGCGCCATAGACCTCCGAGAACGCCATCTTCTGCGGGCTGCCGCCAATCGCTTCCATCTGCGCAACCAGCACATCGCTGGACTGTACGCGGAATTTCAGCCCCTTGGCGTCCGAAGGCGCGGTCAGCGGCTTGTTGGCCGACATCTGTTTCATGCCGTTATGCCAGAACGCCAGGCCCTGAAGCCCGCGCTTGCGCATCGAATCCTTCATGTTCTGCCCGGCTTCCGATGCCTGGAAGGCATCCACGGCCTGAATGTTCTTGAACATGAACGGCAAGTCGAAGATGCGGAACTGCTTGGTGAATTTCTCGAACTTGGAGAGCGACGGCGCGGCCAGTTGCACATCGCCCTGCAACATCGCCTCGAGCACCTTGTTGTCGTCGTAAAGCGTGGAGTTCGGATAGACCTCCATGCACATCTTGCCGTTCATCTCTTCGTTGACGCGCTTTTCCAGAAGCGAGGCGGCGATGCCCTTGGGGTGCTTGTCGGTGTTGGTGACATGCGCGAACTTGACGACGATCTCGCCATCATCGCAGGCATCCGCGGCAAAGCCGGCCTGCGCGGTCACGCAAAGCGCCAGCGCGGTGGCGGCGGTGGTCAGGAATTTCATCTCGTACTCCTCCGATAAACCAGATTTCCGGTGCGCGTCGCTCCATCAGGCCCACGGGGCCCGACCGGCGCAATGACGCGTCCGCTGCAAGTGAAGCGAATTGCGCTGGATCGCTCAACCGTTTCATTGCCCGATCAGCCCGACGACAGAAAAACACGGAGTTACAGGCGCTTGACGCCGCAGCCGGACTGGAACGGGGGAGATGACGGTGCGTATTGTGCGAAATTTCACACAGACCGGATGCAGGAATGTGCGGAAATCCGCACAGATCAGCGGCGAAAATCCTCGGGCCGGATCGCGTGCCGGGCCAGTTTGTCATAGAAGGTCTTGCGCGGCAGTTTCAGCGCCTTCGCGGCCTCTGACGCGTTGCCGTTCTGTCGCCCCAGCGCCGCGATCAGCAACGAGCGTTCGACACGGGCCATCTGTTCGGCCAGGCCCAGTTCGGCGGCCTGCGCCACATCCTCGGGCATTCCCAGCACGAGGCGCATCGCCGCACTCATCAGCGACCGCGCATTGCCCGGCCAGTCCTGAGCCATCAGTGCGGCGCTGCGTTCCGGGCTGATCTCGGGGGCCTGAAGTCCGGCCTGTTCGGCGGCCTGATCGACATAGTGGCGAAACAGGACGGGAATATCCTCGGGGCGTTCCGCCAGCGACGGGATTCGCAGCGAACCGACCTGAAGGCGATAGAACAGATCCGACGAGATGGCGCTTTCGTCCAGCGGCGTCTTGGCCCCGGCAATGATGCGCACATCGTGGCCCGGCTTGTCAGACTCGATATGCCCGATCAGCGCGATCTGGGTATCGGGCGGCATTTGCCCGATCTCGTCCAGATACAAGGTCCCGCCCGATGCCGCCGCCAGGGCATCGTCCAGCGCGGCCCGCCCCATCCCCTGTGCGGCATGTTTGCCGAAGGGCGCGTGTGCGCGCGGCGATGACAGGTGGATAACCTCGGCTACCTTGGAAATGCCGCTGCCCGGCGGCCCGGAGATCAGCACCTCGCTTGCGCTCGCCGCGAGTTGACGCACCCGGGCGCGCAGATCCTCGGCCATCTGCGAGGCACCGAAGATAAGCCGCGCCGCGGGGTCGCCCGCCTCGCGCCGCGCCCTCTCTGACCGCTCCGCCAGTATCGCCGTGCGCTCCTGCAACGCCCGGTTCAGAACCGCCAGCAGATCGGCAGGGGCGCAGGGCTTTTCGAGGAAATCGAAGGCGCCCCGGTCCTTCGCCGACAGCGCCATGGGAATGTCGCCTTCGCCGGTCAGCAGCACCACCGGCAGACCGGCATCGACCTCGCGCGCATAATTCAGAAGGTGGAATCCGTCCCGCCCCGGCATGCGGATGTCCGACAGGATGACGCCGGGAAAATCGCTGGTGATATGATGCTTGGCGGCAACGAAGGATCCCGCCGGGATCGGGTGCAGATCGGCCAGTTCGAGGGTCTGGGCCAGCGCCTCGCGCACCGCCCTGTCATCGTCGACCAGAAGCACCGTACCGCTCACGCCGCCTGTTCCTCTTGCCAGCGGTCCAGTTCCAGCGTGAATACCGCGCCGCCGCCGGGCGCGTTGGCACCACGGATGTTGCCGCCAAAGCTCTGCACCATCCCGTAGGAGATCGAGAGGCCCAGCCCCATGCCCCCGCCGACCTCCTTGGTGGAATAGAACGGTTCGAATATCCTTTCGGGATCGGCGATGCCAGGGCCGTTGTCGCACACCGAGACCGCGAGTTTCGCGCCATCCTCGATGCTGATGCGCAGGTGGCGGCGGGGCTGTTCCGCCATAGCGTCGGCGGCGTTATTGATAAGGTTGATCAGCACCTGGCCCAGCCGCACCTCGCCGCCCCTCACCCAGACGGGCGCGGCCGGGGGCCGCCAGTCCAGTTCGATATCTTCGGCGCGAAGCCGCGCGCCAGTCAGATCGATGGCGCCTTCGATCACCGCCACCAGATCAACGCGGGCCATCGGTTCGCTTTCGTTGCGCGCGAACGCACGCAGGTTGCGGATGATCCGCCCCGCACGCGCCGCCAGTTGCGAGATGCGCGTCAGGTTGTCCGCCACCGCGCCGGTGCGGCCGTGTTCCAGAAAGGCCGCACCGTTGTCGGCATATTGCCGGATCGCCATCAGCGGCTGGTTCAACTCGTGGCTGATACCCGCGCTCATCTGGCCCAGCGCGCTCAGCTTGCCGGCCTGCACCAGATCGGCCTGGGCCTGTTTCAGCGCCGCCTCTGCATCCAGCCGTTCGTTCACTTCGCGGCGCAGCCGCGCATTGGTATCAGAAAGCGCGCGCGTGCGTTCCGCCACCCGGTTCTCAAGAACCGCATTGGCCCGCGCCAGGGCACGGCGGCGTTCGGTGGCCAGAAAAAGCAGCGCGCCGAAGGCCAGAAAGATCGCCGCGACCGCCGCCGCCTGCAACCCGGCCAGGCGCCGCGCCGGGGCGACATCCACCAGCACCTCGCCGGTAAAGCCGATCACCGGCAAGTCGCGCGACAGATGCAGGGCACGGGCCGGAACGTAGGGCCCCCAGCCCAGCTTCCAGACCTCGTGCGAACCGACCCGGCGGGCCGCGAAGTCGCGTGCCGGGCCGTTCGCGGGCACCAGTCCGGGCACCCCCGGCGGCCGTGTCCAGAACATGAGCTCGGAACGGTTGGTAACGAACACCTCGCCATTGGCATCCGTGAAGAACACCACAGGCGCGCTGCCGCGCCATGTCTGTTCGACATCCTCGATATCGGCCACCACCAGCACCGCCCCGCGTACCGCCCCGCCCGTGGCGAAAACCGGCGCGGCATAGCTGTAGACGCGCACCCCGCTGGCGCCCAGCAACCCGTGCTCGCTGCCCAGCGCGCCGTGCAAGGCCCGCTCGAACGCGGGCATGCCGCGCAAGGTCGGCCCGACGATGCCGCGCGCCGCCGCCAGTACCGTCCCGTCGGCGCCGGCATGGACAACATCCAGCGCCGCCGTCTTGTCAGCGACCCGCAGCAACACCGCCTGCGCGGCGCGGGCCCGCGCCGGATCGTCCAGCCCCGACAGCGCGGGATGGTCCGCCATCAGAACCGCCAGTTCGCGGTAGACCTGAAGCTGCGTGCTCAGCCGGTCGCTGGCCAGCGCCAGATCGACCTCGCCCCGCTTGGCCAGCTGATCCAGCGCCTGAAGATAGCCATAGCGCCAGACCCCGGCGGAAACCGCCGCAACCGCCAGCAGGAATGCCGGCACGATCCATCTGCGCTGCATCATGGATGTGTTCATCGCCGCCACGATAGCAAGCATGTTGACGCACCGGAATCGGAAAACCGTATGGGGCGCGGCACGGTCAGGCGCCACCGCTCCCGAAGGCTCATCCCGGCGACCGGATCGCAGCGCCCGCACCATCCGGCAAGACCGCCCCGGCCCGCGCCGACGCGATGCGCGCCATGCTGGTCTCGATGTTCTCGGGCGGCGCACAGGGGCGGCGCGTCTCCAGGCTGACATGCAACAGGAAATGTTCGCCCGTCGCCAGCAACCGGCCGTTCTCATACATCGAATGAAACAGGTGCAGCTTTCTGCCCTGGCCCAGCAGCATTTCGGTGGCGATCTCGATGCGCGCGCCCGCATGCGCCTCGCCGATATGGCGGATATGGGTTTCGGCGGTGAAATAGCTGCCGCCCGAGGCGATATGGGCGGCATCACAGCCGATCAGTTCCATGAAGCGGTCGGTTGCCTGCGCGAACGCGTCGAGATAGCGCGATTCGGTCATGTGGCCGTTGTAGTCGGTCCAGTCCAGCGGCACCACGCGCGCCAGCGTCGGGATCGGGCGCGACAGATCGCCGAGATCGTCCAGCGTCGCGGCCAGTACGGTGCCTGCCCTGAGCCGCGCATCATGCGCGTCCAGCAGCGCCCCCGCGCCCCAGCCCTGCCCCTTCAACGCCCGCATCATGGCCACCAGATTGGCATCGCGGATACGTTCCAGTTCACGGATCGAGCGCGCGCCCGATTGCGCGTCCGACTGTCCGGCGATCAGATCGACCAGTTCGCCGGTGAACTCGGGAACGTCGGTCAGCCTGCACCAGGGCAGCGCCAGCGTCGGGCCGAACTGGGCCATGAAGTGCTTCATCCCGGCCTCGCCCCCGGCGATGCGGTAGGTCTCAAACAGCCCCATCTGCGCCCAGCGAAGGCCAAAGCCATAGCGAATGGCATCGTCGAGTTCCCCGGTCGTGGCGATGCCGTCCTTGACCAGCCACAACGCCTCGCGCCAGACCGCCTCCAGCAGCCGGTCGGCGACATGCGCCTCGATCTCGTGTTTGACATGCAGCGGGTACATGCCCAGCGAGGTGAGCACCTCCGCCGCTCTTGCGATCGGCGCCGTGCTGTTGGCGCCGCTGCCCACCAGTTCCACCAGCGGCAGCAGGTAGACCGGGTTGAACGGATGCGCGACCAGGATCTGACCGGGACGCGCCGTGCCCTGCTGCAACTCCGAGGGTTTGAATCCCGAGGTGGAGGACCCGATCACCGCGCTTTCGTCGCACATGGCCTGAACCGCGCCCAACACCTTGTGCTTGACCTCGAGACGCTCGGGCACGCTTTCCTGTATCCAGGCGGCGCCCGCGACCGCGCCGCCTATATCGTCGTGAAAACTCAGCCGGCCCTCGGGCGGCAGCGGCGCATCGCCAAGGCCCGGCAGCGAACGGCGGGCATTCTCCAGCACCTCGCCGATCTTGCGCTGCGCCTCGGGGTCGGGGTCGAACACCCGCACGTTCCAGCCGTTCAGCAGGAACCGCGCGGCCCAGCCACCGCCAATGACACCACCACCGATGATTGCCGCCGTATTCGTCATGATCCTGTTTCCGCACGTTTCGGGTCGCCCGTTCTGCCCGGCCAGGTCAGCATGGCAAAAAAGGAGACAGATGATGGATATCGAGTTTCTTCCGCTGCCGGGATCCGTCGTGGCGCAGATCCGCGCCAGCGGGATCGACGCCTATGGCAATCCGCTCGAACGGCACAGATCGGATGGCGGCGGCTATCCCTGCCGCCACTGCCTGACCGAAACACCGCCCGGCCACGATTACCTGATCCTCGCGCATCGGCCATTCGAAACGCGCAATCCCTATGCCGAAACCGGCCCGATATTCCTGTGCGCCGATGATTGCCCGACCGCCGAACCATCGGCCCGGTTGCCCGCGATACTGCGCGCCGACAGCTATCTCGTCCGCGGCTACTCGGCCGGGGAACGCATTCTCTATGGCACGGGAAAACTCGTTGCGACCGCCGGGATCGCCGACTACGCGGCCCGCCTGTTCGAAGATCGGGATATCGCCTTCGCGGATGTCCGCAGCGCCAGCAACAACTGCTTTCAATGCCGCATCCGGCGCGCCTCATGACACGGGCGCGCGCTTGGTCAGCCCCAGCCGCGCGCGCACCTCGGCGGGGCCGATCACGCGGGCGCCCATGTTCTCGACGATATTCGCCGCGCGTTCGACAAGTTGCCAGTTCTCCGCCAGGACGCCCTTTTCAAGCCACAGGTTGTCCTCGAGCCCCACGCGCACATTTCCGCCCGCCAGCACGCTGGCCGCGACATAGGCCATCTGGTTGCGGCCCAGCGAAAAGGCCGAAAAGGTCCATCCGTCGGGCACGTTGTTGACCATCGCCATGAAGGTGTTGAGGTCATCCGGCGCCCCCCAGGGCACGCCCATGCACAGCTGCACCAGCGCGTTCGGTTCGAGGATACCGTCGGCGACCAGTTGCCCGGCATACCACAGGTGGCCGGTGTCAAACGCCTAGATCTCGGGCTTGTCGCCCAGCTCGGTCATCATCCGGCCCATCGCCTGCAACATGCCCGTCGTGTTGGTCATGACGTAATCGGTCTCGGCGAAGTTCATCGTGCCGCAATCCAGCGTGCAGATCTCGGGCAGGCAGTCGGCCACATGCGCCAGCCGTTCGCTGGCCCCCACCATGTCGGTGCCGGCAACCGTGGGAAGCGGGCTTTCCACGCCGCCGAACACCATGTCGCCGCCCATGCCGGCGGTCAGGTTCAGCACCACGTCGGTTTCGGATGCACGGATACGCTCGGTCACTTCGCGGTAAAGCTCAAGGCGCCGCGAGGGCGCGCCGGTGTCGGGATCTCGCACGTGACAATGCACCACCGCAGCCCCCGCGCGTGCCGCGGCGATGGCGCTGTCTGCGATCTGGCGGGGCGAACGCGGCACGTGCGGACTGCGATCCTGCGTACCGCCCGATCCGGTCACGGCACAGGTGATGAATACCTCGCGGTTCATGGCCAATGGCATGCGAAGATCTCTCCGTTGTTCGGGGTTCATCCTGCCCACGCTCCCGGCCCCGGCGCAACCCCCTTGCGCCGCCCGCACCAACGTCGCATTGCGCCCGACCCCGGGCATGAAGCCCTGACACCGGCTTCTTTCTGGTCAAAAATACTCAAACTGCGCGGCGTCGGCGCGGTATGACGGCTTTTCGGGGAAAAGCCGTGCCTCCGGCGGGAGTATTTCGGACCAGAAAGAAGCACTGGCGCCTTTCGGACACGCCCCGGCCAGGCCGGGTGGCGCCAGGGGCTTGCGGGGGGCGTCCTTGTGCCGCACAAACGTCCGGCAGGATCCGACTCCGACATGAAGAGACCCGCGCCATGCGCCTGATGATTTCCTTCACCTCGCTGTTTCTGTCGGTGCTGCTGTTACAGCTTTCGTCGGGCGGCGTCGGGCCTCTTGATGCGCTGTCGGGGTTGCAGCTGGATTTTACCAAGGGCCAGATCGGACTTTTGGGCTCGGCGCATTTCCTGGGGTTCTTCCTGGGCTGCTGGTGGGCACCCCGCCTGATGGGCGGCGTCGGCCATTCGCGCGCCTTCGCCGCCTTCACTGCTGTCGGCACCATCGGGTTGCTGGCGCACATGCTGCTGATCGGCCCCTATGCCTGGGCCGCCATGCGCGTCGCCACCGGACTTTGCGTCGCCGGGTGCTACACGGTGATCGAGGCCTGGCTTCAGGCGCGCCTGACGAACGAGATCCGGGGCCGCACCATGGGTATCTACCGGGTGGTCGACATGAGCGGTTCGCTGGTGGCGCAGATGCTGATCGCGGTGCTGGAACCGGCCAGCTACGTTTCCTACAACCTGCTGGCCATCCTGTGCTGTGCCGCCCTGTTGCCGCTCACGCTGAGCCGGATGGCGCAGCCCGAAACCCCCGACGCGCCGCGGCTGCGCCCGATGCTGGTGTGGCGCCTGTCGCCGCTGGCCACCGTCGGGGTGGTGGTGGCGGCCGTGTCCTCGGCCAGTTTCCGCATGGTCGGCCCGCTCTACGGCGAGGCCGTCGGACTGAACGCCGGCCAGATCGCCTGGTTCCTGGCGGCCTTCGTTCTGGGCGGCGCGCTGGCCCAGTTTCCGGTGGGCTGGCTCGCCGACAAGTACGACCGTCGCTGGGTGCTGATCTGGCTGTCGGTGGCGGCAATCGCGGCCGCGGGCGTGACGGTCACGGCGCAAGGCATGGGGTCGGCGGCGGTGATGTCGGCGGCTTTCGTTTTCGGGGCGACCACGTTTCCAGTCTATTCGGTCTCGGCCGCGCACGCCCATGACTTCGCCGAAACCTCGGAGCGGGTGGAACTGTCGGCCGCGCTGATGTTCTTCTACGCGCTGGGAGCGATCGCGGCGCCCTACGCCGCATCGCTCCTGATCGAATATTCCGGCCCGCCGGCGATGTTCATCCTGATCGCGCTGGCGCATCTGGGGCTGGTGGGATTCGGATTCGGGCGGATGCGCTCGCGCCCCTCTCCGGGCCGGCGTACCCGCTACGTCTATTCGCCGCGCACCTCGTTCCTGATCGGGCGCCTGACCGGGCGCCAGCGCAACCGTAAACGGGACGCGCCGAAATAGTCGCGCCGCGTCCGCCAGGGGGTGACGGCCCGGCAACGCTGGGGTACACACGCCGCGCAGTCAAACGGCGGATCACAAATGGCACGCGTTCTCATCACCTCGGCGATACCTTATATCAACGGGATCAAGCATTTGGGCAACCTGGTGGGAAGCCAGCTCCCGGCCGATCTCTACGCCCGCTATCAGCGCGGACGCGGCAGCGAGGTGCTGTTTCTGTGCGCCACCGACGAACATGGCACGCCGGCCGAACTGGCGGCCGCCAGGGCGGGCAAGCCGGTGGCCGAGTATTGCGCCCGGATGCACGAGGTCCAGGCCGGTATAGCCAACCGCTTCGGACTCAGCTTTGACCATTTCGGGCGCTCCTCCAGCCCGCAGAACCACCGTCTGACACAGCATTTCGCGGGCCGGCTCGCGGAAAACGGGCTGATCCGCGAAGTCGTCGAGAAACAGGTCTATTCGGTGGCCGACGGCCGCTTCCTGCCCGACCGCTACATCGAGGGCACCTGCCCCAATTGCGGCTATGACAAGGCGCGCGGCGACCAGTGCGAGAACTGCACCAAGCAGCTAGACCCGACCGACCTGATCGAGCCGCGCAGCGCCGTTTCCGGCTCGACCGATCTGGAGGTGCGCGAGACCACGCACCTGTATCTGCGGCAATCGGCGCTGAAGGACGATCTGGATGCCTGGATCGATTCAAAAACCGACTGGCCGGTGCTGACCACGTCCATCGCGAAGAAGTGGCTGCATGACGGCGACGGCCTGCAGGACCGCGGCATCACCCGCGACCTGGACTGGGGCATTCCGGTGAAGCGCGGAACCCGGGACTGGCCCGGCATGGAGGGCAAGGTATTCTATGTCTGGTTCGACGCGCCCATCGAGTACATCGCCTGCGCCGCCGAGTGGGCCGCGGCGCAGGGGCTGGAGGATTCGGACTGGGAACGCTGGTGGCGTACCGACAAGGGCGCCGGGGACGTGCGCTATGTGCAGTTCATGGGCAAGGACAACGTGCCGTTCCACACGCTGTCGTTTCCGGCCACGATCATCGGGTCGGGCGAGCCGTGGAAACTGGTCGATCACCTGAAATCCTTCAACTATCTCAACTATGACGGCGGCCAGTTCTCGACCAGCCAGGGGCGTGGCGTGTTCATGGATCAGGCGCTCGAGATCCTGCCGGCCGACTACTGGCGCTGGTGGCTGCTGAGCCATGCCCCCGAGAGCAGCGACAGCGAATTCACCTGGGAGAATTTTCAGGCCGGGGTGAACAAGGATCTGGCCGACGTTCTGGGCAATTTCGTCAGCCGCATAACCAAGTTCTGCCGCTCGAAATTCGGCGAGGCGGTGCCAGATGGCGGCGCCTGGGGCCAGGCGGAACAGGCATTGGCCGCCGCGCTTGCGACCCGCGTTCGGGCCTATGAGGGTTTCATGGACGCGATGGAGGTGCGCAAGTCGGCACAGGAACTGCGCGCCATCTGGGCGCTGGGCAACGAATACCTGCAATCGGCCGCGCCCTGGACGACTTTCAAGACCGACCCCGAGCGCGCCGCGATGCAGGTGCGGCTGGGGCTGAACCTGATCAGGCTTTATGCGGTTCTCGGTGCGCCGTTCATTCCCTTCGCCGCGGCGCGGATGCTCGCGGCGATGAACACGCAGGACACAGGCTGGCCCGACGATGTGCCGGGCGCCCTGACGGCGCTGGCGCCGGGCCATGTCTTTGCCGTCCCCGATGTGCTGTTTGCCAAGATCACCGACGATCAGCGCCAGGAGTGGCAAACCCGGTTCGCCGGTCAGCGGGTCTGAAGCGGATCAGTCCACGATCGGTTGCGAAAACGGCGGGTAGCGCACCGGCGTCGGCCCGCCCGCGGCATCGCGGACTTCGTGGCCGATATTGGCGCAGACATCGAAATTGCCCGCCGCGCAGGCGGGCTTTTCGTCTTGCAGGGCGGTCGGCAGGTTTCCGGCCGGGCCGGTGCAAGCGGCCACCAACAACGGCAAGACGCCAGACAATACCAGTTTTTTCATGTTCCCACCTTCGTCAAATGACTTTCCCCCATTCTGCGGCAAGTCGGCGAAGAGTCCAAAGGTTGATTCCGGCCCGAACGCAGGTATGGCGTGGAAACCTGGCGGTGCAGGCCCAGAATGGACACAGTCCGCTTTGTTGCGCGCCTTTGTTGACAACCTCTGGCAGGGGCGGCGGCCGGTCCGTTTCAGGGGTGCGGCCTCCCGCACCCGCCGGGCATCCAGTTGCCGTCGGGCCGGAACGCATGTCGCCCCGGCCATCGCCTCATTCGGTCACGGTGACTTTCTTCATCACGTCGGGCCGGCCCTCGATGGCGCCACTGCGGCTGTTGCCGCGCTTGATCGCGTCGACCACGTCCATGCCGCCGGTCACGCGGCCGACAACGGTATACTGGCCGTTCAGATGCGGCGCCGGGGCGAACATGATGAAGAACTGCGAATTGGCACTGTCAGGGCTGCGCGAGCGGGCCATGCCGACGACGCCGCGTTCGAAGGGTTTGTCGGAGAACTCGGCCTTGAGATCGGGCCGGTCCGACCCGCCCATGCCGGCCTTGCGCATGTCCTGTCCCAGATGGCCGAACTGCACGTCGCCGGTCTGGGCCATGAAGCCGTCGATGACGCGGTGAAACGCCACGCCGTCATAGGCGCCCTCGCGGGCCAGTTCGGTGATCTGCGCGACATGGTTGGGCGCCACATCATCGAACAGGTCGATGGTGACGGTGCCGCCCCCGCCCTCGCCCTCGACCTCGATTTCGAGGCCGGTCGCGAAGGCGGGCGCCGCGAGGACGCACAGCAGGGCGGCAAGCTTATTCATCAGACGCCACCTTGACGCTGATCATGCGGTCGGGTTCGGCGGGCGGTTCACCTCGCGCGATGGCATCGACATGTTCCATGCCGCCGATCACCCGGCCATAGACGGTATACTGCCCGTTCAGGAAGTTGTTGTCCGAGAAGTTGATGAAGAACTGCGAATTGGCGCTGTCGGGGTTGGCCGAACGGGCCGCGCCAAGGGTGCCGCGGTCATGGGGCAGCTTGGAGAACTCGGCCGGCAGGTCGGGCAGGTCCGAACCGCCGGTGCCCGCCGCGCGCAGGTTGAAGCCCTTTTCCATGTTGCCGTTCCTGACATCGCCCGTCTGGGCCATGAAACCGTCGATGACCCGGTGAAAGGCGACGTTGTCATAGGCGCCCGAGCGCGCGAGTTCCTTCATCCGTTCGGCATGTCTGGGGGCCACGTCGGGCAACAACTGGATCGTGACGGTGCCGCCCTTCAGCTCCATCAGGATGGTGTTTTCGGGGTCTTTGATCTCGGCCATCTGGCTCTCCTGTCCTGGCATTCTGGCCCGTTACCTAAGCCGCCCGCCGGCGATTGCCAAGTGACGCATTGACGGGCGGGGCGAAAGCGGGGAAACAACGGCGCTGCGAAAGATGATCGGGAGACACGGCACATGGGCTGGAACACGCTGGACGACATGGAGCTTGCCGGAAAGCGGGTGCTGGTGCGGGTCGATATCAACGTGCCGCTGGAAAACGGCGCGGTCGGCGACGACACCCGCATCCGGCGCATCGCGCCCACCATCCACGACATTCTGGCGGCCGGCGGCAAACCCCTGCTGCTGGCGCATTTCGGACGGCCCAGGGGCAGGAACGTGCCCGAAATGTCCCTGCGCCCCCTGGGTCCGGCGCTGGAGCAGGCGCTTTCGGCACCTGTCCTGTTCTGTGCCGATTGCCGTGGTCCGGCGGCCGAGGCGGCGGTAGGCGCGCTGGAACCAGGCGCGGTCCTCTTGCTGGAAAACACCCGCTTCCATCCGGGCGAGGAAAGCAACGATGCGGCGCTGGCCGCCGAGATCGCCGCGCTGGGTGAGGTCTATTGCAACGACGCGTTTTCGGCTGCCCACCGGGCACATGCCTCGACCGAGGGCGTCGCACGTCTGCTGCCGTCCTGTGCCGGGCGATTGATGCAGGCCGAACTGACCGCGCTGGAAGCCGCGTTGGGCAAACCCGAACGCCCGCTGGTGGCGGTCGTCGGCGGTGCCAAGGTTTCCACCAAGCTCGACCTGCTGGGCAATCTGGTCGAACAGGTCGATCATCTGGTGATCGGCGGCGGCATGGCCAACACCTTCCTTGCCGCGCAGGGCCGCGATGTCGGCAAGTCATTGTGCGAACACGAGATGACGGGCACGGCGGCGGATATCATGGCCAAGGCGGACAAGACCGGCTGCGACATCGTGCTGCCGTCAGACGTCGTGGTTGCCCGCGAGTTCAGGGCCGGAGCAGAAAGCGAGACCGTGCCCGCCGATGCCTGCCCGAAGGATTCGATGATACTCGACGCCGGGCCAGAGACCGTGGCGCGCGTGGCGCAGGTGCTCGACCGCGCCAGGACGCTGATCTGGAACGGCCCGATGGGCGCTTTCGAGATCCCGCCCTTCGATGCTGCCACCGTCGCCGCCGCGCGCAAGGCGGCGGACCTGACGCGCGCGGGCAAACTGGTTTCGGTCGCCGGCGGCGGCGATACCGTGGCGGCGCTGAACCGGGCCGGGGTCGGGGGCGACTTCACCTATATCTCGACCGCCGGAGGCGCCTTCCTGGAATGGATGGAAGGCAAGACCCTGCCCGGTGTCGCGGCCCTGATGCGCTGATCGCGCCGCGATCGCGCTTGCCAGCCATGGACCCGGCGTCGTGACGAGGCCATGGCGGGGCGGAACGCCGCCTATGCCTCGCCCTGTTCGGCGCTCATGTATTTCGAGATGAAGGCGGGTTCGCCCATCCGTTCCAGCAGGTTCAGTTGCAGATCGAGCCAGGCCCAGTGGCCTTCCTCGTCCAGCACGATCTCTTCGAACAGCGCGCGGCTGCCGATATCGTCGCCCTCATAGGCGGCGCGGGCGGCCTTGGTGTAAAAGGCGATTGCCTCGCGCTCATCGGCGCGGTCGGTCTCGAACATCTCCTTCAGGCCCTTGGCGCGGCGCGGGGTCTTTTCGGGCTTCATCTCGGGTTCGCCGCCCAGAAACAGGATGCGGTCGATGAAGCGCCCGGCATGGCCCAGTTCCTCGTGCATTTCCTCGCGCATCTGGTCGGCCAGCCGGTCCAGCCCCCAATCGTCCAGCACATGCGCGTGCAGCAGGTATTGCGACGCCGCCGACAGCTCCATCGACAGGGCGGTTTGCAGGTTCTTCAGGCTCGCGGATTTGTCCGACATCTAGAAAGTCCTTTCCACAATTCATGTTGGTCCCGAAACGAGATAGGTAGCCGTCGCGGGCGTGCAACCTGTACCGGCAGAATGCCGCAGCCGCCCTCTCAGCCGATCCGGCCGAGGATCGCGGCCGTGTCCAACCCCGATATGGCGCCCGGGACGCTGCCGCGTTCGCCCGCCACCCGGCTGATCATGTAGCCATCGACCACCGCATGGGGCGCCGTGCCGATCAGCGCCGCCGCGCTGAGAAGCGTCGCCAGACTTTCGGTGAACCAGCGCGCCTCGGCCTCGGGCGGGATGCCGCGCCAGCGGTCGCGATGCGCACCAAGCGCGGCGTCGTATCGCGCGTCGCTGCCGCGCACCCCGTCAAGCACCGCATCGAGCGCCGCCACCGCGCCCGGATCGCGGTTCAGCGTGCGCAGGATATCCAGACAGATGATGTTGCCCGAACCTTCCCAGATGCTGTTCAGCGGCGCCTGCCGGTACAACATAGGCATCGGCGTTTCCTCGACATAGCCCATACCGCCGAGCACCTCCATCGTCTCGGCCACCACGTCGATGCAACGCTTGTTCGACAGGTACTTTGTCAGCGCCACGGCGATACGGGCCAGCGCCCGGCCCTCGTCGTCGGCCCGGTCGAACGCGCGGGCGACCAGGAAACCGGCGGCAACCGAGGCTTCCCAGTCGAGCGCGAGGTCGGCAAGGACGGCGCGCATCAGCGGCTGGTCGATCAGCCTGCGCTGGAAGGCCGAGCGATGCGAGACCCACCAATGCGCCTCGGCCAGGGCGGCGCGCATGAGACCCGCCGGCGCCATGGCGGTATCGAGCCGCGTGTGGTGCACCATCTCGATGATGGTGCGCACCCCCTGCCCTTCATCGCCCAGCCGGAAGGCGCGCGCATCCCAGTATTCGATCTCGGAACTGGCATTGGCGCGGTCGCCCATCTTGTCCTTCAGCCGCTGGATGCGGATGCCGTTGCGTTCGCCGTTACCAAGCCAGCGCGGCACCACGAAACAGGTCAGCCCGCCGGGCGCATAGGCCAGGGTCAGGAAGCCGTCCGACATCGGTGCGGAACAGAACCACTTGTGGCCGTTCAGCACATAGGCGTCGCCGTCGGGTTGGGCGCGGGTGGTATTGGCGCGCACATCCGATCCGCCCTGCTTTTCGGTCATTGCCATACCCATCGTCGCGCCTGCCTTTTCACTGACCGGCCGCACGGACGGGTCGTAGACCGGCGAGGTCAGCTTCGGGCTCCAGATCCCGGACAGGGTGGCATCGGCCCGCAGCGCGGGTATCGCGGCGTAGGTCATGGTCAACGGGCAGGCGACACCGGGTTCGACCTGATACTGCATGTAACACAGCGCGGCATGGGTGGCATGGCCGCCGGGCTGCCCGTCCCACGCGGCACTGGCATAACCCAGCTCAATCCCGGCAGCCATGCAACTGTGATAGCCGGGATGGAACTCGACCTCGTCGAGCCGGTGGCCGGAGCGTGAAAACAGCCTGAGGCGCGGCGGATCGCGGCGCGCGTCATGGGCGGCCTGCAAGATCTGCGGGCTGCCATAGACGGCCCCGGCCCGTTCCAGCGCGCCGGTTCGCGCACCGGCCGCCCGGGCGGCCTCGCGCAGCACCACGTCGCCTGCCCACAAATCGGCCCCGCCGCGGGGCAGCGGCTGGTTGACGACCTCGTGGCTGCCGAGGTCGGCGCGGGGGGCGATATCGGTCATGGCGGGTTCCTTTCGGGGGTTGCGGAGCGAGCATGCCGCGCCACAGCCGCCCGCGCCAGCGGGCCGTTGCGTCAATCCCACAGTGCAGCCTCACGCGCCACGGCGGCGGGATAGGGGATTTTCTTTGCCGGGTGCCTGTGCGAGATTTATCCGCGAGACGCCCGCGAAGGGTGCAGAGCGAAGGCCGTGCAGTGACCCGTTCCAACCGACCCAGTTTCGGCGCATTCATTTTCTATGCCG
This sequence comes from Jhaorihella sp., assembly GCA_047975215.1. Lineage (GTDB taxonomy): Bacteria > Pseudomonadota > Alphaproteobacteria > Rhodobacterales > Rhodobacteraceae > JAGRMG01. The sequence goes on from JBKEDD010000040.1 coordinate 44,285, forward strand.
CCGCCTTCGCGCTTAGCGCCTATTTTACCTTTGCCGCGGTGCAGGGCGATTTCGGGCTGTTCCGCCGCGTCGAGATCGCCGCCGAGGCCGAGGCGCTCTCGCGCGATCTGGACGAATTGCGCGCCGAACTGGCCGCGGTGGAGAACCTGACCCGGCGGCTGTCGGACGATTTTCTGGATCTCGACCTTCTGGATCAGCAGGCGCGTTCAGTCCTGGGGCTGTTGCGCGCCGACGAGATCGTCATCCGCTGACTGCAATGCCGGGGTCGGATCGCCGGCGCGACCCGACCGGAGGGGGCGCCGCCCCCTCTTGGCCTGCGGCCAATTCACCCCCGAGATATTTGTCGTCAGAAGAAGGCATGGCCGTCCCTGCCCTCGCGGCAGATTTATCCTCGCAACCGGACGCGAAATCGTTTATTAGATAGTTTAACGCTAAACTAATTTGCACGGAGGAGGCGCCAGCACCATGGCCGCGCGAAAAAGCAAAAAGATTTCAAATACCTCGGCAGAGGAACTGACAGCCTATTACCGCGACATGCTGTTGATCCGGCGATTCGAGGAGAAGGCGGGCCAGCTTTACGGCATGGGACTGATCGGCGGGTTCTGTCATCTCTATATCGGGCAGGAGGCGGTGGTTGTCGGACTCGAGGCCGCCGCCGAGGAGGGCGACAAGCGGGTCACCTCCTATCGCGATCACGGGCACATGCTGGCCTGCGGCATGGACCCCGACGGGGTAATGGCCGAACTGACCGGGCGGAGCGGCGGATATTCCAAGGGCAAGGGCGGCTCCATGCACATGTTTTCCAAGGAGAAGCACTTCTATGGCGGCCATGGCATCGTCGGCGCGCAGGTGCCGATCGGCGCGGGGCTGGCATTCGCCGACAAGTACAGGGAAAACGGGCGCGTCACGTTCGCCTATTTCGGCGATGGCGCCGCCAACCAGGGCCAGGTCTACGAAACTTTCAACATGGCGGCATTGTGGTCGCTGCCGGTGGTGTTCGTGATCGAGAACAACCAGTACGCGATGGGCACGGCGCAGAAGCGCTCGACCTCGACTCCCGAGATACACACCCGCGGCGAGGCGTTCGGGATTCCCGGCGAGGCGGTGGACGGTATGGACGTTCTGGCGGTGAAGGCGGCGGGCGAGACCGCTGTCGCGCATTGCCGCTCCGGCAAGGGGCCATATATCCTCGAGGTCAAGACCTACCGCTATCGCGGCCATTCCATGTCGGATCCGGCCAAGTACCGCACCCGCGAAGAGGTGCAGAAGATGCGCGAGGAGCGCGACGCGATCGAGCATGTGCGCCACATGCTGCTGGACGGCAAGCACGCCAGCGAGGAGGATCTCAAGGCGATCGACAAGGAGATCAAGGCGATCGTCAACAAGGCCGCCGAGTTCGCCAAGGACAGCCCGGAACCGGCGCTGGACGAGCTTTGGACCGACATCTACGCCGATACGGCGCCGCAGAACGCGTAAGGGAGACACAGTCATGGCAACCGAAATACTGATGCCCGCCCTTTCGCCGACGATGGAGGAAGGCACGCTGGCCAGGTGGCTGGTCAGGGAAGGCGACAGCGTGTCGTCGGGCGACATCATCGCCGAGATCGAGACCGACAAGGCGACCATGGAGTTCGAGGCGGTGGATGAAGGCATCGTGGGCAGACTCCTGGTCGCAGACGGCACCGAAGGGGTGAAGGTGAACACCCCCATCGCGGTGCTGCTCGAGGACGGCGAAAGCGTCGGAGACCTGCAAGCCGCGCCCGCCGGCGATGGCGCCGGAAAGGCGGATGCGGCGAAAGCCGCAGCACCGGCGCGCGCGGCACCGACAGAAGCCAAGGCGCCGCCTGCACCCGAGGCCGACACGTCGCCGGACTGGCCCGAAGGCACCGAGTTGAAACAGCAGACGGTGCGCGAGGCGCTGCGAGACGCCATGGCTGAAGAAATGCGCCGCGACGAGACCGTGTTCCTGATGGGCGAGGAGGTTGGCGAATACCAGGGCGCCTACAAGATCAGCCAGGGGCTTCTGGACGAGTTCGGCGCCAAGCGGGTAATAGACACGCCCATCACCGAACACGGGTTTACCGGCATCGCGGTCGGGGCCGCCTTTGGCGGGCTGAGGCCCATCGTCGAGTTCATGACCTTCAATTTCGCCATGCAGGCGATCGACCAGATCATCAACTCGGCCGCCAAGACGCTTTACATGTCGGGTGGCCAGATGGGCGCGCCGATGGTGTTTCGCGGCCCCAACGGGGCGGCCGCGCGCGTCGCCGCCCAGCACAGCCAGGACTATGCCGCCTGGTACATGCAGATACCGGGGCTGAAGGTGGCGATGCCCTATTCCGCCTCTGACGCCAAGGGGCTTCTGAAAACCGCGATCCGCGATCCCAATCCGGTGATCTTCCTGGAGAACGAGATTCTCTATGGCCGCAGTTTCGACATGCCGGTACTGGACGACTACACCGTGCCCTTCGGGAAGGCCCGCATCTGGCGCCAGGGTTCGGATGTGACCATCGTCAGCTTTGGAATTGGCATGACCTATGCCCTTGAGGCGGCCGGGAAACTGGCCGAGGACGGCATCGAGGCCGAGGTGATCGACCTGCGCACGCTGCGCCCGATGGACACCGGCGCGATCATCCGTTCGGTGCAGAAGACCAACCGTCTGGTCACGGTCGAGGAAGGCTGGCCGCAGGGATCGGTGGGCAGCTACATTTCGTCGGTAGTGATGCGCGAGGCGTTCGACCATCTCGACGCGCCGGTGGTCTGCTGTACCGGCAAGGATGTGCCCATGCCCTATGCCGCCAACCTCGAAAAACACGCGCTCGTGACCACCGAAGAGGTGATCGAGGCGGTGAAACAAATGACCTACCAATAAGGAGCGTCGCCCATGCCCACAGAAATTCTCATGCCCGCGCTGTCGCCGACGATGGAGGAAGGAACGCTGGCCAGGTGGCTGGTCAAGGAAGGCGACAGCGTGTCCTCGGGCGATCTGCTGGCCGAGATCGAAACCGACAAGGCGACGATGGAATTCGAAGCCGTCGACGAGGGCATCGTCGGCAGGATCCTCGTTGCCGACGGCACCGAGGGCGTCAAGGTCAACACCCCGATCGCGGTGTTGCTGGACGAAGGTGAAAGCACCGATGAGATCGTACAGGGCGGGTCTGGCGCGAAAGCGCCCGCCGCGCCCGGCCCCGCGACAGGCGCACCCGACGCCGCCCCGCAGCCGGCCAATGGCACAGCCGCGAGGGCGCCCGCCGCGCCGCAAACCGGCGACGGCGCGCGCATCTTTGCCTCGCCGCTGGCCCGTCGGATCGCCGCTGAAAAGGGTCTGGATCTGAGCGCCGTCAAGGGCAGCGGCCCGCATGGCCGCATAGTCAAGGCCGATGTCGAAGGCGCCTCGGCCACGCCCGCGACGCCCGCGACGCCCGCGGCGAAAACGGCAGACGCGCCCGCACAGGCAACCGCGCCGGCCGCGGTGCCCGCAGGGCCTTCCGCCGACGCGGTGACGAAGATGTACGAGGGCCGAAACTACGAGGTGGTCAAGCTGGACGGTATGCGCAAGACCATCGCCGCCCGCCTGACCGAGGCCAAGCAGCAGATCCCGCATTTCTATCTGCGCCGCGATATCTACCTTGATCCCTTGCTGAAGTTCCGCGGCCAGTTGAACAGGCAACTCGAAGGGCGTGGCGTGAAGCTGAGCGTCAACGACTTCATCATCAAGGCCTGCGCGCTGGCGCTGCAAACGGTGCCCGATGCCAACGCGGTCTGGGCCGGCGACCGCATCTTCAAACTGACGCCTTCGGATGTCGCCGTCGCGGTCGCCATCGAAGGCGGGCTGTTCACGCCGGTACTGAAGGATGCCGACATGAAATCGCTTTCGACGCTGTCGGCCGAGATGAAGGATCTGGCCGCCCGTGCCCGCGAGCGCAAGCTGGCGCCGCATGAATACCAGGGCGGCAGTTTCGCCATTTCCAACCTGGGCATGTTCGGTATCGACAACTTCGATGCGGTCATCAATCCGCCGCACGGCGCCATTCTGGCGGTCGGTGCCGGTGTGAAGAAACCGGTCGTCGGGGAGGATGGGGAACTGGCCGTCGCCACGGTAATGTCGGTAACGCTGTCGGTCGATCACCGGGTCATCGATGGTGCGCTTGGCGCGCAGCTATTGCAGGCGATCAAGGACAATCTGGAAAACCCGATGGTCATGCTTGCCTGACGGCGGGCCGGGTTCACGCTTGCGGGCTCCGGCACCCTGCCGGAGCCTGTGTTCTTCCGGCGGCCGGGATCACTGCAGCGGCTTGACCAGAGTGAACACGCCGCGCATCTCGCCCGCTTTGAAACCGCGCGCCCGATCCTCCGGGTAGAGCTTTGCAAGCTGCTCTGCCACGGCCGGTTCGACTTCGGCGCCGCCGTGGCAGTTGAGGCAGAGCTCGCCGGTCGGGATCGCCTTGACCAGGCGGAACACCTGGCCGCCATCCTCGTCCACGATTTCGGCCCGGACCAGGGTTTCGGCGCTCTCGCCCGCGGATTGCCGGGCCAGGAAATCGTCGATCACCGCGGCGGTATTAGTATCCGGCACATTGTCGGGGTTGCGCAGCTTGTGGCTTGAACGGGCGACCTTCCAGCCGCTGCCCCGCGATACCGTCGACGCGATCTCGGGCGCGCGGATGTTGCAGACCTCAATCGCATAGGGGGCACCCCTTTCCTTGATCGCCGCCTGCAACTCGGCCTTCAGGGCGCCGCCGTACTGCTGCATCAGCACATTGCCCTCTTCGACCAGCGCCGCCTTGTCGGCGGCGGTCGCCATGCCGGCAGCCACGGTGGCACTTGCCGCGGCGAGAACGGCGATCAGAACGCGTTTCATTGGGATCTCCCATAGCTGAGGATGCCCGGAACAAAACTCTCCGGCACTCACATACAGGTTATTGCATATGTTGGGTGGGATCAAATCCGGGCTTCGCCGAACGTCGCCCTCGCGGCAAGATGCCGCAAGAGATCACGGCATCTGATAGCCCGGCGTCGAACGCATCAGGGCAATTTCCGACTCGTCCATCTCGGTTTCGATGCCGTCAAACAGCGGGGTCGACAGATACCGCTCGCCCGTGTCCGGAAGCATGACCAGCAGTACCGATCCTTCCGGCGCGGTTGCGGCCAGTTTCATCGCCGCCGCGAAGGTGGCGCCGGCAGATATTCCGCAGAATATCCCTTCCTCGGCAGCCAATCGCCGCGCCCAGGCGATGCCATCCGGTCCCGCCACGGGCATCAGTTCGTCAACCCGGTCCGCGTCCAGCGTCTCTTGCAATACCTTCGGAATGAAATCGGGCGTCCAACCCTGGATCGGATGGGGCTGAAACGCCGGGTGGCTTGCGGCGGCCTCGCCGTCGCCGGTACGCTGCTGCGCTTCGCCGCTTTGCACCAGTGCCGCGTTGGCGGGTTCGCTCAGCACGATCCGCGTCTCGGGCCGCTCGCGCCGCAGCACCCGCGCAACCCCGGTCACGGTGCCGCCTGTGCCATAGCCCGAAACGAAATAATCCAGCCGCCTGCCGTTGAAATCGGCGATGATCTCGCGCGCGGTCGTCTGTTCATGGATATCGGCGTTGGCCTCGTTTTCGAATTGCCGCGCCAGGAACCAGCCGTTCGCCTCGGCCAGTTCCATGGCTTTTCGGTACATGCCAAAGCCCTTCTCCTCCTTGGGCGTCAGCACCACCCTGGCGCCCAGAAACCGCATCAGCTTGCGCCGCTCGACCGAAAAGCTTTCGGCCATTGTCACCACCAGCGGGTAGCCCTTGGCCGCGCAGACCATGGCCAGCCCGATGCCGGTGTTGCCGCTGGTGGCCTCGACAACCGTCTGCCCGGGTTGCAACGCGCCACTGGCCTCGGCGGCTTCGATGATACCCAGCGCCAGCCGGTCCTTGACCGAACCGGCCGGGTTGAACGCCTCGAACTTCACATAGACGCTCACATGTTCCGGCGCGATCCGGTTGATTCGGATACAGGGCGTATCGCCCACGGAATCCAGAATGCTGTCAAACAGCCGCCCGCGCCCCTGGGTCTGTCGCATCGTATCGTTCTCCCGATCAGTGCCCGGCCGTTCGATCAAGCGGGCATCGGCCCGCGGCGTCAATGGCGCAGGTCCGGTTAATTCTGTTCCCTGAACAACTGGTCCATCTCGACCGAAGGATGCTCGCATCCCGCCTCGCCCACTATCCGGGCGGGCACGCCGGCGACCGTGGTGCAGGGAGGAACCTCCTTCAGCACCACAGAACCGGCCGCGATGCGCGAACAATACCCCACCTTGATATTGCCCAGAATCTTGGCCCCGGCCCCGATCAGGACGCCGTCGCCGATCTTGGGGTGACGATCCTCGTCCTCCTTGCCGGTTCCGCCCAACGTCACCGAATGCAGCATCGACACGTTGTTTCCGACGACGGCGGTTTCACCGATCACGATGGAATGGGCGTGGTCGATCATGATCCCGCGCCCGATCCGGGCGGCGGGATGGACGTCGATCCCGAATATCTCCGATACCCGCATCTGGAAGAAATAGGCCAGGTCGTGCTGGCCGCGGTTCCACAGCCAATGCGCCACGCGATAGGCCTGCATCGCCTGATAGCCCTTGAAATACAGGATCGGCTGCAACAACCGGTGGCAGGCGGGGTCGCGTTCGTACACCGCCATGAGATCGGCGCGTGCCGCCTCGACCAGTTCGGGCGTCTCGTCATAGGCCTGGTCGGTGATCTCGCGCAGCACCACCATCGACATCTCGTTTGATGCCAGCTTGGCCGCGATCCGGTAGGACAGCGCCTTTTCGATCTTCTTGTGATGCAGGATGCAGGCGTGGACAAGGGCACCCATCAGGGGCTCCTTGGCCACCGCGTCGCGCGCTTCCTGCATTATCCTGTCCCAGACCGGATCGACCGGGGCAATCGTTGCACGCGTTTCAACCATGGCTTACCTTCCTCTCCTGCGCCCAGACTACCCGTCTAGGGCGGAGGACCGCAAACACAAAGTCCGCAGAAGGCGTTTGGCTCATGGACAAGGCCGGCCACGCGTATTTCGCTACCCTGATCAGGGAAAGGCTGGCCCGGATCGAGGCCGAAGACCGGCTGGGCCGGGACGGACGGGCGGTCGTTCAGTTCGACCAGCAATCGGTCGGGCGGCTAAGCCGTATGGACGCGCTTCAGAATCAGGCCATGGCCAAGGCGCATCAGGCCCGGCGCGTCGCACAGGCACGTCATCTTCGCTCCGCGCTCGATCGGATGGCCGCAGGCGAATACGGATATTGCGAGGATTGCGGCGAGAGTATCGCAAAACGTCGGCTCGATCTGGATCCCGCTGTCACCAGGTGCATTTCCTGCGCCTCCGGCTGATCCGGTGCTCGACAAGCGCCCACAGGACCATCGCGAAACAGGCGCAATAGTCGTTGTCCTCGAACCCCGGTTCGTCGGCCAGCAGCCGCTTCCGCGCGGCAGACATGAGCGAACCGTTGCCCCAGACGGGATGCACCCGCCCGGTGCGCAACACATGCGCATCGGCGGCTTCGGCCTCGCGTATCATACGGGCGCACAAACCGGGCCGCGCGCCCGGTGGTTGCCGCAGCAGAACACGCGCCGCGTTGCTGACATCGCCATAAAGAACCGGCCGCACGGGGTTAGCATCCCGCGTCCGGGGCAAACCGCATCCACCGGTTGCCCGCGGGCGGCTCGCGATCCGGTGCGCGCCCGACCCCGCCCCCAAGAGTGTGCGCGAAATAGTCGTTGTGCCTCATATGGCTACACCATGTCTCGTATTCGACGGCACCCAACCCTGCAGCCGGGGCAAACCCCTGTCGCGCCCGGATCGTTATGTGCCGAATTTCGGTTCCGCATCACCCGGCAGGCACATCGGTACCGGCGAACAATCCCGGTCCGTACCGCGCCGAAACCTGCGCCACCTCGATGCGCAGCGGCATCGCATGACCGTCCTCGGTCTGCATCGACGCCGAGTAAAGCCAATGCGGTTCGCTCACGGTGGTCTCTCGGACGATTGCACCGCCCCGCCGCACCCTGACGAGATATCTCTCGCTTTCCTCGCCAAGCGGCACCTCGGCCAGGGCCCAGCTATCCCCGTCGATCCGCGTGCGACGCACCCAACGCACCGCGACATCGCCCGACAGGCTGCGCGAAACGCCCAGATGGCAGGGTGCGTAGGGCCGCAGGCCGTTCCCGTCGAATGCCTCGATCCGATGCACATAGGACGGATCGTCAAAACCGCGCCGCGCAGGTCCCAGCCGGAAGTGGCGCGCGATGCGTCGCTGCGCGCTGGTCAGTTCGATCTGCCCGGGCGTTCCGTCCAGCAACACGAACCACGACCCCCCGGGCCAGGTTTCAGGCATCAACGCGTCGCTCCCCACCTGCCCGCGCAGACGTTGCGACAACCAGTAGGTATCGGGTGCGATCAGGTCGGCCCGGCGAAACTGGAACACCTCCCACCGTCCGCTGGATCCGTCGCCGATCGCCGCAAGATTGGCACCGTTAAGAACCGCCTCGGCTGAGCGCGTTTCCAGCGCACCGGCGATCAGTTTCACCTTTAACGGCGCGCCCTGGTCCCAAAGACCGGCCCGAGCAGCGGCCAGCGGCGTTTCGGTCACGCCGATGACCGAGCGATCCGCCACGATATCGCTCAACCCGTACCCGCTGTCTTCGGCCGAGGTGTAGACGGCGACGCTGCCCGGCCACGGGCGCGCCGTCACCGCCAGGTGCGGGGCGTGCGCCACTTCGTCACCGGTCATCAGAGGCAGATCCAGAAACAGCGGCAACACCGGCACTGGCGGCGCGAACGCGCTTGGTGGCGGCATTTCCCCCAACAGATCCGAAGGCGTGTAAACCGCCGGCTCGATCCGTACCGCCTCCACGATCTGAACGCCCGCCTGTTCGACACGGTCGATCCGGTAAAGCGTGTCGCCCTCAGCCCCGTCCCCCGGCAGCCGGACAACATCGCCCGCACCCAGTGCCATACGCGACGGCGGCAGGGCAAAGCGCGCAGTCTCCCGCGCAACCCGCGCCTCGGTCAGCCAACGTTCGGCCACCGCGCGCCCCTCGCCCCGGGTCATCGCAAGCGGCAGGTCGCGCGACGCGACCGCATGCGTCCGGCTGTCCGCCAGTACCGCCTCTTCCGACACGATCGCATGATCGCCACCCGATTGAACGAACCTGACCCGGACCCGCCCGGTCATCTCGGCTTCTGCATCGCGCGTCTGTTCCACCAGTCCGGGAACTTCGCCGGTTTCGGCAAATCCGTCGCGATCTAGGCCGGTCGCCAACCGGCCATCTCGCATCCTGAACTGCAATATGCCGTCGCGCTCGATAGCATCGAACCCGTATCGCAGCATCAGCGGCTGCAATGCTGCGCGTGCATCGCCGACATCCTCGATCGCAAAGCCGCGCACCAGTTCGTGCAACCGCGACACATCAACCGAGGTCACTCCCGAACGGCGGCAGATCTCGGCCACGACCGAACCCAGCGTGCGCGCCCCGACCCGGCCGTTCAGCCAATGGCCCCGGGCATGGTTCGCCCCGTCGCTCCACACATCCAGGTTGTTGGGAAAGGCCGGAAACGGGCGCGCGTCCCAGGCCCAGACATAGGCGTTGGCCAGATCGACCATGCGCCCGCCATAGATCTCCGAAACCGGGTTGTTGCCCGTGTTCCGCCAATGGCCCAGCACGGCCTGAAGATAGCGCAACTGGATCAGATCGTCGCGCGCCCCGGTCGAGTATTTCGGCAGGCTGGATTCCGATGATTTCGGATCGACGAACAGGTGGGGCTGGTTGGTTCCCTTGTCCACCGCCGGACAGCCAAGTTCAGTGAACCAAATCGGTTTTGATCGCGCAACCCAGGCGGTCGGCTCCGCCTGTCGCACCCCGCCGATGCGCTCGTGGTGGGCATTGTCCCACCAGCCGCGCAGATCCTTGTAGCGCCAGATCCACGGCTCGCCATGCGCCTCGTCTGTGATCGGCGTGCGTATCTGCGCCGCCTCGGCTTCGGGCGAATGATAATACCAGTCAAACCCCTCTCCACCCTCGACATTGGCATTCAGATAGCCGGGCTCATGGATGCTTCCCCACCCGGCATCGGCGTGGCCGACGCCCTCACGCCAATCCGAGAGCGGCATGTAATTGTCGATGCCGATGAAATCGACATTATCGTCAGCCCAAAGCGGATCGAGATGGAAATACCTGTCACCGCTCCCATCCTGCGGCTGATACCCGAAATACTCCGACCAGTCGGCGGCATAGCCGATCCGCACGTCATCCCCCAGCAGGCTGCGCACCTCCGCCGCCAGATCGCGAAACGCCGCCACCGCGACGAATCCCGCCGCGCCCCGGATCTGGGTCAGCCCGCGCAACTCGGATCCGATGCAGAACGCCGAGACCCCGCCGGCCGCCGCACACAGCGCCGCATAGTGCAGGATGAAGCGCCGCAAGCCCCATTCCTCGGGGCCGGAATAGATGACACTGCCATCGCCGACGGTGAAATCCGCAGCCCGCGCCTCACCGAAGAACGCCGCCACCTCGGCCTCCGCCGCCGCGCTCTGGTCCGGCGATCCGTCCTGCCCAGGCGCCACCGACAAGGTGATGCGCCCGCGCCATGGCAGATGCGGCTGGTTCTCGGCCCCCGTCCAGGGGTCGGGCAAGCCGTTACCCGCCTGTTGGTCCATCAGGATGAACGGATAGAACATCACCCGCCGCCCGGCGGCGTTCATGTGCGCAATCGCCTCGATAACGGACGCATCCGCCGGCGTGCCGCCATAGATCGGCCTATCCCCCTCAAGGGCGATCTGCGCGGCCGATGCCCGCCCCTGCCCGGCCACCCGCCAGGGCATCGTGCCGCTGTCGGTCGCCTTGTGTTCTACCTTGGGCACGATCCGGCACGACCCGCAGCGCAGATCTCCGCCAAACCATGACACAACAAGCGATACCGCCTCGCAACCCGGCAGTTCTTCGGACAGCGCATCGAACGAGGTTGCGAAATCGCTCTTGCCTGACGGCGTGTTAAGGTTGGCCGCCCGTTGCCTGCCAGGCCCGTCGGTGTAGTAGACCGGGCTCGTGGCCAGAGCGTATTCTCCGGTTCCGGGCATCATCGCCACGCCCTGCACCAGTTGCGCGGGATCGCTCTGAAACCCCGGCGCATCGCGCTGCTCGGTCCGAACGACCTCGAAGGAAAACTGTGGTACCCGGTTGCCAAACGGCTCCAGCGAGAGATCTTCCATCACAACATAGGCGGTGCCGCGATAGGCCGGCACCATCCCCGGCCCCTCGATCGCCTCCATCACCGGATCGGGCGACTGATCGGGACCGCCGGTATAGATCCGCATGTTCAGATCCTCGCGCGCCACCTCCTCGCCATCGGCCCAGACCCGCCCAATGGTGGCGATCTCGCCCTCGCAGACCGCAATCGCCAGCGACAGGCCATAGCTGTAGCGGGTCGTCTTTGGCGTGCTGGGCATGCCCTTGCCGCCACCCGTAGTGGTGGCGGTTTCCTGAAAGTCCGAAGCCCAGATCACCTGGCCGCCAACCCGCATGCGGCCATAGACTTGCGCCACCGGCGCGCCATCCCCGGCCCGGGTCAGCCGAAACCGCTCCACCCGTCCGGATTCCACCGGGTCCGAGCCCGCACCCAGCAGACGTTCATCAATCACGCGCCCCAGCGTCGCCCCGACCGCGCGCCCCAGCGCGACCGAAGACAGGCCCGCGACGGTACCACCGACCGTTCCGCCAATGGCCGCCCCGGCGGCAGAAAGAAGTATCGTCGCCATCAGCGCACCTCCTCAGGAAATCCGAACCGCGTCACGACCCTTCGCAACCATGGCGCACTCAGCGGACTTTCGATCACGCCATGCCGGGCATAGGCATGAATGAACCGGGGCGCGGTACCGCCCCGCGACACGATGCCCAGGTGCTTTGCGACCGATCCCGCCCGCATCCGCAACAGGATCACGTCTCCGGCCATGAGCGCCCCGGCAGGCATTTCCACGAGATGCCGCCGCGCCGCCGCCCACAGCCGTTCTTCACGCTGCGGTTCGGACCAGTCCATCGAATAGGCCGGAACCGGCTCGGGCTCAGCGCCATAGAGATCACGCCACACACCACGCACCAGCCCCAGGCAATCGCAGCCGGCCCCGCGCACCGCCGCCTGGTGGCGATATGGCGTTCCGATCCAGTGCCGCGCAGCCGCCACGATCTCGGGCCGCGCCACCATCAACGCCGGCTCCCGCCGGTATTGGCGGCCGTCGATCTGGGAACCGCAACCATCCAGTCCTCGCCCGGAATATCCGGAAAGCCCCGGAAATTCAGCGCATTGCCAAACTTCAGCCGACAGGTTTCGAACCGCTTGTCACAGCCCGCCTCAAGGCGCACGACATCCCCGGCCGCGATGCCCCCGCGGATCGGCTCCCACAGCTCGACAACCCGCGCGCCGTCCTCAACGCGGTCCTGCTTGACGATCCCCCAAAGCCCCGCCGCCGCACCGCTCAGAACACTCAGCCGCCCGCGCATGAACCATCCCGCCTCGAACCCCGGCATCGCACCCCAGCGGAACACCCGCGCCCCTGCGGCCTCCGCAACCTCCATCTCGGTGAAATACCCAGGCGCGGCCAGATCGGCACCGCACGAACCATCGCCCAGAACCGCCGTGCAGGGCTTCTGATAGACCCGCCCCAGCGGCCGGTTCAGGGCTTCGGTCAGCCCGCGCAGTTCGGCATGGAACGCGCCTCCGCCGCGGCGAATCTCACCGATGGTGCCGCGAAACTGCAACCAGCGCACCGCGACATCGGCCCAGTTGACCAACCACGCCCGCACCTCGGCCCCATCGAACCGGCCCGCTTCGATATCCTCCTCGCGGATCGCCGCATCGCTCAGCGCACCGACCGCCTCGCTATTGTCAACCGACAGCCCGGTGGCCTGCTGCAAGGCAAGTGCCGACAACCCGGTATCGGCGCGAAACACGATTCCGTCGAATTCAATGGGCAAATCGTGGTCGGTGAACCCGTATCGCACACCGTCCGCCCGGGTCATCGCCCAGCACCGGCACAAGCTGGTCAGCCCGCTTTCCACATGCGCCCGAAACGCCGCGTCCATCCCCGCCATCACACCCGCACCTCGACCACCGGCACATTGGGCACGTCGCCGGCCTGGAAACTGGCCACGCTGGTCTGTATCCGGTCTGTATCGAATCGCACCGGCACGTCGAACTCGAACCCGGCCGTGATCTGCATGGACTCGGCCGGCGCATGGGCAAAGCTGACCACGCCGCAGGTCGTGTCCACCTCGTAATCGACACCCTCGCGCATCTCGTCCTGTTCGATTCCGACGCGCACCGATCCGGCAACCGGCTTGCTGATCGGCCGCACATAGGAGAACGCCCCGGAACGGTAGGTCTTGACCAGTTGAAACCGCGTTCGTTGCCCGTCCGCCACCGCGATCACCTGATCCCCGAACCGGACATCCGCCCGCGCCTTGCCCGATTTGAAATCCGACCAGTCCTTCCAGCGGAACCCGTACATCTGCCCGCGCCGCGCCTCAAAGAACGCCACCAGGGCCTCGACATCGTCCAGAGACCGCATCCCCACACCTGCATCATATCGCCGCCGCGAATGCGCCCAGGGGGTGTTGCGTTCTTCGAACCCGTTGGCCAGCGTCACGACATCCGTGCGCCGCTCCGGCCCCCCGACCGAGCCGAAACTCAGCGAGGCCGGAAATCTCACTTCATGAAAATTCATTGCTCCCTCCCCTGTCCTACCGATTGCGCGCGCCACGCTGCAACGCACGACCCAGTTGCGCAGCGATCTGTCCACGCGAGCGCCGGAACCCCTCGGCATCGGGGGTCGAGATATTCATCACCACGTTGACCGTCCCGCCCCCGGCACCGCGCACCCCCAGCTTGCCGTCAGCACCCCGCGCCAGTGGCATGATCGCCTCGGGTCCGGCCTCGCCCATCAATCCGATGCCGCCACGCATCGGGAAGCTCACCGGTCCCGATACCACGCCGCCGCTGGCAAAAGGCATCACGCGGCCCTGCGCGAAACCGCCGCCATCGGCGAAGGGCAACACGCCCTGCACCAGATTGCCCACACCCTGCGCCAGCATACCGCCGAAATGCTCCGTCACCGGCCGGATCGCGGCCGAATAGGTGGTCTGGATCATCGAGCGCGCCTCACTCTCCAGCGCATCCGACAAGCGCATCCCGTCAAACACCACACCATCGAACGCACGCCGCAGCCCCCTGGAAAATCCACGTTCCAGCGTGGCCACATCCTGCCCCGTCGCGGCCAGCGACTCGCGCATCCGCTGCAACTCGGCATCAAACCCCGCCGCCACGTCAGCCACGGCGCCAAGGCTGCCCTCCAGCGCCTCCGCACGGGTCTCCAACTCGTCGAACCCATCGCGCTCACTCATCGCTCTCTCCTCGTTCGCCATCCGGCCAATGCGCCATCAGCGCCTCCAGACCGGCCCGGTCCAGCGCCGCCCCCGCACCGCCCTGCCCCAGCATCAGCCGCAGTTCGGCCGGGGTCAGCTCCCAGAACTGCTCGGGCGTCAAACGCAACCTCTGCATCCCGGCCCGCATCAACCCCGGCCAGTCGAACCCGCTCATGCCTCGCCCGGCACCATGAAGGCCCGCGCCAGCAACTCCGCCGCCGCCCGCGCCGCCGCCACCGGCCCGCCGCCGATCTCGGCCCGCAGCAGATCCTCGGCGATCACGTCGGCGCCGCCGCCGCGCAAACCGGCCACCACCAGCGCCAGCACGTCCCGGCTGGAAAAGCCGCCCGCCTCGAACCGCGCCACCAGATCGACAAGCGATCCCGCCTCCAGCACCTGTTCCAGTTCCGCCAGCGCCCCAAGCGTCAGCTTCAGCACGCGGCGCTGCCCGTCGATGACCAACGCCACCTCACCCGTCCACGGATTTGCCATGGCTCAGATCGCTGTGAACGACAGCGCCCCGGCGCTGGCCAGCGACAACTCGTAGGTGGCCTCGCCGTTGTGGCTGCCGGAATATTCGATCGCCGTCACCTGAAACGCACCCTCGACGATGCCGAAATCGGGAATTATCAGCTGGAAATCGGGCGTCTCGCCGTCAAAGAACAATTGCCGCGCCCGCTCATCCGTTCCCGCATCGCGAAACACGCCCGATCCCGAGATCGCGGCCGATTTGACCCCCGCTCCGGCCAACAGTTCGCGCCAGCCGCCTTGGCTTTCCAGGCTGGTGACATCCACGCTTTCCGAATTGAAACTGACGCGCGTCGCGCGCAGTCCCGCGATGGTTTCGAATTGGCCGCCGCCGGTCATGTCCACCTTGATCAACAGATCCTTGCCGTTCTGGGCTCCCATGAGCATTCTCCAAATCTGAGAGGTTAGTTGTCTTCCACCCGGGCGCGAAACCTCAGGTCGATACGCCGCACCTGTCCGGCCCGGCCGCTGCGCCTCGCGCTGGCGCGCTCGAACCAGAGCCCGACCAGCCGCCCGCGGGTCAACGCCAGTTCTCCGTGCAACAGGGCATCGCCCACCGCGCCCGCCACGGTCTTGGCGGCGGCAAAGCCGCGGGCTTCGCTGATCACCGAAACGGTGAACCTGTGCAGCGCGCCAGCACCTTCCGCGTCGGACCGGTCGCGCACGTCTTCCGGCCCAAGGCTGACATAGGTTTCCGGCACCGGTCCGTCGGGCAGCGCATCGTACACCCCGGCCCCGACAAGGCCGCTGACCGCCGGATCGTCCAGCAGGCGCCGGTACACCGCTTCCTGCAATGCCACGGATACCCCGTAACTCATGCGACCACCTCCGCATCCGCAAAACAGATCAGATGGCGCGCATCCGGTCCGCGCTCGGCGACCGCCCGGATGACAAACACCTGCGCCCCGTCGCAAAGCCGCTGCCCCGCTTGCGGCCGCATCGCCGATCCCTGGGGCGCCGCCCGCACCACGATCCTGTAGGCCACCGACGCAATCGGGGTTCCCGCCAACCCGCGCTCGCGCCCGCTACGCGCGCTCACCTCGGCCCAGACCTCGCCGCGTTCCGTCCAGGTCTCCACGAACCCGCCGGCCCCGTCGTCAACGCGAACGGGCGCCTTCAGAACCAGACGCCGGTTCAGCCGCGGCGCGGTCAAGACCCTGCTCCCAGCGTGATCCGCGACACCCGATAGCGTTGAATGAGGCTGCTCACGCCGAACGGCATGCACCCCTCCCCCAGCGCCGTGGTGTCGCGGTACTCGTAGTAATGCGCTGCCAGCAGCATCACCGCCTGGCCCAGATCAGCCGGCAGGCTACCCCAATCCGCCGCCATGCCGGCGGCGAATTCGATCCTCACCGCCCCGCCCGCCGGTACCGCCGGCAGGAACACACCCCTTGGACGCAGACGCGGACGCTGCCCGTCGCGCTCCAGCCAGTACGCATCCGGGTCCACGACCACGCTCGCGCCCCCCGCATCGTCAAGCAACACCTGCGTCACGGAATTTACTGGCGCAACCGGCAAGACCTGCGCTTCGGGGTTGCGCCAGCCGCCCAGCGTCAACGAAAAGTCACGCACGATCAGAACCTTGCCCGTCCGCGCCTCGATCGCGGCAATCGCCGCCCGCAGGAAGCCCGACAGGATACCGTCCTGAAGACTCAGTTCGTCAAACCCTGTCCCCAGCCGCAAATGCGCCTTGAACCGGTCCACCGGCAGCGCCGCATCGGGCAGGGTGGTTTCCTCGATCAACATCATCAATTCACTCCGCAGATCCGGCCCGTCCGGGCCCGTTCATCCTCAATGCGCGGACGCGCGCCACCCCACGTTGCTCGGACGGAGGGGAACAGCTAGACAACGCGGGGGGTCTCGCCTGACGCGCGCCCGCGACGAGGCCGGAAAGGCCGGCCCCGCCACCCGGCACCGCTTACGCGACGCCGAACTTCAGCAGCTTGATCGCCGCAAAGTCGCTGACATCGCCGCCGACCCGCTTGGTGGCATAGAACAGCACATGCGGCTTGGCGCTGAACGGATCGCGAAGAACCCGCAGATCGGGGCGTTCGGCCACGGTGTACCCGGCCTCGAAATCGCCGAACGCGATGGCAAATCCATCCGTGACGGCATCCGGCATGTCCTCGGCAATCACCACCGGATAACCCATCAGCCGCGCCGGCTCCCCGGCCGCCAGCCCGTCCGACCACAGGAACCGGCCGTCATTGTCCTTCAGCTTGCGCACCATGCCCGCGGTCTTGGAGTTCATCACGAAACTGGCGTTGGCGCGGTACTGCGCACCCAGCGCATAGACCAGATCGACGATATGCCCGGGATCCAGATCGCCCGCGATTCCGGTCGGCACATAGCCGATATTTCCCCAGGCCCAGACGTCATTGTCCACCGTCGGATGCGTCAGCACGCCCCTGGGCTTGTCGATCCCGTCGCCGTTGACGAACGCCGCCGCCTCGGCCCGCGCGAACTTGTCGGCAATACGGCCCGCCAGCCAGCCCTCGATATCGAAGGCGCTGTCATCCAGCAGCCGCTGGCTGGCCTTCGGCATCGCGCTCAACTCATGCAGCGGAATCGAGATGCGGTCGATCTGGGGCGTCCCGGTCTCGGGCGAAGGCCCCGCCTCCGTCGCCCAGCCGGCGCCGATATCGGTGTGGTCCACCAGCACGTCATAGCTGGTGGCTTCGACATTGACGACCGACGCGATAGAGCGGATCGAAGCGGTCGATCGCAGCACCGACTTCACCCGCTCCGCGGTCTGCGGATCGACGAGGTAGCCGCCGTCGCCGGCCACCGCGGTCGACATCGCCTTGCCTTCCAGCTCAAGCCCGCGCAGCGCATCGTCGTCGCCACTGCGAAGATAGGCGTCAAACGCCTTCCGGTGCGGCGCGCCCGCATCGGGGCTTGCGGCCAGGTGCGGGCGCGCCGCAAAGATGGTATTCCGATCCAGCATGGTCAGTCGCTCTTCCGTCTGTTTCAGTTTCGATTGAATGTCGTCCCGGAACACCCTGAGTTCACTCACGAAGCCGCTCATCGCCTGCTTCACTTCCCGAACTGCGGGTACACCGTCACCGCCCAAGGCCGGATCGTCGGTCTTGCTCATCAGCACTTCCTTCCGATAGGTAACTACTCGGCGCTCCTAGTCGCGCGCCAACTCCAGCCGCGCGCCCTCCAGGGCGGCCGCCAATTCGCGCAGGATGCCCGCGGCACCGGGCGCATCGCCCTTGCCCGCCACCCGCGCACTGGGCAGCATCGGGAATGTCACCAGCGACACTTCCCAAAGCTCCAGTTCACTCAGGACCCGCTGGCCCTTGTCGTTCCTGCCGGCGCGAAGGGTGCGATACCCGATGGAAAGCCCGTCGATGGCACCGGCGGCGATCAGCGCCGCCGCCTCGCGCCCCTGCCGGGTGCCGTCCAGCAACCGCCCCTTCACCCAAAGCCCGCGCGTATCCTCGCGCACCTCGTCCCAGACACCGATCGGCTGGGCCGGGTCGTGCTGCCACAGCATCTTGACCCGCCGCCCCTGTGCCTCCAGCGCCGCGATCGAACGGCGATAGGCTCCCGCCTGCACGACATCGCCGCCCTGGTCGGCCACACCGAACAGGCTGGCATAACCCGAGATCACGGCGCCATCCTCGACGCACAGCCCGTCGCCAAACCGGGCGAGCTTGTGCTCCAAACGATCATCAGAATTCATGAAGACCTCATTGTAACCCATTGTTCGAAAGCCGTTATTGCGCCGCCGCCATGACCGACTGAAAGGCTTGCGCAAGGATCACTCCTGCCACACCATAGACGCTCAGCCACAGCCGCCGCTCCAGCCGCTCCATCATCTCTTCCAGCCGGTCCAGCCGCAGGTTCAGATGCTCGTGATGGATGGAACTGACCCGCTCATGCGCCGCCAGCCGCAACCCCGGCGCGCAATCGAACGGCTCATGGAACCGCCGCGGCTCAGTCATCGGCAGCGCCTTCCGGCAAGGCCGGCAGCCCCAGCAACGCCCGCTTTTCCGCCTGCGTCAGAAACCCGGCACCGGCCACCCGCGCCCATTGCGCATCGCGCTCGGCCGCCAGCGCCGGAACCTGATCCAGATCGGGCTTCAACTCCAGCGCCTCGCCATGAAACCGCGACAGCCAGTCCGACAGCGCCGCCGCCACCCGCGTCGCCAGCGGCAGAACCGTCAGGCGGTAAAAGGCGCGGTTTGCCTCCTGATAGTTGGCATAGGTCGCATCGCCCGGAATCCCCAGCAGCATCGGCGGCACGCCGAAGGCCAGCGCGATCTCGCGCGCCGCGCTCTCCTTGGTTTTCTGGAACTCCATGTCGCTGGGCGAAAACCCCATGGGCTTCCAGTCCAGCCCGCCTTCCAGCACCATCGGCCGCCCGGCATTGCGCGCGCCCTGGAAATTGGCCTCGATCTCCTCGCTCAGCCGGCGGAACTGATCCTCCGCCATCGCGCCCTGCCCGTCCGAACCCTGCCAGACCAGGGCGCCGCTGGGGCGCGCCGCATTGTCAAGCAGCGATTTCGACCAGCGCGAGGCGCTGTTGTGCAGATCCACCGCCGTCGCCGCCGCCTGCATCGGCGAAAATCCGTAGTGATCGTCCTGCGGATGAAAACTGCGCACATGACAGACCGGCGATACCCCGCCCCCCACCGCGAACCGGTGCGTCCTGGCGCCCACGGCATATTCATAGGCCACCGGCCAGCCATCGGCGCCGGGAACCACGCTCACCCGGTCCGAGCGCAAAACATGCAACTCGACAGGAAACCCGCCCCCCCCGGGAACCGCCTCGACATAGGCGTTGCCCGAAAGCAGCAACTGACCGAACAGCGCCTCCAGCATCTCCGCCCTTCCCTGCGCCGCATTCGGCCGCCGCACCAGGTCCAGAACCGGATGCTCCTCATACCGCCGAACCCGGTCCTGCAAGATCAGAGGCAGGGCCGCCGCCGCCTCGGCGATCAGCTTGACACAGCGAAACCCGACGGGATTGCCGGCAAACCCGGCCCGGGTAAGCGACACGGTATCGCGCGGGCTCCAGGCGACGCGCCCGGCACTGTGCCAGGCCACCACCGGCCCGGCCGCGCTCGCCTTGGTCGCGGGCACCTTCTCGACCCGCCGCAAGAAATCGAAAACCATGCCCATGCTCCTATCTGTTCGCCGCCGTCGCCAGCCAGCAGCCCGGCCCTGTTGCGAACCCTTATGCGGCAAACTCGCCAACAAGGCGCAAACCCACCGCGCGCCGCGCGGGCAACACCCCCGCCCCTGCTTCTTTCTGGTCGAAAATACTCAATCCGCCCGCAGCCGCCTGGCCCGGCACCGGCTACAGCACGCGCACCCTCGGTCGCCGCCACGCCGACGCGGGTGCGATCATCAACTCGTGCAAGGCCCAGACCAAAGCATCGACGCGGTCGGGCGAACCCTGGCCCTGAAACCCCCGCGCCGTCATCTGACACATCTGTTCCTCCAGATCGGCCAGCCCGGCGACATGGCGCACCCGCCCCTGTTCGTAAAGGGCGGCCACCGGTTCGGCGCGCGCAACCTTGCCCCGCGCCGCCCGCACCGCCCGGTAGGGCACCAGCGGGTCAACCTGGCGCAGCACCTCCTCGACCAGCTGCCCGCCCTGGTTCACCTCGGCCACCAGCTGGTCGGCGCCGAATTCCTCCATCGCCGCGATCGCCGCCCGCGCCCAGCCCAGCGGCCCGACCCCCCGCACGGTCCGGTCGGCCAGCACGAAGGCCCGCCAGTCTTGCGGCGGCCCCTGTATCTGCGCTCCGGCCACGACGATACCGCAGGCATCCGCGCCCGCGCCGCCGCTGACCGACGGGTCCACGGCCACAACCACCCGATCCAGTTCGGGCAGCGCCGCCACCCGCGCCGCCTCCAGCATCGCGCCACTCCACAACGCGCCTTCGGCATCGGCCAGCAGGACGCCGTCCAGTTCCTGCCGCCCCATCCGCGTACCTGCATAGCGCGCCCGCACTTCCGCAAGGAACGACGCCGCGAGATTGGCCCGGTTGGCCTCGGTCGGCGCATGTGTCACCACCGTCGAGGGCGCGGCCAGAAGCGTCTTTAGCACCCCCACGTTGCGCGGCGTCGTGGTCACGCATGCCCGCGGGCCCTCACCCAGCCGCAGCGCGAACTGCAGCATGTCCCAGGTCTCGCTTGCACGCTTCCACTTGGCCAGTTCGTCCACCCACGCACCATCGAACTGCGGCCCGCGCAACCCTTCCGGGTCATGCGCCGAAAACGTCTGCGCCTCGGCGCCGTTGGGCCAGACCAGCCGGCGCTCGCCCGCCTTCCAGAGCGGCCGCCGGTCGGGCGGCGAACAGGCCAGGATGCCACTGTCGCCAAAAACCATGACGTCGCGCACCTGATCGTAGGTTTCCCCCACCAGCGCCACGCGGCGGCAGCGCCCCCCATCCAGCGGTCCCGCGCCCTCGACGGCGCTACGCACCCATTCCGCGCCGGCCCGTGTCTTGCCCGCGCCGCGCCCGCCCAGCACAACCCAGGCCCGCCAGCCGCCCGCTGGCGGCACCTGATGCGCCAATGCCCAGAACTCGAACAGGAAAGGGAGGGCCATGAGCCCTCCCTCCCCGATCTCACTCAGGAACTGCTCCCGGATCCGCGCAGGCGCGCAGGCGAGCCAGGCGGCACCCGATCTCAAGCCGGGCCCGGTCGAGATCGAGCGCATAGCCCCCCCGGACGATTCCCGCCTGTCTGTGTTGCTGTTCGACAAAACGTTCCTCCACGTTCTGGCAGGACCGGATCAGCTTGCCCAACTGCTCCACCTGCCGGTTGCCTCCGGCCAGATCGGCCTCCCCCCCCGCCTCCATCCGCCGCTTCAGGTCCTCCGCCTGCCGCCGCAGATCGCGAACCGAATCCTCAAGCGACCGAAGCAGTTCGGCCGTCCGCGAAACCCGCTCATCCGGGGAAATCAAAGTCATGTGTGATGTGACCTCATGCGAGAGTGATCTCCGCACGAGAGAAACGAAAAAGCGACCGCCGGAGTATCCCCCGCAGCCGCTTGCCCAGTTCTTCTAGCTTGATACAACCTATACGAGAAAGCGTGCGGTTTGTCAAGTATCAATGCAACCGTCTTTCCGTCCCGGTTTCACGACCAAGGGAGGCCCGGAACAACCATCAACGGCAAAGAAGGCGCCAGCACACCAGCTTGGGAGCATCAATGATCGCCGCAGGGCGGGACGCACGGTCGGCGCCGGCCATCGTCGCGCTTGTCGCCGGGAGCCGCCGTGGCGGATTGATTGCCGCCGCCCCTCGGACGACCGGAGGGCCAACCCACCGGCCGCTTCGGACGACCTGAACCACGCTGCCGATAATCCGAGTTTACAGCCCAGGTCTCTCCCGGCATAATAGGTACCTTCAATACCAGAATGGAGACCCGCCATGCGCCTTGCCGCATTCACGGATTACGGATTGCGTGTGCTCATGCGCCTTGCCGGCACGCCCGACATCCGGCTGAGTACCGCAGAACTGGCAGCGCAGTTCCGGGTTTCGCAACATCACCTCACGAAAGTCGTGCAGGATCTGGTGCGCGGCGGGTTCGTCACCACCCAGCGGGGTCTTGGGGGCGGTATCAGCCTTGCCCGCAGCGCGCAGGAAATCGGACTGGGAGAGGTGGTACGCCACCTCGAACGCCGCTTTGCCCCTGTCGAGTGCTTTCGCGACGATGGCGGCAGCTGCGTTCTGAACGCAGCATGCCGCCTGCGCTCGCGTATCGCCGCGGCGGAGGAATCGTTTCTGCATACACTCGACCAGACGACGCTGGCCGAATGTGCCTGGTCGCCCGAGGCAGCATGATGGGCAACCCCTTTCGCGGCGCTGCCTGCAAGGGCAAAGTGGCCTTCAACCGCTTCTCCACCCGTCTGATCGACACGGTGCACGAGCTCGAAAAGGTCGACGTGCCGATCAGGAATGCCGACTGGACCGAGGGCAAGACCATGGGGAGCAGGCTGTGAACGCGGTGATCGACTACGCCGGGCCGGCGCCCGAACCGATGTCCGATATCGACGTGCGCGCGATGGCCGTCGGACTCGCCCAGGTGACAAGCCCTGACCGGGTCTGGCACGGCGCCGCCGCGCAGCGCCGATATCCCGGGGACATGAGTTGGCTGACCTGTGTCCATGCCCAATACGGCCGCCCTCTGGTCCGCCACGAGGTCGCGGTACGGGTGGCCAGCACCCGCGAAGTCTCAAGAGTGATGAAATACGCCAGCGCCATGGGCATCCCGGTCACGCCGTTCGGCGGCGGGTCGGGTGTGCAGGGCGCGGCCAATTCGACCTGCGGCGGCATCCTGCTCGACCTGGGCGGGCTGAACAAGGTGCGCCATATCGACAGCACATCGGTCACCTGTACCGTCGAGGCCGGCAAGATCATCCAACCGTTCGAGGCTGAACTGAACGCCATGGGCCTGAGCTTTCCACACTATCCGGCCTCGGCGGAATGGGCCAGCGTCGGCGGCAGCGTCGCCGCAAAGGGGGCGGGCGTGCTGTCGACGAAATACGGCACCATGCAGGATCACGTCCTGTCAGCCGAGATCGTGCTGGCCAATGGCGACATCGTGCAGATGCCCTCGGTGCCACGCCATGGTGCCGGCCCCGATCTGACCCAGATGTTCGCGGGCAGCGAAGGTACGCTGGGCATCATCACCGCCGTCACAGTCAAGCTGCGCCCGCTGCCCACACAGCGCCGTTTCCTGGCCATCGGATTTGACAATCTCGCCCCCGGGGTCGAGGCGGGACGGCGGATCATGACCGAAGCCGCGCACCCCGCGGTGATGCGGTTCTATGACAAGCCCGCCGCCACCCAAAGCCTGAACAAGGCGGTAGCCGCCGACATCACCGGCGAAACCATGGTAATCATGTATGACGGTTCGCATGCCGCGCTGATCGACACCGAGACTACCCTCGCCCGCCAGATCTGCGAGGAACAGGGCGGGCGGATGCTGGACAGCGGTATCGGGCCGCAATGGTGGGACAACCGTTACACTTTCTGTCACCCGCCCCATGCGCCGGAACTGCCCCAGATCTGGTGCACCATGGATGCGGTTGCGGATTACTCGCATATCATGGGCGTCTATGACGCCGTGACCCGCGCGGTGATAGATTCGGTCGATCCGAAATGGGGGCTGACCGTCAAGACCCACTTCTCGCACTGGTTCGACTGGGGGGCGATGATCTATCCTAGGGTCATTATCCCGAAAGGCCCCGACGACCTTGGCCAGGCGCTCGAACTGCACGACGCCTTCGTTCGCGCCGCGACCATGGCGGCGTTGCAAGCGGGCGGCATCATGAACGGCCATCACGGCTTGGGGATGCGGCTGGCGCCCTATCTCGGCGATCAGTTCAGCCCCGAGAGCATGGCCCTGATGCGTACCATCAAGGGCGCGCTGGATCCCGCTCGCCTGTTGTGCCGGGGCAAGCTGGACATGGACGAACCCGGCTGACGGAACAATCCGCCCGTTTCGATTGGCGGCGCGCGGCCTGACCCGTGCCGCGCGCCACCATCAGCGACACCGGTATCGACGGCGGCGTCATGAGGCGCACCGTGGCCACCGCCTCGGCGCTTGCCATTCTTCGCCGCTTGGCCGAAACAGGTCGGGAAGCCAACATAGTCAGGGACGGCACCGGGCAGACCGGCCGCACGTCCCGGAAAACGGGCCACAGATGAAGAAATCCGACAACCCGGCCGATCCGTTCAAGAAGGCGCTGGCCGAGGCCACCAGGGTCATGGCCGACGATGCCGAACTGAATGTCAGCTATACGGTGGACCCGTCGGGCATGTCGGGCGACGCCATGCGCCTGCCCCAGGTCAGCCGCCGCATGACCCGCGACGAGGTGCTGCTGGCGCGCGGTACCGCCGATGCGCTGGCACTGCGCCACCGCTATCATGACGCGGCGGTACATGCCCGCTATGCCCCGCCGGGCGATATGGCGCGCGATCTCTACGAGGCGATGGAAACCGCGCGCTGCGAGTCGGTGGGCGCACGCCACATGCCCGGAACCGCCGGCAACATCGACGCGAAGCTGACCAACGAGGCGCTGCGGCGCGGCTATGACCGGATCAAGGATGCCTCCGAGGCGCCGTTGGCGGATGCCGCCGGCTACCTGATCCGCCATCTTGCCTCGGGCCGCGCCATGCCCGAAGGCGCCGCCAATGTGATGGAGCTGTGGCGCGGATTCATCGAAGACCAGGCCGGCGCCACGCTGGAGGGCTTGCAGGACACGCTGGAAGACCAGGGTGCCTTTGCCCGCTTTGCCCGCCAGATCATCCGCGATCTGGGCTATGGCGACCAGCTTGGCGAAGATCCCGACAACGAGGATGAAAGCGACGAGGAGGCCGAACCGGACGAAGACCAGCCCGAACCCGACAGCACCGGTCAGGAGGATCAGGACGACAGCCAGTCCGAGTCCGATCCCGACGCCGAGTCTCAGGACCAGCCCGATCAGGTTCAGGTCAGCGCCG
Organism: Jhaorihella sp.; assembly: GCA_047975215.1. Lineage (GTDB taxonomy): Bacteria > Pseudomonadota > Alphaproteobacteria > Rhodobacterales > Rhodobacteraceae > JAGRMG01. The sequence goes on from JBKEDD010000040.1 coordinate 69,736, forward strand.
ACGAGATGGCCGACGACGACATGGGCGAAGAGGTGGACATGCCCGACAGCGAAGCGCCGCCAGAACCGCCCGCACCGCCGCCCCCCAGCGAGGCCGATCCGAACTACAAGGTCTATCTTGATACCCATGACGAGGAGATAGGCGCCGAGGAACTGGCCGAACCTGCGGAACTGGAACGCCTGCGCGCCTATCTGGACCAGCAGCTTGAACCGCTCAAGGGCGCGGTCAGCCGGCTGGCCAACAAGTTGCAGCGCCGGCTTCAGGCCCAGCAGAACCGGTCATGGGAATTCGACCGCGACGAAGGCATTCTGGATGCCGGACGCCTGGCGCGCGTGGTGGCCAACCCGACCACGCCGCTGAGTTTCAAGATCGAGAAGGATACCGAATTCCGCGATACCGTCGTGACGCTGCTTCTGGACAATTCAGGCTCGATGCGGGGACGGCCGATCAGCATCGCGGCGATCTGTGCCGACGTGCTGGCGCGCACGCTGGAACGCTGCAACGTCAAGGTCGAGATCCTCGGCTTTACCACAAGGGCGTGGAAGGGCGGACAGGCGCGCGAGCAATGGCTCAACGACGGCCGCCCCCAACAGCCCGGACGCCTGAACGATCTGCGCCACATCGTCTACAAAAGCGCCGACGCGCCGTGGCGGCGCACCCGCGACAACCTGGGCCTGATGATGAAGGAAGGGCTGTTGAAGGAAAACATCGACGGCGAGGCGCTGGAATGGGCGCATCGCCGGATGCTGATGCGGCCCGAGGCGCGGCGCATCCTGATGGTCATCTCCGACGGCGCGCCGGTCGACGATTCCACGCTAAGCGTCAACCCCGCCAACTATCTGGAAAAACATCTGCGCGATGTCATCGCGATGGTGCAAAAGCGCAAGATCGTCGAACTGCTGGCCATTGGCATCGGCCATGACGTTACGCGCTATTACGACCGGGCGGTGACGATTACCGATGTGGAACAGCTTGCCGGCGCCATCACCGAACAGCTCGCGGCACTGTTTGACAAGGATCCGCGCGCCCGTGCGCGCGTCATGGGTATCAGAAGGGCGGGCTGAGATTCGCCCGCGCGGCACGCGCGGGTATCCACCAGTTTCAGGGGGCAGGCATGTTTCAATCCTTCGAGGTAACGGCGCGGCCCGAACAGGGGCCGCCACGGTTGAAAGCACTGCGCACCGAAATCGCGCGCGAGGGCCTTGACGGGTTTCTGGTGCCGCGCTCGGACGCGCATCAGGGCGAATACGTGGCCCCCCGCGACGAGCGGCTTGCCTGGCTGACCGGCTTCACCGGATCGGCCGGGTTCTGCGCCGTGCTGGCCGATGTCGCCGGCGTGTTCGTCGACGGGCGCTATCGCACCCAGGTCAAGGCGCAGGTGGCGGATGCTTTCACGCCGGTCCCCTGGCCGGAAGTGAAGCTTGCCGGCTGGCTGCGCGAACGGCTGCCGCAAGGCGGGCGGGTTGGATTCGACCCGTGGCTGCATCCGGCGGGGCAGATCGACAAGCTCGGGGCAGAGTTGAACGGAGCACAAATCGAACTGGTGCGCAGCGCCAACCTGATAGACCGTATCTGGACGGACCAGCCGCCGCCCCCAGCGCAGCCGGTGCAGGCCCATCCCCCGGAACTTGCAGGCGAAAGCGGCGCCGACAAGCGGGCGAGGCTGGCGGCCGGGCTGCGCCAGGCGGAGCAGAAGGCGGCGGTAATCACCCTGCCCGACGCGATCATGTGGCTCCTCAACATCCGCGGACACGACATCGCCCGCATCCCGGTGGCGCACGGTTTCGCGGTGCTGCACGCGGATGGCCGGGTCGATCTGTTCATGGCCGCGGCCAAGCTGGCGGAACTGAAGCCGCCGCTTGACGCTGACGTGACGGTCCATGATCCGGCGGCCTTCAGCGGTTTTCTGGCCGATCTCGAGGGGCCGGTACGCGTCGATTCCGACACCGTGCCGCAAGCCGTCGCCGACGTGCTGGGCAACCGGGCCGTACCCGGCGACGACCCCTGCGCCCTGCCCCGGGCGCGCAAGAACGATGCCGAGATCGAGGGCGCCGTGCAGGCGCATCTTCGCGACGGGGCGGCAATGGCGGAATTCCTCTGCTGGCTGGACGCGCAGCAGCCTGGCAGCATCAGCGAAACCCAGGTCGTTTCCCGGCTCGAGGCGTGCCGCCGGAACGATCCCGAACTGCGCGACATCAGTTTCGATACCATCGCCGGCACCGGACCCAACGGCGCCGTTATCCACTACCGGGTGACGCATGAAACCGACCGGCGGCTCGAACCCGGCCATCTGCTGGTTCTCGACAGCGGCGGCCAATACCGCTGCGGCACCACGGACGTCACCCGCACGATCGCCATCGGCGCACCCAAAGACGAGGAACGCGCGGCGTTCACAAGGGTATTGCAGGGCATGATCGCCATGAGCCGGATGCGCTGGCCCGTCGGCCTGTCCGGGCGCGACATCGAGGCCGTGGGGCGGGTGCCGCTGTGGCTCGCCGGGCAGGATTTCGATCACGGTCTGGGCCATGGCGTCGGATCCTATCTCAGCGTTCACGAAGGGCCGCAGCGGCTCAGCAGGCTCAGCCATGTGCCGCTGGAACCGGGAATGATCCTGTCCAACGAACCGGGATACTACCGCGAAGGCGCCTTCGGGATCCGAATCGAAAACCTTCTGGTGGCCCGGCAGGCGCCGCCCCTGCCCGGCGGCGACGAAAGCCGCGCAATGCTGTGCTGGCGCACCCTGACCCTGGTTCCGATCGACCGGCGGCTGATCCTGGCCGACCGGCTGAACGGTGACGAACGCGCCTGGCTGAACGCGTATCATCGCGAGGTGGCCGAACAGATCGGCCCGCGCGTGTCGAAACCGGCGCAAGCGTGGTTGAATGCGGCAACCGCACCGCTGTAGTCTGCGCCGGCAAAAGTAGCGGAAGGGCAGCAAATGGCGAAACACATCACGATACGCAGGCTGGACGGGGTCTGGGCGGTCCGGTCGGGCGGCGCGATTCTCGGCGAAAGCCGCAACGCGCTGGAACTGACCGAGGGCGACATGGCCCCGGTCGTGTATTTCCCGCGCAAGGATATCGCCACGGCAATGCTCGACCGCACGGACAAGGTGACGCACTGCCCCCACAAGGGCGATGCGGCCCATTTCACCATCGTCAACCGGTCGTCCCGCGTGGAAAACGCCGCCTGGAGCTATGAAGACCCGGTCGGGGACATGGCGGAAATCCGCGGCCATCTGGCATTCTATGCCAACGACGCGGTCACGGTTGAGCGGATCTGAGCCAAACCCGACAACAGACGCGCGGCGCTATTTCACGGTCTTGCAGCAGCGAAAGCCAAGATGATAGTTCTCGTGGCTGGCCCGGCTCATGACCCTTGTGCCGTGCCAGAAGGGTGCGCGCCAGCGGCACCAGTCGGGATGCGCGCGGTACTTGTCCCAGATGAACCAGCTTCCCTTCATCTCGGTGACGCCAAGCTTGGTGCTGCCGCGGCTGGCCATCTGGTCGGGCGCCATGGGCAGGTTCATGTGCTCGGCGGCATTGCCGTGCTGGTCGTACACCCCAAGGGCGCTGCGGCACTCCGGAAAGGCGCCCGTGGGATAGGTGTTCGACCCGCAACTGCGATACCCGCCGCCGCCGCAACTGGCGCTTTTTTCGCTGTTCTGCGCGCAGACGCCCCTGCGGAACGCCGGCCCGTAGGCCCAGTTCTTGGAGTCGGCGTATCTGGCGTTGTGTGCGCCGCGCATCGCCGCGACCGAACCCAGCCCGAAGAAATAGTCCGCCGGTTCGAGCGCGCCGGCGCAGGCGCCTTCCCATTCATGCGCATCGCACAGACGCTTGCCCAGGGCGGCGCAGATCTCGGCCGCCTCGACCGCCTTGGTCCAGACCACGGGATAGGTGCATGGAATGTTGGGAAACTCGAACTGGTCTATGCAGGCTTTGGTGTCGCTCGCCCGTTCGGTCCGCGGATCGTAAAGCGGGGCCATGAAGCGGTCGCCGCAGATGCGTTCGTTGCGCGCACTGGCATAACTCTCGGGGCCGCCGGGAATGCGTGCCCGGCACTGCTCGGGCGTCATCGGGTGGCGGGTAATCGCCGGGTTGCCCTGACCGATGACGGCGGAACGTGCGAAGATCTGACCCAAACGCTGCATCTGCACATCGCTCAGGCGGTGAACCGTCTGCAACTGCCGGAACAGCGCCGCATTGGCCTGTTGCAGCGTGGTTTGCGCCGCGCCCGGCAATGCCAGCGTCGCGGCCAGTACCAGCCCCGCAAGGAACGGCTTCATCGCGCATCCTCCTTTCGGGTCACATAGAACAGGTCGCGGTTGTCGGCGAAACCGATGAAGCGCGGCAGGATGGTGCCGCCGCCGACCTTCTTTTCGATCAGCGCCATGCCCGGCACCATATGCGCCACATGCACCCGCCCGCCGCGCGGCACGTATAGCGCCAGATAGGTGTGCTCCAGCGCGTTCATGTCCAGCAGCATGGCGTAGGAACAGCCATAGGCCTGGAAGGTGCGCGCCATGGCCGAAGGCGTCGCCGTCGAAAAATAGCCGTAGATCAGATAGTTCCGGCCCGCCGTACTGGCCATGCAGGCGCCCGCGCGCAGCGTGCGCAGTTCCGCCTCGGCCGAGCCTGACCAGTTGCCCGGCCCCCATTTCGTGACCCGGTCGCCGGGGATGCCCCGGCCGGTGGCCGGATCGGTTTCAAGCAGAGGAACGCCGTTCTGGCGGGCAAAGACGATGCGCGGCAGCAAGGCGTTGTCGGTCTCCTGCCAGGTCTTCATGATCACGCTGCCGTCGGTCAGCCCGAACAGGGTGGAAAGGCCCGGCTGCAACTTGCTGAGAATCGTGCCCTTTTCGATAAACCCGTAGTGGTGGCCCAGATTGAACCCCGCCATGTCGCCGAACTTGAACGCGCCGTGCTGGCGTTTGAATCCGCCGGCAAAGGTTGCCACCGCCTTATGGGCGATCATGGGGTTGACCATGCCCAGCATGACCAGCGGATCGGGCGAATTCACGCCGTCGGGCCCGGGCATGCCGCGCGGGCGGATCGAGGCGGGCGGGCGCGACGACCAGCCCAACGCGGGATGATCGGTACCCATGGCGAAACCGATGTCAAAGCGTCCAAGGTCGAAAGCGACCAGATAGCCGGTGGCACGCGCCTCGATGCTGTCCAGCCGGTTGGCCTTGCCCGGCCCGTCCAGCACCTCGGGCGCGATTTCGCGGGGCTGGAAGGCACTGGCGTATATGCCGGGCAATCCCGAGACCGGATACCACCGACCTATCGCCATACGCCCCGGTTCGGCCCCGTCGAGCGCGATATCCAGCAAGGTCGAGATCACCGGACGGTCGTCCGGGCCGCTTCGCGCGATCATGGGTGCCGGCCCGCCGCCCGTACCGCCCGTGCCGCCGGTGGACAATGCCTCGCTGGTTTCGACCTGCGAATCGCGAAAGAAGGTGTCGCGCACGAAACGAACGATGCTCTCCCCGCCCCAGATGTTGTCGCGCAGAAACTCAGCCGTCGCTTCGAGATCGGTGCGCGAGCCGCTGACGCGATTGCGCAGATAAAGCGCGCCCCCGCAAAGCGGCGCATAGGCAAGGCCGCTCTCGCGCGCTGCCGCCAGCGCCGCAGCGCCATCGGCCCAGGGCGTGCAGCGGGTCCGCCGCCCCCCGGCAGTGACGACAAGCGCCGGACTGGCCCCGCCCTCGAACCCGACCGTTTGCGCGGAGGGATCGGGGTTTTCGATATGCCAGAACTGCGCTTTGGCGTCCGCCGCGGGCCGTGTTTCCAGCAGGAACCAGGTATCCACCGCCGGGTTGAGCGAAACAAAGCGCACTGCCTCTCCCGATACCGGGTCGACCGCTGCGATCTCGTCGCGGAAGGGTTGCAGTTCGACGATGCTCTTGGGCCGCACGGCATCGTATTGCAGGCGTTGAAGCGTCAGCGTTTCATGTGACTGCGCCGCCGCCGGCGTCGCGGCGCAGACCGCCAGTGCCGCTGCGGCCAACCGGCTGCGTATGGGTTTCATGACCTCTCCGTTCCGCCCCCGTCACAGGACATAGCGTATCAGCTTCAGCGCCCCCCGTTTCCACGGCACCCGGTGCGTGACGCCGGCGGCAGCCGATATCCGGGCACGATTGGCCACATACCAGTCATAATTGCGGATCAGCGCCTCTTCGTTGGAATGCTCGGGGCAAAAACCCAGCCGGTCGGCGATCTTGTCAATGCTGACAAAGCTGTCCTTGCCGGCGGTCTCGTAAATCCACTTGTACAGCGGCGACAGATGCAGCGCCTCAAGCGCGCGCAACGTCCAGATCGCCGGGGCGGCGGGAATGCCGATCACCCGCTTGCCGTGCCCGGCCCGGTCCAGCACGGCCTGAAAGCTCTGGCGCAGCGATCCGAACCGCGCCGCGCCGACATTGAACGTGTCGTTGACCGCCCGCGCATCGCCGGTGGCGCACAGCAGCACCGCCTGATTGAGGTCGTCGACATCGAGCAGCTGATAGGTGTTCTCGCCCGACCCCAGCACCGGGAAATTGTGCCCGTCATGCGCGAAATCGTAAAGCAGTTCGAACGCGCCCAGCCGCTCGGGCCCGACAAAGGATTTCGGGCGCAGCACCGGCAGGCACAGGCCCCCGTCGCGGAATTCGGCGCAAAGCCGTTCGGCCAGAACCTTGCTTTCGCCATATGGCCCGACGCCGATCATCGGGTCGTCTTCGCTTAGCGGATGATGGTCGGGGATGCCATAGACGGCGGTGCTCGAGACATGGATGAACCGCACGGTGCCGCGCGCCTTGGCGGTTTCCAGCAGCAGCCGCGTGCCATCCACGTTCGTCGAGCGGATCTCGGCCGCATCCGCCAGCGGCAGCGCGGCGGCGCAATGCACCACGATGTCGATGCCCTCGAAGGCCCGATCGTGCAGTGCCGGGTCGCGAATGTCGCCCTGCAATACGTCGATGCGCCCGGCCTCGGGATAGGTGAAGGGCGCGATGTCCCAGGACCGGACCTGGTGCCCCCGATCCAGCAGGAACCGGATCAGATTGATGCCCATGAAGCCGGCGCCGCCGGTAATCAGGAAATGGCGTGCGCTCATGATCGGGTTGCGCTCCTTGCGACGTTCATCGACAACTTGCGTTCGTTTCCACCCTTACACCCCTACCCAATTGAGGCTGGCGAAGCCACCGAACAAGTTACATGACCTGAATCAAAGGCCCGCGGAGGAATGACGCCGGGCCACGGATTTTCTGCGACTGTGTCGTTGCGGCACTTGTCTTGGCCGCCGCGCGCGGCTGTGATGGCTGTCATGGAACACGGGTCAGGAGCATCGTTCGGCGACGCGCGGGACGACCGCGGGGGGGCGTCCGGGTCGGTACCGCTGGTTATCGACATCGACGGCACTCTATTGCGTAGCGACCTGCTGTTTGAAACCTTCTGGGCGGCGCTCGGGCGCAACGTCTGGAAGACGCTTTCGGTGCTGTTCTCGTGCCGGGGGGACCCCGCGCGCATGAAGGCCGGGCTGCGCGCCATCACCGAACCCGGGATTGCAATGCTTCCGGTACGCCAGGCGATGCTTGATCTGGCGCTTGAGGCACAGGGCCACGGGCGCGGCGTGCATCTGGCCTCGGCCGCCGATCAGGCGCTTGTCGATGCTCTTGGGCGCCGCTTTGGCCTGAAGGGCCCGCATTTCGGATCGGACGGGGCGAACAACCTCAAGGCCGAGGCCAAGGCACGCCTTCTGCGTGAACGCTTCGGCGCCGGCGGCTACGATTACGCCGGAAATTCCCGCGCCGATCTGGCGCCCTGGGCCGGGGCGCGCAAGGTGATCGCGGTCAATCCCGGGCCGCGGCTGACGGCCCGGCTTGAGGCATCGGGCAAACCCCTGCACATACTGACCGATACGCCCGACCGGGGCGCCCTGCTGCGCGAGTTGCGCCCGCTTCAGTGGATCAAGAACCTGCTGCTGTTCCTGCCTGCGCTGGCCGCACACGAGACAGGCCCAGAGACGTTGTTGCCGGTGCTGGTTGCGGTTGCCGGGTTCAGCCTGGGCGCGTCGGGCATCTATATCGTCAACGATCTTCTGGATCTCGAGGCCGATCGCAGCCACCCGGCCAAACGCAGCCGCCCCGTTGCCTCGGGCGCACTGCCGATCCCGCTGGCCATGGCGGCAAGTCCGGCGCTGGTTCTGGCGGCGATGGCGCTGGGTCTGGCCGTGTCGCCGGGGGTCGCGGCGCTGATCCTGACCTACATGACCGGCAGCCTGGTCTATTCCCTGTGGCTGAAGAAACGCCGCTGGCTAGACCTGGCGGCGCTGGCCGGACTGTTCCTGCTGCGGGTGCTGACCGGCGCGGTCGCCGCGCAGGTGCCGGTGTCCGCATGGCTGCTGGGCTTCGTGGTGGCGGTGTTCTTCACCCTGGCCTGTGCCAAGCGGCTGACCGAACTGGCGCGCGCCAGGCGGCGCGGCCACCTGCCCGGGCGCAGCTATGGGCCGGGCGATGCCGCAAACCTGGAACGCGCCGCATATCTGGGCGCTGGCCTGTCGGCGGGACTATTCGTTTTCTATTCACTGAGCCCGTCCGCCGCCACGCTTTATGCCTCTCCCCGGGGCCTGGCGCTGGCGACGGTGCCGGTTGCGCTCTGGCTCGTGCGTGTGGTGCGGCTCAGCTCGCTTGGCAGCGAGAACTACGACCCCGTGGTGTTCGTGTTCCAGGACCGGGCGGGGCTGGCGATTGCCGCCGCCGGGCTGGCCATCGTCCTGCTGGCGCGCTGAACGCACCGGCGCCGTCAATGGCGATCCCCGAACACATAGCGCCGGTCAAGGCGGTACTTGATGACATATCCCGCCGCCAGCCCCAGTACCGCACCCGCCTCGCGCATGGATTGGCTATGCCAGATCAGCCAGAACAGCGTTTCGCTGCCCCAGAATATCAGCGTCGTGCCGACCCCCGTCAGGGAATATAGCACGAAGACCCGCGTTTCATCCGCCAGCGCCCGGCGGCGGTCGTAGAATATCCACCGCTTGTCCAGCATGTATTTCGACACAAGCCCGACCCCGGTTCCCGCGATCAGGGCCAGTATCAGGCTGTTGTCGTGGTCGACGCTGGCAAAGACAAGCCGTTGCGCCGCCAGATTGGCCATGCTCGCAAGAACCGCAAACAGCGCATAGCGCAGCGTCAGCGCGGCAATGCCTGGTCGCGTATCGGCCGGCCCTCGGCTCACCTGCCCGCTGCCCTCACTTTGCCCGGTCCGCAACCAGCGGCGGCCGCCGGACGCGCCAAGGCAGGCTCACATCGTGCGCTCGACCAGCATTTTCTTGATCAACGCGATGGACTTGGCCGGATTCAACCCCTTCGGGCAGGTCTTGGTGCAGTTCATGATGGTATGGCAGCGGTACAGCTTGAACGGGTCTTCCAGATTGTCCAGCCGCTCGCCCGTGGCCTCGTCGCGCGAATCGATGATCCAGCGATAGGCATGCAGCAGCGCCGCGGGGCCAAGATAGCGGTCGGAATTCCACCAGTAGGACGGGCACGCGGTCGAGCAGGACGCGCACATCACGCATTCATATAGACCGTCCAGCTTCTTGCGGTCCTCGATGGACTGCTTCCATTCCTTCGCCGGGCGGTTGGTCTTGGTCTCGAGCCACGGCATGATCGAAGCGTGCTGGGCGTAGAAATGCGTAAGATCGGGGATCAGATCCTTGACCACGGGCATATGCGGCAGCGGATAGATCTTCACGTCGCCCTTGATCTCGTCCATGCCATAGATGCAGGCCAGCGTATTGATACCGTCGATATTCATCGCGCAGGATCCGCAGATTCCTTCACGGCACGAGCGGCGGAAGGTCAGGGTCGGATCGATCTCGTTCTTGATCTTGATCAGCGCATCCAGAACCATCGGCCCGCATTCGTCCATGTCCAGGAAATAGGTGTCGAGCCGCGGGTTACGCTCGTCGTCCGGATCCCAGCGATAGATCTGGAATTTGCGGACATTGGTGGCGCCCGTCGGCTTGGGCCATGTCTTGCCGGTGGTGATCCGGGAATTCTTGGGCAGGGTCAGTTCAACCATTTCGGCCTCCTGTTGCGGCCGGCCGCCGGCCGGACCAGAGATGTCGTGAACGGGATGGGGGGAAATCCGGTGGCGCCATCGCGGCGGTCGGGGCGATACGTCATGGTGCGGTCCCTTCCGGCAGTTGGCCAAGCAGATGCGTCAGGCCGAGCCGCTTGAATTCGGCGCGCACGGCTGTCAGCGAAGCTGCGAAGTCGATCCGCTGACCCGTATCAAAGCGGATGGCGATCCACTTGCCGATCGCCGCATCGCGGGCGGCAAGGTAATCGTCGCGGTTCCAGACCTCGCGCAACGGCACGCCGATGGCATCAAACGCGGCCAGCAGCCTTTCGGTATCGTAGATCGAGATCGCCCGCACCATCCACGGCTCGCCATTGGGCCAAAGCACCGAAGCACTGCCTCGCGTCACCTCGCCATAGGCCAGCCGGTTGCAGCGCGCCCCCAGCGCCGACAGGCCCACGCGCATACGCGGCCTGCGGTTGAGGATCACGATATCCTGATCCAGCCGGCCGAGGAACTGGCGGCCATGCATGGCCGAGCCTTCGGAAAAGACCAGCGTGCGTGCACTGTCGTACCAGGCCAGCTGATCGCGCAACCGCATGGTTTCCGGCCGGATCACATGAACGCCCAGACCCTGCAAGAGGCCGGTCAGATAGGATTCGCCGGCATTGTGCCCCTCGGCGGTCGCTTCCATCCGGTCGCGCGCGACGTATACCACGCCGCCGGGCCGGTCGGGCAACCGGTTGCGCCCCCTGTTGCGCGCCAGCAGGTCGAGATAGGCTTCGCTCGGTGTCACCTCGTTCAGCTGTTCGGCCATCGGCGCCGCCCACAGGTGTCTGACGCGCAAAGGCCGGGTCACGAAATGCACCCGCTCTTTGGCCACGCCGTACCAGTCCAGCACCTGCCAGAAGAAGCCGGGCACCGCCGCGGGCCGCAATCCCGGCTCCAGCGTGAACAATACCCGGGCCGAGGGACGCCCGCTTACCCCCTGCAAAAGGCGCGTGCTGTTCTCGGCGGCGAAATGCCCGAAATGATCGACGACATGGCCGCCCCATACCGCCTCTTCGTCCATATCCGTCAGGGGCGCCGCTGGAAGGGCCGGCTTCAGGTCGATCGGCCGGCCCGCGCGCATGTGGCGCATGGCGTCCATGTGCTCCCAGTCCGGCCAGACCGGCCCGCCCTCGGCGATCATCGGGCGGCTGGTGCACGCCGGCAGAACCGGTATGTCGTCAAACCGCGTCGCGGCCGGCGATGCCGTGCGGCCAAAGACGATCAGGCCGTTGCGGGGATCGCCCAACCCGCCGCCGTCCTCTTTCGCGACCGGCCCCGCCGCCGTCGCTTGCGCCGTGTCTGCGACGCGGGGCCTGAGCCATGACAACACGCGGGTCATGACGGCAACCGGCATGTTCGCCCCCCCGAGCCAGACGCGTCACGCATGGCGCGGGCGGTATGCGCGACGCGTATGCTCATGGCGCGAACAACGCCTCGTTCTCGGCGACCAGCGCCGCCACCCGCCCACGGCAGGCCCGCTCCAGACCGAGACCGTTCAATTGCCGCAGAAACTCGATGGCGCTGGCGCGTGGGCTTTGATTGCCCGGCAACCGCAACGGGACGAGCCGGTCCACCACGTCGGGCGTCAGACCGGCATGGGCCAGAAGCTGACGGCCCGGACGCGCCGGGTCGGCTTCGTCCTCGAGCCGAAGAAAGAGCACCCGGCCGGCACATGGCCCGTCCAGAAGGCGCGCCTCCAGGTCCGCCCAGCCGCCACAACCGCCGGTCTCGTCCAGGAACGCAGCGAAGGGAGCCGCGTAAAGATCGCTGCGCACCGCCTGATTGTAGACGCTGCGCTTCCAGCCGGCCATGTCGCGGGTATAGAACACATACTCCGGCACCAGCGGATGCAGCGCCGCATCCAGCAGCCCCATAATGCCCTCAAGCTGCGGATAAAGCGTGACCACCCCGCCCTTGCCGATCATCGCACCGGGCAGGTTTTCGTGGCTGACCAGCACCGGCCCGGCCCCTGGCCCGGGCAGCAAGGTGTCGCGCAGCGCCCGCCCAAGACGGCTCAGGCGCCGCTGCATCCTGGCAGAAGGGTCCAGGCTGAACTGCATCGCGGTGTGGCCAAGATCGCGCGTCAGCGACCCGCGAACCGGTGTCAGCACCTCGACATGTCCGCGCAACGCCTCGGAGTTGCGTTGCAGGAATCGCTGCAACGAGGTGGAGCCGGTCTTCTGGACACCGCAATGCAGGATCAGGCGGCGCGGCGGCCGTCCGTCCGTTTTGTCTGCGATGTCGCCTCGTACCGTCACCAACCGATTCCCGACCATAGCCGCCCGAAGGCGGCGGTTTGCCTACCCCTGCCCCGCCGACCTCAGAACGTGCGCGCCTTCGGGGCGATCTTTTTCAGACTGATGCCGCCTTCGGCCTCGGTCGTCAGAGGATCCACCACCACCGGGCGGTAGCTCAGATCGACCTTGTTTCCGTCAACCCGCGAAATGGTGTGCTTGCGCCATTCCTTGTCGTTCCGGTCGGGGAAATCCTCGTGCGCATGCGCGCCCCGGCTCTCCTCGCGGGCGGCCGCCCCCGTGATGGTGGCAAGTGCGTTGGGCATCAGGTTGGTCAGTTCCAGCGTTTCCATGAGGTCGCTGTTCCAGACCAGGCTCCGGTCGGTGACGTGCAGATCGCCCAGCTTGGCGGCTATGACGGTCATCTTCTCGACCCCTTCCGCCATGGTCGTGGCGGTGCGGAAGACGGCGGCATCAGCCTGCATCGTCTTTTGCATCTCAAGGCGCAACTCGGCGGTCGGCACCGCGCCGCTGGCGTTTCGCAACCCGTCGAACCGGTCGAACGCCGCATCCACCGAAGCCTTGTTCAGCGCCGGATTTGGCGCCTGGGCATCCACCACCTTGCCGGCGCGGATCGCCGCCGCGCGGCCGAACACCACCAGGTCGATCAGCGAGTTCGAGCCCAGCCGGTTGGCGCCGTGCACGCTGGCGCACCCGGCCTCGCCCACCGCCATCAGCCCTGGCACCACGGCGTTGGGATCGTCCGGCGTGGGGTTCAGTGCCTCGCCCCAGTGGTTCGTCGGAATGCCGCCCATGTTGTAGTGCACGGTCGGCAGCACGGGGATCGGTTCCTTGGTGACATCGACACCGGCGAAGATCCGGGCGCTTTCGGAGATGCCGGGCAGGCGTTCGTGCAACGCCTCGGCCGGCAGGTGGCTGAGGTTCAGGTGGATGTGGTCCTTGTCCTTGCCGACGCCACGGCCCTCGCGAATCTCCATGGTCATCGAACGGGAAACATAGTCGCGCGGCGCCAGATCCTTGTATTGCGGCGCATAGCGTTCCATGAACCGCTCGCCCTCGGCGTTGGTCAGATACCCGCCCTCGCCGCGCGCGCCCTCGGTGATGAGACACCCCGCGCCATAGATGCCGGTCGGGTGGAACTGCACGAACTCCATATCCTGTAATGCGAGTCCGGCGCGCGCCACCATGCCTCCGCCATCGCCGGTGCAGGTATGGGCGCTGGTGGCGCTGAAATACGCCCGCCCGTAGCCGCCGGTCGCCAGCACCACCATCTTGGCGTTGAAGACATGCATGGTGCCGTCGTCCAGCTTCCAGCAGACCACGCCCTGACAGGCGCCATCGTCGGACATCACGAGATCGATGGCGAAATACTCGATGTAGAACTCGGCCTTCTGCTTGAGACTCTGGCCATATAGCGTGTGCAGGATGGCGTGGCCGGTGCGATCGGCGGCGGCGCAGGTGCGCTGCACAGGGGGGCCCTCGCCGAACTCGGTCGTGTGGCCGCCGAACGGGCGCTGGTAGATCCTGCCCTCGTCGGTGCGCGAGAACGGCACGCCGTAATGCTCCAGTTCGTAAACCGCCTTGGGCGCCTCGCGCGCGAGATATTCCATCGCATCGGTGTCACCCAGCCAGTCCGACCCCTTTACGGTGTCGTACATGTGCCATTGCCAGCTGTCCGGCCCCATGTTGCCCAGACTGGCGGCGATACCGCCCTGGGCGGCAACGGTGTGAGAGCGGGTCGGAAACACCTTGGTCACGCAGGCGGTGCGCAGCCCCTGTTCGGCCATGCCCAGCGTCGCGCGCAGCCCGGCGCCGCCGGCGCCGACCACGACCACGTCGTATTCATGTGTCTCGTATTCGTATTCAGCCATCTGTTCAGTTCCTCACAGCGCGATCTTGGCCAGCGCGAACAGCCCGGTCGCGGTCAGGCCATAGCTCAGGGCGATCACGCTCATGATCAGCACCTTGCGGGTGGATTTGCGGGTATAGTCCTCGATCATTATCTGCGCGCCGCGGCGGAAATGCTGCATACCAACCAGCAGCACCAGCCCGGTTGCGATCGCCGGCACCGGGTGGCCCATCGTTTCATGGGCGCTTTCAAAGCCGCTGCCCAGGGCGCGCCCGAATATGACAAGGAAGGTCGGTACGATCAGGGCCAGCCCGAAGGCGCTGACCTGCATGTACCAATGGTGTTGGGTTCCGGTCCCCGAGGCGCCCCGCCCCTCGGCCCGCTTGCGGTCGGTCAGAAAACGCATCGCTTCCTCCCTACAGGATGACAAGGGTCAGGACGGTCAGCACGACCGATCCGATGATGCAGGCCCAGCCGAGTTTTTCGGCGGTAGCAATGTCGAGGCCATGGCCACTGTCGAAATAGAGATGCCTGAGCCCGGCCAGATAGTGATACCACACCGCCCAAAGCGACAGCGTCATCACCACGTCGCCCAGCCACGATGTGATCAGCCCGTCGACGACGGCAAAATACTCCGGCGAGGTGGCCAGCGCCACGAGCCACCAGACCATGAGGAGCGCGCCCAGGACAAGGGCATTGCCGGTGATCCGCGTCAGGATCGAGGTCAGGGACGTGAGTTGCGGTCGATATATCGTGAGATGCGGGCTGAGCGGACGCTCGCGCGGCGTGGGACTGGCCATGACGGCTCCTTTCCGGTTGGTCGCCCCGTTTCTAACGGTTTTGGCGGCGCTGTCACGGGGCGGTAGCGGAAACAGGCCCGCTTTTTTTGTCGCAGCGTCAGGTTTTTGCACCCAGTACGATCCGCCGACCGCTGCTTTTGCGCACCGGCGCGATCCCGCACGGCTGTCGGGCTGTGCCAAACGTGACCGGCGCCACGAACCGCGATACGACGTTCGTTGTATTGGCCGAAATCCCTGGAATGGTACCGCCTTCCCGGTTTGAACGGGAGACCTCTGGATCCACAATCCAGCGCTCTAACCAACTGAGCTAAGGCGGCACTGAAGGTCGATTTAGCCAACCCACAAAGCGATTGCAAGGGGGTTGCCGGTCGCCTGTTTCGCCGCCCCGGCCCTACCCCATCCGGACGGCAGCCGCGCCGGGCGTCTGGCGCGCGCTTGATTTCCGCCACCGCGCAGGATAGCAGAATTGCATTCAGCGGAGGCCGCAATGGGTATCAACACCGAACGCGACATCGAGGCGAACCTGCAAATCGGGCCAACCGACAAGGGCATGGTGCGGCTATTCGTAGAAGCGCCGGGCGTCGAGGTTCCGATGGATTTCGACCCCGACGAAGCCGATGAAATCGCCGAGGAAATCCGCGCCGCGGCCAGAATGGCGCGCGGTCCGTCCAAGGAAAAGCGCGGCCGCTGAGCCCATGGCCGGGCGAAGCCGGCCCATCCACCTGTTTCGCCCCGGGCGACCTGCGTGGCCCGCGCATCGTGCAGGAAGCGCCCGCATCAGCCGCCATCGGCCCGGCCCTGCTCGATCGCTAGGGTTCGTCTTCGCCTGTCTCCGCAGAATCCAGTGCCGCGGCGCCCGGGTCGCGCAGCGCCCGCAGCCTGCGCGCCGCGTGGGTGGCAAACTTGTGGATCAGGACCTTGCGCCGCGCCGGTGCCACGCGATCCTCGGCCGGCATGCGCAGGATCTCGGCGTCATAGGCATCGGCGACGATAAGTCCGGTGCCATCGGGCAGCAGGTCCGTCGGGAAGTTCATGTCGACGGCCCAGAAATAGCGGTCGCACCAGTCAAGGTAGCCCTGCCACTTGGCATCCGCCCTGAAATCGGCGGGGCCGGACTTGCATTCGACCACCCAGATCTCGCCCTTCGGGCCAAGCCCCATCACGTCCACCCGCAACCCGCGCGCGGGCACGAATTCCTCGACCGACACAAAACCGCGACTGGCCAGATGACGCGCCACGCCGCGCGCAAGCAGCTGACCGGGTTGCAGATCGAGTATCATCGGAAAACCGTGAACAATCCGTGAACGAAAATCAAGGCAGGAATGCCCCGGCGCGCCGCGAGCGCCTGTCGAAAATCCGGCCGAGCGCCCCTTGTCCAGAGCCCGGGCAAACCCTAGGTTGACGCCTGGCGGGTTCTGCCCTTCGCGTGGACGATTGCATTCCGGTGGCCTTAAGTAGTTCCGAGGGGGCTGGCTCTGTTCGGGTCCTGGCCTGATTACCCGGCGCCCACCTGTACATGCAGGTCCTCGGGAATCATAATCGCACGGTTGCCTGGTGGTCCCGCCACTTACGCAGTATTTTCAAGTGACTGCGCGCCGGTCTTCAACCAAGCCGGCGGGGCTTTCGCGCCACGGCCTTAACCGTGGCAGGGCGCAGTTCGGCGACCACGGGCGATCCGCCGCGGCGGTTGTGATCCGTTTCGGCCATCGCCATCACCGCCCAACCGAACTGGACACCCGCGAACACGATGCCATGCGCGAACCACAGCACCACGACCGCCAGAACGCCGGCATCGGACGTGCTGACGAGATGCCACAAGTTCATGACGTTCAGCCACAGCAGCACCCCGACGAAAAGCGCGGCGACGGCAAATCCGATCAAGACGTTGCGAATATAAAGCCGGACCAGTTTGGGCATGGCATCCTCCTGACCCTGCAATAGCTAGCATACTGGCCGGCGACGTCCATATCCGACATGCAGATTCCCGAAGACGGGAAGGTATTCGCGCTTCATGGATCGCTGCGCAGGCTGGTTTCGGGCGCCGCCAGGAACAGCCGGGGGCGACGGGCGGCACCGCCCGGCGCGAACTGGTCCCAGACCAGAAACAGCCCGGTGCCGACGACGATCGCCACGCCCAGCCATGTGCCCCGTGCCGGATACTCTCCGAAAAACAATGCGCCCAGGATCACCATCCAGACGAATTGCAGGTTCATCAGCGGCGTGACCGCATAGGCAGCAAGCAGCCGCAGCGCCACCACCAGCACCCAGCGCGCCGCGAACAGCAAGACGGCATAACCCGCCACCCAGCCGAGATCGGCCAGCGGCATCGGGCGCCACATGAAGGGAAGCGCCAGCGCCATGCTCGTGCTTAACGCGAGGTTGGGATAAAACACCTGCGCGAGCGCGTTGGTTTCGAACCGGCCGATAAAGCGCGCCATCACCATTGACAGCGTTCCCGAAACCGCGGCCGCCAGCGCCCACAGATGCCCCGCGGTGACGGCATGCAACCCCCCGGGAAACAGGCACATGACACCGACGAAACCCGCCGCCAGTGCCGCCCATGCGGCCGGGCGGACATGTTCGCCCAGAACCGGACCCGACATCAGGCCGGCCAGGATCGGCATCAGTCCGATGAACAGGAACACCTCGCCCAGCGGCAGTAGCCGGAATGCCTGGAAGAACGACAGCGCCGCCAGAACCGTCGCCGCCGAGCGTACCGCCATAGCGCGCGGACAGCGCGTCGCGAGGCCCCGGCGCTGACTTGGGTGGCGGTCAGCCGCAACGCTGAGGCCAATCACGATCAGCCCGGACAGCGCATATAGCTGCGGGGCGCCGTAGCTGCCCGCGACAAGCTTGGTGATGGCGTCGGCCGACGAGATCAGCGCCGTGTAGAGCACAACCAGGCCGGCCCCCAGCGCCGAAACCCTGGCCGCAAGGCCGGGCCCGGTCACAGCGCCACTCCGCGCAGCCCGGTACGCGCGAAGCCGGCAAAGAACTCGCAGAAGCGGCCGCTGCTGGCCTGCGCTTCGGTCAGGATGTCGTACCCGGTGCCGTTCAGCGCCTCTTCGACATGCGGGCGCATCGCCTCCCAGTCGTCGCTGCGCGCATCCTCCAGGCGGAACATGCATTCGGACATTTCGCGCAGCGGGCCGGCATGGGGTTGGGCACGGTGAAACGCCATGCCTCCGTCCTCGGCCTGTTTGACGAAAGCATCGCGCCCCGATTCTGCCATCAGCCAGTTGCAGACGAAATAGTCGTGGTAGTCGTCCATCGCCGACCTCCGGGGCCCGCAGGTCACGGAAAAACGGTGTGTCTCGCGCTCCAGCCAGCCCTCCCAGATCGGCGAAGGAACGGCCCCGGCAAACCGCAGTGCAACGCAGATCTCGGCAAGCAGATCGGCGTTCTGTTCGAGGTAGGCGAGAATTCCGGCGTATTCGAGACTGATGCGCGCCGCCCCCGAAAGCCCGGGGTCGCGGCGGCCGTACTCGCTCAGGTAGAACACGATATGGGTCAGCTCATAGGCCGCCTTCTTGTTGGGCATTGCGAAGGTTTCCGGCCTGTCGACAAAGCGGTGCAGCCGCTCGGTCAGGCCGGTATCCCTGGGCAGCGGGTCGATCCCGCGGCGCAGCATCAGCCGCCGCGCCTCGGCGCGCTGCAGGTCCGACAATTCGGCCTCGGCCAGCCCCTCGCGCGCAGCCCAGTGGCACAGCGCCTCGGCTTTGGTGCCCGGCAGGCCGAGATCTTCCAGATCCAGACAGATCGACAGCAGGAAACGGTAGTATTGCGGAAAGAACCCGAGCCGCTTTTCCACCTGTGCGTGAAAGCCGCGATGCGGCGCCAGTGCCGCGTCGTCCAGGCTTTGGCCGGTGCATTCCAGGATATTCAGCAATTCGGCATTTTCCTTCAGCCAGAACACGTCGTCGACGGACCGGCGATGCCGTGCAAAGCTGGAGATCAGGGCGCGCCGGCGCCCGGCCGCGCCCTGCCGGTGGGAGGGGACGTTCAGTTGAATGACATTCGACATCTCGGCTTCCTTCCTCTGAACGTCCCGGTTCCCGGGCTCAGCTCCCCGACGAGAACATCTGGGTCGCATCGCCCAACGCGGTTTCGCTGTGTGCTGCCGGTGCCGAGCCCGACGAGAACATCTGCGTGCCCTCGCCGCTGGCCGCATCGCCGCGTGCCTCAGGCGCGGATCCCGACGAGAACATCTGCACCAGATCGCCGCTGATGGCCGTGCCAGAAAGCGCCGGGGCTGAGCCGGAGGAAAACAGCGAGACCGCATCGCCGCTCAGCGCGTCACCCGATCCGACGGGCGCCGAGCCGGACGAGAACATCGCCGTGCCCTCGCCCTCGAACAGGCTGGCCGTGGCTTCTTTTTTGGTGCGTGCGGTTTCGGTCGCATAGACTTTGTGTTGAGCGTTCATGGCAGACTTCCCGTTTGTGAGTTGATCGTTCCATCACGATTGCACCTTAAAGACGATATGCAACAAATTTTTCTACCGATAGGTGTGCACAGATCGGGTTATCCACATGAGAAACACGCGTCAAAAAGCTGATGCTCAACCTAAACGTGTTTCTCGCCGCGGCCCCAAAAAGAATCTGTCCACAGATCGAATCCACGCCGTTCTGGCCATGCTTCTGCCGCCCCAAGGCTGCGAAGCCATGCGCTAAAGCCTCGAATCAACCCGGTTGCCGGTCCCGCCTATGCGAAAGCGATTCGCGACCACGGCACCGCCGCCTTGCCCTGAGGGCGCGCAGTTGTCATAGATCGGGACAAACCCCGGACATGGACGGCCGAAGGGATGCGCGCATGAAGATCGCCACGTTCAACATCAACGGCATAAAGGCCCGCGCCCGGACGCTGCCCGACTGGCTGGACGAAACGCGGCCCGACGTTGTGGTGTTGCAGGAGATCAAGTCGGTCGACGATTCCTTTCCGCGCGAGCTGTTCGAAGATCGGGGCTACAACGTCGAAACCCATGGCCAGAAGTCCTTCAACGGCGTGGCGATCCTGTCAAAACTGCCTCTGGAGGATGTCAGCCGCGGCCTGCCCGGCGACGATGCCGACGATCAGGCCCGCTGGATCGAGGCGACGGTGGTGGGCAAGTCCGCGCTGCGGGTGTGCGGGCTGTATCTGCCCAACGGCAACCCGGCGCCGGGGCCGAAATATGACTACAAGCTGGCCTGGATGGAGCGGCTGCACGCCCGCGCCGGCGAACTTCTGGCTTCAGAGGAACCGGCGCTGATGGCGGGCGACTACAACGTGATACCCCTGCCCGAGGACGCCGCGCGCCCCGCCGCCTGGGAAAACGACGCGCTGTTCCTGCCCGAAAGTCGCGCCGCGTTTCGCCGAATCGCCAATCTGGGCTATACCGATGCCATCCGGGTCCGCCATCCCGACCCCGGGCATTATTCGTTCTGGGATTATCAGGCCGGCGCCTGGAACCGCAACGACGGCATCCGTATCGACCATATCCTGCTGACGCCGCAGGCCGCCGACCTGCTGACCGAAAGCGGCATCGACACCGACATGCGCGGCCGCGAAAAGCCTTCAGATCACGTCCCGGTCTGGGTCGAACTGGACCTTTGAGCCGGACCCGCGCCGCTCAAAGCGCCGTCCAGCCGCCATCCACACTGATCGTGGTGCCGGTGATCTGCGCGGCCGCATCCGAACACAGGAACACCGTGGTCCCGCCCAGTTGCTCGACCGTGGCGAACTCGCGGCTGGGCTGACGTTCGAGCATCACCTTCCTGATGACCTCCTCACGGCCCATGCCGTATTTTTCCATGGTCGCGGGAATCTGCGCCTCGACCAGCGGTGTCAGAACATAGCCGGGGCAGATGGCGTTGCAGGTGATAGGCTGTTCGGCGGTTTCCAGAGCAGTGGTCTTGGTCAAACCGACGACCCCGTGCTTGGCCGCGATATAGGCCGACTTGAAGGGCGAGGCGGTCAACCCGTGGGCGCTGGCGATGTTGACGATGCGGCCCCAGCCGGCGGCGCGCATCATGGGCAGCGCCGCGGCGGTCGTATGAAACGCCGAACTGAGGTTGATGGCGATGATCGCATCCCACTTTTCGGGCGCGAATTCATCTATCGGTGCGACGTGCTGGATACCGGCGTTGTTGACCAGGATATCGCAGCGCCCGGCAGTCCCGATCAGGGCGCGGCAATCGGCGCCGCTGGCCATGTCGGCACGGACATATCGCGCCGAAACGCCGGTTTCCTGCGCGATATCGCGCGCCAACGCGTGATCCTCTTCCCGGTCGGTGAAGGAATTCAGCACAATGTCGGCCCCCGCCCGGGCCAGTTCCCGGGCGATGCCCAGACCGATTCCCGAGTTCGATCCGGTAACGATTGCCATCTTTCCGCGAAGTGACATGGCGCGCGCTCCTGTTGTTGCGTGTTGGCGGCATCATAGGCCGCGCCCCCGCGAGTTAAAGCGGAATTGCCCCGCCCGGTGCGCGGGCGGCCGGTGCCTGTCGGCATTGACGGAAGCATTGCCGACAGGTTCCCCCACATCGGAGCACCCGGCGACATCGTGCTGACCGGACGAGGCGTTCGGACCTGAAGGACTGGCAAAAAAAACGCCCGCACGAGGCGGGCGTTAAGTTATTGAGGCAGGTTTCATACAGGCAAGAAACCTATCGAGCAGTGGCACCTTTATACGCAATTCTCGCGCGATATCCAAGCTAAAAGTTTGAAAATACGTGAATCCCTCACTAGCTTCATCGTCAAGAAAACAAGGGCAGAGCGGGATTGTTGCCGATATGGCGTTAGATTTTTTCCTCGCCTCGCGGGCGCTGATCGCCGGATTCGCGGCGCTGTCAATATTGGCCGGTGCATCCCGTTGGGCCTTGGCGGATCCTGCCCATGCCATAGCTATGTATGGTGAACCCGTCCTTCCACCGGATTTTGTGTCCCTACCCTATGCCAATGCGGACGCGCCCAAGGGCGGGCGCATCGTGTTCGGCAATACCGGGGGGTTCGATTCGCTCAACCCCTTCATCCAGAAGGGCACGCCGCCCTGGCAATGGCGGTTCCTGGGCTACGAATCGCTGATGGACCGGTCCTGGGACGAACCCTTCACGCTTTACGGCCTGTTGGCCGAATCGGTCGCCACCGCGCCCGACCGTTCGTGGGTCGAATTTTCTCTGCGCCCCGAGGCCCGATTCGCCGATGGCAGCCCGGTCACGGTCGAGGACGTGATCTGGTCCTACGAGGTTCTCGGCACCCGGGGCCACCTGCGCTATCGCGGATTCTGGGCGCAGATCGAAAGCATCGAACAGACCGGACCGCGCAGCGTGCGCATCTCGTTTTCCGCCGACAACCGCGAACTTGCGCTGATCGCGGGGATGCGCCCGATCCTGAAGAAGGGACAATGGCAGGGCAAGGATTTCACCGCTTCAGGGTTGGATGACATCCCCGTCGGAACCGGCCCCTATGTGGTCGCTGATTTCGAGGCCGGCCGCCATCTGACCCTGCGGCGCAACCCCGACTACTGGGGCCGCGACCTTGCATTCCGGCGGGGCACCCATAATCTCGACGAGATCCGCATCGAATTCTACGGCGACCAGACCGTTCTGTTCGAAGCGTTCAAGGCCGGCGAATTGACCGCGATCCGCGAATTCAACGCCGAGAAATGGCAGACCCAGTACGATTTTCCCGCCGTGCGGCGCGGCGATATCGTCAAGTCCGAAATCCCCCATCGCCGTCCCTCGGGCATGACCGGGCTGGTGATGAATACCCGCCGCGCGCCCTTCGACGACTGGCGGGTGCGCGAGGCGATGCTGCTGGCGTTCAACTTCGAATATATTAACGACACCGTAACCGGGGGCGTGCAGCCCCGCATCGCCTCATACTTCTCCAATTCCGAGCTTGCCATGCGGCCCGGCCCGGCCACCGGCCGGGTGCGCGAACTGCTGGAACCCTTCGCCGGCCGCCTGCCGCCCGGCGCGCTTGACGGCTATGCGCTGCCCGTCGGCGACGGCACCGTCCGCAACCGCGCCAACCTGCGCCGCGCGATGGCACTGCTTGACCGGGCCGGATGGCGCGTCAGCGGTGGCGTGCTGCGCGACGCACGGGGCCGCCCCTTCACGTTCGAGGTGCTGTTGCGCCAGAACTCGGGCGAAATGCAGACGGCGGTCGAGATCTTTGCCCGCGCACTGGAACGGCTGGGCATCGCGATGCACGCGGTCAAGGTGGACGACGCGCAATACGCTGCCCGCGAGGCCGCGTTCGATTTCGACATGACCACGTTCCGCCGCGACCTGTCGCTGAGTCCGGGCAACGAACAGCGCCTCTACTGGGGTAGCGAGGGGGCGCATGTTCCGGGTTCGCGCAACGTGATGGGCATGGACGAGCCAGCCGCCGACGCGATGATCGATGCCATGCTGTCCGCGACCGGCCATGACGATTTCACCGCAGCGGTGCAGGCACTTGACCGGGTGCTGATGGCGGGCCGCTATGTAATTCCGATCTGGCAATACGACGTGGGCCGCATCGCCCATATCAGGCAGTTGCATTACCCCGACAGGCTGCCGGTCTATGGCGACCGGATCGGCTTTCTGCCCGATGTCTGGTGGTACGCCGAGGAATGAGCCGGCCCCGCGATTTTTGCTTGCCGTGTCCCGCACCGATTGTAACACTGCGCGCGGGGAAGAGCGTTTCGCAGGGCACGCGGAGATGGCTCGATGAAGACGATGATTGATCAGGCCCGCGACGGGGCGGACGCGTTCGCGCGTATCCGCAGCCGTTTTCCCAATCTGGATGAAAGCGCGCTTGCGGTCCTGGCGGCAGATCCCGGCCGCCTGGAAGAGCATCTGGCCGCCACCCACAACCTGACCGCGACCGAGGCGCATGAGGAACTGGCCGATTTCCTCTATGTCGAAACACTGTCCCGAGAACTTGGCGGCGACTGAGGCGGCGCCGGGGCTCAGACGACGGCGCGGTCCTCGATCCGGCCCATATACAGCATCAGCACGACCCCCGCGGAGGTCATGACCAGGACACCGACGGCCAGCGGCATCAGCGTGCCGTCAAACAGCAGCCCGATCGGCGCCACGATGATCGCCGCCGATACCGTGGCTATCGCCCCGATGACCGAAGCCGCCATGCCGGCGATGTGGCCCATCGGCTCCATCGCGATGGCATTGAGGTTGCCCAGCGTGGTACCGGCCATGAAGAACACGCTGCATTGCCAGCTAACGAACAGGGCGAACTGCGCGCCCGGCGGCAGGCTCGCGCCCTGCAGCACCAGCACGATGAGCGTCAGCCCGATTTGCGCGGCCAGCGACCAGGTCACCATCCGCCGCATCCCCAACCGCACCACCAGGGCAGCGTTCAGCAGGCTGGCGCTGCCCGCCACCAGTGCCACGCCGCCGAACCAGAACGGAAAGCTCGCGGCACGGTCAAAGATCACGTCATAGATCTGCTGCACCATGACCAGCATGGAGAACAGCGCCCCCAGGCACAGGGTCTGAACGACGATCGAAAGCCGGACGGTGGGATGGCGCAACATCTGCAAGACGGCATCCCACAGCAGCGGCGCCCGGAACGGGCGGCGCATGTCGCGGGGCAGCGATTCGGGCAGCCGCAGCCCCATCCACAGGACCGTGACCAGCGAAAACAGGATGAAGGCCAGGAAGATGCCGCGCCACCCGCTGATTGCGATGATACCCGCCCCCATCACCGGGGCGAAGGCGGGGAAGATGGTGAAGATCATCATCGCCACCGAGATCATCCGCGCCATGTGCCGCCCCGAATAAAGGTCGCGCACCACCGCAAGGCCCACCACGCGCGGCGCCGCGGCGCCCAGGCCCTGCACCGCCCGCGCCGCCAGCACCACCTCAAGCGAACTGCTGGCCCAGGCCACCGCCGCGGCCGCAATGTAGATGGCCGAGCCGACAAAGATGACGCTGCGTCGGCCAAAGGCGTCCGACAGCGGGCCGGTAAAGAACGTGCCGACCCCCATGCCCAGAACAAAGCTGGTCAGGATCAGTTGCGCCCGGTTCACATCATCGGGGCTGAGTTCGGCGCCGATCGCGGGCAGCGCCGGCAGCATCGCGTCGATCGAAAATGCGATGGTAGCAAACATCATCGCGATCAGTGCGATGAACTCGGTACGGGACATGGCGAAGGGCATACGCGAATCCTTGATCCAACCCGCCCGGTATCCCCCGTTTGCGACCCGAAGAAAAGCGCCCCCGGCCCGGGGCCGGCCCGCACCGCCTTCCGGTCAGCGACTCGCGGGCCGGTCGGCGCTGCCGGCCTCGGGCCGGATGTCGGCGTTGGCTGCGGTTTCATCCGGTTCGCCGGGATGGCCCAGCCGCGCCACCAGCCATTCGGTATGCTCCTCGCGCTTGCGCATGTGGTAATAGGCGAACTGGTGGATCGCCACGGCAAAGACCCCCAGGCCGACGAAGATCAGAACCGTGGTGGCGATCTTGCCCAGTGCCGTCGCCGGCACCAGTTCGCCATAGCCCACCGTCGATACCGTAACCACGGTGAAGAAATAGGAATCCAACCAGCCCCAGCCCTCGACCAGGTGAAAGAACACGGTCCCCGTGGCCAGTACGCCCAGCAGGCTGAGGATCACGGTACTGGCCTTGAACTGCATCACGGCGCCGGTTGCCCCCTGATGTCGGCGATAACCTTGCGCCACAGTTCGGGCGGCTGCGCGCCCGGCACCGCATGCTTGCCACCGACGATGAAGGTGGGCACCGAATTGACCCCCATCTCGCGGCTGTGGGCGTCGCGGGCGCGGATATCGTCGCGATCCGCGTCAGAGGCCAGCAGCCTGCGCACGACGGCGGCATCCATGCCGATGGCATCGGCGATGTCGGCCAGAACGTCGCGCTCGCCGATATCGCGGCCCTGCACGAAATAGGCGTCAAACAATGCGTCCACGGCCCCGTTCTGCTTGCCCTCGATTCCCGCCCAGTGAATCAGGCGGTGCGCATCCAGCGTGTTGGGCGTGCGCTCCATCGTTTCCAGCACGATGCGCAGCCCGGCGTTTTCGGCGTGTTCGACCACCGGCGCATAGGCACGCACCGCGCCTTGCTGGCTGCCGAACTTGGCCTCCAGATAGGCGCGCCGGTCCATGCCGCCCGCGGGCATGTCGGGGTTCAGCTGAAAGGGGTGCCATTCGATAACGAAGGGGTGATCGGGTTCGTCCGCCAATGCCCGGTCAAGCTGTGCCTTGCCGATATAGCACCATGGGCAGATCGGATCGGACAGGATATCGAGCTTGACGGTGCGTTCGGTCATGATTTCGCGGCCTCGAAACAGGCGGGCAGCGCCCGGCGCAAGAGCTTGCCGTTGGCGCCGGTCGGCAGCGCAGGCATGTGCAGGTAGACGCGCGGCTGTTTGTAGCGCGCAAGCTTGCCTTCGACATAGGCGCGCAAGGCCCGCTCTTCCAGTGTCGCGGGGCCGGTATAGAAGGCCGCGATGACGCTGACGCCATCCTTGATGCGCACCTCGGCGGCCCCCGCCTGGGTGATGCCGGGATGGCTGGCCAGCACGGTTTCGACCTCAAGAGGCGAGACGCGATAGCCGCCGGCATTCATCATGTCGTCGTCGCGCCCGAGATAGGCGATCTGCCCGTCGGCGGCCATCGCGCCCTGATCGCCGGTCAGAAACCACGGCCCGCGCATCCGCTGGCCCATCTCTTCGGGGGCGTTGAGATAGCCCAGCATCAGCCCCGGGTCGTCCCCGTGCACGGCGATGGTGCCCGCCTGCCCCAGCGGAACCGCCTGCCCGTCCGGCCCCAGGATGGCAACGCGGCGGCCGATCTGCGGCTGTCCCAAAGCGTCGCCCTGGGCCGGATGGGCCGGGCTGGACGAGATGAAGGTGGAGCATTCCGACATGCCGTAGGCCTCGAATAGCCCGGTGCCGCTGGCCGCGCGCCAGCGTTCGTGCAGCGCGTGCGACAGCTTTTCCCCGGCGCTCAGCCCGTGGCGCAGATCCGGCAGGTCGAGCCGGAGGCGATCTTGCAGCATCTTGCGGAAAACCCCGGGCGCGGCTGCGAATATCGTTGCGCTATGGGCGTGCAGCAGGCCGGGGATTGCGGAAATCTCGGTGTCCGGTTCGGGGATCAATGCCGTGGCGCCAATGGTCCAGGGATCCATCAGCCCGGTACCCAGCGTGAAGGTCCAGTTGAACGCCCCGGCATGGCACAGTCGGTCGGCCTCGCGAAGCGCGTACCAGCCATCGACCATCATCCGCCGTGCCCAGATCGCCCGATGCGCATGCGCGACGGCCCGCGGCCTGCCCGACGTGCCCGAGGTATAGACGACATAGGCAAGCCGCCCGGGATCGCCCATCGCCCAGTCGCAGGGCGGCAACTCGCGCATGGCTTGCAGCGCCGCCAGCCCGATCTGGCGGGAATGACCGGCGCAGGCCACGGCCGGGTCGCGCAGCACGGCGGCGGGCGCCAGTTCGGCGATGATCCCGGCGGTTTCGCGTTCAGTCAGTTGCGAGGAGGTCGGCACCGGCACCAGCCCGGCGGCTATGGCCCCCAGATAGGCGATGGGAAAATCGACCGTGTTTCCCAGACGCATCAGCACGATGTCGCCCGGCTTCAGCCCGGCGCGCAACAGTCCGGTGCCGGTCCCGCGCACCGCCGCTTCCAGCCGCGCATAGCTCCAGTCCTCGGCCCGCCCCGCGCCAAGCACCGACAGCGCCACCTTGTCCGCGCGACCGGCGGCACGGCCCAGCACATGCGCCGCCATGTTGAACGGCGCGGGACAGGGCGGCGGAGGGCCTTGATCGAAGACGGACAGCATGGTTGCTGGCTAGCGTGCCTTCGCCGGCGTTGCAAGGACGCCGCGCCAGCCATATAGACACGCCATGAAAAGCCGCGACCCCCGCTCACTGATCCGCATCGCCCGCGACAGCGGCGGCGAGGCCCATGCCGAACCGCTGGATCTCGGTGCACGGGTGCGCGAGTTGCGCATGGCCCAGGGCTGGACGCTCGAACGTGCGGCCAAACAGGCCGGGCTGGCCCGCTCGACGCTCTCAAAGATCGAGAACGGCCAGATGTCGCCGACCTATGACGCGCTCAAGAAGCTGGCGGTGGGGCTGGAGATATCGGTGCCGCAACTGTTCACGCCGCCGCAGCGCGATCAGGTCAACGGGCGCATGACCGTGACCCCGGCCGGTTCGGGCACGGCCCATGCCACCACGACCTATGAACACGAACTCCTTGCCGAAAGCCTGACCCGCAAACAGATGCTGCCCTACCGCGCCCGCGTCCGCGCCCGCTCGATGGAGGAATTCGACGGCTGGGTACGCCATGACGGCGAAGAATTCCTCTATGTGCTGACCGGCGTGATCCGCCTTTACACCGAATTCTACGAACCCGTCGAAATGCGGCGCGGCGACAGCGCCTATTACGACGCGGCCATGGGGCACAACGTGGTATCGACAAGCGACGAGGACGCGACGATCCTGTGGGTGACATCGCTGGTCTGAGCCGGGCCGGACACCAAAAGGGCCGCCCGAAGACGGCCCTTCCCGATTCGTGCTGCCAGGGCTCTTAACGCTTGGAGAACTGGAAGCTCTTGCGGGCCTTGGCCTTGCCGTATTTCTTGCGTTCCACCACGCGGCTGTCGCGGGTCAGGAAACCGGCCGCTTTGAGCGCGCCGCGCAGCGAGGGCTCATAAAGTTGCAGTGCCTTGGAAACGCCGTGCTTGACCGCACCGGCCTGGCCCGAAAGGCCGCCGCCCTTGACGGTGGCGACAACGTCGAACTGGCCATCGGTCCCGGTAATGCCGAAGGGCTGCGCAAGGATCATCTGCAACACCGGACGCGCGAAATATTCGTTCTGCGGCTTGCCGTTGACCGTGACCTTGCCCGAACCCGGCTTGATCCAGACGCGGGCGACCGCGTCCTTGCGCTTGCCGGTTGCATAGGCGCGGCCCAACTCGTCACGCACGGGTTCGCGCGGGGCTTCCTCGACCGCCGTTTGGGCACCCGCGACGGCGCCCAGTTCTTCAAGGGTGTTGATCTGTTCGGCCATCGTCATGCGCTCCGGGTGTTTTTCTTGTTCATGGACTTCACGTCCAGAACTTCGGGGCTTTGCGCCTCGTGGGGATGTTCGGTTCCGGCATAGATGCGCAGGTTGGTCATCTGCCGGCGGCTCAGACGGTTGCCGGGCAGCATGCGCTTGACGGCCTGATACACCACGCGTTCGGGGTGCGCGCCGTCCAGGATCTGCTGCTTGGTGCGCGACTTGATGCCGCCGGGATGGCCGGTGTGCCAGTAGAAATGCTCATCGCGCTTCTTGCCGGTCATCTGCACCTTGTCGGCGTTGACGACGATGACGTTGTCGCCCATGTCCATGTGCGGGGTGAACGAGGCTTTGTGCTTGCCACGCAGGCGCATGGCGACGATCGATGCGAGCCGGCCCAGAACGACGCCCTCGGCGTCGATCAGGATCCATTTCTTGTCGATGTCTGCTGGCGTCGCAGAGAAGGTTTTCATCGGCTTGGTGTCCTGTCTGACGTGAAAGGCGGGCACGAAACGCGCCCGCCCGAATTCGATGGCCGCGGTTTACGCCCCCTGCCTTGCGCAGTCAAGCACCATGATGCCATTATTATATAGCAAAATCAGTCGGCTACGAAATAGGTATTATTATACCCCAGTATCGGGCGGAATGGAATAGGTCATGGTCGCGCGTGCCACCGGCGCCCCCTGCCCGCCCGAGTAGAGCAGCAGATCGCCCACGGCAAGCGCCCGGCCGAGCTTGAGCAGCCGGCATTCGGCGATCACGTCCACGCCGGCTGCCGGTTTGCGCATGAAATCCATCGAACAAGAGGTCGTCACCGCCAGCGCCTTGCGCCCGACCCGGGCAAGGACCATCGCATAGACCGCGCAATCGGCCAGCGCGAACATCGACGGCCCCGACACGGTTCCGCCGGGGCGCAGATGCCGGTCGCCAACCAGAAGCCGCATCGTCAGCCGGTCCTCGCTCAGCGCGTCGATGGCGAATTCGTCACGCACCTGCGGGAACTCCGCGGCCATGTAGTCCATCACCTCGGTTGCCGTCATTGCCAGTGTCATGCTTTTCCTCTCCCTGCATTACGCCTAGAGTTGTTCCGATGAATGGCACGGAGAGCAAGATGGTATTGCTGGAACGTCACGACACCGGCGCGGTTGCGCATCTGCGAATGAACGCACCCGAGCGGCTGAACGCGCTGAGCGACGAGATGCTGGCCGCCTTGCAGGCCCAATTCGACACGCTCAGGCAGGACAGCACAATCCGCGCGGTGATCCTGTCGGGTGCGGGCAAGGCGTTCTGTGCCGGGCATGACCTGAAACAGATGACCGCCGGGCGCCAGGCCGAGGATGGCGGGCGCGCCTATTTCACGGATCTGTTCGAGCGGTGCGCCGCCATGATGCTGTCGATCCGCGACCTGCCGCAACCGGTGATCGCGCAGGTACACGGCATCGCCACCGCCGCAGGCTGCCAACTCGTCGCCAGTTGCGATCTGGCGATCGCCGCGTCGGACGCGCGGTTCGGAGTCAACGGCGTGAATATCGGCCTGTTCTGCTCTACACCGATGGTCGCGCTGTCCCGCAATGTGCCGCGCAAGAACGCCTTCGAGATGCTGACGACGGGCCGCTTCATCGACGCGGCGCGCGCCGAGGCACTGGGGCTGATCAACCACGCGGTTCCGCCCGGCGATCTGGAAACCGCGACGGCACAGATGGCCGAAACCCTGGCGGCCAAGCTGGGCGCGGCGGTCAAGATCGGCAAGCGCGCGTTTTATGACCAGATCACGATGCCGGTGGACGAGGCCTACGCCCATGCCGGTCGCGTCATGGTGGAAAACATGCTCTACCGCGACACGGAGGAAGGCATTGCCGCCTTCATCGACAAACGTTCGCCCGACTGGCGGCAATAGCCGCCCCCATCACCCGCGGCGGCAGACTCCGCCCCGCAAGCGATGCCGCGCCGCATCGTTTCGCATTTTCTTGCCACTGTTTCTCATGCCGGGGTTTCAAATCGGGCGGAACTGTGGCAAGGATACGGTCAACGGGTGACAACCCGGTGCATTTGGGCCGCTGCTGGCGGAAGGTCCCTCCAAACCGGTTCTCTCTCCGGTTGCGACAGTCCCGCCGCGGCGGCCCCAGATCTCCTTACCAGAGCTTCCCTGGCCCGTACCCAGCGGCCAGAATTCATCGCAAGGCCGGACTGCGCGGGCCCGACCCGACGTTGCCGACGATTCGCAGACCGTTCCCGGCGCGGCCCCGTTTCCGGTGCTTTTCCGGGGCTTTGGACCGAACCCGCCGTCGCGGTGACTAGATCGTCCGCCCTGCACCGTGGCGGCTGTCTTGCAGTTCGCGCCTGACCGCCACGATGCCGCCGAACGACGACGGGCCTTCAATCCGGTCATTTTCGCAGACGCGGTCGGCAACGCCCGGCACGGTTTCGCGCCGATTCCTGCTTTTTGCGCTGGTCCAGACCATGACACCCAGCGTTATCACGAAGATCCCGATATTCGGGTTGGAAACAAAAAGTACTACTCCGACGAGTACGATAAACATATTCCGGTTCCGGCATCCAAATCAATCGTTGCATCTATATCGCGTCACCCGACGCGATGCCAGAGAATGCCCCGAAAATCTGGAATCCGGCAGCAACACCATCGTTTCCCAGACACAATTACTGACAAGCCTTGTGATTGTTTCGCGTTCGGCGCTACAGCCCCAGCTTGTCCCGCATGAAGGCCAATGCCACGCTCAGGCCGTCCGGGGCGATTCCGTGGCCGGTACCTTTCATGATATGGGCGAACACGTCCTGAAACCCGGCCTTCTGCAACGCCTCGGCGGCCTCGGGCAGCGATTGCACCGGCACCATGTCATCCTGATCGCCATGCACCAGCAGCACCGGCATGCGCACCCTGACGTCGTCGGCCAGGGTTTCCGGCGACAGCAGGCGGCCTGAAAAGGCGATGACGCCGGCCACCGGATCGTCGCGGCGCGGCGCGATGTGCAGGCTCATCATCGAGCCCTGGCTGAAACCGAACAGCACAACCTGTTCGGGCATCAGATCCTCGTCGACCATGAGCGCGTCGAGAAACGCGTTCAGATCGTCCACCGCCGCGCGCATACCCCGTTCCGCCGCTTCCTCGGACGATCCGTCCAGCCAGGGAATCGGGAACCACTGATAGCCAAAGGGCATCCCCGGGATGGCTTCCGGCGCGTCGGGCGCCACGAACAGCGTGTCGGGCAGATGTTCGCCCAGCGGATCGGACAGCCCGAGCAGATCGGCCCCGTTCGCGCCATAGCCATGGACGAACACCACGGCCGATCGCGTCGTTCCCGAAACCGGTTCGCGCCGGCCGGCGTTCAATACCCGTGTCATGCCTGTCCCTTCCAGTTTGATGCGCGCAGCCGTGGCCATCGCGGCGTTGGCAGGGTTCTGGCATGCCGCGCCGGATCTGACAAGCCGACGGGCCCGGCCGCGCCGATCAGTCCGACACGCCCTCGCGCCCCTTGGCGATGCGGTACCAGGCCCAAAGCAGCCTTGCCGCCACCGAGCGCCAGGGCGACCAGGCTTCGGCCATGTTGCGCAGCGCACGATCCTTCGGCCGCTCGGGCAGGTCGAACAGCAGGCGCGCCGATTCCTGCAATGCCAGATCGCCCGGCGCGAACACATCGGCCCGCCCGAGGCTGAACATAGCGTATATCTCGGCCGTCCAGACGCCGATCCCCGGCACCTCGACCAGCGTCCCGACAACCTGTTCGGTGGGCACGTCGCGCAGGCCCTTGTAGTCGATCCGCGCCGCGGCCAGCGCGCGCGCATAGCGCATCTTCTGCCGGCTCAGCCCGACGCCGCGCAGGTCGTCGTCGCTGGCACGCAGCACGTTGCGCGCCCCGGTCAGCCCCGCCGCCTTCATCCGGCCCCAGATCGCATCGGCCGAAGCGACCGAAACCTGCTGGCTGACGATGGCGTTCAGAAGCTGGGCGAACCCGTCCCGACGGCGGCGCAGCGGCAACGGGCCGGTCGCCTCAAGCGCCATGGCAAAGCGCGGTTCGGCGGCTGCGAGCCAGGCCGCGCCCTCGGCCACGCAGGCCGGTGTTTCGATGATTCGTCCTACGTCCATACCGCCCCCTCTGGTCGTGACGCGGCGTCACATCTTCCGGTTTCCCGGCGTCGCGCAGCCTAGCGGCCCGTACCCGTATCGCAAGCCGCTTGTGCGGGAACACATTCACGGATACGCACACGATATGCAGGCAAGCGACGACAGCAAGGCGAAACGCAACGTGGCCGTTCTGGTCGCCGCGCAGGCGATTCTTGGCGCGCAGATGCCGATGATCTTCACCATCGGCGGACTGGCCGGCCAGTCGCTTGCGTCCAACGCCTGTCTGGCCACGCTGCCGATCTCGCTGATCGTGCTGGGCTCGATGCTGTCGGCCACGCCGGTTTCGGCGATCATGCAGCACTGGGGCCGACGCACCGGGTTCTTTCTGGGCGCCCTTGGCGGGGCGACCGGCGGCGCCGTCGGCGCATACGGGCTTTACCTCGGTTCGTTCCCGATCTTCCTCATGGGCAGTTTCCTGACCGGCATCTACATGAGCGCGCAGGGCTTTTACCGCTTCGCCGCCGCCGATACCGCATCGGATGCGTTCCGGCCCAAGGCAATTTCCTACGTCATGGCCGGAGGGCTGGTATCGGCGGTGATCGGCCCGCAACTGGTCAAGGCCACCAGCCAGGCATTCATTGTCCCCTTCCTGGGCGCCTATCTCGCGGTAATTGCGATCAACATCGTCGGATCGCTGCTGTTCTTCCTTATCGACATCCCGAAACCGCCGGTGCCGGCGGTGGATGCGCCGCGCGGGCGGACCCGGTGGGAGCTCATCACTACGCCGCGCATCGCGGTCGCGGTGATCTGCGCGATGGTTTCCTACGCGCTGATGAACCTGGTCATGACCTCGACGCCGCTGGCGATGGTCGGCTGCGGCTATACCCAGGGTAACGCCGCCGATGTGGTTTCCTCGCATGTGCTGGCGATGTTCGCACCGTCCTTCTTCACCGGCCACCTGATCGCGCGCTTCGGGGTCGAGCGGATCATGGCGAGCGGACTGGTGATCCTCGCCGGCGCCGGGGCGGTCGCGCTGGCGGGCGTGGCGCTCGAGAACTTCTTTGTCGCGCTGATCCTGCTGGGGCTGGGCTGGAATTTCGGCTTTATCGGCGCCACCACCATGCTGGCCGGCGCGCACGAACCGCAGGAACGCGGCCGCATGCAGGGGCTGAACGATCTGCTGGTGTTCGGCGGCGTCACTCTCGCATCGCTGGCCTCGGGCGGGCTGATGAACTGTTCGGGGGGTTCCGCGCAGGAAGGCTGGACCGCCGTCAACATGGCGATGGCGCCGCTCCTGTTCCTGGCCGGGGCCGCTCTCTTGTGGCTGATGCTGCAACCGCGCCGCGGCGAGGCATGACGCGACGGCCGGTTGCGCGCACCCCCACCCTGACCTATGTCGCAGCGCATGAGCGAGACATTGCATATCGTGGGCGGCGGCATGGCCGGCGCCGAAGCCGCCTGGCAGGCGGCACAGGCCGGGATAACTGTCGTCATCCACGAGATGCGCCCGCATGTCGCCACCTTCGCGCACAAGACGGGTGACCTGGCCGAGATGGTATGCTCGAACTCGTTCCGTTCTGACGACGACGAACACAATGCGGTCGGGTTGCTTCACTGGGAAATGCGCGCGGCGGGCGGGCTGATCATGGCGGCGGCCGATGCGCATCGCCTTCCGGCCGGCGGGGCGCTGGCGGTCGATCGCGGCCTGTTTGCCCGAACCGTCACCACGCGCCTTCATGAGCACCCGAATGTTTCTGTTTCAGGCAAAGAGGTTACGGAACTCCCCTCATCCGGCCACTGGATCATTGCCACCGGTCCGCTGACATCTGACGCGCTGGGCCGGGCCATCGCCGCGCAGACCGGCGCAGAGGCGCTGGCATTCTTCGATGCCATCGCCCCCATCGTCTACGCCGACAGCATCGACATGTCGTGCGCCTGGATGCAGTCGCGTTACGACAAGGGCGAAACCGAGGCCGAACGCACCGCATACCTGAACTGCCCGATGGACCGTGACCAGTACGAGGCGTTCATCGACGCGCTGCTGGCCGCCGACAAGACCGAATTCCACGATGGCGAGGCAGCCTCCGCGCCCGACCCCACCCCCTATTTCGATGGTTGCCTGCCTATCGAGGTCATGGCCGAACGCGGCCGCGAAACCCTGCGCCACGGCCCGATGAAGCCCATCGGCCTGACGAACCCGCATCGGCCGCAGATCAAGGCGCATGCGGTGGTCCAGTTGCGCCGCGACAACGCGCTCGGAACGCTTTACAACATCGTCGGATTCCAGACCAAGATGAAATACGGCGCACAGGCGGACGTGTTCCGCATGATCCCGGGGCTGGAGAACGCACGCTTTGCCCGTCTTGGCGGCATCCACCGCAACACGTTTCTGAACTCGCCCCTTCTGCTGGATTCGCGGATGCGCCTCAGATCGCGCCCGCATATCCGTTTCGCGGGCCAGATCACCGGTGTCGAAGGCTATGTCGAAAGCGCGGCGATGGGGCTGTTGGCCGGGCGGATGGCGGCCGCCGACATCCTTGGCACCCCCCTGCCCGAAGTGCCGCAGGACAGCGCCACGGGCGCCCTGATCCATCATATCACCGGCGGTGCCGAGGCCCGGAGCTTTCAGCCGATGAACGTCAATTTCGGCCTTTTCCGCCCGGTGGACGGCCCGAAGGGAGGGCGCCGGGGCCGCAAGGACCGCTATCTTGCCTATACCGACCGCGCCAAGGCGGCCTGGACGGGTTGGCTTGCCCGGGCGGCACTGGACGCGGCCTGACGGCTTTGCTTTATTGCTCGCATGAGCGACAAGTTCCTGGGCAAGACCTATGGCCTTGAGACCCCCAAGGCCACCCGCGACCACTACGAGGAATGGGCCGCGACATATGACGCCGAACTTGCCGAAAACGGCTATGCCACGCCGGACCGGCTGGCGGCGGCGCTGTGGCGGCAACTGCCCGATCCAAAGGCCGGGATTCTGGATTTCGGTTGCGGCACCGGGCTTTCCGGCCTCGCGCTGCGCCGCGCGGGGTTCAAAATCGTCGATGGGATGGATCCGTCAGCCGGAATGCTGGAGGGCGCCCGCGCCAAGGGTGTCTACCGCGACCTTTCGCTGCTGGACCTGGCCGACCGGACGCCAATCGCCGAAGGCGCATATGGCGCGATCGTGGCGGCGGGCGTAATCAGCGTGGGGGCGGCGCCGCCCGCGACGCTTGATCTGCTGATGCGGGCACTGGCGCGTGGTGGGATTCTGGCGTTGTCGCTGAACGATCATGCGCTCGCGGATCCGGCCTATATCGGCCGGCTCAACGAATGGCTCGATTCCGGCGCGGCAAAGCTGCTAAGCTGCGAACACGGCCCGCACCTGCCTGGGATCGGCCTTAAGGCCACAGTTTATATTATTGAAAAGAAGTGACTTTCACGACCCGCTTTGCCCCATCCCCGACCGGGCCGCTGCATCTGGGCCACGCCTATTCGGCGCTGCTGGCGCATGACATGGCGACCGCGGCCCGGGGCCAATTCCTGCTGCGGATCGAGGATATCGACCGCGCCCGCGCCCGCCCCGAATGGGAGGCGCAGATCTTCGACGACCTGCACTGGCTGGGTATCGACTGGCCGCGCCCGGTGATACGGCAATCGCGGCGGCTTGCGCGATATGCGCAGGCGGTCGCCCGCCTGACCGCGATGGGCCTTACCTATCCCTGCCGGTGCAAGCGGGCCGATATCGACGCCGCCGCCGGCGCGCCGCAGGAAGGTGTGCCACAATTCGGACCCGACGGGCGCATCTACCCGGGCACCTGCCGCAACCGCGGCATGGCCGAGGCCCGCGCCGATGACGTGATCCGCCTGAACATGGCCAGGGCGACGCGCGCCATTCCGCGCATCCGGTTCACCGAATCCGGCCCGGCGCATGGCGGCAACCACCACGTCGACGCCGCCCAGCTGGTGCACGAGGTCGGCGACATCGTTCTGGTGCGCCGTGGCATGGGCGGCTCCTATCATCTTTCGGTGGTGGTGGACGATGCCGATCAGGGCATCACCCATGTCGTGCGCGGCGAGGATCTGTTCGGGGCGACGCAGATCCATGTGCTGTTGCAGGGCCTTCTGGGGCTCATGGTTCCCGAATATCATCACCACCGGCTGATCCGCGACAGCACGGGCCGGCGCCTGGCCAAGCGCGACGATGCCCGCGCCATCGCCCGCTTTCGCGCCGATGGGGCCAGTCCGGCCGACATTCGCGCCATGACGGGGCTATGAGCGTCGCCGGCAGACGGTGAATTCTTCGCCGGGCAAACGACTGCGGCTTCAGCTTTGCGGAGCCATGATCTCCACCTCTGCCCCGCCGCGCACCGCGGAATAGAAACAACTGCGCCGGTTCGTATGGCAGGCCGGTCCGGTCTGGCGCACCAGCACCAGCAGGCAGTCGCGGTCGCAGTCCAGGCGCAACTCGACCAGTTCCTGCACATGGCCCGAACTTTCGCCCTTGACCCAGAACGCCGCCCGCGACCGCGACCAGTAGGTGACGCGGCCCGTTTCCAGCGTGCGCGCCACGGCCTGCGCGTTCATCCAGGCCAGCATCAGCACCTCGCCTGTACCGGCATCCTGCGCAATGGCCGGGATCAGACCGGCATCGTTGTAGACGAGGGTTGCAGGATCGAACGTGACGGTATCGGGCATCTGGGGCAAAAACCTTTTGCATCGGCGTTTGCGCCGACTATGTATGGAGCAAGCGGCGAACGAAAGCCCCCAAGGATCCCCGATGCCCGGCGACACCGACCTCATCAAGCTTTATTCGGCGCAGATACTGGCGCTGGCCGCGGATATTCCGCACCATGAACGGATGGCCAATCCCGATGCAACGGCCAAGCGCCGCTCGCCGCTTTGCGGCTCGACCGTCACGGTCGATGTGAAGATGACCGGCGGCCGGATCACGGATTTCGGCCAGGACGTGAAGGCATGCGCGCTGGGACAGGCTGCCGCCTCGGTTGTCGGCGCCAGCATCATCGGCGCGACACGGGTGCAGGTGGAAACCGCCCGCCGACAGTTGCGCGCCATGCTGAAAGAGGGCGGCCCGGTTCCCGATGCGCCCTTCGAAGGGCTTGAGGTGTTGCTTCCGGCGCGCGAATACAAGAACCGGCACGCCTCGATCCTGCTGACGCTGGAGGCTACCGCCGAGGCAATGCAAGAGGCCGAAAGGGCGCATTGCGCCTGACCGCAGCCACCGCCAGACGCAAGGTGGCGGGATTTGTTTGCATTCGAATTTTCCCTCTTCAACTGGCGCCCGGTCGCGCCTATGTTTGTGCTGTCCCGCAAGGGACTATGGACATAAACGCGCGTGAAATAAGCGGATCGGACCCGGGGGCGGTACCCGGCGGCTCCACCAGATACCCTTCGTTGGGGGGACATGGGGCCGAAACAGGATCGACGAACGTGTAAAGACGTGGCTTTGTCCCGGTGAGGTACCACCGTTATCGGTCCGTAAAGCATAATTGCCAACGACAATCATGCTCCGGTTGCAGTTGCCGCCTAAGCGGTAACAAGACCGAAACTCAAGCCCTTGCGCCTAGCCGCGCAAGGCGGGGTCCGCAGGCACCTGGCAACAGAAGCCTGCACCTTCCTTCATATCATTGCAGATGGTTCGCCCAACCCGGCCCGGCGGATCCAGACGCGTACCGCAGACGCCCCCGATTTCCTCATGCGTTGAGGCAAAATCTCGGTCAGGCGGGCTTTCGTTTCCACCCGAATCCCCTATGCTGTCCCAAAAATGCGGGAAAGCGTAATGTCCGGCGAGATCGACTACGGAAACCTCATGCACAAGGCAATGCGCGGTCTGATCCGGACCGTGCTGGCGGATGTGTCAGAACACGGCCTGCCCGGGGCGCACCATTTCTTCATCACCTTCGACACGACCCACCCGGACGCCCGGCTGGCAGATTGGCTGCGCGACCGGTATCCGGGCGAAATGACGGTGGTGATGCAGCACTGGTTCGACGGGCTCGACGTTGGCGAGGACGGCTTTGCGGTGACGCTGAATTTCGGAGATGCGCCGGAACCCCTCTATATCCCCTATGACGCGATCCGCACCTTCGTCGATCCTTCGGTTGAATTC
Organism: Jhaorihella sp.; assembly: GCA_047975215.1. GTDB lineage: Bacteria > Pseudomonadota > Alphaproteobacteria > Rhodobacterales > Rhodobacteraceae > JAGRMG01. The sequence continues at coordinate 108,957 of JBKEDD010000040.1, forward strand.
GGGCTGCGGTTCGAATCCGGTGCGGAAGATGACGAAGACCCGGACGACGATGGCGACGGCGCGTCGCCCGAGACCGGCAACAAGGCACCGGGAGAGCATGCCGGCCACCCGGATGCCGAGATCGTCTCGCTTGACCATTTCCGCAAGTAGCAGGCCGCCACAGCAACGGCCGCCCCAGGTATTCACGGCCTTTTCAGCAACTTATGCCGCACACTTGATATGGCAAGTGGGGCCGCGCCGCCGGTCGCTACTGCCGTTTCAGGAACGCCGATACCGACCGCAGCATTTCACCGTTGCGCAAGCGCGAGAACTCCAGCATCAGCCCGCCCTCTGCCAGGGTCCGGTCGTATTGCTGCATCTCGTAGCCGCCCTTGTCGTCCACGAACAGCGAATAGACCGTCAGGGTGTCTCCCGTGATCCGGCCCCAGACATAGGGTTCGCCCCTCATCGGATCGAGCGGCACCGCGTGACCGAACACATTGCGCTGCATGGCGGCCGAATAGATGCCGGGGCGGTCGGTCGGCAGGAAATCCACCGAAAAGGGGCTGACCTTGGTGCGCCCGTCGGACTTGTAGGTGATGGTGGTCCATCCGACGCGAAAGCCGTCCCTGGTCTTGCTGATGGTGACGCTCATGTCACGCGGCGTGGATGTGCCATCCGCCGACACCATCTCGGCCGAGCCGGAAAAATCGCCGACGAACGGCGCGATATCGGCCCGTGCCGCAACGGCGCCCATAGCCAGCAGCACGAAGATCAGACCGGCGAAGATCCGCCTTGCCGGCCCGGCGGTCATCCTGGGGGTGGCGCGCATGGTCAGTCCTTTCGGGTTGGCATCCGCCGCGGCCGGACCCGTACCGCCCGCGGACATGCGACGGCGCCATCTTACAAACTGTACGCCCGGGAACAATGACCCAGATCACGCGGCCACGGGCAAGTGATCGCGCCGTTGCCCGCCCTCGGCCGCCTCCTGCGCGCAACTGGCCGATTGCGCGCACCGTGTTGCGCGGGTAAACGGCTTGCGACCGCGCAGCTTGCATATCAGGACGGAGTGACAGATGCCCCAGACCCGCACCGAAACCGACAGTTTCGGCCCGCTCGAAGTGCCCGCCGACAAGTACTGGGGCGCGCAGACCCAGCGCAGCCTGATGAATTTTCCCATCGGCTGGGAACGTCAGCCCGTGGCGATCGTGCGCGCGCTGGGGGTCATCAAGAAGGCCTGCGCCATGGCCAACAAGGCCAGCGGCAAGCTGGAAGCCAGGCTGGCCGACGCCGTGATCGAAGCCGCCGGCGAGGTGATCGAGGGCAAGCTTGACGATAACTTCCCGCTGGTGGTCTGGCAGACCGGATCGGGCACGCAATCGAACATGAACGCCAACGAGGTGATCGCCAACCGCGCCATCGAGATCCTGGGCGGCACGATCGGATCGAAGGATCCGGTGCATCCCAACGATCATGTGAACATGGGCCAGTCCTCGAACGACACCTTCCCGACCGCCATGCATATCGCGGCGGCGCAACTGGCCAATGACGTGCTGCTGCCGGGGCTGGAAACCCTGCTGGCCGGGCTCGAGCGGAAATCGGAGGAATTCGGCGAC
>JBKEDD010000041.1:0-1877 GCA_047975215.1 Jhaorihella sp.
GATCCACAAAAACCGCTTGCCCGAAGGCGAGACATGCGGATCGGCGGAAAAGCAGGTATCGCGGCGGAAACCCTGTGCGGCGGCCTTCGTGCCGCGCACGGCAGCGGCGGCAACGGGGGGGAAATTCACATTGTAGAACAGTTTGTAATCCGCATCCGCCTGCCACAGACCCGCCTTCAGGATTGCACGCACCACCGAAGCACCATGTACCCGCGCAGCCTCATAGGGGTCGGCAAGATCGTTCGTCTCCGGTCCCATGAACTGCGAAAGCGCGATGGCCGGGATGCCCTGCAATGCCGCCTCCATCGCACCGCCCAGGGTGCCGGAATAAAGCGCGTTTTCGGCAGAGTTGTTGCCCCGGTTCACACCGGAAAGCACCAGATCGGGTTTCGCCCCCTGCAAGACGTCGTAAAGCCCGGCCAGCACGCACTCGGCGGGGCTGCCTTCGGTGGCATAGCGGCGCGGTGCAAGTTTGGCGATCAGCATTGGCTGAGTATAGCTGATGCAATGGCCGACACCGGATTGTTCAAAGGCCGGGGCCACGGTCCAGACCTCGCCCTGATCGCCGGCGATTTCAGCGGCAATGCCCGCCAGCACCTCAAGACCGGGGGCATTGATGCCATCGTCATTCGTGATCAGGATACGCATGGAAAAGCCTTTCGTTGCCCCCTGATTAGACGAGGCCGGGCCATGCGGCAAGCCGCCGGTGTAAATTGCGAGTCGCATTGTGGAGCCGGGGTTCTGCGCAGAAACGAATACGCCTGCCGCAATGAAACGGCAGGCGCATGCTCACAGGTGGCCGGAAAGGATCAGGCCAGCATTGTCATCGGATTTTCGAGGTTTTCGACCACGGCTTTCAGGAACTCCGCCCCCAGTGCGCCGTCGATCACCCGGTGATCGACCGAAAGTGTCATCGACATCACGGTTGCCACCACGATCTCGCCTGCCGCATTCACAACCGGCTTCTTGATCCCGGCGCCCACGGCAAGGATGGACCCATGCGGCGGGTTGATGACGGCGTCAAAATTCTCGATCCCCATCATCCCGAGGTTGGAGATCGCGAAACTGCCGCCCTGATATTCATGCGGGGCCAGTTTCTTGGTCTTGGCGCGGCTGGCAAGATCCTTCATCTCGGCCGAAAGTGCCGAAAGCGATTTCATATCGGCATCGCGCAGGACCGGCGTGAACAGTCCGCCCTCGACCGCCACGGCCACCGCAACATCGGATGGTTTCAGCTTCAGGATACGATCCCCGGCCCATACGGCATTGCAGTCGGGAACCGTTTGCAGCGCCAGCGCACAGGCCTTTATGATGAAATCGTTGACACTCAGCTTGACCCCGCGCCCTTCCAGCGACTTGTTCAACTGGCTGCGGAAGGCCATCAGCGTATCAAGCTGCACCTCGCGGCGCAGGTAGAAATGCGGGATGGTCTGTTTGGCTTCCGACAGCCGGGCCGCGATGGTGCGGCGCATGCCGTCCAGCGGCATTTCCTCGAACTCGCGATCGGCATAGATTTTCCTGACCGCATCTGCCGAAGGTGCTTCGGCAGGGGCCGCAGGCGATGACGCGGCAGGGGCGGTTGCCGCCGCTGCGGCTTTCGGGGCCGCAGATGCGCCTTCCACATCCGCTTTCACGATCCGGCCATGCGGGCCGGTTCCGGTGATCGTGGTCAGGTCCAGCCCCTTTTCCGCAGCCAGCCGCCGTGCCAGCGGCGAGGCGAAAACCCGCGCGCCGGCCGATTTTGGTGCCGCCGGTGCCGGGCTTGCCGGCGCAGGAGCAGCCGAGGCGGGCGCCGCAGCAGGCGATGCGGCGGGTGTGGGGGGCGGGGCCGCCGGGGCAGGGGCCGCCGCTGCGGCAGAAGTCGCCGCCGAGGCATC